>NZ_JBYCZP010000130.1:0-208 GCF_057586295.1 Rhizobium sp. SRI_017 | reverse complement strand
AGTAATCTCCTGCGGCCCCTCATGGCGCGCCTTTTGCACGACCTTCGAGAATTGGTTCTTGGCGTCCTGCAGCTGCCATTCCATCGTCCTGCTCCAAGCTAGCTAGCCTGTCTAGCTATATAGCTCCGATCTGCGGCGCAGTGAAGCGCAAACTTCCCCAATTGTGGATGGTTTTTGCCGGAATTGCTGAGCACCTAACATATAGAGA
>NZ_JBYCZP010000129.1:0-212 GCF_057586295.1 Rhizobium sp. SRI_017 | reverse complement strand
CAAAGGCGATGTTCCGGCCACCCAGGAACTCGTCTCGGCGGTCCTGTCGGCGCAGGATCACATGCGCGCCCTTCTCGATACGCCGAATGGCGATCATGACGCTGTGAGTGCAGCTTTGCTCGACAACCTGCATCGCGCCGTCAACGGTGGCAGTCTGCCAACGCCTTCGCATCTGGCCGCTCCGGTAGCCAGGGCGGAAACTCCAGCTCCGG
>NZ_JBYCZP010000128.1:0-212 GCF_057586295.1 Rhizobium sp. SRI_017 | reverse complement strand
TAAAGGCGATGTTCCGGCTACCCAGGAACTCGTCTCGGCGGTTCTGTCGGCGCAGGATCACATGCGCGCTCTCCTCGATACGCCGAATGGCGATCATGACGCTGTGAGTGCAGCTTTGCTCGACAACCTGCATCGCGCCGTCAACGGTGGCAGTCTGCCAACGCCTTCCCATCTGGCCGCTCCGGTAGCCAGGGCGGAAACTCCAGCTCCGA
>NZ_JBYCZP010000127.1:0-220 GCF_057586295.1 Rhizobium sp. SRI_017 | reverse complement strand
TATTTGCGCGCGACAGCACTGAACTTTGGTCGGGTGGAATGGGGACGCCGAGCGACCCTGCGATCCTGATGATAGGCTGCGATTTCCTCGTTGTCCTCTTCGGCATTTTGCAGCTTAGCACTACTTTGGCAGATTTTTAGATTGGGTGCATTTTGAGGATTCCCAAGCGGGGTCTTCGGTGATTCATCGGAGGTCGGCTTTGGAGGGCCGGTCATGGATG
>NZ_JBYCZP010000126.1:0-223 GCF_057586295.1 Rhizobium sp. SRI_017 | reverse complement strand
GCCGGTTAACCCTTCCTGACATCACCGTTGGCGGTGCGTGCCAATCGGTTCCGCTCGGATCACCCGATGCCCGCGAAACCGTGGGCAGCGGCCGAGGGACCGCGCGCCGAAACCGGTTGCATAGATAGTTGATTCGATTTGAACGCCGCCGATTCTGTTTCAAGACCTAAAGTTACACGGAGATTGTGGGGACAATGCCAAGCCAGCATCTGAAAATCGGGTT
>NZ_JBYCZP010000125.1:0-223 GCF_057586295.1 Rhizobium sp. SRI_017 | reverse complement strand
TCCCTGATCGTGATGATCACTTCGCCGCCGGTCTGATGGGCCGAGAGGATAACCTGACCCTTGGGCGGCTTGCCGGCTGCGATACGATCCTCGGGCTTTTCGAGCCCGTGGTCGATCGAGTTGCGGACGAGGTGGACGAGCGGATCAGCCAGGCGGTCTATGACCGTCTTGTCGACTTCGGTCGTCTCGCCTTCGGTGATAAGCTCGATCTCCTTGCCCGTCT
>NZ_JBYCZP010000124.1:0-230 GCF_057586295.1 Rhizobium sp. SRI_017 | reverse complement strand
ACCTTGAAGAAGGCGATGGAAGCCTGGAGTTCCTCGGCCTGCGAAGCCAGTTCCTCAGAGGTCGCCGACATTTCTTCCGACGCGCCGGCATTGGTCTGGGTCACCTTGTCGAGCTGCTGGATCGCTTCGTTGATCTGGGCGGCACCGATATCCTGCTCACGGCAGGCAGCGGAGATCTCCGAGATCAGTTCGGCGGTCTTGCGGATATCGGGCACCAGCCGGTTCAGCAT
>NZ_JBYCZP010000123.1:0-235 GCF_057586295.1 Rhizobium sp. SRI_017 | reverse complement strand
GGTAGGGAATGCCCCTTCCAACGCACATCCAAGCGACCGTCGGCATAGGCATAAGTCTCGACATAGCGACCGACCAGACCGCGCGTCACCTCGGTCTCCTGCAGCATGATCCGCTGGCGCTCGAACGAAAAAGTCAGCTGCGCGCCGACATAACGTTGCTCGCGCTTGCACAGGATCTCGGTCAACCGATCCGGCGCCAGATTCAGCGGCCGATGCAGGTCTTCAGGCCGGGCAG
>NZ_JBYCZP010000122.1:0-242 GCF_057586295.1 Rhizobium sp. SRI_017 | reverse complement strand
TGAAAGAAATGGGAATTTCCGCCTGCATCCCGCCCCGCGCCAAACGGAAGAACCCGGCTGAATACGACAAGGACCTGTATCGACAGCGTTATCGTATCGAGAACATGTTCGGCAGGATCAAGGACTGGAGACGCGTCGCAACCAGATACGACCGATGTGCACACACATTCCTATCCGCAATCTTCATTGCAGTAACATGCTGCTTCTGGCTCGATTAATGAGTCCTGAACCTAGCACTACTT
>NZ_JBYCZP010000121.1:0-247 GCF_057586295.1 Rhizobium sp. SRI_017 | reverse complement strand
TCGCCGTTCGGAAATCACTGGCCTCGACCTCGGTCGCGACCAGACCGAGGAGTCTTCGGGCTGGATCGAGATCCTCGACAAAGGCCTGCTCGTCACCTTGCGCGGCAAGACCGGCTGGCGCGAGGTCGAGGTCGGCCGCGGCTCCTCTGACGCCACCTGCCCGGTCGTCGCGGTCGAGACCTGGATCCGCTTCGCAAAGCTCGCCAAAGGCCCCCTCTTTCGCCGCGTCACCGGCAGAGGCAAGAAC
>NZ_JBYCZP010000120.1:0-253 GCF_057586295.1 Rhizobium sp. SRI_017 | reverse complement strand
GTCAAGATTGCCAGAAAGGTCCTTGGCCGATGAGCAACCCTGATCCGATTTCAGTCTTCCGGACGGAAGCTGCGGAATGCCTGGAGCAGATCGAGCTGGGACTGCTCGATCTCACCCGCGATCTTACAGATCGGGCGCAGGTCGATGCTGTCTTTCGCGGACTTCACACCCTCAAAGGCTCGGGGTCGATGTTCGGCTTCGACGCGCTTGCTGCGTTCACCCATCATTGTGAAACCGCCTTCGACAAAGTCCG
>NZ_JBYCZP010000119.1:0-257 GCF_057586295.1 Rhizobium sp. SRI_017 | reverse complement strand
GAGGACTGGACGCCCTCTCTAGCGCCCCTCGCGCTCTACTACTCCGGCAGGAAGAATCCGCCGGCTGCCTTTACAGCGTTCATTCAGGCGGCCCGGGATTTTGCGAATGGGTAACGCCCGGTGCATAGATCAATGCTCAAAGGAGATCGTTCCAGCACAGCTCGACCCCAGAAGGGATTCGAACGCTAGATGTTTGATCCCGTATTTTGATGGTGCAATCTTCTCGCAAGTTTGGAGAGATTCGCTATGGGACAGGT
>NZ_JBYCZP010000118.1:0-259 GCF_057586295.1 Rhizobium sp. SRI_017 | reverse complement strand
GTCATTTCGTCCATGACGAAGATGAAGACGTCCTCGATCTCGGAGCGGCCATGCCTGGTCTTCAGGCTGACATTCCAGGTGATATGGATTTCGGCCGGATCGAGCGCGTCGAAGGCCGGAACACCGGCCATGTCGGCAACGATGCTGCACTCGCCGAGATCGCGCAGTTCGTCGAGCAGCGCGACCGGATTGGTGCCGTTCATCATCGCATTGGCCGGCAGGGTGAAGCGCAGACGCCATTCCTTGAGGCCATCGTTCG
>NZ_JBYCZP010000117.1:0-262 GCF_057586295.1 Rhizobium sp. SRI_017 | reverse complement strand
GGACCGCCAATACGTCGAAGTGTCATTCAGATAGGTAGCGGAGGCGCGAGATGCTTGTGGCTCGCTCTTTTGGAACCGGCAACTTTGCGCCCTCACTACTGTCATTGAAGCAGTCGTTGTTGCTGCAGGAAAGCGGCCATGGCTCGTGACGAAACGCGTGCTGCAATGCGGCTCATTGAGTTCAATTCGCATCGGCCAACCCGAGGCTGCACCCACCAGACTTCGTTTTGGAGGAAGCCCCGGATCGGCAATGCTTGCAGTC
>NZ_JBYCZP010000116.1:0-266 GCF_057586295.1 Rhizobium sp. SRI_017 | reverse complement strand
CTGCGCGGCGAGCGAACCGCTGTCGTGTTGTCGGCCCGTGATTACGACGCGCTGCGTGCCGGCCGGCCGACCCTGGTCGACGATTTGCTGAGCGGTCCGGCTTGGGACGAAGAGCTCGCCGATGCTGTCGAGGAGCGTGTCAAGACTCCCAGCCGCGATGTGGCTTTCTAATGTATTTGGTCGACACCAACATCGTGTCGGAGGCCCGAAGGGGCACCGCTCAGGCCGTCTCCTGGCTGCGCTCGGTCGATCCGCTCAGCATCCAT
>NZ_JBYCZP010000115.1:0-270 GCF_057586295.1 Rhizobium sp. SRI_017 | reverse complement strand
TTCGAGGCATTCCTCGACGGCCGAGAGCGGGATGACATAGTTGCCCTTGCCGACGCGGACGAGCAGCCCGTCGATAATGGCGAGCGTCAAGGGGATGCGGAGCGCGACCACCGAGCCTTCGCCCGGCTTGCTGGTGATGTCGATCGTGCCGCGAAGCGCTTCCACCGTCTTCTTCACGACATCCATTCCGACGCCGCGGCCGGAGAGGTTTGTCACCTGCGCAGCGGTCGAGAAGCCGGGCTGGAAGATGAGCAGCAGCAGTTCCTGATC
>NZ_JBYCZP010000114.1:0-274 GCF_057586295.1 Rhizobium sp. SRI_017 | reverse complement strand
GATCCTCGACCACGAGGAGGCCTTCAAGATCCCACACGGTCCCGAGTACCTGCTTGGGCTTCGAGACGTACGTGGCCAAGGCGTACCGGTGGTCGATCTCCGTCTTCGCCTGGGTATGACGAAGACGGAAAAGACCCCGCACACGCGGATCCTGGTGCTTGACGTCCAGATCGGCGAGAAGATGCTGACACTGGGGCTGGTCGCCGACCGCGTCTATGAAGTGACGCCCTTCCGCCGCGACGAGATCGAGGGGGCGCCGGATATCGGCGTCCGT
>NZ_JBYCZP010000113.1:0-274 GCF_057586295.1 Rhizobium sp. SRI_017 | reverse complement strand
TGAGCGCCCTGACCCTCGGCGAAATCATGCGCGGCATTGCATTGAAACAGAAGTCGGACCCGAGGGCCGCGGCCCACCTCACCGAGTGGCTGCGCAAGCTGCGTCACGATCATGGCGACCGCATCCTGCCGGTGACCGACCAGATCGCTGTTGAATGGGGCCGCATCGCGGCGATCCGGCCACGCGGCGATATCGACGGTCTGATCGCCGCAACTGCGATCATCCACGACTTAATTCTGGTCACCCGCAACGTAAAGGATTTTGAGGACACCGA
>NZ_JBYCZP010000112.1:0-274 GCF_057586295.1 Rhizobium sp. SRI_017 | reverse complement strand
CTCGGCCTGCTCGACGGGTGCCGAGCCCTATACGATGGCGATGGTTCTGCAGGAATTCGTGAGCGCCAATCGCGAGGTTGATTATCGCATCCTGGCGACGGACCTGTCGACCGATGTGTTGCAGGCGGCGCAGCGCGGAGTCTATCCGCGCGACATGGTGGCACCCGTGCCGAAGAGCATCCAGCAGAAATATGTAATGGTGGCGCGCGAGAGGGGTCGCACCGATGTTCGCATCAGTGCGCGCCTGCGTTCCAAGGTCGGGTTCGCCCGGCTT
>NZ_JBYCZP010000111.1:0-274 GCF_057586295.1 Rhizobium sp. SRI_017 | reverse complement strand
GAGCCGGGCGAACCCGACCTTGGAACGCAGGCGCGCACTGATGCGAACATCGGTGCGACCCCTCTCGCGCGCCACCATCACATATTTCTGCTGGATGCTCTTCGGCACGGGTGCCACCATGTCGCGCGGATAGACTCCGCGCTGCGCCGCCTGCAACACATCGGTCGAGAGGTCCGTCGCCAGGATGCGATAGTCAACCTCGCGATTGGTGCTCGCGAATTCCTGCAGAACCATCGCCATCGTATAGGGCTCGGCACCCGTCGAGCAGGCCGAA
>NZ_JBYCZP010000110.1:0-274 GCF_057586295.1 Rhizobium sp. SRI_017 | reverse complement strand
AACTGCGTCATGCCCTGACCACCCCTGGCATCCTTCTTCGCCACCCGGAACACCGAATGCTTGTCGGAATAAAAGGCAACCGGTGCGCCGTGACGCGTCAGATAAAGCGCCAGTGCCTCGAAGTATGTGAAGGCGCTTTCCGATCGCACGAAACGCAACTGCATCAACTTGCCGGTCGCATCATCGACAAACACCAGCAGCGAGCATGGAGCTCCGCGATCCTCGAACCAGCGATGCTCGGAACCATCGATCTGCACCAGCTCGCCATAGGCCT
>NZ_JBYCZP010000109.1:0-274 GCF_057586295.1 Rhizobium sp. SRI_017 | reverse complement strand
GCGGACGCCGATATCCGGCGCCCCCTCGATCTCGTCGCGCCGGAAGGGCGTCACTTCATAGACGCGGTCGGCGACCAGGCCCAGGGTCAGCATCTTCTCGCCGATCTGGACGTCAAGCACCAGGATCCGCGTGTGCGGGGTCTTTTCCGTCTTCGTCATACCCAGGCGAAGACGGAGATCGACCACCGGTACGCCTTGGCCACGTACGTCCCGAAGCCCAAGCAGGTAGTCGGGACCATGTGGGATCTTGAAGGCCTCCTCGTGGTCGAGGATT
>NZ_JBYCZP010000108.1:0-275 GCF_057586295.1 Rhizobium sp. SRI_017 | reverse complement strand
GCTTTGAGGCTGGGTGATCGACATCATTCTGCAGCTTCAAGCCGCGCCTGCGCCTTCTCGCGCCGCGCGATCACCACCGGATCGTTTGTAAAATCTGTCCTCGGGCCTGGCTTGCGCCCTCGCTTGACGTAGCCAAGCTTCTCGCTGTTGGTCTTGACGTCAGGTTTGTCCCGCTCGTCCTGCCGCTCTTTGATATAGGCCAACACATCACCGAGCCGCTTGTTCTCAGTGATCGCCGCGTGCGTCACCCGCTGATCCTTGTCGAACACGCGGTA
>NZ_JBYCZP010000107.1:0-290 GCF_057586295.1 Rhizobium sp. SRI_017 | reverse complement strand
CGCGTCAGTGATTAATCCGTGGGAGACAGCATGAGCGATCCCGCAACGAAACTGGAGCCGCCAACAGCCAACCTAGGGCAATCAGGTGCAGCGGCCGACACGAACGCCGTTGGTTCTGGTCCCCCCGCCCCTTTGCCGGAGGCGGGCGCCGGCCTGCCGGCGCATCTACAACAACTGGCCGATCGGGCGCGAGGCTACGTCGAAGCCGCCAGCTCCGCCAATACCCGACGCGCCTATGCCGCGGACTGGAAACACTTTTCCGCCTGGTGCCGGCGCCAGAATTTTTCACC
>NZ_JBYCZP010000106.1:0-301 GCF_057586295.1 Rhizobium sp. SRI_017 | reverse complement strand
CCTCCTGCCGGAGACACGTGTTCCGGGCTCCAAGCCTTTCGTCTCGAGCGTCATCAACTTTCGCGGCAAGGTCATACCGCTCGCCGACATCCGCCTGGCCTTCGGCATGGAGGTCACTGAGGCGACGATCGACAGCCGTATCATCGTTATCGAGCTCGAACTCGACGGCGAGCCGACACTGATCGGCATCCGTACCGACAGAGTCTATGAGGTGACGACGCTCAGCCGTGCCGCCAGTGAGCCGCCGCCTAGCGTCGGAATGCGCTGGCGGGCCGACTACATCGATTGCCTTGTCAAGCGG
>NZ_JBYCZP010000105.1:0-316 GCF_057586295.1 Rhizobium sp. SRI_017 | reverse complement strand
CTCCAGACGCGCAATTTCTTATGTCCCGCTGCCAGCATCTCCGGCAGCACGACCTGCTCGACATATTCGAAGTGCTTCGGCTCGCGGAAGAAGTCCGTCTTGTTGGTCGTGACCGCGTCGATGAGATAGGTCGACTCGGTCGCAAGCCCGTTCTGTTTGAACAGATATTCGCAATAGGCATCGAGCGTGCCGATGCCGGTCGCTCTCAGCCGGCGGCGGAGACGGCCTTCCAGCATCGTGATCTTGGTGATCGGCATCTTGATGCCGCTATAGTCATAGATATAGCGCGACAGGGCCTCGAAGTTGCGCTTGCTCA
>NZ_JBYCZP010000104.1:0-316 GCF_057586295.1 Rhizobium sp. SRI_017 | reverse complement strand
CAGATGGCACTGAGCATCAAAGACCCCGAGACCGAACGGCTGGCCCGCACCCTTGCCGAGCGCACCGGCGAGACGATCACGGTCGCCACCCGGCGGGCCCTCGAGGACCGCCTGCGCCGCACGGGCTCCGAGACGCGCAAGGCCGCATTGCTGGAGGACATGGCCGCGAGCCGGCGGCGCTGGAGTGCTCTGCCGATCCTGGATGACCGCTCCGCTGATGAGATCATCGGTTATGACGAGAACGGCTTGCCAAACTGATGGTCATCGATACCTCCGCTATCGTCGCGATCGCCTTCAACGAACCGGACGCAGCGTC
>NZ_JBYCZP010000103.1:0-316 GCF_057586295.1 Rhizobium sp. SRI_017 | reverse complement strand
GAGATGGCACTGAGCATCAAAGACCCCGAGACCGAACGGCTGGCCCGCACCCTTGCCGAGCGCACCGGCGAGACGATCACGGTCGCCACCCGGCGGGCCCTTGAGGACCGCCTGCGCCGCACGGGCTCCGAGACGCGCAAGGCCGCATTGCTGGAGGACATGGCCGCCAGCCGGCGGCGCTGGAGTGCTCTGCCGATCCTGGATGACCGCTCCGCTGATGAGATCATCGGCTATGACGAGAACGGCTTGCCAAACTGATGGTCATCGATACCTCCGCTATCGTCGCGATCGCCTTCAACGAACCGGACGCAGCGTT
>NZ_JBYCZP010000102.1:0-318 GCF_057586295.1 Rhizobium sp. SRI_017 | reverse complement strand
GCACTCGCCGCGCTCACCGGCGAGCCACTCCTCTACAAAGGCAACGATTTCTCGCAGACTGACATACGAGCAGCATGAGGCGCACCATGCGGGGTCCCCTACCGACATCCGAAACCCTGCCCGATCCAATCGAGGCCGGCGGCATGACGGCCAAGCAACTGACAATGGTCCACGCCCCTCCCCTAGCCGGCCACCTCGAGGATCTCGCCGATCGCGCCCGTGCTTACATCGAGGCCGCCAGCTCCGCCAATACCCGCCGCGCCTATGCTGCGGACTGGAAACACTTTTCCGCCTGGTGCCGGCGCCAGAATTTTTCAC
>NZ_JBYCZP010000101.1:0-332 GCF_057586295.1 Rhizobium sp. SRI_017 | reverse complement strand
GCGTCGCAGCCGCGGCTGATGAAACGTCCGCCGTTGCTTGCGCGACAGCCAGAGTCCGGCATCGACCATCCAGCTGCGCAACGTCTCGCGTGACACACGCAATCCATCGCGCTCGGCAAGCTTCTCCGCCGCCAACGTCGGTCCGAAATCCGCATAGCGTTCACCAACCAGCGTCACCGCATAGTCTCGAACACCGTCGTTGATCCGATTGTTCGACGGCCGGCCGATCGCCTTGTGACGGATCGATGCTGCGCCGTCATTCCGAATCCGCTCCAGAAGACGACGGACCTGACGCTCGCTCAAGTCAAGCACATGCGCCGCCGTCACCATCG
>NZ_JBYCZP010000100.1:0-332 GCF_057586295.1 Rhizobium sp. SRI_017 | reverse complement strand
ATACCAACCGTCATTGAGCGTGACTCTGTCGAGGGATTCCCACAAGCCGACGAATCTGAATCTGTGGCGCAAACAGGAGGTTTGCGATGGGTTCAGCGATTTCTTTGCGGTCGGATTTCGATGGGGATGGGTTGCGGCGTCTGGCTCGGCAGACACGAGATGCCGACCAGGCTCGACGTCTTCTCGCGCTCGCATCGATCTATGATGGCGGCTCGCGCGCCGATGCGGCTCGCCTCGGTAGCGTTACGGTTCAGATCGTGCGCGACTGGGTGGTGCGTTTCAACGCACGCGGTCCCGACGGGCTGATCAACGGCAAGGCTCCGGGCAAGCCG
>NZ_JBYCZP010000099.1:0-377 GCF_057586295.1 Rhizobium sp. SRI_017 | reverse complement strand
CGCTGTCTTCATGCAATTGACCATCCTCGGGATCGTCTTTTCACTGCTTGGATTTTTGAGCACAACTGTTTTCGCCTGCAGCGCAGCGGGCCTTGGCACCTTCTTGCGTCGCCATCCGGCGGTTTTGAAGTGGCAGGGTAAAGTGGTTGGCGGCATCTACTGCGCCTTGGGTGTGAGATTGGCACTCCAGCAGCGCTGAAGAGGGATAGTCTTCGTCGGCGTGAAAACGGCCGACGATCCCTTGCACGTGCGAGCTGGACGCGATCGAGACGGGACCGCCGCGTCGCGGCGCGGGCCTCGCTTTTTCGAGCGAATTGGCGAACTACGGCACGACCGGAGAGCGCAGTATCTTTGGAAAGTGACGAGGAAGTCACTGG
>NZ_JBYCZP010000098.1:0-378 GCF_057586295.1 Rhizobium sp. SRI_017 | reverse complement strand
TTTACGTGCTGAAACACGGACTTCAGTGGAAGGACGCGCCGAAGGAATACGGTCCGCACAAGACGCTCTACAATCGTTTCCTGCGATGGAGCGAACTCGGCGTGTTCAGCCGGATTTTCGAGGCGCTCGCGGGAACGGCGAGGCAGCCCGACAGGTTGATGATCGATGCCACGCATCTCAAAGCTCATCGCACCGCAGCCAGCCTGCTAAAAAAGGGGCTCTTTCCCGCTGTATCGGACGTACGAAAGGCGGCCTGAACTCCAAGCTGCACGCTGTCACGGACGGCTTGGGCAGGCCTCTGCTGCTCTTTCTGACGTCCGGCCAGACCAGTGACTACAAGGGCGCGCGCCACCTGCTCGAGCGACTGCCAGGCGCAAG
>NZ_JBYCZP010000097.1:0-435 GCF_057586295.1 Rhizobium sp. SRI_017 | reverse complement strand
CGCCGCAGCGCATCCGCGATAGGGGCGCTCAGCATCTCCCCGGCGAAGAGGTCTGGGTCATCGGCGAGCATCGCTCGACCGGTGAACGCAAATACTATCTCTCCAATCTTCCTGCCGACACATCGCTCAAGCAGCTCGCTGGCGCCATCAAGGCGCTCTGGGTCTGCGAACAGGTCCATCAGCAGCTCAAGGAGGAACTCGGCCTCGACCATTTCGAGGGGCGTTCCTGGACCGGCCTTCACCGGCACGCTTTGATGACGATGATCGCCTACGCTTTTCTGCAATCTCGCCGCCTCTCAAAGGTGGAAGGGGGGAAAAATAAGCCCGGGCCCGCCGCCACAACCAAGCCTTCCGGCCGTCCGCCAAGCGATCCTAAACACGTTCGAACAACCATGGCCAATGCGATGTCCGCATTGCCGCAGACCGCTCTTCACC
>NZ_JBYCZP010000096.1:0-493 GCF_057586295.1 Rhizobium sp. SRI_017 | reverse complement strand
CCCCGATCCAGCAGCGATATCAAGAAAGGCCGTGAAACGTTGAGGATATCTGCTGCCTGCTGTGTAGTGAGCATTTGGCTGACCGGCACTAAGGTAACAGCGTCACCCTTGCCCACGTGACGCAAGAGCTCCATGAGCAGGTCCGAGAGTGCCGGCGATAGAGTGACCTCTGCTGGCTTGCCGTCATCGAGAACGCGCAACGTAGCCTCTCCAGCAGCCTGTGCTGCCAGAATTTTTCGCAATTGGTTTGCAGCCGCCCGCTCTTGCGAAGATGGCAAACGGCCGCCCAGTCCTTGGGCCGTAGCTGGCATTGTCATGAACATTTCTCCGAGGATATCTTAAGGTACCATTATTCGCAATAAACGCAATAGACGAAATAAACGCAACCCAAGTATGTTCCCGAAAGGCTTGATTGGGATTGGAGCCGCGCGGTCCTGCGCTGTTGAGTTTGCCAAAGTGCGGCTGCCACAAGGCGCCGCCGCGTAATTGCGCA
>NZ_JBYCZP010000095.1:0-512 GCF_057586295.1 Rhizobium sp. SRI_017 | reverse complement strand
TCCTTCCGCGACGGCTCGACGGTATTGAGCGTGATTGGTCGTCACCTGTTCGCGACGCTGTTGTTGATGGGGTCTTCCACCGTCATTGCCATCGGTATCGGAACGTGGATCGGTATTCGCGGCGCCACACACCGCTATTCGGCCTTCGATTATCTGGCGACCGTTGGCGCCATGGTGGCATTGTCCATCCCGACTTTCTGGTTCGGGCTTGTTGGCATCTATGTCTTTACACTCCAGTTGGGCTGGCTGCCCGCCGGCAACATGTACACGATTGGCGATGGCTCGGTCTTGAACTATCTCCATCACCTCATCCTGCCGAGCGTCGTGCTGGCCCTGGTCCATATCGCCATTTGGAGCCGCTACATGCGATCCGCGACGCTTGACGTCATCAGCCAGGAATTCGTCAAGACGGCTCGGGCCAAGGGTTTGAGTGAGCGGCGGATCTTGATGAAGCATGTTGTCGGCAACGCTCTGCTGCCGATGATCACGCTTGCAGGAATGCAGCTTCCCAG
>NZ_JBYCZP010000094.1:0-528 GCF_057586295.1 Rhizobium sp. SRI_017 | reverse complement strand
GCCATGCAGCATTCTCGAGCTTGACACCGAATGACGACAGATTGATCGGCACCTGCGAGTTCTCCAGGAAGGCAGCGTCTTCGTCGGTCGTATCGGCTGCAAAGCCCGCCTTGAATGTGCCGGCCTTTAGGATGCCGAAGCCATCGGCCGTCGGTTCGATCACGAATTCCGGCGGCGTCGTATAGCCTTCATATTGCTGCGCTGTCGTCTCGCCGGCATCAGGCGACAGTGCGGAGACATAGACGAGGCCGGTGACCTTGGGATCGATGCCCGCTTCGGTGATCATGACGCCACCCCAGGAATGGCCGACGAGAATGGTGGGGCCGTCCTGACGTTCGATTGCTCGCTTGGTGGCGGCGACATCGTCGGCCAGTGAGGTCAGCGGATTCTGCACGATGGTCACCTTGTAGCCACGCTGAGTAAGATTGTCATGGACGCCGCGCCAGCCGGATCCGTCGGCGAACGCGCCGTGGACGAGGACAACGTTCCTGACGACCTGGGTGTCAGGGATCTTTTCAGCGGCGTTGG
>NZ_JBYCZP010000093.1:0-538 GCF_057586295.1 Rhizobium sp. SRI_017 | reverse complement strand
AATCTGATGGACGACAGCTATCCGGTTGGCGATCCCATGCACATGATCTTCTGCCGCAATGTGCTGATCTATTTCGACAAGGTAACGCAGGCCAAGGTGCTCACCCGGCTTTGCGATTGCCTGATGCCCGGCGGCTATCTCTTCGTCGGCCATTCAGAAAGCGTTACCGGCATACCCCTTCCGGTGAAGCAGGTTGCCAACACTGTGTTCCGGAAGATTTGATGGCTTTGACTCCGAAGAGAATCCGCGTCCTTATCATCGACGACTCGGCGAGCGTCCGGCAGGCACTCACCAAGGTGCTGGAAGAAGATCCCGAGATCGAGGTGATGGGCGTGGCCTCCGACCCGTTCATGGCGGCGCGAAAGATCCAGGAAGATCTGCCTGATGTCATCACGCTGGACGTAGAGATGCCGCGCATGGACGGCATCACCTTCCTGCGCAAGCTCATGTCGCAAAGGCCGATACCGGTGGTGATGTGCTCGTCGCTCACGGAGGAGGGATCGGCAACCCTGATGCAGGCGCTGGAAGCCGGCGCCGT
>NZ_JBYCZP010000092.1:0-575 GCF_057586295.1 Rhizobium sp. SRI_017 | reverse complement strand
AGACGGGCAAGGAGATCGAGCTTATCACCGAAGGCGAGACGACCGAAGTCGACAAGACGGTCATCGACCGCCTGGCTGATCCGCTCGTCCACCTCGTCCGCAACTCGATCGACCACGGGCTCGAAAAGCCCGAGGATCGTATCGCAGCCGGCAAGCCGCCCAAGGGTCAGGTTATCCTCTCGGCCCACCAGACCGGCGGCGAAGTGATCATCACGATCAGGGACGACGGCCGCGGCATCAACCGCGAGCGCGTTCGAGCGAAGGCGGAATCCTCCGGGATCATCCAGCCGGGTGCAGCGCTGACTGATCAGGAACTGCTGCTGCTCATCTTCCAGCCCGGCTTCTCGACCGCTGCGCAGGTGACAAACCTCTCCGGCCGCGGCGTCGGAATGGATGTGGTGAAGAAGACGGTGGAAGCGCTTCGCGGCACGATCGACATCACGAGCAAGCCGGGCGAGGGCTCGGTGGTCGCGCTCCGCATCCCCTTGACGCTCGCCATTATCGACGGGCTTCTCGTCCGCGTCGGCAAGGGCAACTATGTCATCCCGCTCTCGGCCGTCGAGGAATGCCTCGAA
>NZ_JBYCZP010000091.1:0-624 GCF_057586295.1 Rhizobium sp. SRI_017 | reverse complement strand
CGATACCGATCTTACCATTCGGAACGCAGCAGTGATCAAGGCCATGCTTGCCGAGCGCTTGCTGGTTGAGCGCAGCGTCAGCCTCGAGCTCAATCCCGACGCTCCCGTCGATCTGAGCTTCGTCCAGCTCGTGGCGGCAGCCCGTATCCGACAGCGCAACGTTGGCGGCGAACTCGCGCTCGCCGAGCCGGCAAGCCCGAAGCTGCGCGATGTGCTGCGACGCGCCGGCTTCATCGAGGGCGCCTCGCTCGACGATCTAAAATTCTGGCTTCACTCGGAGAATGCACAATGACTGCTAAGATTCTGACCGTCGACGATTCCGCGAGCATCCGGCTCACGACGCGCGTGACCCTGACCGGCGCCGGCTATCAGGTGACCGAGGCCGTCGATGGCATGGACGGCATCGGCAAGCTGAATGAAGGCCAGTTCGACCTCGTCATCACCGATCTCAACATGCCGAACATGGACGGCCTGACGATGATCCGGGAGCTGCGCAAGATCCCGGCGCATATGGGCGTTCCGGTCATCTTCCTGACCACGGAGTCCGACGGCGAGCTGCGCCAGCAGGCCAAGGCGGCCGGTGCCACCGGTTGGCTCACCAAGCCGTTCGATCCCGAAAACCTC
>NZ_JBYCZP010000090.1:0-624 GCF_057586295.1 Rhizobium sp. SRI_017 | reverse complement strand
TGATACCGATCTTACCATTCGGAACGCAGCAGCGATCAAGGCCATGCTTGCCGAGCGCTTGCTGATTGAGCGCAGCGTCAGCCTCGAGCTCAATCCCGAAGCTCCCGTCGATCTCAGCTTCGTCCAGCTCGTGGCAGCGGCCCGTATCCGTCAGCGCAACGTTGGCGGCGAACTCGCGCTAGCCGAGCCGGCAAGCCCGAAGCTACGCGATGTGCTGAACCGCGCCGGCTTCATCGAGGGCGCCGCGCTCGACGATCTAAAATTCTGGCTTCACTCGGAGAATGCACAATGACCGCTAAGATTCTGACCGTCGACGATTCCGCGAGCATCCGGCTCACGACGCGCGTGACCCTGACCGGTGCCGGCTACCAGGTGACCGAGGCCGTCGATGGCATGGACGGCATCGGCAAGCTCAATTCAGGTCAGTTCGACCTCATCATCACCGACCTCAACATGCCGAACATGGACGGCCTGACGATGATACGGGAGCTGCGCAAGATCCCGGCGCATATGGGCGTTCCGGTCATCTTCCTGACCACGGAGTCCGACGGCGAGCTGCGGCAGCAGGCCAAGGCGGCCGGCGCCACCGGTTGGCTCACCAAGCCGTTCGACCCTGAAAACCTT
>NZ_JBYCZP010000089.1:0-625 GCF_057586295.1 Rhizobium sp. SRI_017 | reverse complement strand
GGAACTGGAAAGCTGATTTGGACGGATGGCTCACGCCGTTTGTGGAGGCGTTGCGGCACAAGACGCGAGCGCGGATGTGCCCGGCCTATATTGCTGGCTTGATTGGTCCTGGTGATCGTAAGAGCGTTCAACCGATGGCGGCACGTGCAGGCACCGTCAGCTACGACCAACTGCACCATTTCGTTGCGAGCGGCGTCTGGAGCGCTGCGCCCTTGGAAGCAGCGCTGCTCGCCGAGGCCGACAGACAAGTTGGCAGTAACGATGCCTGGCTGATCGTCGATGACACCGCGCTGCCCAAGAAGGGAACCCACTTGGTCGGCGTGGCGCCGCAATACGCCTCGGCTCTCGGCAAGAACGCTAACTGCCAGACGCTGGTGTCGTTGACGCTGTCCTCTGGCGAAGTGCCGATCATGGTCGGTCTGCGGCTGTTCCTGCCCGAGAGCTGGACGTCCGACCCCGCTCGGCTCGATAGTGCCCGTGTGCCTGATGACCATCGTGCCTATAGCACCAAGCCTGAGATCGCGCTGACCGAGATCGACCGGGTTCGCGCAGCCGGCGTGCGCTTCGGCTGTGTGCTTGCCGATGCCGGTTATGGCTTGAGCGCCCCTTTCCGGCAGGCGCTCAC
>NZ_JBYCZP010000088.1:0-626 GCF_057586295.1 Rhizobium sp. SRI_017 | reverse complement strand
TGCGTCAGTGATTAATCCGTGGGAGACGGCATGAGCGATCCCGCAACGAACCTGGAGCCGCCAACAGCCAACCTAGGCCAATCAGGTGCAGCGGCCGACACGAACGCCGGTGGTTCTGGTCCCCCCGCCCCTTTGCCGGAGGCGGGCGCCGGCCTGCCGGCGCATCTACAACAACTGGCCGATCGGGCGCGAGGCTACGTCGAAGCCGCCAGTTCCACCAATACCCGCCGCGCCTATGCCGCCGACTGGAAGCACTTTTCCGCCTGGTGTCGGCGCCAGAATGTTTCCCCCCTCCCCCCGGATCCGCAGGTCGTCGGCCTCTATATCACCGCGTGCGCCTCCGGGACCGCCGAACGCGGCGCGAAGGCGAACTCCGTCTCGACGATCGAGCGCCGCCTTTCGGCCATCGGCTGGAACTGCGCCCAGCGCGGCACGCCGCTCGATCGCAAGGACCGCGCCATCGCCACCGTGATGGCCGGCATCCGCAACACCCACGCCTCCCCGCCCCGACAGAAGGAAGCCATTCTGCCCGAAGACTTGGTCGCCATGCTCGAGACGCTGGACAGGGGAAGCCTGCGCGGCTTGCGCGACCGGGCGATGCTGCTGATCGGCTTTGCCGGCGGCCT
>NZ_JBYCZP010000087.1:0-636 GCF_057586295.1 Rhizobium sp. SRI_017 | reverse complement strand
TCGCCGCCAGCATATGCCATTTTACTTATGGTTGCGACAAAGTTGCTTTCAATCCACTTGGCGTGAAGTCGTATACGACCTTGGCTTCAAGTCCAACCCATTGAAAGAGCCAACCCTTACATCGCTCAAGTCACCCAAGCATTCTTTCAAAAAACAATCTTTAGTTGTGTCTTCAGGTAGGATGGGCCGTTGGCTTGCCGTCAAGCGAGGTTACTTGACGACGCGCTTGGACACTGGTCGCAGTCACGAGGAGGCGCTGGGGCCCGCCTTTTATAGTGATCACCAATCCTGGTTGCACTCGGTGGTTTTGCACGTTTGATCGGTGGTCGCGCGTGTCGCACATTCGTTGAGCGCGCGATCCGATGCGTCGCCCTGATCGCCGAAATTGTAGCTGTAGCCGTAGGTTCCGTTTTCGGACACGGCGACGCAGCCCCACGCAAATGCCGGTGAGGTGCTGGCGACGGTAATGAATAGAGCTGATGTGGCGAGGGCAACGCGGAAGTACTTGTTCATGATATCTCGTGGCTTAAGGGACGTTGTTCGAAGCTATCATGACTAGGGGATAAGGCAGCGCAATAGACCTCCACGGGTTCGCCCCAAAAATAGTCCGAATTCCCGAGGCGAAGAAATCGTCGC
>NZ_JBYCZP010000086.1:0-637 GCF_057586295.1 Rhizobium sp. SRI_017 | reverse complement strand
ATAGGCACCGGCCGTGTGCATTTCGGCCATTCCGCGCGCCCCATCGTCGCCCATGCCGGTCATGATGACACCCATCGCATTTCCGCCGGCGGAACGTGCCGCCGAACGGAAGAGCACGTCGACCGAAGGCCGATGGCGCGAAACGAGCGGGCCGGTCCGGACGGAAACGACGTAGCGCGCGCCCTGCCGCTCAAGCAGCGTGTGACGGTCGCCCGGTGCGATCAGCACGTGACCGCGCAACACGGGATCTCCATTCTCCGCTTCCTTGATCTCCACCTCGCACAGCGTGTTGAGGCGCTGCGCGAAGGCGGCCGTGAACTTCTCCGGCATGTGCTGGACGATGACGAGGCCGGGAGAGTTGGCCGGTAGTTGCTCGAGCATCTCTCTCAACGCTTCGGTACCCCCGGTCGAGGCGCCGACGCAGACCACCATTTCGGTCGTCTTGGCCATGGCCCGGCCGCTCGGCGGCGGCAGCACCGCGTCGGCGGTGAGTTTGGCTTGCGTTGTTGCCGAACCCACGTTGCGTCGTCCGGCGCCAATCCGTGCGATCGCCGCACCCTTGACGGCGTCACGGATGCGCATGCCCGATTCCGCGAGATAGTCCGCGGCACCGATCTTCGGCTTGAGAATGACATCG
>NZ_JBYCZP010000085.1:0-637 GCF_057586295.1 Rhizobium sp. SRI_017 | reverse complement strand
GTAGGCGCCGGCCGTATGCATTTCAGCCATTCCGCGCGCCCCATCGTCGCCCATGCCGGTCATGATGACACCCATCGCATTTCCGCCGGCGGAACGCGCCGCCGAGCGGAACAGCACGTCGACCGAAGGCCGATGGCGCGAAACGAGCGGGCCGGTCCGGACGGAAACGACATAGCGCGCGCCCTGCCGCTCAAGCAGCGTGTGACGGTCGCCCGGTGCGATCAGTACGTGGCCGCGCAACACCGGATCTCCATTCTCCGCTTCCTTGATCTCCACCTCGCACAGCGTGTTGAGGCGCTGCGCAAAGGCGGCGGTGAACTTCTCCGGCATATGCTGGACGATGACGAGGCCGGGAGAGTTGGCCGGTAGTTGCTCGAGCATCTCTCTCAACGCTTCGGTACCCCCGGTCGAGGCGCCGACGCAGACCACCATTTCGGTCGTCTTGGCCATGGCCCGACCGCTCGGCGGCGGCAGCACCGCGTCGGCGGTGAGTTTGGCTTGCGTTGTTGCCGAACCCACGTTGCGTCGTCCGGCACCAATCCGTGCGATCGCCGCACCCTTGACGGCGTCACGGATGCGCATGCCCGATTCCGCGAGATAGTCCGCGGCACCGATCTTCGGCTTGAGAATGACGTCA
>NZ_JBYCZP010000084.1:0-650 GCF_057586295.1 Rhizobium sp. SRI_017 | reverse complement strand
GGCTGGCTGATCTTCTTGATCACGTTGGATGCCAGATGCGGTTCAGTTCGCTGTCCAGCAGGGTCATGTTCACCGGCTTTCGAATTGTCGGCCAGCTGCTGAAGCGCTTATGGTCATCGAGTTGCTCATACCCCGTGCAGAACAGGAAAGGCACGTCGTGTGACCGCAGCCATTCTGCGAAAGGATAGACCATCTGACCTCCGAGGTTAACATCCAGGACGGCGACATCCGGAAGTGATGCGCCGTCGATGAGCCGCATGGCCTCGTCGGTGGTTGCGGCCGGCCCGACGATTTCCCAGCCTCGCGATTCAAGTTCCATGCAGAGCTCCATTGCGATGAGCGCCTCGTCCTCGACGACAAGTATCCGCCGTCTCGAGCCAGCTTTATGTGGATCGGCCTTGCCAGGAGCCGGGCCGGCAGCAATGTCGGGACGGTAGACCGAGGAGGGCAATGTCGCGACCAGGCACATGCCGGAAGTCGGCCAGGTGACATCGATTCGGCCGGACAATTGGCGGGTAGCGACTTCCGTCATCAAGACTGAACCGAAGCCTTTGGACTCAGGTTTCTTCACAGGTGGGCCACCATACTCGACCCAGCGAAGCTCCAGTTCATAAGAGGGCAAGATCCGCCATGAGACGTCAACCCGTCCC
>NZ_JBYCZP010000083.1:0-673 GCF_057586295.1 Rhizobium sp. SRI_017 | reverse complement strand
CGGTCTGATCCGACCAAATTGCGACGGCGTCAGCAAAAACAAATCACTCATGGCAGTTCCTCCCGCCATCAGTGAACCAAAAACACGCGAAAATGAAAAGCGCGTTAATCAATAGGGCCTGAGCCTAGCTATCGCTTGTTTCTGACGATCACGCCAACAACGAGCAGCAGGCAGATCGACGGCCAATCAGTTGGAGGTAAGGTTCTGGCGCGAGAACGCCGCAACACGGCCAATTGCGGGCATCTGCCGATCCGGAATGTCAAACCTGATGGGCTATTTCGTTTGTAAACTCAGCGGCATCTGATGCCGAAACTTCGCTCGCCAGGAGTGACGCTGCAGAATGAGGCCAAGCAACCGGAAATTTGTTAGATTGCCTCGCCCAGCGTTCATCGGTTCGCACCCACAGCAAGATGGCCGGCTACTTCATTGGGGCGGGCAACCGGCCATCATTGCCATGCGCTCAACGCTTCAGTCGAGGCATGACATTGAGAGGGCTGTCGTAACCGCGCGGGGTGGCACATATTGCGGAGCATCTGCGCTCGACGGTGAACGACGATCCGTCCCACCCAGCGCAAAGAGTGTGGATCAAGGAAATTGATTCGGCGAGGCAGTCGTTTTAAGATGCGGGATCCCTGTTAAAAAGGTCTCACGTCGAAGGCCCTGGTGGCGGCTT
>NZ_JBYCZP010000082.1:0-679 GCF_057586295.1 Rhizobium sp. SRI_017 | reverse complement strand
ATACGCTCTCGGCCAAACCGAGTTCTTCCTCATGTTCCATAAGACATGCAATCACAATACCTGCCGCGATCCCGCGATCGAAATCTGAAGATTCCAACGGCATGTTGCTAGCGGCGCGGAGTGCAGCATATTCGACGTTGGAAACATCGCCAGCCAGCGCAGCCGTTGTAGCTTTTAGTGCCAAAGAGATGTCCAAGATAGGTCGTCCTTTTTCGTGCGGACCGGCAAACCGGTTCAGATGCGCGTCACGCAACAGTCAGAACGGCTTCGAGCCCCTTTCGTTCCATCGTAGGATTTGCACCGCAGCGATAGCTGCAGGAGATGCCGGCAACCTATGACGTCACCTCTGGTCGGTGAAGTTGTTTCCGCGACGTCAGCTGGCTTGACTCGCTCCAGACGGCCGTCTGCGTCAAGATATGGGTTCCAGCAACCAAGTTGAGGTCCCGCGTCGAGGCCGCCCCGATGCATACCGCCCTCAAACGGCACATCGCCGAACTGGCAACGATAGGCGTCGCGCTTGGCAAGATACGCCGGATCGTCCTTGGAGGCTGATTCAATGCCGACATACGGAACGGAGTTTAACGCTCGAAGGTCGAACGAGCCGCAGTGAAAGAGGATATCGGGATTGGGAAGTCCGACTTTTCGCCACGAAAGGGACACGCGCACGACGATGTCTCAT
>NZ_JBYCZP010000081.1:0-697 GCF_057586295.1 Rhizobium sp. SRI_017 | reverse complement strand
TGGCCTGCCGAGCGATGTTGCCGAGAAGATGAAGGCTCTGGAACGGGAGAACCGGGAGCTTCGTCAGGCCAACGAGATTTTGCGCAAGGCGTCAGCTTATTTCGCGATGGCGGAGCTCGACCGCCCACTGAAGGGATGATTTCCTTCATCGACGAACACCGTTCGGTGCTCGGGGTCGAGCCGATCTGCAGGCTGCTGCCGATTGCCCCATCCACCTATTATGAGGTCATCGCCAGGCGCTCGGACGTGGATCGCCTGTCGGTCCGCGCCCGACGCGACATGGCCATGACGGTCGAGATACGCCGAGTGTTCAACGAGAACTTCCAGGCCTATGGCGTGCGGAAAGTCTGGCGGCAGTTGCAGCGAGATGGTTACGACATCGCCCGCTGCACCGTTGCTCGGCTCATGAGGGCAATGGGTCTTCAGGGCATCATTCGCGGCAAGCCGGTCAGAACCACCATGTCGGACAAGGCTGCCCCATGTCCGCTCGACCGCGTCAATCGCCAGTTCAAGGCTCCCGCGCCGAACATGCTCTGGCTTTCGGATTTCACATCCGTGGCCACTTGGCAGGGCTTCGTCTACATGGCTTTCGTGATCGACGCCTTCGCCCGACGGATCGTCGGCTGGCGGGCAAGCCGGACCGCCCATGCCGGTTTCGTCCTCGACGCCCTCGATCAGGCACTTCATGATCGGCGGC
>NZ_JBYCZP010000080.1:0-757 GCF_057586295.1 Rhizobium sp. SRI_017 | reverse complement strand
TGCAGCGTTCTCCAAGCGTAACAGCAATGGTCGACGATATCCTCGTAGGACTTGAAGACGCGGTTTGAGAGCCAGTTGTCCCTCATGAACTGCCAGATATTCTCGACGGGGTTCAACTCGGGCGATTTGGGCGGTAGGGGCAGAATGGTGATGTTTTCGGGGACGGCGAGGTTGTTGGACATGTGCCATCCCGCCTGGTCCATGATGAGGAGGGCGTGTGGGTTGTTTGCGACGTTGCGGGATATCTCGATCAGATGCTGGTTCATGGCATGGGTATCGCACCGGGACATGACGAGGGCAGCCGCCCTGCCATGTTTTGGGCAGATCGCGCCGAAGATGTAAGCCGAACGTGTGCGTTGATCGTGCGGCGCTGAGGGCCTCGATCCGCGCTTGGCCCAGCGGCGCGTGATCTTGTTCTTTTGACCGATCCGGGCCTCGCCCTGGAACCAGATTTCGATCACTTTGCCCTTGGCGGGACCGGCGGCGATTTCTGCCACAGCGGCGGGGAAGTTTTTTTAAATGCCTCAGCCGCCTCTGCATCCTGCGCATGATGCCTCGGGCGAGCCGAGAGCTTGCGGTAGCCCATGGCACGCACTTCGCGACCCAGGGTCTCCTCACTCACCGACATTCGGAATTCTTCCCAAATCCACTGGGCCAGATCACACAGACGCCAGCGAACGACGCCGACCAGATAAGGCGTGGGGCCGCGCTCGATGGCCTGTGCCAGGGCTGTGCGCTGATCTTCGGTCAACAGTGA
>NZ_JBYCZP010000079.1:0-770 GCF_057586295.1 Rhizobium sp. SRI_017 | reverse complement strand
GCACCAAGCCGAGCTGGGCCGTTATCGCTCGCCAGGACAAGGCTTTCGACCAGCGGATGCCAGGACATGGCCAAGCGCATTGGCGCAAAGGTGACTGAGGTCGACGCCAGCCATGCGCTGTTCTTCACACAGCCGGCCGTGATCGCTGACGTCATCGACGAGGCTGCGAAGAGCACAAAGCAAGTCGCCAAGTAAAACCGGGCGCAAAAAAGGGCAGACGGCGAAAAGCCGTCTGCTGGTCTCGCCAGGATCTGCCCCTGTATCCGATACCTCACGCATCATCCGCGCGGGGCGCCGTCGGACCAGTCAGCATAATTCGCCCGTTATGCATCCGCCACTGGACTTTATAATTACCGACGTCTGCTTTCGGGATGCACAGCTTTGGTCGATGTGACCGATTTGGGGGGGCGCAAAGCGGCGTGTTAGTTGGGAGCGGCGATCTTCTATAGAAGCTTGATTGAGGATCGTTCGTCGCGGTCATCGCCGATCGGACGTGCTTCCTCGCCATAACGAGAAAGCACCGTCGCGTTTCATGATTGAGCCTCACCCGGCACTCCGGGCACTCCACTGTTCTGCTCTCGTGGCCAGAGCTCGAAGAGTCAGCTGCGGGGCTGCAGCAACGCCAGAATGATGGTCGATAACGCCAAGATGGCTGTAAGTATCAATGGCGCTGAAGCACCGTAGCGATCGACCACGTAGCCGCCGATAAGCGCACCGATGCTAATGGCGACCTGGAACGAAACGACCATCAGGCTGCCGGCAGCCTCCAG
>NZ_JBYCZP010000078.1:0-807 GCF_057586295.1 Rhizobium sp. SRI_017 | reverse complement strand
GGTGCTGTCACGTTGTTTTCGGCTTAACGGTTGAGTGGTAGATCGGGCAGATGAGCTTGCCGACCGTCAATTATAAGAACCATCGCTTTCCGCCACAGATTATCGCTCGGGCAATTTGGCTCTATTTTCGGTTTCCGCTGAGCCTGCGATTGGTCGAGGAAATGCTGTTGGAGCGCGGCATCGTTGTTTCTTATGAAACCATCCGCCGATGGTGCCGGAAATTCGGTCCTGCCTATGTTAGGCAATTGCGCCGGAAGAAGCCTTCGGATCTTGATGTCTGGTATCTGGATGAGGTCGTGATTTCCATCGGCGACAGGAAGCATTGGCTTTGGCGCGCAGTGGACCAAGACGGATACGTTCTCGACGAAATCGTACAATCTCGCCGCGATACCAAGGCCGCCAAGCGATTGCTGATCCGGCTTCTGAAGAAACAAGGTCTCGCACCCAAGCGCATCATCACCGACAAACTGCGCTCATATGGTGCGGCTAAGCGTGACGTCATGCCAGCCGTCGAGCACCGATCCCACAAGGGATTAAACAATCGAGCGGAGAACTCGCATCTACCTTTGCGAAAACGAGAGCGAATGATACAGGGCTTCCGATCGCCTGGAGGTCTGCAGCGTTTCCTCAACATTTTCTCAGCGCTGCGAAATCTCTTCGTCCCACCAAGCTCCAAAAACTCAGCGCTGGCCATCCATATCCACCGCCTCAAGGCCATGGCGGAATGGAAAGCCGTAACCGGAATGCGGGCCTAATATGGATCCCGCTACTCAATGCTGACCTTTTTCAAACAACGTGACAGCACCC
>NZ_JBYCZP010000077.1:0-825 GCF_057586295.1 Rhizobium sp. SRI_017 | reverse complement strand
GTCCATCTCGCAGGTGGAAGTGGGCGGCGAACGCCTGTCCACCGTCATCCTGCGCGACATAACCGAGCGCAAGGCCGCCGAGGACGCCCTGCTGGAAAGCCGGCGGCGAATGGAAGGCATCGTGGAATCGGCGATGGATGCGCTGATCACGGTCGATGAGAATCAGCAGATCGTGCTGTTCAACCCGGCCGCCGAGCGCATGTTCGGCGTCACGGCCCAACAAGCGCTCGGCGCGCCGATCGAGCGGTTCATCCCCGAGCGCTTTCGCCATGGACACGCCGAGCATATCCGCCTGTTCAAGGAAACCGGGGTGACCAACCGACGGATGGGCGCGCTCGGGGCAATCAGCGGCCTGCGTGCCAATGGCGAGGAATTTCCGCTGGAAGCGTCGATTTCGCAAATCCAGATCGGTGAGGGCAAGCTCGCAACGGTCATCCTGCGCGATATCACCGAGCGCAAGGCCAACGAAGACTCCCGCCAATTGCTGGCCCGCGAGGTCGATCACCGGGCCAAGAATGCCCTGGCTGTCGTCCAGGCCCTGGTCTCCCTGACGCGCGCCGATACCAAGGAAGCGTTCATCATCGCAGTTCGAGGTCGTGTGTCGGCGCTGAGCCGGGCACATTCCCTGCTTGCCCAGAATCGGTGGGAGGGCGCAGACTTGGCAGCGATTATCTCCGACGAAACGAGAGTCTATCAAGAGGTCAACCAGTTGCAGCTTGAAGGTCCGATCGTCATACTTGGTCACAACGCCGTTCAGCCCGTCAGCCTGCTTATCCACGAACTCGCGACCAATGCCGTCAAGTATGGGGCGCTGTCGGTATCGGA
>NZ_JBYCZP010000076.1:0-874 GCF_057586295.1 Rhizobium sp. SRI_017 | reverse complement strand
CTAGGCTGTGGTGACAAATTAACGGACTGGGGTTCCGTCTGATCTGCAAATCAGATTCAACGCTGACTTTTGGAGGTTGGCGATGGATGGCGAAGTTCTTCGAGACGACCAGTGGGAACGGTTGAAGGCATTCGTGCCAGGTGGTCGCAAAGGCAAACGCGGCCCTCGCAGCGACGGTCGCCGGTTCTTCGACGCAGTTTTGTGGCTAGCCCGGTCTGGCGCGCGTTGGCGTGATCTTCCAGAGGACCGTTTCGGCCCGTACCAGACGATCAAACGGCGATACTATCGCTGGATCGAACAGGGCATATTCGACAAAATTTTTCAAGCGGTCGCTGCCGACCCGGACATGGAGTGGCTATCCATCGACGCAACCGTGATCCGGGCGCAGGCACAAGCAGATGGCGGACGCCGAAAAAGGGGGGAACGAAAGCCCAGGCTCTCGGCCGGTCCCGCGGCGGCTTTGGCAGCAAAATCCATGCAGTAGTCGATGCGCTGGGACTGCCGGTTCGCTTCCATCTCGGCCCCGGACAACAGAATGATATGGCACCGGCTTGCGAGCTGGTGCGCGGATTGGCGGCAAGGAAAGTGCTTGCGGACCGCGCCTACGACGCCGACAGTCTCCATGACATCATTCTCGAACAGGGCGGTGAACCGGTCATTCCACCGCGCAGGCATCGCAGATACCAACACGCTTACGATCAGATAGCCTACAGGCAACGATGGGGTATCGAGGGCTTCTTTGCCAATTTGCCAAGCTCAAACAATGGCGTCGCATCGCAACGCGTTACGACAAGCTCGCCGCTAACTTCCTCGGCTTCATAAAGCTCGCAAGCATCATGCTATGGATCAAATAGTTAATTTGTCACCACAGCCT
>NZ_JBYCZP010000075.1:0-904 GCF_057586295.1 Rhizobium sp. SRI_017 | reverse complement strand
CTTCGCTTTCATTTCGTCGGTGAGGGGCCATGTTGGATCTATACCGAAGTCCAGGGATGGCAGGAGTTGCAAGACGGCGATCTGGTGCTGTTGCCACAAGGGGTGGAACACCGACTGGCCAGTAGACCGGATGTTGTGGAGGACTCGCTCAAGAGCTGCCAGGTCACCAAGTTGGGAGGCAATGTCTGCGAAGTGGTGCAGGAAGGAACAGGAGCGACAAGCACCTTGTTCTGCGGTTCCATGGCTTTGGGTGCGAATGTGCTCAACCCGTTAATCGCCCTGATGCCACCGATCATCAAGGGTTGTGATGTTGCTGGCAATGATCCGATCGTCAACCCTCTCCTCACCGCCATGACGGCAGAGGCGGCGCAGCCCCAGATAGGCAGCGCCACGGTTTTATCACGCATGGCGGATGTACTCGTCGCGCGGCTTATTCGCTGCTGGGTCAATTGCAGCGGGGCTTCGACCAGCGGCTGGCTCGCTGCAATTCGTGATCCTCATATCGGACGTGCGCTGGCAGCCATGCACCGAGATCCCGGCCATGGCTGGACGCTGGAGACCCTTGCTGCCGTGGCAGGTCAATCACGCTCGATCTTCGCGGAACGTTTCAGCGCCATCTTAGGAGAAGGTGCGGCACGGTATCTCACCCGTCTGCGCATGCAGCTTGCACGAGAGTTACTCGGTCAAAATATGTCGGTTGCCCAAGTCGCTTCTCAACTGGGCTATGAATCAGAAGCTTCTTTCGCTCGCGCCTTCAAGCGCATTACGAGCCTTTCACCTGGCGTTGTGCGCCGCACCATTTCAGGACGAACGGACATAGAATTCGGACTTTAGGATACATATTGTCCTAAAAAACTCCGCTATGAAGACCTCCACACCTTGGAGTTATTTCAATGACGGACAC
>NZ_JBYCZP010000074.1:0-946 GCF_057586295.1 Rhizobium sp. SRI_017 | reverse complement strand
GGCGGCTGGATTCCGTAGCCGAGGAAGCTGATATAGGCCTCCATGAGGATCGCGCGGGCAATCGTCAGCGTGGAGGCGACGATAATCGGACCGATGGCGTTGGGAAGGATCTCGCGGAACATGATATGGGTACCGCTCAATCCCAACATGCGCCCGGCTTGTACGAATTCCCGCTCGCGGAGAGAGTGGACCTCGGCCTCGACGATGCGCGCAACCTCCATCCAACTGCTGGCGGCGATGACAACGGTGATCATGATCGGGCTGGGCTTGAGAGCAGCGGCGAGAGCCAACACCAGGAAGATCGACGGAAACGCCAGGAAGCCATCGACCGTGCGCATCAGCGACGCCCCGATCCAGCCGCCGCGATATCCCGCTATGACGCCGACGACCGTTCCAACAAGCGTCGACAAGAGCATCGCGGAGAAGCCGACGAGAAGCGAGGTCCGACCGGCCATGAACAGTCGCGCTGCGACATCGCGTCCTAGGGGATCGGTGCCGAGATAATGATGGCCAGTGAACGGGCCTGCAAAGCGCGCCCGCAGATCGATGTAGAGGGAATCATATGGAAGCAAATAGGGTCCGACGACGCAACATAGCGTCAGCGCTACGATCATCGCTATGCCCAGGAGTGCCAGATGATGGCTCATGAAGCGGTGAGCCGCGCGGCTGTTCCACCAGCGGTCCGATCCCGGATTGATGACGATAGCGGTCATGACGAGTGCCTCCTGTTGGGCGTGGACTTAGGCGCTTAGCTCAAGCGGATGCGGGGATCGATGATGGCCACGGCGATGTCGGCGATAAAGTTGCACCCGATTACCAATATGGCGGAGAACATCAGCAGTCCCATGACGACCGGGTAGTCGCTGTAGCCAAGGCTATCGAGGAACAGCCGACCCATTCCCGGCCAGGTAAACACAGTCTCCGTGACCAACGCCCCGGTAAGGAC
>NZ_JBYCZP010000073.1:0-972 GCF_057586295.1 Rhizobium sp. SRI_017 | reverse complement strand
CAGCGCCACGACGACGGAGGCAATCCGTCGAGCAATACAAAATAGTCAAGAGAGCCTGAGGGCGCTTTCCAAGCGCTATGGGATCAATCAGAAGACGGTGGCCAAGTGGCGCAAGCGTGCTTCGACGGCCGATGTTCCGACCGGTCCCAAGGAGCCGAAGTCAACGGTCCTTTCGGTGGAAGAAGAGGCCGTCATTGTTGCTTTCCGGCGCTATGCCCTCTTGCCACTGGACGACTGCCTTTATGCACTACAGCCGACAATACCGCACCTGACGCGGTCTTCCTTGCATCGCTGCCTGCAACGCCATGGCATCGGCCGCCTGCCGGATGTCGAGGGCGACAAGCCTCCAAAGAAGAGGTTCAAGACCTACCCGATTGGCTACTTCCACATCGATATTGCCGAGGTGCGCACCGAACTGGGCAAGCTGCATATGTTCGTCGCTATCGACCGGACCTCCAAATTCGCTTTTGTCGAGCTGCACGAGAAGGCGACGACGGCGGTCTCGGGCGACTTCCTGCGCAACCTCCTCAAGGCCGTGCCCTACAGGGTTCACACCGTTCTCACCGACAATGGCATCCAGTTCACCACGCCGGGCGCCGGTGGCTCCGCCGTTCCCCTCATCAAGGAGGCAATGGCGGCAGGTGAAATCTTCCGGGCGCACGCCTTCGAATACGCCTGCGCCAAAGCCGATATCGAGCACCGCACCACAAAGCCCAAGCACCCCTGGACAATGGCCAGGTCGAGCGCATGAACCGCACCATCAAGGACGCAACCGTCAAGAGCTTCTACTATGAGAGCCACGATCAGCTCCGCCAGCACCTCGCCGACTTCGTCTCCGCCTATAATTTCGCACGACGATTGAAGACCCTCAAAGGCCTCACACCATACGAATTCATTTGCAATTGCTGGACAAAAGAGCCGGATCAATTCACCTTCGATCCAACCCATCAATTCCCAGGACTAAACAAGTAG
>NZ_JBYCZP010000072.1:0-1026 GCF_057586295.1 Rhizobium sp. SRI_017 | reverse complement strand
GGCATCCGCTGCGCCGCGGGACAAGTTGGTAGGTAGGACCACCGG
This sequence comes from Rhizobium sp. SRI_017, assembly GCF_057586295.1. Taxonomy (NCBI): domain Bacteria; kingdom Pseudomonadati; phylum Pseudomonadota; class Alphaproteobacteria; order Hyphomicrobiales; family Rhizobiaceae; genus Rhizobium; species Rhizobium sp. SRI_017. Next base: position 981 of record NZ_JBYCZP010000072.1, on the reverse strand, counting down.
GGCCATCCCAAAAGCGAAACCCCAAAGTGTGACCAGGGCAAACGCGATGCCGCTATGTGCACCCCAGACTACGAGAGCAAGCGCCGCAAACGCCATCAATGCGCCGGTCACGGCGAGTGCCGTGCGGATATTGGCGTCTGCCAGTCGGCCGCCGGCGACATTGCCGATCACAGCGGCGATGCCAAACCCGAGGAGCGCCAAGGCAACCGCCCCGGTGCCAAGCAGCGTCACTTGTTCGAGGAAAGGTCGCACGTAGACCGAGCCGGCAAAATGTCCCGTCATCAACAAGAGGATGGCAAGCATTCCCAGTTGAACAGTGCGCCGTCTCGTCAGCCGGAAGACGTCAGAAAGACTGTTGCTTGTGCTTGCAGGTAGGGTCGGCAAGCTGAGTATTTGCAGCAGCAGCGCAATCGCTGCGAGCCCTGCGGTCATGGCCATGGCGGCACGCCAGCCGATCCAATCGCTAATCAAAGCACCCATAGATGGTGCTGCTATGGTGGCAAGAGAGACGCCGAGGGTGACAATAGCCATGCCCCGACCCGTCGCATTGGTGCCAACCAATCTCGCCACCACGGCAACTGAAAGCGCCCAGAAACCACTAAGCGCGATACCCAGCCCGGCTCGGCCCAACAGCAATAGCCAAAAATCCGTCGCCAGCGCGGCCAGGAGATTGGAGCCGATAGCTAAGGCACTTAGGCCAACCAGGACCGTCTTCCGGTTCAGTTTGCCGATCAGTACATTGCTCAACAAGGCCGTCACCGCACCAACCGACGCGGTGGCGGTGACGACCTGACCGGCCGTTCCTTCGCTGATGCCGAGATCACGCGCCATTGGCGTCAACAGGCCCGCCGGCAGGAATTCAGCTGACACCAGCGCAAAGCTTGTGGCTGCCATTGAAACAACGGCAAACCAGGTCGTGGCGCTCCATGCACTCGGACCGGTGGAATCGAGGCCCATAGCGGGGTCGTCAAGCTGTGATGT
>NZ_JBYCZP010000071.1:0-1032 GCF_057586295.1 Rhizobium sp. SRI_017 | reverse complement strand
CCATTCTCAGGGCGCACGAATTGCGGAAGGAAGGCCAGAAAGAACAATGCGGTTTTTGGATTGAGCACTTCAGCCAGAATGCCCTGCCGGAAGGCTTGAGCAGCCGTAAGCGGCAGTTCGCGTTTCCCAAACACAGTGGAGTCCTTTGCCAGGATTGCCTTGACGCCTAGATAAAACAGATACGCTGCGCCAATGTATTTGATGATATCGAACAGCGTTGCGGATGCCGCGATTATCGCTGAGATTCCAACCACTGCGAAAGCTGTATGGATGATGTCGCCCGCTGTGATCCCTGCGCCGGTAGCAAGGCCAACTTTAGCACCAGAGGTCGTGGCTCTTGCGATAGTCAACAGTGTTGCTGGCCCTGGAATGAAAACGAAGCCCAGAACAATTGCACAATAGGCCAGCAAGGTAGCGTGGTCGATCATTCCTTGTTCTCCCGAGAGTCCGCAAATTGTAGGGGCCGATTGTCCCTCGAACATTTAGCTCATTCTACAGCCTGCGGCTACAGCGATGCAACACAACACCCGGATGTTGCCGCGGGATAAATGACACTGCCCGGCGTGGGTATATGCTGCGGAACCGCAGCTATCTGCAGACGTTACGCGCTAAACTTTAAAGGAGCAATTCATGGACACGCGTATCAGGCATTGTAGGGCCTCCATAGCCGGTGTTGAACTTTCTATCGAGAGGCCGGTCAACCGGATGCGCCAGCGGTATTATTGCCGCACGGCTACCCGTGCTCATCTTACGAATTCCGGAACTTGATGTCCGAGTTGGCGGATAGGTGGCGAGTGATTGCACCGGATTATCCGGGCTTCGGCTATAGCGACAATCCAGAGGGCTTCTCCTACACGTTCGATGGCTATCCACCTGGCTCGATGCATTCGTCGACGCGCTAAAACTGGATCGTTTCGTTCTCTATCTACATGACTTCGGCTCTCCCATCGGAGCAAGGCTGGCCATCATGAAGCCTGAACGAATTGTTGGACAAATCATTCAGAACGGCGACATTCCGTATGAAGACGCGTT
>NZ_JBYCZP010000070.1:0-1052 GCF_057586295.1 Rhizobium sp. SRI_017 | reverse complement strand
CCGGCACGGGCGGCTTCCACCGCGGCGTTGAGCGCGAGCAGATCGGTCTGGCGGGCGATTTCCTGGACGACGGAGATCTTGCCAGCGATGGTGCGCATAGCACCTACGGCACGGACAACGGCCTCGCCCGAGGCTTCGGCATCCTTGGCCGACTGGCGGGCGATCTTCTCGGTCTGGGCCGCATTGTCAGCATTCTGCTTGATGTTCGCAGCCATCTCTTCCATCGCAGCGGATGCCTCTTCGGCAGCCGACGCTTGTTCCGTCGCGCCTTGCGACAGTGTTTCGGAGCTGGCCGACAGTTCCTGGCTGCCGGAGGAGACGTTGTCCGAAGCGGAGAGGGCGCCGGCGACGACGTCACGCAGACGTTCAATCATCGCATTGACATGGCCAAGCATGTCACCGATTTCGTCGCGCGTGGTGATCTCGGCCGTGCGGGTCAGATCGCCCTCGGCGACTTGGCGGACCGCATTCGTTGCACGCTGCAGACCGCGGCTGATGGTCATCGAGATCCAGAAGGCCGCGATGAGGCCAATCAGAACCGCGCCGGCGGCGACGCCGATCATGATCGTGCTGGTGGAGGCATAGGAGGCACTTGCCTCAAGATTGGCCTCTTCGACAAACTTCTTTTGGAGGCTGACGACCTCCCCGATGACGGCATCGAGCTCGTTGGTTACCGAGCGCGCTTCGGTGACCGACAATTTGGTGGCCTGATCAACGGCGCCGGACTGCATGAATGCCCGGATGCGGTCATCGATGGCGTCGGCCTTCGCCGACAGTTCTTGGATCTTCAGCCACAGAGGACGGCCCTTCTCGCTCGCAATGCGCAGCGCGCTTTCGAGCGCTTCTTTGAACTCGACGCGAGCAGCGTCGCCTTTCTGTTGCGCAGACTGGATCTCCGCCGGCGTATGGGCACCGATAATGACTTTCTGCCACCGGACGCCTTCGAGCTGCGCGATATTGACACGCTGGGCGAGCTCGAGACGAGTGACGGGTCCTTTCAGCGTCGCTTCCATCGTGTCATTAATGCCGGACAGGCTACGGATGCCATAGCC
>NZ_JBYCZP010000069.1:0-1089 GCF_057586295.1 Rhizobium sp. SRI_017 | reverse complement strand
CAGCGGATGCGATGCCGATTGCTGCAGTGGCGGCGATGATGGTGCTGGTCTTCATTGTCTCTCTCCTTGCTTTATGCGATAAATGTTATCGCAATAATTATTGTCTATCGATTGCCTTCACGCCTGTCAATCATAATTGTTATCGCGATATATCTTTTCACGAAAACGTTAGCTATAAGCCAGGCGGAAGGAGACCCACATGGCCCGACAGAAATCCAACGACCCCGTGCCACTCGACAATCAGGTCTGCTACGCGATTTACTCCGCGGGCATGGCCATCCAGCGGCTGTATAAGCCCTGGCTGGATCAACTCGGCCTGACCTATCCGCAATACCTCGTGCTGAACGTGCTGTGGCAGGAGGACGAGCAGACGGTTGGCCATATCGGCGAGAAGCTCGCCCTTGAATCGAGTACTCTGACGCCCCTGCTCAAGCGTCTGGAAGGCGCGGGGCTGCTGCGGCGGACGCGCAATCCCGACAATGAGCGGCAGGTGGTCATCGGTTTGACCGATGAGGGCCGCGCGCTCCGGTCGCGGGCAGGCTGCCTGGGCGATGCGCTTGTGGACACATCCGGCCACACGCCAGACCAACTCGGTGCGCTCAATCATAAGGTCCGGCAATTGCGTGACGATATCTACGCGAAACTGGGAGGCTGGGCTGCGCCTTCGTGAGCCGATGAGCCGGGCTCGGGTTCGGTAGGTGTACGGAGCCGCGGCGGTTTATCCCAACCGCGGCGGCCACGGGCAATCGTCTAACGAGGCCCTTGCCGATCCATCCAGCACATGAAGGTCGCGGTGAGCCGGCACATCGTCTTTTTGCTCAAGCGGTCGGAACAGTCCCACCGTCGATCACATGCTCTGTCCCGGTAATGGACGATGCGCGATCGGATGCAAGGAACGCGATCAGGTCGGCGACCTCTTCCGGCTTCGCCGGTCGTCCGAGCGGTATGCCACCGAGCGAGTTCATGATCACCTGCACTGCGGCGTCGTAGTCAATGCCGGCTTCCTCGGCTATGCGCAGGGCCAGACCGTTGGCCCCCGGATCGGCGATCCAGCCGGGAGAAACCCGCACCACGCGCACGCCCTTCGGA
>NZ_JBYCZP010000068.1:0-1089 GCF_057586295.1 Rhizobium sp. SRI_017 | reverse complement strand
TAGCGGATGCGATGCCGATTGCTGCAGTGGCGGCGATGATGGTGCTGGCCTTCATTGTCTCTCTCCTGGTGTTAGTACGATAATTGTTATGGCGATAATTGTTGTCTAGTGGCTGCTTGAATGATTGTCAATGGTAATTCTTATCGCGATATATCTTTTCACGAAAACGTTAGCTATAAGCGAGGCGGAAGGAGACCCTCATGGCCCAACAGAAATCCAACGAACCCGTGCCCCTCGACAATCAGGTCTGCTACGCCATCTACTCGGCGGGCATGGCAATCCAGCGGCTGTACAAGCCCTGGCTGGATCAACTCGGCCTGACCTATCCGCAATACCTCGTGCTGAACGTGCTGTGGCAGGAGGACGAGCAGACGGTTGGCCATATCGGCGAGAAGCTCGCCCTTGAATCGAGTACCCTGACGCCCCTGCTCAAGCGTCTGGAAAGCGCGGGGCTGCTGCGGCGGACGCGCAATCCCGACAATGAGCGGCAGGTGGTCATCGGTTTGACCGATGAGGGCCGCGCGCTCCGGTCGCGGGCGGGCTGCCTGGGCGATGCGCTTCTGGACGCATCCGGCCACACGCCAAATCAACTCGGTGCGCTCAATCATCAGATCAGGCAATTGCGTGATGATATCTACGCGAAACTGGGCAGTTGGGCTGCGCCTTCGTGAGCCGATATGCCGGGCTCGGCTTCTATCGGTGAACGGAGCCGCGGCGGCCTAACCCAACCGCGGCGGCCACGGGCAATTATCTAACTGGGCCCTTGCCGATCCCTCCAGCACATGAAGGTCGCGGTGAGCCGGCACACCGTCTTTTGCTCAAGCGGTCGGAACAGTCCCACCGTCGATCACATGCTCTGTCCCGGTAATGGACGCTGCTCGATCGGATGCAAGGAACGCGATCAGGTCGGCGACCTCTTCCCGCTTCGCCGGTCGTCCGAGCGGTATGCCACCGAGCGAGTTCATGATCACCTGCACTGCGGCGTCGTAGTCAATGCCGGCTTCCTCGGCTATGCGCAGGGCCAGACCGTTGGCGCCCGGATCGGCGATCCAGCCCGGAGAAACCCGCACCACCCGTACGCCCTTCGGC
>NZ_JBYCZP010000067.1:0-1116 GCF_057586295.1 Rhizobium sp. SRI_017 | reverse complement strand
CTACGTTCATTCGGTCCTCGGTGAGACGACAAGAGCACAGCTCCAAGGACAGCTCGCGGTAGTAGAAAACACCTTCATGACCGTGCATCATGCGCTTCCTTATCTGCGCGATCGCGCCTCCATTATCCTGATGGGATCGGTCTACGCGACTATCGGACCGCCCGGTGCGGCGGCCTATGCCGCCAGCAAGGCGGCGACCGCTGCTATGGTCCGGTCGTTCGCGTCCGAACTGTCGCCCAGAGGCATCCGCGTTAACCTCGTGGTTCCACGCGCGGTAGATACGCCGAGCTGGGGGATGGAAGAATTGGAAGCCGGGGTCCGCGAGGAACGCAAGCGTAAGCTCGGCGAGCGGGCTCCTCTGAACCGGATGGTTAGCGCGGACGAGGTCGCCAAAGCCGTGTGCTTCCTTGCGTCAGACGATAGCTCGGGGATTCAGGCCGCAGAGCTCGTGGTTGACAACGGAACGACCGGTGCAATGGCCGGCTCACCTCGCTTTGTCCGAGGAGAACCGGTCTAGCGCGACGTCGTGAAGCCGCTCGTCATCCGGCAACGGCAGCAATGAGGTCCGGAGCTGTCGGATAAAAGCGCTTGCCTGCATTACAGTCGATGGGTCTCGACGCAACCGATCCGAAGCAATCATTAGTGATCCCGATGGCTTCTGCACGCGGCCCACTTGTTGACCGAGACGTGACTTATGACCGCTCAGCGCCCTCAAATCGGTCACATCGGCCAAAGCAGTGCATCCCGAAAGCAGACGTCGGTAATTATGAAGTCCAGTGGCGGATGCATAACGGGCGAATTATGATGACTGGTCCGACGGCGCCCCGCGCGATGATGCGTGAGGTATCGGATACAGGGGCAGATCCTGGCGACACCAGCAGACGGTTTTTCGCCGTCTGCCCTTTGTTTGCGCCCGGTTTTACTTGGCGACTTGCGTCGTGCTCTTCGCAGCCTCGTCGATCACGTCAGCGATCACGCCCGGCTGTGTGAAGAACAGCGCATGGCTGGCGTCTACTTCAGTCACCTTAGCACCGATGCGCTTGGCCATGTCCTGCAGCATGCGCTGATCGAAGGCCTTGTCCTGACGAGCAATGACAGCCCAGCTCGGCTTTGTGT
>NZ_JBYCZP010000066.1:0-1130 GCF_057586295.1 Rhizobium sp. SRI_017 | reverse complement strand
GGAATTGGTGCGGGGATCAAATTTCAACATTTTGCAACTATGTGGCTGCGATCGAAAATAGCCCGATTGAACCAGCATGCCTCACAAACATAATGCCTCCCGCCGCCATCACATCGGCAAAATGAAGTTCAGGGTGACGAACTGGGCGGAGTATGAGGCGGGCCTTCGCCGTCGTGGCAGTTTAACCCTTTGGATAACGCCGGAAGCGCTGGCGGGCTGGGCCGCCCCACGGCGCAAGACGCGTGGTGGTCAGCCTCTCTATTCGGATCTGGCGATCGAAACTACGCTAATGCTGGGCATGGTATTCGGATTGCGTTTGCGCCAGAGTGAAGGGCTTCTGGGTTCGGTGCTTGATATGATGGGACTGAATTTGCCAGTGCCCGATCACACGACACTCAGCCGCAGGGCCAGAACCTGGAAGCCATCGGCCAGAAGCAACGACCGGCAGCATGTGGCGGACGGACCCATTCATGTTCTGGTCGACAGTACGGGGCTCAAGGTCTATGGCGCGGGCCAATGGCTGGAAGAAAAGCACGGAGCGAAGTCCCGGCGTAACTGGCGAAAACTTCATCTGGCTGTTGATGCCGACAGTGGCGAGATCATTGCACATAGCCTGACAGATCAGGAAACCGGCGATGCCTCGCAGCTGGAGTCGTTGCTGGATCAGTTCGATGATGAGATCGGCCAGTTCACTGCCGATGGAGCCTATGATGGCACTCCAACCTATGACGCAGTGCTGCGTCATAGCGCAGGTGCGAAGGTCGTCATTCCAACGCGCTCGAACGCGGTTGAACGGCCCAACGTTCAAGCATGTTGCCAGAGAGACGATCACATCGCATCGATGCAGATCGATGGTCGGCTGAAATGGCAGACGTCCACCGGCTATGGCAAACGGGCTTTGGTTGAAACCGCGATGGGTCGATACAAGGGCGTCATCGGTCCGCGGCTACGTGCTCGTTCATTCCGGGCGCAGCAGACTGAAGCTGCGATCGGCGTGGCCATTCTTAACCGAATGCTCGCCTACGGACGCCCGAAATCCGTTCGTTACCGAGCCTCGACGGGAGCAACCAAATAAGCGAGCCCATCAAAGACCAAATTCCGCTCACTTGCTGATCCACGCGCCAACGCCC
>NZ_JBYCZP010000065.1:0-1213 GCF_057586295.1 Rhizobium sp. SRI_017 | reverse complement strand
TGTTAACGCCGAAGCTCCGTCTCAAGCCCGGAAAAGGTCTTGCCGCAGCCAGCCTGCTCGCCGTGTTTATCGGGCAAGTCGGCAGCTTTTATGTCCAGGCCCCCCTGCTACTTGGCGGCGCACGTTTCTTAACCGGTTTGGGTGAAGGCGCTGTTTTCAGCTTGGTTTCCATGAGCTTGGCCTCATGTCCCAACGCTGAACGATTGTGGGGTGCTATCAGCTTGATCGGCGGCATGGCCACGGGCTTGCTTTTGCTGGTGGTCTCTCTGCTCCCGCAACAACATGACAATATGCCAATCTTCCTGGTGCTCGCCGTTTTTACAGTGATATTAGTTCCGACGTTCCCTCTAATTTTCAGGCAACGGGTGAAGGCTGCGGACGGGGGCCAACTCTCGCTGCTTCCTCGCCGAAAAATGGCGACCGCAATGTCCGTTGTCTTTTTGATCTACATGGTCCAGGCAGCTCAATGGGCTGTCTGTGGCTTCGTCGGGGAGAGATCTGGTTTGAGTGCTACTGAGGTTGGTATTTACCTTGCGATTTCTTCGATCGGCGGCTTCCTCGGCGCTGCCGTTCCACTTGCGACAAGCAATAGAGCCAGGCGGCTGTCATTCATAATTACGGGCTTCCTAATCATGGCCGTCTCTATTTATTATCTTCTAACGGTGCCAACACCGCCGGTATTCGTGACTACTCAGATCTTTGTGAATATCGGCTTCTATATCGTGACACCATTCCTAAGCGGAATCATTACCGAAAACGACCCTGACGGCTCGCTGATGTCGCGTATCCTGGTGATAGCGATTCTGGGAGCGGCGGCGGGCACCGCCTTCGCCGGTCCGGTATTCGCGGATGCAGGAGCTTTTCCGTTCGCGTGGTTGTGCTTGCTCCTTCTGGGCGTCGCAGCCGTCGGCGCAAGTTTGGTTTTCGGCCATTTGCGTCCCAGGACGGCAAGCCAGTGACCGCGGATCACTCCCGGCGGGGTCTGATCAGCTGGAGAAATTCATCACCTGTGGAGACCTCTCGGAAATCCCAAGGAATGAGGGTCGACCCTGTCGAACACCGGCACTTTTATGGTTGAAGTGCCGGATTCGTACAAGCCAAAACTCGAGGAATATGACAACTTCCTGGGCCTTGTCGCAAAGTCTTCCTGTTAACGCGGCTTCGGTGATTTTGCGATGAAAATGCCCGCGCGCCGCCACATGTCATCGATGCT
>NZ_JBYCZP010000064.1:0-1228 GCF_057586295.1 Rhizobium sp. SRI_017 | reverse complement strand
TGTGTGGATGCCCCCGGTTTGGCAAGAAGATTTTTTTGACGGTAGTCTGCGAACGTGGAATTCTATCGGTCGTGTGTCAGGCCTCTTGATGTGGCCTGATTAGCCACGGGCCGGGATGCAGTTCGAAGAACAGGGACCACATCGGTTCAGAGAGCTTTGTGCTCGAGCGCCGGGACTGGTTTACCCCATTCTGAACATTGAAGTCCTTTCCGCATCGTTCCGTCAGTCGATCTTCTCACCGGGGCTTTTGGCCCCAGGCATCACCGCATTACCTTTCGAGAAAGGCAGCGGATTACGCCATTCTGTAATTCTGCTCCGTGGTCATCATTGCCCATATGATGCGCGCCATCTTGTTGGCGAGCGCGACAGCCGCCACCATTCGAGGCTTTCGTCCCAGAATGCCTCCAAGCCAGTTGTCCGGTAAGACGCCCTTGCGCACTATCCAGCGAATCAGGCTCATGGCCCCCACGATGAGTAGCTTTCGGATATCGGTTTGCCCCATCTTGCTGACACCGCCCAATCGTGTCTTGCCACCCGTGGAGTGCTGCCTGGGCACAAGGCCGAGCCAGGCAGCAAAGTTCCGGCCGCTCTTGAATGCACGAAGATCGGGAGCGAACGCTAAGATCGCGCCGGCGGTCACGGGCCCAACGCCGGGAACGGTGCAAAGTCGACGCATATCTTCGTTCGCCTTGGTAGCTTCTCGAAGCTTCAGCATAAGCCCATCAATCTTCTCGGTCAGCAGCCTGATCTGGTCCAGGTAAAGCTGACCAATCTCTCTGACTCCATCAGGGAGATCATTTGTCTCATCGGCCAGAATGCCCACAACCGCAGTGAGATTGGCTGGTCCTTGAGCAACGACGATCCCGAATTCGCCGAGGTGCCCACGCAACGCATTGATGAGCTGGGTGCGCTGGCGCACGAAGCACTGGTGCGTTCGAAACGCCACTGCACGCGCCTGATGTTCAGCACTCTTGACTTCAACATAGTGCATGTTCGGGCGCAGCGCGGCCTCTGCAATTGCTGCTGCATCGGCTGCGTCATTCTTCTGCCGCTTGACGAAGGGCTTCACGTAAATGGGTGGGATCAGACGTACCTTGTGGCCGCAGCCTTGAGCAAAGCGACCCCAGAAATGGCTGGTGGCGCAAGCCTCCATCGCGACGATGCAAAGTGATTGCTCACTCAAAAGCTGCTGCAATCGAGTCCGTGACAGTACCCGGTTGAATAGAAC
>NZ_JBYCZP010000063.1:0-1306 GCF_057586295.1 Rhizobium sp. SRI_017 | reverse complement strand
GTACGAGGAGACAATCACACCCTCGCCGCCACTCGCAAGGCGCGCAATGCGTAGGGCGAGATCGTTGGATTCGCTGCCCGTGCACGTGAAGACCACGCGGTCGAGCTCGACTGGGAACGTATCAACCAGCCGCTCAGCATAGTCGACAAGTCTTGGTTCGAGATAGCGCGTATTGGCGCTGATACGCGCCGCCTGTTGGGCCATTGCCGCGTTCACCTCTGGGTGGCAATGACCAAGCGAAGGGACGTTGTTGTAGAAGTCGAGATAGGCCCCACCATCCGGATCGTAGAGCCACATGCCTTCACCGCGAACGAAATGCACAGGCCGTCGATACTGCATCCGATAAGATGCTCCCAAAACTGCATCGCGGCGGGCAATCAGTGCGGCCTCGCGCGCTGGAAGGTCGGACTCACCTGGTCTGTAGCGGTTGGGCATGAGGTCTGTGGACATGTTTGCTGCCTATCTGAGAGTTATGGCGAAGGCTGTGATACTGCCGCGAGGACTGCCGCTTAATCTGACGCATTAGAAAGAGGCGCCAGGATGGATAGGCCGCGCTCGGCACGAGCAACATTCTTTTTTATGTATTGTGCGTCAGCCGGAAAAAGGTCGGCGCGCCAGTAGTTGATAAGTATCAGCGCGCTTTGTCGTGCACGCATCAGCCCGACTAGCAGCCTTGCTTCCAAGGCGGAGAGCGGAACGACCGCGGCATAGCCGGCAATGAGATGCTCGGCTCCGCCCAGAAGGAGTGCTGGATCTATCACGAGGTGACTTGCCGCGATAGCCAGATCCTGGATTCTTGGGCTCCAGCAGCCGTCGCCGAAATCGATAAAACCCAATGTATCACTGGTAACGATTGTGTTGAATGGACTAGGGTCGTTATGCGTGGTCTGCCACTTCAATTTCGGGATTTGAGGTTCGATGAACCTGACGTACTCGTCCATCGAGTTCCGAACGCTGTCGGCGGCGATGTCAAGGTAACGTCTTGTGAGGAGCGGCTGCTATAGACGCACGTTCATGAACACTTTGCCAATCAGCTACAAGCGCCATCGCTTCCCACCCCAGATCATCGCCCACGCGGTCTGGCTCTACTTTCGGTTTCCGCTGAGCCTGCGCCTTGTCGAGGAACTGCTCCTAGAGCGCGGCATTGCCGTCTCCTATGAAACGATCCGCCGCTGGGGAAAGAAATTCGGCCCGGATTATGCGTGTCGCCTTCGCCGCAAGAAGCCCAGCGGGGACGACGTGTGGCATCTAGACGAGGTCGTCATCACCATTGCCGGCAGGAAACGCTGGCTATGGCGGGCTGTCG
>NZ_JBYCZP010000062.1:0-1319 GCF_057586295.1 Rhizobium sp. SRI_017 | reverse complement strand
AAAACATCCGATAATGCAAGCTTATCGGACATAATCAACTAACGACGTGTGGTGCGGTTCTATATGATATTGGTGGCATAAACTGCACGCTTGATTTACGATCCTCCGCATGGATTCGCACGTGCCACCATCGTTGACAATGCCGACCTGACCGCCCCGGGGTGCCGGACTGGGCGGTGGCGCGCGGGCGCAATCTGACGGACGTGGACGCCGCGTTTGCCGCTGGCATTGCCTTGAAAACACTGGATGATCTGGTTCGATGCGATCCCGTCTGGGCGAGCTGCTGGCGGTTGCGTCAGGCCTTAAGATGCGCCGCGGTTGCCGTGCGACTGATGGGTCGAAATGAGGATGAGAAGGTGCTTCGTGATGCCGTCCTTCTGACCGAAGCGGGTGACGATCCGGGACCGGCCGGAAAGCTGTATTTGGCCTTCAAAAGGCTATCAGCGCGCAAACCCGACTTGTCGACCAAGACCGTCGCCGAACTGGCCGCACTTATGACGGGGCGGGGGAGGTTCCGGGCGTGGGGCGTGCTATGAGCCGGCCACCCAGTTGTCAGCGCCAGCCGCATCGTACTCCTTTCAAAGCTGAGCGCTTTATAGCGACAGAAAGTGCGGCTTCAGAATATCGACAGTTTCGGTCAATCCGTTGGCTTCCATCTCTAGAAGAAGGTCCGAGGCCGTTTTGGCAGGATTTTTGAAGCGGAGCCTCATTTGGCGGATGGCGGCAACCGCGCGCCCTAGGTCCAGTGCGACGGTGTCTGCTATGAAGTGGTCGGCGGATCGAACTTCGATGCCAAGCTTTGAGAGAAGCTCGGCGGGGAAATCCGACAGATTTTCCGTTACAATTGTTGCCGCCTGAGTTTTTAGCGCTGCGGCGATGACGTGCTCATCGTTCGGGTCAGGGAGGCTTTGACAAACACCCAGAAAGCCATCGAAATCTGTAACGAGCGCCTCTTCGAAGGCGACTTCCATCGCTTGGCGCGCTCGCTTAGCGCGTTCAGACGAGTCGACAAAACCGCGGCCCGCGGCGATCTTTTCAATCGCCGTCTCTGTCTCGTCCAACACTTTGGACGACCAGCGCACTCTGAAAAACTCTGCCTCGGCCAGAGACAAGAGTAGATTCCTCCGTAAAACGCTCGCCAGCGTGCAAGCATCAACGAAGGCAGTAAAACGATTTGCGAACAATCAGAGGAGCTCCCCGTCGAGTTCGCCGAGTTCATCGAGAGCCTTGGCCCGCTTGTTATCCCTTCGCGATTTGTAATCAAAAAGGGTGTCGGCCTTGATCCGTCGGTGACGACCCACCATGCTGTATTCGATGTC
>NZ_JBYCZP010000061.1:0-1326 GCF_057586295.1 Rhizobium sp. SRI_017 | reverse complement strand
GGGACTGTCAGGAATTTCGTGTACGGGCGTGCGGTTGAACATTCGCGTCTACGCCCTTGCGGCCTGAAAGCGGTCCGCAAACAGAATTGAGAATTGCGATTTTGCCATCGCCCATTCCCTGGGTGGCATCTTCCACTCTTTCTCCGATCTGTTCAAGACCAGGTAGAGCAGTTTGGTAGCAGCGTCGTCATTTGGGAAATGGCCTCTTGCCCGGACGGCGCGGCGCAGCTTGGAGTTCAAGGCTTCGATGGCGTTCGTGGTGTAGATGATCCGGCGCACGTCCTTGGGAAAGGCAAAGAATGGGATGACCTCCTGCCAGGCTCGCCGCCAAATCTGGGCGACGGCGGGGAATTTTCGGCCCCAGAAGCCACCCTCGAACGTCATCAACGCCGCTTCCGCCGCCCTATCGTCGATAGCGCCGTAGATGGATTTCAGCTCTCGGGCCAGGTCCTTGCGGTCTTTCCATGAGGCAAAATCCAGCGAGTTTCGCAACAGGTGGACGATGCAAGTCTGCACCGTCGTTTCTGCAAAGACTGCATTGATGGCCTCGGGAAAGCCCTTCAGGCCGTCAACGACGGCGATCAGGATGTCCTCGACACCACGGTTCTTTAGCTCGTTCATCACCCGCAGCCAGAATTTCGCGCCCTCGTTGGTTTCGATCCAGAGGCCGAGAATTTCCTTCGTGCCATCGCCTCGTACGCCGAGCGCAATATGCACCGCCTTGTTGCGAACGTGACCTTCGTCCCGGATTTTGACGCGCAAGGCATCGAAGAATACCAGCGGATAGACCGGCTCCAGAGGCCGTGACTGCCATATCGCCACCTCGTCCAGCACCGCGTCGGTGACGGCCGAGATCAAGTCGGGCGACACGTCGATCCCGTAAAGCTCCTGGACATGCCCGACGATCTCGCGCGTGCTCATGCCTCGCGCATACATCGACACGATCTTCTCGTCGAAGCCTGGGAAGCGGCGCTGATATTTGGCCAGCAATTGAGGATCGAAGCTCGACTGCCGGTCGCGCGGGATGGAAAGCTCAAGCGAGCCGCTATCCGTCAGCACCGTCTTGCGACCGTAGCCATTGCGGCTGTTGCCGGCGGTCGGCTCGCCAGAGAGGTGATGATCCATCTCTGCGTTCAAAGCCCGTTCCGCCAAGGCCTTCTTCAACTGATCGAGCAGCCCGTTGCTCTCGAAAGCCGTCTTCGCATCAGAACCGGCCAATAACTGGTCCAGGATGCTATCCGGGATAACAGGCTCTTTCCGTCGTGCCATGGGTGATCTCCTTCGTACCCATTATGCACGCCCGTACACGAAATTCCTGACAGTCCC
>NZ_JBYCZP010000060.1:0-1338 GCF_057586295.1 Rhizobium sp. SRI_017 | reverse complement strand
TGATGATGTCGGTGGCGGCAACCAGACTCGCTGGTTCTACTACTTCGGTATCGGTGGTCTCGAATTCGGTCGCTTTGACTCCCCCGGCATCCGCTTCATGGGCTACGGCGGTCGCACCGATTGGGGTGGTTCGTACGGCGACGAATGGGATCGTCAGTATGTCAGCTACACTGCGACTTTCGACAGCATCACTGCTTTCGTCGCGATCGAACATGACCTCTACAACGGCGTGAACTACGGCACTGACCTCAATGGCGACGGCATTATCGACAGCTGGAACCAGAAGGCAAACGACGGCGGCCGCACCTACATGCCGGACGTCTCGGCTGGTATCAAGGGCACCTTCGGCGAATACGAAGTCGGTGCAAACTTCGGTTACGACGAATCCGACGAATCGTTCCTGGTTCGCAAGTGGGTTCGTGGCGACATCGGCATGTTCGGCTTCACCCTCATGGGCTTGTACTCCGACTCGGCCAACAACGCCTTCTTCCATTACGATGGCTTCAGCGGCATCCTCGGCCTTTCGGCCAAGGTCACCGACACGGTCAGCGTTGCGAAGGACATTCAGTGGTGGGATGACGACTCCTGGCGCGTGATCGGCAACGTTTCCTGGGCTGTTGCTCCGGGCTTCTCGGTCCTGCTCGAAGCATCCTATGGCGACGGCGACTCGGTCGGCAACGACGTTCGCACCGGCATGCTCCGCTTCCAGCGCTCGTTCTAATTCAAGCTTGACTTGAATGCAGAAGGCCCGGGTTCTCCCGGGCCTTCTTATCGACGATCGGGGGATGGCGGTCGGAAGGCATGTGCCTCCGGGACTGCAGAATGGATCCGGCAACTGACCGGGTCATTGATATCCGCAATATCGGATTTCCGGCTAACGTAAGTCTGCGCTTCGTCTGGCTTGCAGCGGCTGATGCGAATTCGACTGGATTTCTATTCGATTGCCGATCGACCCCGCCCCAATGCGGTGGTTTTGTGTCTTTTCTGTAACAGAAATGTTCGAAGCGCGGCTCGGGGCGTTTGCCTCGGGTGTTTCCGCGTTGCGAATCCGCATCGCTCAATTATGATCCGGCATTGAAGCACAGGGGACACTCAGTGTTTCGGGGGATTGGGGCAAGGAATGCTGTCCTTCAGCAAGAAAAACCCGATCCGATCCGATTTTAACATTGACTGGAGGTCAACATGAACATCAAGAGCCTTCTTCTCGGCTCCGCCGCTGCCCTGGCAGTGGTTTCCGGCGCACAGGCAGCGGACGCTGTCGTTGCTGCTGAGCCCGAGCCGATGGAATACGTTCGCGTCTGCGACGCTTACGGCACCGGCTTCTTCTACATTCCCGGC
>NZ_JBYCZP010000059.1:0-1400 GCF_057586295.1 Rhizobium sp. SRI_017 | reverse complement strand
GTCCGCAGGCCGAAGATAACGCCCAACCGGGCGCTTACGGTAGAAGCCCACTCGGTCACGTTGTCTCCTAAACACGTCTGCAAAGGGTCGTTTTCTCACGCCTTCGGTGATTGCAGACGTCCGACAATGGAAGGTTATCGAGCGTTCGTTCTCTCTCTCTCTCTCTCTCTCTCTCTCTCTCTCTCTCTCGGTCGAAGAGAGGGAGAGTGCCGAGAAATAGATCGAATGGGCGAAGCAAACGATTCACGACCTTGATCCCTTCGGCAGAGGCCCGCCATTATTCGTCCAAGGTTAGTGCGTCTCTTCGTCAAGTGCAATCGAGGTCTTGTTGACAAAGTGGCAGCGTAGAACAATCCTCCGACCATGAAGTTTCACAACGTTTTGACGCCTTATTCCGATTAAACTATTCATAGGTGCCCATGTTGTCGTCATCTGACATTGCACCAGCGGGGAGGCAACGAGATTTGCCCAGTGTGTTTTTTGGAGGACGATGGACAGGGCGATCAGGATGCCGAAGAGATTCGTGACGGGCCTAACGGCTCGCTGTCACTGACGAAGGCCCGGCACAACTTCGATGCCTATGGCGCTTGCGACCCCGATTTTCGTGGGTCCGTTCGTTTACCAACCGAAGCCGAACACTGACTGATCGGTCGCCCCGCGTCTCAGGTTGACGCAACTCTTCACCGTTTACCCATAGTCGATCCTCAGCCGTCGCTCCTCACCGGAATTCACCTCGGTATAGGCGACTATGAGGGCGACAAGCACTGACCCATTGAACTCGGCTTCAACATCGATGTCGACCACGCGCTTCTCAAACGCCGTGATGGCCTGCTTGGCCGATACATGGATATCTGCCTCCGCGGCGGCCGAGATCGGCTTTCCCTCAAGATCGACGAAGTCAACGCCGAAGAGTTTCTTCTCCGGTCGGCTGCCAACTGCGGTCTTAAGGATCAGCGAAATTGCCATGCGGATACGCTCTTCTTCTTCGAACAAGCCGCCTGTAGGGTCGAGCCTTGGCATTCGACATAGGCTCCAAAGACAGAGACGCTCTAAGATGGCGCCAGGAAACGGAAACATTAGCGGACCCCTACGGTTATTCATAGGGGCGTGCCGGCAATCGTATCGCTATCGATACTAATCCAATGTCGACGGTGAATACCTCCATCGTCTCCCTTTGGTTCATGATCGATGCAGCGCTACGATGAAAGGGTGGCGGGAATGCGCCCGTCTCTGTCGCCAGCTAGCTCATTGGGACTTGGGAGCTCAGTAGAACTCCGACATCGGCGAGCGGCGTCGGGGCCACGGTCGCGGCCTACCAGCGCCGCAGGAGTGCCGTCTCGAAAATTTACTACCGCGCCTCGTTCCGCTACCTCTCAGAACGCTAGAATTCTGTTTGTTTT
>NZ_JBYCZP010000058.1:0-1456 GCF_057586295.1 Rhizobium sp. SRI_017 | reverse complement strand
CAGCGGCGGAGCCGAGAAGAAGGCTCTTGATGTTCATGTTGACCTCCAGTCAATGTTAAAATCGGATCGGGTCTTTTTCTCGCTGAAGGACAGCATTCCCTGCCCCAATCCCCCGAAACACTGAGTATCCCCCTGTGCTTCGAGGCCGGATCATAATTGGGCGATGTGGATTCGCAATGCTGAAACACCCGAGGCAAGCGCCCCGAGGCTCGCTTCGAAAATTTCTGTTACAAAAAAGACACAAAACTATCACGCTGGGGGTCAATCGCTAACCGAACAGTAATAATTCTTAACAAAATCATAAAGATATCGAGCTCAATCCTCAGTCGAATTCGTCTCAAATCGCGAGAAGTCAGTAGAAATGCCGCCCCGAGTTCGCCGGAAATCCGATATTGCGGATATCAATGACCCGGCCAGTTGCCGGAACCATGCAGCGGTCCCGGAGACTCACGCTGCCCGACCTACCCTCCCGATCTGCGATATAAGGAGGCCCGGGAAAACCCGGGCCTTCTGCATTCAAGTCAAGCTTGAATTAGAACGAGCGCTGGAAGCGGAGCATGCCGGTGCGAACGTCGTCGCCGACCGAGTCGCCGTCGCCGTAGGAGGCTTCGAGCAGGACCGAGAAGCCCGGAGCAACAGCCCAGGAAACGTTGCCGATCACGCGCCAGGAGTCGTCATCCCACCACTGGATGTCCTTCGCAACGCTGACCGTGTCGGTGACCTTGGCCGACAGGCCGAGGATGCCGCTGAAGCCGTCATAGGCAAAGAAGCTGTTCGAAGCCGAGTCGGAGTACAAGCCCATGAGGGTGAAGCCGAACATGCCGATATCGCCACGGACCCACTTCCGGACGTTGAACGATTCGTCGGATTCGTCGTAACCGATGAAGGCGCCGGCTTCGTATTCGCCGAAGGTTCCCTTGATACCAGCCGAGACGTCCGGCATGTAGGTGCGGCCGCCGTCAGCCTTCTTCTGGTTGAGAACGGTGGTGTCGACGATACCGTCACCATTGGTGTCGGCGCCGTAGTTGTAGTTCACGCCATTGACGAGGTCGTTCTCGATCGCGACGAAAGCAGTGATGCTGTCGAAAGTCGCGGTGTAGCTGACATACTGACGATCCCATTCGTCGCCGTACGAACCACCCCAATCGGTGCGACCGCCGTAGCCCTGGAAGCGGATGCCGGGCGAGTCGAAGCGACCGAATTCAAGACCACCAATGCCGAAGTAGTACCACCAACGCGTACGGTTACCACCACCGACCGAGTCGGTCGTGTTGTTGTTGTAGCTGTCGCCCTGCAGACGGATCCAGGAGTAGACAGTGCCCCACTCGGAATCGTTCTTGGCTTCAACCTGGATACGAGCGCGGGTGTGCCACTCGTAGTAGGCCTTCGAATGCTTGGCCTTTTCGTAGTACTTTTCGAAACGGAGATGACCGCCGATCTTCAGGCAGGTCTCGGT
>NZ_JBYCZP010000057.1:0-1539 GCF_057586295.1 Rhizobium sp. SRI_017 | reverse complement strand
CGATACCGTTGATAAAGTCGGGTCGTGATTGGGCTGCAGCATCTGGATTTCAGTGGACGTGCGGAGGTGCAGTACCCCTCACGCCGGTTTCGGCATCGGCGTGGGGATCAGCTTTGCGAGTTTCCGGAGGTTTTGGGCTGCGGCTGCGAGGTGGAACTCATCACGGGCTCCGTTCGGTCCTCGTAGTCGCAAGCGATCCAGTCTGAGGATACGTTTGAGGTGCGCAAAGAGCATCTCGACCTTCTTCCGCTCCCGCCTCGATGTGACATAGGCTTCCGTTTTGGCGATGTCGCGCGCCATGTCGCGAGCGCCCTCATGGATGGAGCGCGGTATCTTGCGTGCCGGGGTGGTCGGACAGCATTTGGGTTTCAGGGCGCAGGCATCGCAGTCGTGCTTGCTGGCGCGGTAGCGTATCATGCCATTCTCGTCGACAAGCGGGCGCTCATTCTTGTAGGTGATCTGCCGCGAGCGTAGCTCCTTGCCGCCAGGGCAGGTATAGAGATCGCGCTTGTGGTCGTAGACGAAGTCGCCCTTTTCGAATGTGCCGTCGCGCCGTTCGGACTTGTCGAAGACCGGGATATGCGGCTCTATCCCCCGCTCGTGCACCAGCCAGCCCAGCATCTCGGCAGAACCATAAGCACTATCGGCGGCCAGCCGTTCCGGATAAAGGTCGAAGCGATCCTGGGTGCGTTCGATCATCGTGCGTGCCGCACCGACTTCAGCCTGTCGGATCGCCCGGCTCGCCTCGACGTCAACGATGACGGCATTGTTCATATCGATCAGATAGTTGGTGGCGTAGGCGAAGAAGGCGTGACCCTTCTGCGCTCCCGTCCATTGCGCCGCCGGGTCGGACCTCGATACGAACTTCGGCTTCACCTCACTGGCTGCACCCCATGCGGCGTCATCGAGCGTGTCGAGATATTCCTGGACCGAGCGACGGGTCTCGGCCATCGCCCTCCAGTCGACCGGCTCGGACCCTTCCGCCGAGCGCTGCTTGTTCGCATCCGCCTTGATCAGGCTCGCATCGACGGCGAAGCCCTCGCCGCCGACAAGGCCCTCCTCGATGCAACGCCTTACTGTCGTCTCGAATAGCTCGCGCAACAGATCGCTATCTCGGAAGCGGCCATGCCGGTTCTTGGAGAAAGTCGAATGATCCGGCACATCGCCTTCCAGGCCGAGCCGACAGAACCACCGATAGGCGAGGTTCAGATGCACTTCCTCACACAGCCGACGCTCGGAACGGATGCCGAAGCAGTAGCCGACGATCAGCATGCGGATCATCAGTTCCGGATCGATCGAGGGCCGCCCGATCTCGCTGTAGAAGGGCCGCAAATGGGACCGAAGTCCGGACAGGTCGACGAAGCGGTCGATAGAGCGCAATAGGTGGTCCGCAGGAACATGACGGTCGATACTGAACTCGTAGAACAGCGCTTCCTGCATCACGGTCCGCTCGCCCATCATCGGTTCGTCCTCCCAATGCCTGGAACGACTGAATCAGAACTTCACACCAACAGCAACGCCGACTTTTTCAACGGTATC
>NZ_JBYCZP010000056.1:0-1551 GCF_057586295.1 Rhizobium sp. SRI_017 | reverse complement strand
AAGGCAGCCGAGGGGCTTTTCATCATGGAGGTCTTTCCGGCTCTGGCGCTGCCCGGCTTCTTCGAGGTTTTCTCTGGAAGGCTTGGCGGTCCACGTTATAATCCCGCGCGACGCAAGACGTTCAAGATCGAGCACTGGCAGGAGGTCAATTTATTGATCGCCGAATTCGGAAGCAAAGATGAGACTACCGGCCTGACGTCCTGGTGCCGCAGTCACAGCACGAAGGTGGCACCTTCCAAGGCGGACCAGGATAAGCTCGATGCCGTGATATGCGCGGTAGTCGGGTGGCATTGGCTCATGGCGCCTCGTAGCCAGTCCGTTATGATCGGGGATCGTGAGAGCGGATAAATCGTGGCGCCGGCCATGGCTGGGCTCCACGATAGATTGGCAGCCGCCGCCAAGAAGCATGGCGTCGCTGTTGACGGCACCATCTTTTTGCCGGATCGACGAACTGCCAGCGCTGTGCCGGCACACTGACGCCACATCCCGCAATCAAAATCTTCACAGCCTGCTTGCGCTCGCGATTTTTCATCGCTATATCGCGCCGACGCTTCGCCCAAATGCCCTCGACCGGCTGCCACTGGGCGAAAGCGAATGCGGAGAGGTGGTAGAGTGGTCGATTGCACCGCACTCGAAATGCGGAGTACCTGTGAGGGTACCGTGGGTTCGAATCCCACCCTCTCCGCCATCGGATTTCCACTCTCCGCCAATCAACCTCAAGGCTTTGGCTTTCTTAGCAAATTTCTGACGGAACTGCCCTAACCCAGAGAGTCCGACCATGAAAGTATCAGCCAAGGTATCAGGCGGGGTACAACCTGAAGTATCCGCAGGCGACGCGGAAATCATTTCCGCGTCGAAACCGAATCGCAACAAAAAATCGGCATCCTCCGGCCGATACCTGGTGCGCAACGGCAATTCCCTGCTGCTTCAGATCAGGATGCCGAAGAGCCTCGTCTCAAAAGGCAACGGGCTCTTGCGATTGAGTCTCGGCCCGATGCCCGTCGCCAAAGCGCGGGCGCTCACCGACGAACTCACCGGAATCGCCCGTAGGGCCTTCCGCGACCTGGAGAGAATAATGAACGACGACGAGAACATCGATCACGATGAGGATAACGAGGAGGCCGCAAGAGAAAGGTGGCGGCACTTTTCGGCCTCGACGGAGCCGATGACGAACGTCTGACGATCCAGGTCATGACGGCGCATATGAAGGCAGCCCTCTATGACATGCACCAGCCCGGCACTCCTCCAACTCCGAGGGAGGCCCAGGGACACGAGATGATCCTCCACCTCGTGTCCATCACACGAGAAGTGACAGCGAAGCGAGAGGGCCGTGAACATAGCCCACTCATTACCGACAACGCCGATCTGCTGGCTTCTACGTACATCAGTAAATGGCAGACCGATACGGCAGCCTCGGATGCGTCTCGCGCCCCCGAGGCGGCATCCGGGTTGCCCCCGGCCGCGAGGCTCC
Organism: Rhizobium sp. SRI_017; assembly: GCF_057586295.1. Lineage (NCBI taxonomy): Bacteria > Pseudomonadati > Pseudomonadota > Alphaproteobacteria > Hyphomicrobiales > Rhizobiaceae > Rhizobium > Rhizobium sp. SRI_017. The sequence continues at coordinate 80 of NZ_JBYCZP010000056.1, read as the reverse complement.
TTCTCAGGCGAGCTATTCGCCCGCGCAGACGCCCGTCGTTCCGCCGTCCGCTCCGATTTCCCCTGTGGTTTTCCAGACAC
>NZ_JBYCZP010000055.1:0-1654 GCF_057586295.1 Rhizobium sp. SRI_017 | reverse complement strand
CCAGACCGTGTGGAAAGTCTGCCCACGGATTCCAAGGACTATGCTGTGATGGTATAATTCGTCATGGCACACATTTCAGGATCAGACCGGTCGCAAATGCTGCTTTTGCCGGAGGCGGTCGAAGATTATGTCGGGATGGACAACCCTGTCCGGTTTATCGACGCTTTCGTTGACGGACTGGATTTGAAGTGGGCAGGCTTTGTCCGTTCTGCTGCCAGGGAAACGGGTCGTCCCGGCTATAATCCGGCAGATCTTCTGAGGCTCTACATCTATGGCTATCTCAACCGGGTGCGATCAAGCCGCCGGCTGGAAACAGAGACACATCGCAACATTGAGGTGATCTGGCTGCTTCGGCATCTGAAGCCGGACTTCAAGACGATCGCCGATTTCCGCCGTGACAATCGAAAGGCCTTTCGACAGGTGTTCAGGGCATTTGTCACGCTTTGCCGGGAGCTTGACCTTTACGGGCGGGAGTTGGTCGCTGTCGATGGCACGAGAATCAAAGCAGTCAACAGTCGTGATCGCAATTTTACCGAAGCCAAGCTTGCGACCGCGCTATCTCAGAACGACGAGCGCCTGGAACGCTACCTCAAGCAGCTTGATGAAGCCGACCAGACGGACGAAGGCGGGCAGCAAACTCGGTCGGTCGAGAACCTGCAGCAGAAAATCGCGGCAATCCGAGAGCGGCGGGTCCACCTTGAGGAACACAGCAAAGCTCTTGCACAAAGCGGTGAAGGCCAAATTTCCCTGACAGATCCGGATAGTAGGGCAATGCACACCGGCGCGAGGGTTGGAGTGGGCTACAATATCCAGATCGCGGTCGATGCGAAGCATAAGCTGATCGCCGAGCAGCAGGTCCACAACAAAGTCAGCGATCTGGGTTTGTTGGCGCAGACAGCGGCAGCCGCGCGGGAGAACCTCGACGTCAGCCAACTCGATGCGGTCGCTGACAGAGGCTATTTCTCGATCACGGATATCGAGGCTTGCGAAGCGGTCGCCGTGGTGCCGTTCGTTCCAAAACCTGCCCGCAGTACAGCGGCACACAATGGCCATTTTCCCAAAGAGCAGTTCCGTTATGACAGTGAAGCTGATGTCTATCTCTGCCCCGCCGGCGAACGGCTATCGCCGCGATATTTCTCCAAGGACCAAGATCATCCGACCATAGCGTATTGCAATCGAGCAGCCTGTCGGAATTGCCAGCTGCGCGACAAGTGCACGAAGAGCGCTTACCGGCAGATTATCCGTTACCAGAATGAGGCCATTCTGGAGCGAATGGCAGAACGACTGGCGACCCGGCCGGAACTTCTCGATATCAGACGTGAGAGCGTCGAACATCCATTCGGCTCGATCAAGCAATGGATGAACCAAGGTGCGTTTCTGATGCGCCGGCTGGACAACGTTCGGGGCGAATTCAGCCTGACGGCGCTCGCCTATAATATCCGCAGGGCAATCACTCTCGTTGGCGTCCAGGGCCTGATCGCAGCAACCTGACCGAAACCGGGCAGCCAGCCTGATCCTACAGAAATCTATCTACGCCGTTTGCCCATCAAGGGCCGTCCAATCCTGCAGGGCTGTCAATCTGCACCTCAAGGGCGCTTGGTGAGGCTATCAATGTGCTCGAATGCCCGGCATTGAGGGTTTTCACACAGTCTGG
>NZ_JBYCZP010000054.1:0-1757 GCF_057586295.1 Rhizobium sp. SRI_017 | reverse complement strand
GAAACCTCCTTGGAGATGCTCTTGCTGTACGTGTTGAGGGCTGCCTTGGCCGAGGCATAGCCGGTTGTCGCCTCGGGTAATGGAAGATTTCTCTGGATCGAGGTCACGTGGATAACGACGCCGCTCCCCTGAGCGACCATGCCGGGGATGAGAGCACGATCAAGCCGGACCGCCGGAAAGAAGTTGAGATTGAACTCCCTGTCCCACTCCTCATCGGTGAGCGCTGCAAAGCCGCCCGAAGGAGCAGACGAGCCGCCGAGCACGTTGACGAGGATATCGAGCCCGCCAAGATCCCGATGCACTGCGTCGACGACGGTTTGGACCCCCGCCGTGGTGGTCAAGTCGGCTTCGACGAACGCCGCACCGGAAAAGTTCGCCGGCTTGGTGCGCGCGGTGGTCAGCACCCGGGCGCCAAGCTCCTGGAAGAGCGCCACGGTTGCGGCGCCGGCGCCCGACGTACCGCCGGTGATCAGGGCCCGACGCCCCTGCAGCGTGAGGAACTGGGTCATACAGTGATCTCCAGTTCTGCGACCTTGTCACCCGCAAGCACGAAGAGGAATCGCAGATCAATCGGGCTGCCGGGGAACGTGCCGACGGCATGGGCCGTCACCTGGGTCTTCCCGTTCTCAGTGGCGATCAGGAAGGGTTCGACCGTGTAGCTGTATTGCTTGCTTTCATCAGCCATCCACTTGCGAATGGCATCACGACCCCAGTGGGTCTTGCCCTTATCCTTCACGCTGCCGTTTTCGTCAAAGGCGGCTGCGACAGCATCGGGGCTGCCATCTCGGTCGGCGTCGAAATAGGCTTCGATGCCCTTGGGTAGTTTGATCGTCATCCTGGTCTTCCAATCATGTTTCCAGCCTGTGCCGGCTGTGGGCCGCGACCCTCCGAAGGCCGACCAGGACAATCTAGGGCTGGACGATTGACTTGATAACTGGGACAAATCAGGATGAGACATTGCGAAAAGAGGGATAATGACGCGATCTGTACTTGTCGATCTGGACGCCGTTCTCAGCATCGCCCGCCTGGGCTCGTTTCGGGCGGCCGCGCTCGAGCTCGGCATGTCGACGACCGCGCTCAGCAATGCCATCGCAAAGCTTGAGCAGCGCCTGGCCGTTCGTCTGTTCAACCGCACAACGCGAAGCGTTTCGCTCACCGATGCGGGCAGGACCTTTGTCGAGCGGGTTGGGCCGGCGATGACTGATATCCACGATGCTATGCTCATCGTCCAATCTCTTCAGGAAATTCCGACAGGCACATTGCGCATCAATGCCTTTGCGACAGCGGCCCGAGAGGTAATGGAACCGCTCATCCTGTCGTTCATGCGGCGCTATCCTCAGGTGCATATCGATCTGGTCACGGAGGGACGGATCGTCGACATCGTTGCGGCGGGCTTCGACCTGGGCCTGAGGCCGGCCGATCTGGTGCCGACCGACATGATTGCCGTGCCACTCGGCCTGAGACGCAGCAATGCCGTCGTGGCATCACCCGACTTCCTGCGCACCTATGGCAGGCCCACCGTACCAGCCGACCTATACCGGTTTCGCTGCATCCGTGCGCGTCTCCCCAACAACGCGCTTCTTCGGTGGAAATTCGAAAAGGACGGGAACGCTGTTCAGATCGATGTGCAAGGCTCGATCACCCTCGACGAACCAAGCCTTGTCAGAATGGCGGCCCAAAACGGAGTTGGGCTCGGATACGTCATGGAAGCTGATGTGCGCGATGACATTGCCGCGGGGCGATTGGTGCGCGTTCTC
>NZ_JBYCZP010000053.1:0-2463 GCF_057586295.1 Rhizobium sp. SRI_017 | reverse complement strand
ATGTTCTCAGGCCACGGCTTTAAGTTCGCGGTTTGCGGCGTAGGCCCACGGCAACAGGTCGTCGATCTGGCTATTTGAATGGCCGTTGACGATCTTCGTGAGGATGTCTGAGAGATAGGCCAGCGGCTCGACGTCGTTGAGTTTGGCGGTCTCGATCAACGACGCGATGGTTGCCCAGTGTTCGGCCCCGGCGTCGGAACCGGCAAATAGCGCGTTTTTGCGATTGAGGGCAATTGGCCTGATGGATCGCTCGACAGTGTTGGAGTCGATCTCGATCCGGCCATCGTCGATGAAGCGGGTCAAGCCGTCCCAGCGTGACAAGGCATAACGGATTGCTTCGGCGAGCTTTGTCTTCTGGCTGATGTAGCCGAGTTGTTCACGCAGCCAGGGAGCGAGGCTGTCGATGATCGGGCGGCTCGTTTGTTGGCGCGTGGCGCTACGCTCCTCGTTTGTGAGGCCACGTATCTCGTCTTCGATCCTGTAGAGTTCGCCGATGCGTTTGAGCGCCTCGCTGGCAATGGGTGCCGGGCCAGCGGCGGCCAGTTCATAGAAGCGGCGTCGAACGTGAGACCAGCAGAAGGCCAGCGACACGGTGTTCTTTGCTGCAAGCGGGCGATATCCGCTGTAGCCGTCGACCTGCAGGATGCCGACGAAGCCATCGAGATGGGCCATCGGCCGTTCGCCTTTGCGATCCGGCGCATAGACATAGGCGACGCCGGGTGGGTCATCCCCCTGCCACGGCCTGTCATCACGCGCATAGGCCCAAAGCTGGCCGGTCTTGGTCTTGCCGCGTCCCGGGTCGAGCACCGGGGCCGTCGTCTCGTCGGCAAACAGCTTGGACGACGACTTCAAATGATCGAGCAACCGCTGATGGACGGGGCGAAGATACCAGGCGGCACGACCGACCCAGTCGGCGAGCGTCGAACGGTCGAGGTCGATGCCCTGACGCTTGTAGATTTGCGCCTGGCGATAAAGTGGCAAGTGGTCGGCATATTTGGAGACCAGCACCTGGGCGACGGTAGCCTCGGTCGGAATGCCACCTTCGATCAATCTTGCCGGGGCCGGAGCCTGGACAACGACCTCCTCGCAGGCCCGGCAGGCATACTTTGGGCGGCGCACCACCAGCACGCGGAACTGGGCGGGCACGATGTCGAGCTTCTCGCTGACGTCCTCGCCGATCCGATGCAGGTCATTGTGGCAGCACGGGCAGGCATGGTCATCGATATCAACCACGATCTCGACGCGCGGCAGCTGTGCTGGCAACGAACCCCGGTTGGTGCGCCGCTTGGCGACCTGCGCCCGACGTAGATCGGATGACGCCTGCTCCCTTTCTTCCAGGCTATCCGCCTCGACTTGTTCGGCCTCTTCAAGCCCCAGCAGAAGCTGGTCTTCGGGGAGGGTCTCGGCACGGCGGCCGAAGCGGTGGCGCTGCAATTCCTTGATGATCTGGCGAAGGCGGGCATTCTCTGCCTCGCGCGAAAGCACCATGGCTTTCAGCGCGTTCAGGTCATCCGGAAGCTCGTCTGCCGTCATCGTCATGGATCGAGAACAGCATATTTTACCGCTCGGATCGAGAGGCTGGACAGCGCTGATTCAATTGGTCGCGGCCGCTATCCAGCCTTTACCGGGATGCGCGTTTCGCTCGGCGCATGCACCCGTTTCCAGTCCAATCCCTCGAACAAAGCCGAGAACTGGGCAGCGGTCAGATGCATCGCGCCGTCCTGCATTCGAGGCCAATGGAACTCGCCATCCTCAAGTCGCTTAGCGACCAGGCACACGCCGCTGCCGTCCCAGAAGATCAGTTTGATCCGGTCGGTGCGTTTGGCTCGGAACACGTAGATCGTGCCCGAGAACGGATCGGCACCCATCTCGGCCTTCACCAGTGCCGCCAATCCTTCCGCGCCCTTGCGGAAGTCGACAGGCTTGGTGGCGATCATGACCTTTACCGCACCAGACGGACCAATCACGATGATGCCTTCAAGGCCTGGATCACGGCGGCAATGGTTGCACTGTCCGTGCCAGATGCGATCCTCACGATCGCGCCGCCAACCTCCAGCTCGATTGCCGCAATGGGAGGTGCTTGCCTCGCTATCGTCTTTCGCGGTGGCGGAGGTGGCTCTACCGCACGATCAATGACCGCAGGCACAAACATCGGCGGCACGGCTGCCTCCCTTTGCTCACGCGCCTGCCGCCGCCAAGTGAACAATTGCCCTGGGGATAAACCATGCCGCCGCGCAACAGCACTCACCGACATCTCGCCGCTATAGCTCTCGGCGAGGATTTGGTCCTTCTCCTCGTCGCTCCAGTCGCGCCGCCGGCCCGCTCCCGTGAAGACCTCAAACCGTTGCACCGGCACGTCCACACTGGTGCTATGCGTAAACCCTGTAATCGTCATATGTCGGAGCCTCGTTCGGCCACAACATCAACAATCGCAAGCTGATCCGGAAGGTGGGGTCAAAACGG
>NZ_JBYCZP010000052.1:0-2508 GCF_057586295.1 Rhizobium sp. SRI_017 | reverse complement strand
GTAAGCGGTCAGCTGATGGCGTCGGTCTTGAAGTTCCAGGGCATGAGGGCTTCGATTTCGGATGCCGGCCAGCCTTGAGCGATGCGGGTCAGGGCCTGGGTGAGCCAGTCGAGCGGATCGACATTATTCATTTTGGCCGTCTGCAGGAGCGTGGCCAGCGTGGCCCAGGTTCGCCCGCCGCCCTCGCTGCCGGCGAATAGACTGTTCTTTCTCGTAATGGTTTGCGGCCTGATCGCCCGTTCAACGATGTTTGAATCGATCTCGATGCGGCCATCGTTGAGAAAGCGTTCCAGTGCTTCGCGCCGGGTGAGCGCGTAGCGGATCGCTTCGGCGGTCTTGGACTTGCCGGAGACCTTGCCCAATTCTCTTTCCCAAAGATCGAAGAGACCGTCGACGATGACTGCGGACTTTTCTTGACGCAGCACAGAGCGGCTGTCGGCTTGCCTGCCGCGAACCTCGTCCTCGATGCGCCACAGCTCGGTCATCGCGATGATCGTGTCCGTTGCTGCCTTCGAGATGCCGCTGATGTGAAGGTCGTAAAACTTGCGGCGTAGATGCGCCCAGCACCCTGCGAGCCGGATCGTTTCATTGCTGCCAGCTTTCGCACGGGTCGTGGCCAGGCTGGTGTAGGCCGAGTAGCCGTCCACCTGCAGGATGCCGCTGAACCCGGAGAGATGACGCGCCACGCAATCAGCGCCCCTACTGTCCTCAAACCGATAGGCCACCATCGGCGGACTGGTTCCACCATAGGGTCTATCATCGCGAGCATAGGCCCAAAGCCAGGCTTTTGTCGTTTTGCCCGAACCCGGTGCGAGGGTAGGCAATGTGGTCTCGTCGGCGAAGACCCTGTCGCCCTCCTTGACGCGCTCAAGGATGTAGTCGGCGCATATCTGCAGCTCGAAGCCCAGATGCCCCATCCACTGGGCCATCAACGATCGGCTGATCTCGACGCCGTCGCGCAGGTAGATCGCCTCCTGCCGGTAAAGCGGAAGTCCGTCTGCGTATTTGGAGACAGCGATATAGGCGAGCAGCCGTTCCGTCGGCAGGCCGCTTTCGATAATGTGCGCCGGGGCTAAAGCCTGGATCACACCGTCCTGGCCGCGGAAGGCGTATTTGGGGCGGCGCGTCACGATGACCCGGAACTTCGGCGGCACGACGTCCAACCGTTCCGAACGATCCTCGCCGATCAGGACTTTTTCCAGCCCCGTGCAGCCGGCTGGGATTTCCGGCTCGATCACTTCCTCGATGCGTTCGAGATGAGCGGCAAACCCCTTTCGCGGCCGGGGTGCTCGTTTCGGCTTGTCGCCGGCGGCACGATCAAGCTCGCTCTGGATCGCCGAAAGGCCGGTCTCCACCTCCTCGAAAGCAAAGGATACCTGATCTTCGTCGATGCCAAGGCGCAACCGCTCGGAACGGGTGCCATGTTGGGTGCGCTGCAGAACCTTCAGGATCGATGTGAGATTGGTGATCCGCTCGTTGGCGCTCTTCTCGACGGCTTCCAGTCGGGCGATCTCAGCTTCGGCGGCGACAAGCCGGACCTCCTTCGCGGCCTGTTCGCGGGCCAGCGCAAGAACCATCGCTTTCAGCGCGTCAACGTCGTCCGGCAGGTCGTGGAGGGGCAAATCCATGGCGAGGATTAGAGCATAAAAACAGCCGTTTTCCCAACCATTACAGCGCTATGATTCATCTTGCCGCAGGTGATCTCAGCCCGTCAACAACGGTCGCCTGATCTTGGCCGGACGAATCTTTTTCCAGTCCATTCCGGCCAGAAGCGCCATGAGCTGCGAGTGATCCAGGCGCACCCGAGCCACCGATATGCCCGGCCAGCAGAAGCTGTGCTCTTCCAGGGTTTTTGAGTAGAGGCAGACCCCTGAGCCATCCCACCAGACAATGCGAACGCGATCCGCCCGTTTCGATCGGAAGACGTAAAGAGCGCCATTGAACGGGTCGAGGCCACCATCCCGCACGAGCGCCATCAAGGAGGCGGCTCCCTTGCGGAAGTCGACCGGTTGGCAGGACACGTAGACCACAACACCTGAACCGATCATGCCAGGCGAACCGCCCGGAGAACCTTCGCCAGGTGTTCGGGGGCAACATCACCGCTCGCGCGAACCACGACATCGCCGATGATGATTTCTATCATGGGGCTCGCTACCGGTTCGACGCGCGCGAACCGCACCTCGCTGCCCGCCGCCTCCGGCAGGGCCGTGACCGCGCCCGACGAAAGCGCCTTGCGACGCCAGCCGTAGAGCTGCGACGGGTCAACCCCTGCCGAACGCGCAACAGCAGACACATTGGCTCCGGGCAAAAGCGTCTGGGCTACAAGTTGCCCCTTCTCGTCTTCCGACCAATCGCGTGGCTTGCGCCGCTTCCTGACCGGCTCCGCCGTCAAAATCTCAAACGCTCGAGGCTGATTCACTGTGTCGCTCATAGGATTCCCCGCATGATTCATGCGAAAAATGCCCTCTCGCCACGCTCAAAGATACGTGGGGTGGCCTACGCGCTTAC
>NZ_JBYCZP010000051.1:0-2649 GCF_057586295.1 Rhizobium sp. SRI_017 | reverse complement strand
CGTATCTTGCTGCAAACGCTGCTGCAGAACCTGACATAGTGCAAAATTTTTCTCACTTAGAAATCAATCACTTAACCTGGGCGTGTTCTGGTTGAAACGGACACCTTCTCCGCCATCAAACCTGACCTATGTGGTTGAAATTACTGCGGTTTGTCCTGAGCAGGAAACCCATCTGCCCTCATTTTTGTCCTCAGCCGTTTCATATTTGGTCGAGCGACCGGCCCATTTCACGCCTCGATCACATTTCCGTGAACGGCAAAAAGATCGCCTGGTTTGTCGGGATTTGCTTCATCCTGAGAATTCACCGCCATGCTGATTCACCACGAAAGGGGATAGCGGCTCTATTCCTCACCATCCCCGTCTTCCGCTTGCACCTCAACCTGAGGCTGGACTGCGATGGCGGAATAGGACTTCAAGAGAGGCCGAAGCTGATTCTTGACCAGTCCCGAGGAGCCGTCCGCCAAAAGGTTCTCGTGCAGCATGTTTCGATGTTCGTAGGGGTCCACTGCATGGTCATAAAGCTCCTCGTCACCGTTCCAGTATCGAATGTAGCGATGCTGGTCCGTTCGAACTGAGAAGGCTAACTTGGGATCGTTCTTGCCCACTACCCATGAGGAGGGAGCGTGGGAGCGCGGAAGCGCACCGCTTCCGAAAATCACCGGCGATAAGTCCTGCCCGGAGAAGTCGGGCTGCACTGGTAAACCCAGTAGCGCCAAAACTGTAGGCGCGAGATCAACAAGTGAGACCGGTTGCTTCACCCGATGCGGGGGGATTTGGCCGCCTGCAATTAACAACGGTACGCGAAGCGCCCGCTCCCAAAGAGTAAACTTCCGGAAAGCGAGCTTCTCCCCAAGTTGCCAGCCGTGGTCTGACCAAAGGACAATTAGCGTATCGTCAGATAGCCCGCACTCTTCCAAGCGGTCCAGCACGACCCCGAGCTTGGAATCGGCGTATGCAATGGAGGCCAGATAGGAACGAAGGAATTGTCGGTACTCGTTATGTCGATCCAACACCTCCCCGGTTTTACTATTTGAATTCGCGAGGCGACGACCGGCTTTGGGCAGCGTCTTTTGAACCGTTTGATTGCCCGGATCGAATAGGTTCATCCCGAGGCCCGGCGGCAGCGAGACATTCTCCGGAATCATATCGAAGAACTTTGCAGGTGCGATGAATGGAAGATGCGGCCTATAGATGCCAAGTGCCCAAACTTGGCCAACCGCTCCAGGCTGAATTTGCTGCGCAATCCAATCCGTATTGAGATCGTCAAAGGACGGCTCGCCGGTTGGATCAATGCCGAAGTCCGCGTTTGCCTTCAGATTTCCAGAGCGAATGCTCTCAGAGATTGGCGGATACTCTACCGTTGGCGCGAAGTGGTAATCATCCCATTCGTTGCGGTCGAGGCCGCTCCACCCTTGGTACGCGAAGAATATCTTCCCGCAACCATGCGTCTGCAATCCTGCTTCGCGGAGTTGACCGATCAGAGATTGGCGGTCGCCCTGCCTGAAATAACGCCACACACGATCGCCATTCTTGTAAATTCCTGTTTCCCAGGGGAACTTTGAGAAGAGCGTTGCTGTACGCGACGGGCCGCATGCGGGAGCCGCTGCGTAGGCGTTTTCGAAAGTTACTCCCATTGCCGCAAGTCGGCTCAAGTTCGGTGTCACTGCCTGCGGGTGGCCCTTTAGCGGCTCAATCCAGTCGTTAAGGTCTTCCAAAGATACCAGCAAAAGGTTTTTCACGATGACCTGCCCGATGTTGCCTAAAGGGGCGCCCATAGCAGACTGAAGGGCGGCGGTCACCTGGCGGCAGGTTGATCCGAACAAAAGGCTCACCGGCGCCGTGCCGGTGTGGCGGATTTGGCCGCCTCCGCCTTTCCTCGAATGTTTCAAACTCTCCTGGCGGGATCAAGGCGACGCGGCAGCCCGCCTCTTCCAGTTCCCGCACTTCTTTCGCGATGGCGGCAGACGAAGGCGGCAGGTCCAGACAGTCTAGGAAAACCTCAGCTCCAGCGGGCGGGCTGGCGGAGGAGGGGCGTCGGTTGCCTGGTGTGGCCCACACCGGCATGGTCGTCACCATTGAGAAACGAGAGAAGCGGAGGACGCCGCTTGTCAGGATCAGGCGAGGCGGCGCTCGCTCCGATGTGGATCGCATGGAAGAGGCTGGCGCCTTGTCGAGCTAAGCCACGGTCGGCCAGCCGACTTCCTCGCTCGGCGGGCCAATCAGATCGGGCGTTCTGTAGCGGCGAAGGACTGCGGCCGGGAACGACCCGCCGTCATATAGCGCGGCCAGGACCGCCGTGTATTTCCCGCCGCGCGGGAGCGGGCATTGCCGATGATAGCGGAGCGACGGCAGCACAGGCCTCGCGCCGAGGGCGTTGGCGCTGGCGCCAAACACGAACGCCGCAACCTGCTCGGCGGTCATTGGCATTGCCTCGGCCCGCAGACGGCCGGCGGCCGAGGTCTTGAAGGCGTCTTTCGGATCAAAGTACACAGCGCGGCCTCCGGGGTGCTTTGACGGCCTCGCCAATGGGCGCCTCGACGGCGGTCTTGACGTCACCTTCGTCAATGGAGACCTCTACCGGCTCCGGCAAGTATCCGAGCCTGGCGACCTCCTCCAGCCGGCCACAGTCGAGCCCGGAGCCCAGGCGTA
>NZ_JBYCZP010000050.1:0-2895 GCF_057586295.1 Rhizobium sp. SRI_017 | reverse complement strand
CGCTCTGATGTCCGTTGTCAATGCTTTGGGACGCGAGGAACCGACCGTCCAACGAACGGCAGTTCATGATGATGATCGCGTATGGGTGGAGGCGGAACTGAAGGACGTCGGTGATCAAGCTCTGATGCGCGGGTTGGCTACCGCATTCCCGATTGTGCGTCCGGGGCTATTCCGATCTTACTGCGGGCGTCGGTCGAATGCCGGCCACAAAGCGTCTGACGGGTGTTCCCCTGCCGTTGTTCCGCCCCCGCCCATGCGCGAGGTGCAAGTTCGATGCGGCGACCCTATGATCTGATCGCCTGCGCCTCCCTTGCAACGGCCCACATGAAGCCGGTCAGCTCACGGGCAATGGCCGTACAAACCACCGTCGTTCGCTTTCCGCGTCCGGTCAACTTTCGATAACGAGCCGTCAACCGACTCTGAGCCTTCCATGCTATCTCCCGCACCTTCGGCGGCGCTTGCTCCAGACGATACAGCTTCCTCGCGCCGACCTTCGGTGGATGGCGATAAGTCCAGGCGCTCTCGACCAACATGTGCCGAACTCGCCCGTTGCCTGCCTTGGTGATCGAGCCCCGTCTGACTGTCTCGCCCGTTGATCGTTCACCAGGCACCAGGCCGAGATATCCCATCAGTTGGCGGGGGCTTTCAAATCGGCTGACGTCGCCGACCTCTGTGGCGAAGGTGACGGCGACAATCAGATCGACCCCACGCAGGGTCTGCAACGCTCGGACGACCGGCGCGAGAGACCAATTCGGGACGAATTCCTCGATGACCTTCTCCAATCGTTCCACCCGCTCTTTCGAAACGCGCACTGCCTCGACCATCTCCTGCAAGGCGATCTGATGCGCCGGATGATCGAACTGTTGCTCCTGCAACCAGCGCAAATATCGCATCGTCCAGCCCTTCTTGCGTGGATAGATGCGGCTATGCTTGAGCATGAAGGCGCTGATCTGTTGCCGGTGAACCCGCAACGTCTCGACTGCAGAAGCTCGGGCGCGAACGAGGTCTCGCATCGCCTCATGACCCTCGTCGGGAACCCACACCGCTGTGAGCTCGCCGGCCCTCAATAGCCGGGCGAGCGCGAGTGCATCTCGACGGTTGGTCTTGACTCTGTCGCCTGGTTTCCTGGGAATCAAGGAAGGCGCGACGACCACACATTCATGGCCAAGCGATTGGATCAGCCGATGTAGGCCGTATCCGGTCGGACCCGCCTCGTAGCAGAAATGAACGCGATCAAACTTTGCTGCTATCCGCTGGATGATGCGGCGCATGCTGGTATCGGACGAGTCAACCTCACCCCAAAAGCGAACCTCTCCCGCCCGGCCGGATTCAGCGACAGCAATCGCATTCTTTAATTTGGCGACGTCGATTCCAACAAAAGCTTCTCTATAATCTGCCACGGCTCGTCCTCCTGTGATGAGGATCGGCTCGGCCTGTCCGAGCAACCCTCGGAAGACCAGTGTAGGGCGAGCCACCTCAGCCACGAAGACGGACATACATGGTGTAATCGCGGGCACGAGGCCCCTCTGGATCCGATCGTGATCTTGGAAGGTGGCTGCTCCCCGATATGATGAGATACGGGCTCTCGACTGGACGCCGGGCCCAAACATCAATGGAGAACAGCCATGACAGAGTATATCGGTCTCGACGTATCCATGAAAGAGACGGCAATTTCGATCCGTCGCGCGGGTAAGCGGATCTGGCGCGGCAAGTGCGCCTCTGATCCCGCCGCCATAGCCGAACTTATTCGCATGCGAGCGCCAAATGCGGAGCGCGTGGTGTTCGAAACGGGCCCTCTCTCGGTATGGTTCTATCATGCTCTGCGCGCTGAGGGACTGCCTGCCATTTGCGTCGATGCTCGTCACGCCAAAGCGGCGCTCGACATGGCCGCCAACAAAACCGATGCCAATGACGCCGATGGGCTCGCGCATCTGGCGGAGGTCGGTTTCTTCCGTGAAGTCCGAGTAAAGGCCTTCGACAGCATGCTTTCTCGGACATTGGTCGCGGCTCGCACGAAACTCATGCGAACGACACTGGACGTGGCGAACCAGATTCGGGGATTGATGAGAACGTTCGGCCTTATCGTTCCGTGCAGTATGGGTGGCAAGTTTGAGGTGCATGTTCGCTCCCTCATGGCCGACAACCCCGGCCTTTCGAGCATAATCCTGCCCTTACTCGAAGCATGGCGTAACCTGCGCCTCCAGGCGACAAGGTTGGGAAGACAGCTCCTCGCCGAAGCGCGTAGAAGCCAGCAATGTCAGTTGTTGATGTCGATCCCCGGCATTGGAGCGATCACAGCCACCGCCTATATAACCGCCGTCGAGGATCCAGCGAACTTCAAGCGATCGCGCTCGGTGGGCGCCTGGCTGGGGTTGACGACGCGGCGCTATCAGTCCGGCGAGGTAGACTACGATGGCCATATCTCCCGGCGTGGAGACACCCATGTGCGCTCCCTCCTCTATGAAGCCGCGGTCGTGATCCTGACGCGCAGCCGGGCGGACAGCGATTTGCGCCGCTGGGGTATAAAACTACGCGAGAAGATCGGCTTCAAACGTTCCGCTGTCGCTGTCGCCCGCAAACTCGCCGTCATCATGCATGCGATGCTGCGCTCCGGTGAGCTCTTCAACAGGGCGACAGCCGCCACCTAACTTTCCAGCTCTGTAGCGCCCACGGCGTGAAGAGGCGTCCCTGCCGGGACCGAGGCTGGTCCATTCCGTTAAGACCGTTGCACCGCGAGTTTGCTCGGAGCGTGCGCGACATACATTGGAAGGACTGTCCCGCGAAGCACCATAATGCGGCGACCTATGTCGACCGCGTAGACGACCATGCTCCCGGCAAACAACCTCCCGCACCTAAAAGGCGCTTGCAAATCTCGCTATTAGACGACGGTCTTAC
>NZ_JBYCZP010000049.1:0-3660 GCF_057586295.1 Rhizobium sp. SRI_017 | reverse complement strand
CGGTCTGATCCGACCAAATTGCGACGGCGTCAGCAAAAACAAATCACTCATGGCAGTTCTTCCTGCCATCAGTGAATCAAAAACACGCGAAAATGAAAAGCGCGTTAATCAATAGGGCCTGAGCCTAGTCCTAAGAACTTCCAATTGCCACAAAAAGGAGAACCGGACGCCCATGGAGAAGCGCCCGGTTCACACTTTGCAGCCATGCAGTGCGGAGGTCGCGCTTAACGTGGCTGCCACGCGACAAGATTTGAGAGAAATTTCTGACATAATCAAATCACAATTGTGGCAGTTGGCATGCCCGAGAGAATGATTTGTAACAACGAAACCCCGCCCGCATTGGCTGCGGACGGGGCTCTGGGCCGCTCCATGGTCGGCACGACCGGCAACTGACGTCGCCGATGGTGTGACAATACCTCAACGTGTGCCTGAGGGCTGTGTCGTTGGGAACACTGTGGAAAAAAGATATGACGGTAAGGCTGAACCGACTCTGAACGCGCTTGGAACCGGGTGGCTGCTGCGAGCAGCGCTGCTTGGAAGCTCGGTGCGGCTGTGAACAACGCGGTTTCGGCGACGCACGAGAAAAACAGAACCGGTCGGAACGCGTAACGGTGCCGACCGGTTAGATATGTGGGGTTGTGGAGATAGACTCCACTCGCGAGACTGTGGGCCGTCGGGTTAAACCGAGGTAAAGGAAAGTGGTGTCGCATGTTCGGACTTGTTGAACAGCGTAGTCGTGCGTCTAGCGACCTGAAATTTCCAAAGGCGCCCTCAAGGTTTTATGCGCTTGAAAGGCCACGACGTTCGCGCCGAAAAAGGTGCTGCACGCTAGGAAGGCAGCAATGGTGAGCATGCCGCCGAGTGCTGAATGCATGCAGGTCTCCTATCTTCCTACGGCGGCGATCGAGCCCGGCCGACGCCATTGTCCCCCATCATAGTTAATCGGCGGTAACGGGGATGCGGGTGCTCCGGTGACCGGAGCACCACCAGCCGCACGAACGACGATACGGGCGCGACGCCCTGACCATCAAGCAGAGGCAGGAACGCGAATCCATGTCTAGCTGGCTATTCCGGCCGAGCTAGACGCGCTGGAATTCAAGGCGTCTGCTTAGAAAGAAATAGACAATGATTGAAATCAAAAACATGAGACCCCTGCACATTCGGCAGGGTGCAGGCGAATTATGACGCCATCATAGATTCATGGCTCATTCGCGATTGTGTGATCCTCCGGCGCCAGCGCGGCACCCTGTCTGCGTTGCCGCCAATTCTCCGCAGCGGCGAGAGGTCGGTGGATATACCCGAACGCCACTGGCAGGACTTCATTGACGAGTCGCTGCAGGCATACAGAGATTGGGTAGCTTGGGGGCGGTCTGGGAGTGGCGCGCGGGCTGAGGAGGAGGACGCGGGGGTGCGGCGGATGCTCGATGATGCTGAGCTAGAGACACTGGAATTGGCCGGGATGTAGAGCCACCAATTTCGAAGACCACGGGTCGAACACTGCTACTTCTTCATCAACTCAAGCAACCCCGCAGGGGGGCCTTCATTAAGCGGCTGATCGGGACTCGGCCGGAACAAGGCATTCAAGATGATGGCGCGCTCGTTCTGATCGATGCCGGTCCCGCCCTGTCGCGCGAGCCCAAGGTAGGTCATGACCAAGACTCGCCTATGTGCCGCATCCGAAGCTGCCGAAAGCTGCTGCACGAAATATCTTGATATGTGTTTCAAGATCCACCCTGCGACGAGGACGGGTACCGAGACGACTACGGTACCGGTTAAGGAGAAGCCAGATGTGGAATGCTTGACAATGCTTTCGATGAGTGTCCTGATGCCCGACCAGGCGCATCAGGCGGCCAGCGCCATTGCACCGATTGCGCCTACGAAAACCAAGAATGCCGCTATTACTCGCCGCTGTGATGATGTGGCCACCGCCTCCCAATACTTCGCCGGGGCCTCGAGTTGCAATTTCTCGATGTAAATGCGGTGAAGGTTATCAAGCTCGACCTTGCGCTCGGCCAGATAGCCTTCGAAATATTCACGGGTCGCGCTCGTCTCCCCAAGCTCTGATCGGCTCGCACCCAATGCGTCGTCACTCATCTTAGCATTGGCTACCGTTTTCAGTTCGAGGAGCGGAACAATCAGCGATTTGAGCGTTTGACTCAGTGGCCTAGAGTCACCGAATTCCCACGACATAGCGATGTAAAGGTGTGCTGCCGCAAGCGGCTGCCCGCCGGCGGCAAGCTCTGAAATGCTTGATCCTATGACGCCCCGCATCAGGACGACATCCATACGAGCGGCCAAGGTCATTAATTGCTCGAATTGCCCTGCCTTGTCCTTGTCGACCGAGTCCGAACGTTATCGAGGAGACCACGATGTCCGCTGATAGCTTCTTTCACACGGGCGCGTTCATTCCAAAGCGGAAACTCTTTGGGTAAACCGATAGCGTCGAGTAGCCGCATTTCGGAGTTTATCCACCCGAGCGCTTCAGTCTTCGTCACGGGTTTAGGAGAAACGCACTGTTGTGGGCACTCGATATTCGCAAATGGCGTGGCGTCGTTCTTGCGTGGCACTGCAGGGCCTTTCACCAAGAAGGTCGTCGAGCAGACACTATTGCACGTCTGAGCGTGCGCGCGCTGTCACTCATCACCTTTTCCACAGTAGCCGCGTACCTCGCGCACCGCCTAGTGCTGACGATGTAGCACTAGACGGCGAGGCTAACCAAGCGCCACGCTTACCAGCCAAGAACGGTCCACCAAACGACCGTGACAGCGATTGTGGTGCCGAAACAGATCTTGACCAGCATTTCGTCCTCTTGCATCGTCGTGACCGTTAGACCTAACCCACGGAAACGCGGCATTCCAACGCCCGCACCGCGATTTTTGGAAACATCATCAGGTCTCGTTAACGTGGCCGAGGTCAATCATGAAGAGCCCGCCGCAGAGCCGCGACGACATTTGCCAAGGCGCGCCTGGCCGACGGGGTAGTTGCATGACGCGCCAGGGGTGCGCCCGCCGGCGGTCCAGTTGATGACGAGGTGCCGCTTCTCGCGCCGTGGCCCATGTGGCGCGGGTCGCGATCCGACGGCGTCCTACTGTCTATGCGCGGACCGCCCGTCCAATCAACACAGTCAAACAACGCGAGATTGTTCCGATATTGAAGCAGTTCGAAAAAAAACACGATCATGCCACCCAAATGGGGATGTGCCAACCGAATAATATCAATTTAACACCCGTATACGACGTGAGCTTGAGTTCGTGTTTGTTAAATAGGGTGGAACAGATGAACAGATTAGATCTGGGGAAATTCTGGCTTGCGCGGTTCAGTCGCGAGCTTCCATATGCATCGACACGTATGACGACAAAAATGGCTTGGCACCTGGCGGCGTTGTCAGTGAACAACGATACCGAGCTTGCGCAGTTGCCGGAGGCGGCGCTCGTTCGTTTTCACGGCGGACATCGCAACTTCGTGGAGCTTAGGTCTGACTATCTTCTCCGAAGTGCGCGAGCCATCCAAGCAACCCCAGGCGGCATTGGTCGCGGCAGTACGAGCCGCCAGATGATGGCAGAGTGAACCGGGCACCCATGGAGAGGCAAGCGCCCGATCCGAGTTAGCAGCGGGATCCGCTGGGGTGTTACCGGTCCACTGCACATCGAAAATGGCGAT
>NZ_JBYCZP010000048.1:0-4152 GCF_057586295.1 Rhizobium sp. SRI_017 | reverse complement strand
ACCCAGTTCCGGGCGATGCCTGACAGGACCGTCAGCGCGGACGCCGCGCTGACGGCGAGGTAGGCGACGACCACGGCGGTCTGGATGGACGCGCCGTGGTCGGCCCCGAGCACGAGGTTGCCGATCAGGATCGCGAGCGCGACGAAGCGGAGCAGTTCGACCCGTAGCCCTCCAGCCGGCCGTTGCCCCGCCCCATCAGCGATATCCGTCACGGCAACTCTCCCGTCACTTCACGTAATAGATCGTGGTGCCGGACATCGTGCTCCTGGAACCGATGACGCTCTCGATGGCGACGTGGTGGGACCGCAGTTCTTCGGCGATCGCGGGATCGGAAGCGATCTCGGCCTGAAGTCGCTGGACGTAATCGTCGGTGGCCCGACGCAGAACTTCTCCCTTCTCCGGCTTGTTCAGCTTGGAGACATACCGGATCGTGAAGCCCTCCGGCGGATGGTACGCCTTGTTGCCCGAGAGGTCGTTGGCTATAGACGATGTTGCGCCCGTCAGGAGCGCGAGGCCTGCGAGGATGGTGACTGTCTTCTTCATGGTCTTGTCCTTTTCTGATGGGTGCTCCGCTTCAGCGGAGGCGGTGCCTGGAGGAATGTCGGTTCTTCCAGGCACCTCGCACGGGGACCGACGGTGACGAACCGTCGGTTGGTCGGCTCAGTCCAAACCGCCGCCGTCGCGGCCCGCGCCTCCTCTTCCCGGCACTGGAGACCGGGAATCCGCTGTTCCGCGGATGCGGGGTTACTTGACTTCGGTGACAGTGAGCTTGCCGTTGACGCGGTCGGCGACGAACTCGATGTCGGCGCCTTCCTTCAGCTTGGCCGCATCGACACCCTCACCGATGCGGAACACCATCGTCATGGCTGGCATTTCCAGACTCTTGAGTTCCTCGTGGATGATCGTGACCTTGCCGGCCTTCTCGTCGAGCTTCTTGATCTTGCCCTTGGTGAACTCGGCCGCGAAGGCGGTTCCGGCGAGCGCCAGCGTGAGGGTGGCGGCGACCGCCAGATTGATGATCTTGCGCATGTCTGTGCTCCTTGCCGGGATTACTTCTTGGCCGTGACGCTGACGTCGCCATGCATGCCCGCCTCGAAATGGCCAGGGATCAGGCAGGCGAATTTCAGGTCGCCAGACTTGGTGAACTTCCAGATGATCTCGCCCGTCTTGCCGGGCGCGAGGCGCACGGAATTCGGGTCGTCGTGTTCCATCTCGGGGAACTTCTCCATGACCTTCTTGTGCTCCATGACCTCTTCCTCGGTGTCGAGCACGAATTCATGGTCGGTCTCCCCCGCATTGCGGATCGCAAAGCGCACGGTCTGGCCTTCCTTCACCTTCACCGAGGCGGGCATGTAGAGCATCTTGCCGTCGTCGGTCTCCTTCATGGTGACCTGGATCGTCTGGGTGACCTTGGCCTTCTTGCCCGGCTCGCCAGCCAGCGACACCTTGTCGTGGCCGCCTTCGTGGGTGCCGGAGGCGAGCGCCGTCGTGCCCAGAGCGGCGAGCGCCATTGCCATGAGATATTTCGTCATCGTGTTTCCTTTCAATGGTGGTCTTTATGGGAGGATGTCGTGGTCGCGCCGTCCTTGGGCGTCACCTTGGTCTTTGCGTCTTCCGCCTTGGCGTGATCGGGCAGAGCGCCCGTCCATTCCCAGGCCTGCGTTCCGGGCGGGTTCTCGTACCAGCCCGGATCGCTGTAATCGTCCGCGGAGATTGCCTCGCGGACCTTCACCACCGAGAACATGCCGCCCATCTCGATCGGGCCATGTGGGCCCCAGCCGGTCATCATCGGCACCGTGTTCTCGGGGATTTCCATCTCCATCTCGCCCATGTCGGCCATGCCCTTGGTTCCCATGGGCATGTATTCGGGCTGGAGCTTTTTGATCTTCTCGGCGACCTTGCTCTTGTCGACGCCGATGAAGGTGGGCACGTCATGGCCCATGGCGTTCATCGTGTGGTGCGACTTGTGGCAGTGGATCGCCCAGTCGCCGAGATATTTGGCGTCGAACTCGTAGGCCCGCATCGCGCCGACCGGGATGTCGATCGACACTTCCGGCCAGCGCGCCTCCGGCCGCACCCAGCCGCCGTCGGTGCAGGTGACCTCGAAGTCGTAGCCATGCATGTGGATCGGATGGTTGGTCATGGTGAGGTTGCCCACCCTCACCCGAACGCGGTCGTTCTTGGAGACGACGAGCGGATCGATCCCTGGAAACACCCGGCTGTTCCAGGTCCAGAGATTGAAGTCGGTCATCGTCATCACCTTGGGCACGCGCGTGCCGGGATCGATGTCGTAGCCGGAAAGCAGGAAGGCGAAGTCCCGGTCGACGGGCATGAACTTCGGGTCCTTGGGATGGATGATGAAGAGGCCCATCATGCCCATCGCCATCTGCACCATCTCGTCGGAATGCGGGTGGTACATGAAGGTGCCCGACTTCACGAGATCGAACTCGTAGACGAAGGTCTTGCCAACAGGGATATGCGGTTGAGAAAGCCCGCCGACGCCGTCCATCCCGGATGGCAGGATCATGCCGTGCCAGTGGATCGTGGTGTGCTCCGGCAGCTTGTTGGTGACGAAGATGCGCACCCGGTCGCCCTCGACCGCCTCGATCGTCGGGCCGGGTGATTGGCCGTTGTAGCCCCACAAGTAGGCGGTCATGCCCTCGGCCATCTCGCGCTCGACGGGTTCCGCCACAAGATGGAACTCCTTGACGCCGTTGTTCATGCGGAACGGCGCCGTCCAGCCGTTGAGCGTCACGATGGGCTGATAGTCGGGGCCGGATTTGGGGTGGAGCGGCCCTTGCGTGGAGGCCTTGTCCATGATGGCCGCTTCCGGCAGCCCCATATTGGTGGTGGCGGCCCAGGCGGAACTGGAGACCAGCGCAGCCCCGGCTCCCAGTATCTGTCTTCTCGATAACATCGTCTGGTCCTTTCTCAGTGCCCGCCGCCTTCGTTCGAAGGCGCGGAGGACGCGGCTTCGGCCGGGGCGGAACCTGCACCGCCGCCATAGACGGCCGCCGTCAGGTTCGCCGCCGCAAGCCAGAAGTCGCGCTTGGCGTTGATGGAGAGCTGGCTGGCGTTCACCTTCTCGCGGCTGTCGGCGAGCAGTTCGAACGTGTTGGTGATCATGCCGTTGTAGGAGAGCAGCGACTGCTGCTCGATCGTGGTCCTCAGCGGCACGAGGCTGTTGCGATAGTGGCGGGCGATGTCGTAGCTCGATCGGTACGCCTCATAGGCCGACCGCGACTCCGAGCGGACATTGACCGCCTTCTCCGCGAGCTGGTTTGCGGCCCGCATATAGGCGAGTTCGGCCTTGCGCATCCGCGCCTTGCCGCTGTCGAAGATCGGGATGACGAATTCCAGTTCCTTGGAATAGGTCGTATCCTTCCTGATCTTGCCGTCCTCCTTCTCGCGCTCGGTCTCGAAACCGGAGATGATCTCGAGGTCGGTGACGAAGCGTGTCGCTTCCGTCAGCCCGTAGGCCTTGGCATTGGCCTCGAGTTCCAACCTGGCGACCTGCAGATCGACGCGGTTGGCCAGCGCCTGGGCCTCGATCACGTCGTTGGTGATCAGCGTCCTGGGCAGCGACGGCAGGCGGTTCGGCAGCTTGTAGGCGACGTCGTCGCCCCACAGGCCCATGAGGCGGGTGAGTTCCTCCTTGGCGAGCCGTTCCGCCAACCGCGCCTGAGCCGTCTGGCCCGCGAGTTCGGCGTTGAAGGCATGTTCGCGCGCCTGCGAACCCTTGGTCATCGAACCCGCTTTGCCCAGTTCCAATGCCAGTTGCGAGGCGGCGTCGGAGGCGATCTGGGCCTGGCCCAACTGAACCGTCGTCTCGCGCGCGGCGACGGCATTGACCCAGGCCCGCCGGGTGCTGGCCGCCAGTTCGAGTGTCTTGAGCGCGGCATTCAACTGCGCCTGCTCGAAACGCACCTTGGCGACCTTGATGGTCTTGTCGCGTGTGGCGAGCGCCAGAATGTTGACGGCCAGCGTGCCCTCGATGGCGCGGTAGGCTTCGAGCCCCGGCGTGCCGATGCCCGTCAGGCCGACCGATACCGTCGGGTTGACCAGAAGCGTCGACTGCCAGACATCGGCCCCGGCATCGCCGAGATCGGCATAGGCTGCCTGCAGACCCTTGTTGTTCAGAAGCGCAATCTG
>NZ_JBYCZP010000047.1:0-5004 GCF_057586295.1 Rhizobium sp. SRI_017 | reverse complement strand
CCCCCAGCCAGAGAAATCCTAGTGGAGGAACGTAGATCATGATGATCGGCCAGCAGTTTGCGAACGCGTAAGGGCCGGCCGTCAGGTAAGACCACGTAGCCAGCCCCACCCATATCAGTATGTGCACAACCACCGCAGTTGACTTCCACACATACCGTCGACTCACTTGCAATCTCCATCGTGCTTTCCTCAGCAACCTAGATTCTCAGCGCAATGACTCCAATTGGCGCATCAGCGACATGGGTTGTGAGCCAGCGCCGAGCGACGGGCATCAAAGGATGCCATGGATGACTGCTTTTGGGAGCACGCCTAACAGACTCAACGGCTGACTTGAGGGCGCTTTGCCGCCGAACCCTAAGCGATAAACCGCGTCCGGGCAGTCCGAGCTGGGCAGCCGGGCCGCGACCCAGGGCAAGCTCGCCTCGCTTGTACCAAACTATCAATCGGCCTGTGGCCGAATTGTCGAAATCGTACATTTCTCTTTCTCGACACTGAAAAGGCTGTTAATTTCAAAATAACGTCGTCACAGCCTGGCTTCGACGTCTGAGAGAATAGCCCCGGAGGCTAACTGCTCCCGCCGCTGGGAGAGTCTCCGTGCCGAAAAGAATTTTGTTGGTTGAAGACGAACCTGCTGTCGCATTTGTTCTCGAGAGAGCTTTCGCTGACGTCGGTTTTGATGTCATCGCCGCATCGAGCGGGTATGGCGCCGTTATAGCTCTTGAGAATAGAGCCTCGGAACTGACAGCACTTGTAACCGACATCAGATTGGGCGACGGCCCGGATGGTTGGCACGTTGGCCGGCGCGCGCGCGAACTGAAGCCAAACCTCCCGGTCCTTTATATGACCGGTGACTGTGCTGGCAACTGGCCAAAAATGGCAGTCCCTGACAGCCGGATGATGGCAAAGCCGTTTGATCTGGATGACATGGTGGCGACCGTGTCCCAACTAGCAACGGCTTTCCATGGGCCGCATGAAATGACGAGATACTTCTTCAACGTCGTTACCGAAAAGGAGATAATCGAAGATCTTGAGGGTACGGAGCTTGCGAATATTGAGGCCGCGCGGGATGAGGCGTTCAAGGATATTCGTGCCCTGATGAGCGCTGCCGTTCTCGAAGGCCTGGACATATCTGAAAGAGTGATGGAAGTCTGTGATGGCGCGGGAAAGGTCTCGTTCATGATTGCCTTCAGCAGGGCGATCACGCGCCCGGCATGAGCGATCCGATCAAGCGGTCGTATTCAGCCTCTGGAACACCATAGCTGCCGCCTGCAATCCTCAACAATTTTGACCTATCGAGAATCCTGACATTACCACGCGTAGCGCGGACGGCTCTGATTCCCTCGAGGCTGTGAAGTTCGGTCGTGACGCCTGAGCGTCGGACACCGAGCATGAGAGCGAGGAATTCGTGCGTCAATGCGAGGTTGCCACCATCGAGCCGGTCGTCGCACATCAAGAGCCACCGAGCGAGCCGCTCGTGGATGTTGTAGCGGGTATTTGCCAGAGTCGAGTGGGCTAGTTGCAAATCCCGGCAATGGATATATCGGAGGAAGAGGTCGCGCGCAGATCGCTCCTTTTCCACAACGTTCAGGAACACGTCGGTTGGAACACGCAATGCGCTGCCCGCGACCTGCATGTATGTCCTTACAGGCGTTGTGTCCGTCTGCAGAAGCAGGTGTGTTCCGCTTACACCTTCAAAGCCGATATGCCCAATCTCGACGCTCTCGTTGTCATTGCTTGACACGACTACTGAACCCAACCCGTTTTCGATAAAATAAATGAACTCGGGCCGCTCGTTGCTCTCGACTAGAACGGAGCGGAGGGGAAGTTCGACTTTCTCCCACGTGCTTTCGAGATGCTGGAACGCGGATACCGACAAGGCTTTGAGCAACCGATTTCTTGGCGTTCGATCGTTGGACGGCATGTCGTTCTCCTTCCGGGGAAGGAGCCCGATCTCATACCCGAGGCCGACAAAATTCGAAGGTAATGAAAAGCTTATGCTACAAAGCTTCGCCATGCGCCAGAAACCATAGTGCTACTGTGCGCTTTCGACAATTCTCGAAGGTTGGCTATTGATGTAAGTATAGCACTCTTCCGGGGACGCTCCTAACGAATTGCAGCACGCAGTCCTCTCAGGGCGGGCATCCTCAATCCCCAGACCAAAAAAAGTGTCAAGCCAAGCGTTCAATCGGCCATCGACTCCGCTTATTCAGGCGGGGTCCAAGCTGGGAAGTCCTGTTCAATGCGCTCGGCGATCATCTCCTGCATCCGCCACATACGGTCGTCGCAAAGGCCCAGCTGTTCAAGGTGCTTTGCTGTCAAGTAGACGTATTGCGCCATCGAACCGATGATCCCAACTGCCCGGGCGAGCGCATCGGCGAGCACCTCGTCTGCAAGATGACCTGCATAGCCGATACCCTTTCCGGGGTGCGTAAACGAGAAGGCACGCACCACACCCAGTGGGGTAACGACTGTCAACCATCGGGGTGGAAAAGGGGGTTCTTTGCGTAGCAGGCCCTCGACGTTGGCAGCAAGACCTTGGCGAGGGAGCCGATAGACCATGCCTTTGCATTGCCCTCCTCGATCAAGAGAAAGGGTGTATCCGGGTGCTCGGGGATTGCCCCGAAAGCGGATGTCCGGGCCTAGACAGAAGTCGCGATGCCAGCCACGTACCATACCCGGGCGTTCCTCGTCGTAAGTGAAGCGCTTGTTCCAGATCAGCGAGCCAAAGGCGAAGAGCCAAACATCTCCGTCTGGAGGCACTGCCTCGATCAGGGCCGCTGCCGCTGCGGAGTAGTAGCTGTCAGGCCGCGGCGCTTCGCCGTCGAGCCACATAGGACCCGGGTCGCTGGTCCGGGCGGGAAGGAGAGCCACATGAGCCTTCGTCAACCGCATTTTTCGATTACTACGCACCATCTTTTTGGCCCCTCAGCTCAGACCGAAGATGGCCGCGGAGGTAACGCAAAGGGCGACGCTCACGATGACCAGCCAGTGCAGGATCGCGGGGATCCGGATAGGCTCAAAGGTCCGGTCGTCGCCGCGCCGGTCACATAGCCTCAAGTCTTCCAGATCGGCGTCGGTGCCATACGCGTCGTAGTAGCTCGCATGATAGTTCTCATGGTAGAAGTACATCTGTCATTCTCCCCTTGTACCGTTAGGTCGACAGGAGGAGTGTTGCCTAGGCGCTGGCTGGGGGTCCTAAAGCCCTGCCGAAATTGCGGCGAATAGTTCCAAAAACGTTCCGAAGCGGAGCATATGTCGGACCAACGAATCATCTGTGGGCCGTTCGCACTCGACGTGGTTGCAAGGCTGGCCACGAAGAACGGCGAGCCGCTGCCGGTCGGCCATCGGGGCGTCGCGTTGCTGGCAACCTTGTTCAGCCGCCCCGGTGAGGTTCTCACCAAGTCCGAGCTCATGGATGCCGGCTGGGGCGGTGCGGCCATCGAGGAGAGCAATCTCACCGTCCAGATCGCCGCGCTCCGCAAGGCCCTTGGTCCGTCGATCGCTGGCGGCGAGTGGATCGTCACCGTCCCGCGCGTCGGCTACCGGTTCGTGTCACCTGCTACACCCGCCTCACCCCGTGTCGAGCGCCCCTCGATCGCGGTCTTGCCGTTCGTGAACCTCAGCAGTGATCCCGAGCAGGCATTTTTCGCCGATGGCCTCGCGGAGGAGATCATCGTCGCCCTGGGTAGGCTCCCGGGGTTGCTGGTAATCGCGCGCAACTCGAGCTTTGCATTCCGCGGCAGCGACGTCGACGTGCGCAAGGTCGGAAAGGATCTCGATGTGCGCTTCGTCCTCTCGGGTAGCGTTCGGCGCGGCGGCAATCGGTTACGGATGAGCGCGCAGCTTGCCGACGGGAAGAGCGGCGCCCACGTCTGGGCGGAAACCTTCGACCGCGAGTTGGCGGATATCTTCGCCATCCAGGACGAAGTGACCCGCCAGATCGTCGATGCCCTCAAGCTCAAGCTGACACCGGCGCAAACGGCAAACGCGATCAGCGGCGGTACCAACGACGTCGAGGCGCTCGATCTTCTCATGCGCGGCCGCGCGCTCCTCACCGGACCGACCCAGAACCGCGATGTGTACACGCGCGCGACCGACCTGATCCGGCGGGCCCTTGAGCGCGATCCAAGCTTCGTGGACGCGCTGGGTGCGCTCGCGACCGCCCACAACATGGACTATTTGAACCGCTGGAGCGACGACCCCGATCGCTCGCTTACCTCGGCGCAGAGTGTCGCGGGCAGAATGGTCGAGCTTGCGCCGGACCATGCCTACGGTCACTTCCAAGCGGCACTTACGGCAATGTTCGCCCGCGACTTCGATCGGTTTCGGCGGGAGGCCGCGATCGTCATAGCGCTCAATCCGGATGCTGGGATTGCCAGCAACCTGCAGGGCCACCTTTGCCTCGCCGATGAGGTGCCCCTCGAGGCTATTCCCCACTATGAGCGGGTAATGAGGCTTGACCCATCGCTGGACACGACCCTCCACTTTCTCCAGTTTCTCGGCATGGCGTACTTCTATGGCCGCCGTTACGAGACGGCGGCAGCCTTGTTCCGCGAACGCATTCTCCTGAAGCCCGACACCGACTGGTCGCGCGGATATCTCGCCTCTGCCCTCGGCCATCTAGGGCAGTCCGAGGAGGCGCAGCAGGTCTGGGCCGAACTGATGGCGGTCAATCCAAAATACGTGCTGCCGGAGCGGCTTAACCGCAGCGCGGCCCAGGCGAGGCAGATTGAGATGGTCCTCGATGGCGCGCGAAAGGCCGGGCTGCCAATTTGAGCCAAGCTCAGAGGCCGCTTTCATAGAGGGCTCCCGCGGCTATCACAATGGCGGATCTTGGCACGTCTGTTATCAAAGCGCTTGATCGATGTCGGGTTTCAGGAACGCATGATCACTACCTCTACGACCGAAATGAAGGCGCAAAGTTGCCGGTTCCAGAAGAGCGAGCCACAAGCATCTCGCGCCTCCGCTACCTATCTGAATGACACTTCGACGTATTGGCGGTCG
>NZ_JBYCZP010000046.1:0-5251 GCF_057586295.1 Rhizobium sp. SRI_017 | reverse complement strand
ACTCGGCCATGCCAGCGCGGAAATGACCCGCCGCTACCAGCGCCGCAGGGACCGTTTTCGCGTCAACCTGACCAAGGCTTCGGGGCTTTGAAGCATCTCCGGCTGTTCGAATTCTCGATCAGGTTCATTTGCTCCTTCTTTCATCAAGCACCTGGTTGGCTACCGGCAACCGAGGATCGACTAAGAGGCCCTCACCTCGTAGACCTCGTGCGCCGGGATTGGGAGCAAGCGATACGCCATCTCGGCCTTCAATTCCTCGTGGCGGGCGATTTCGTCTGGCGTCTTGTCCTTCTTGGCGCCCAGCGTGACGAACTCCTCCTTCACGTGCCCCGGCTTGATCACGGCCTCTGCGGTCCGGCCGCGATAGTTGAAACGGAACACGTAGGGACCGGGAGGATCGGTGATGATGTCGTTGCCGCCGATTGATTTGTCGATCGTCAGCCGCCCCTCGGTCACTGCCCGGGTCACCATTTCGAGCGCGTCGCGTCCGCCGGGACCGGAAAAGGCGGTCACGATCGTCACCTCCCGCCGTTCCAGCGGCGTGTCGGACAACAGCGGAAACGCCGCTTGCATCGCCTTCAGCGCATGCGCCACGCCGCCGGGAAAGCCACCGCCGTGATAGGCGTTGATACTATCGAAGGCAAAGCTGATCGGGTGACCGTTGTCGAGCACGGCAATGGAATTAGACATCTGCGATAGCTTTCAGGTTGGGGACGAAGAGATCGAGGAACCGGGTGGTGGCCGGCATGAAATGCGAACCGTGGTGGAACATCGGATCGAGCGAGGAGAGGATCATCGTTCCCGGCGTCGAGATCTTGTCCTCGTAGAGGATCGCGCGTCCCTCGCCGTCACGGGCGAGAACGGTTGCACCGTTTGGCGGCGTGAACCAGCCATGCAGGTGCCAGGTCGCCTCCCGGTTGCCGATGCCCGCCATCAGCGGATTGCTGACAGCGGCCTGGGTAACCTGCACGCCGAGATCGGCGGCCGGGTCGAGCCACCACCACCAGTTCGTTTCCGTGCCGGTGAAATCGATATTCGGTAGCCACAGGTCAGAGCGGCTTTCACCGAGCGCCACCACCGTGCCGCCGGCAGCCAGATGGCGGGCGAGCACGGGTTTCTGCGCAATCATCCGCTGCGCCGGCGTGCGGCACGGAACCCAGACAATGTCATCGGGACGCAGGATGTCAGCGAGTTGCTCGGGCGCGCAGATGACGTCCAAGATCTCGGTGTAGCGCGATCCCTCAAGGCTGTGGATGTTGTAGTGGGTGCCGGACGAGGGCGCGACGATGCGCCGCCCGGTCCGGCTCGACAACCGCATGCCGCCATAGTCCTCGGGTGTCGCGAGCGGCAGGTCGGCCGCCGGCGCGGATGGCGCGGATGGCCACGGATCGAGGCAGGCGCCGCCCTGGACCCAGTCGATCATTCGCCGCGTCAGTTCGCCCGCCAAGTTCCATTCCAGCCCGATCGAACCGAGATCATTGCCGGCATGGGAAAAAATCCGACCGCCCTTCGGTCGTGCCCAGACCCAATCGACCGGCACCTTCGCCGGACCCAGCCCGTTGACCGCCACCGCGCCCTCGGGAAGTGGATTGCAGCCCCGGCCGTAAAAGCCCGCCACGCCCTTGTTGGTCTCGAGCCTGGTAAGGTCGAGGCCGGAGAATAGCGGATGGGCGTTGACCGAGGAAAGGTGGAAGTCGGCGCGCTTCGGCGCCTCGATCGGCCGGTACTGGCCCATGCCATCGATCAGCGGCCGCACCATGTGACCGTTGAAGAACCAGCGGCCGCCGGCATCGAGGAAAGCGGCGAGCGCTTCGCGCATTAGAACCATGGCATTCTGGTCGAGTTGGTTGTCGGTAATCAGGCCCCTGTGGGCCAGAAGCATGTCCACCGTCAGGTCCGGCTGCTCGACGATCGTCAGCACGCCCTCGGCCGCGACCGCCTTCACCGTGTCGGACGGGCCTTCGAAGGCAGATTGCAGATAGATCGTGCTCATGCCGCCTCTATGCCCGCAAAGGCCGGCAGGACTGCCCGGCGGGCCTCGCCATGGGGTCCGCTGACATCCACCCATCGCATCGGCACACCGTAGAGCTCGGACAGATGGCCGGGCTCGATCATCTCGGAGACAGTGCCATGCACCTCGCGGCCGCCAGGCATCATCAAGAGAACGTCGTCGGCCGCGGCCAACGCATGGTTAGGGTCATGGGTGGTAAACAGGATCGCCTTGTCGCGGCGAAGCCTGAGCGCGTTTAGAAGTTCCAGCGTGCGGGACTGGTTGCCGAGGTCGAGCGCCGAGGTCGGTTCGTCGAAAATGAGGGCAGGTGAGCCAGTGGCAAGAGCGCGGGCAATCAACACCATCTGCCGCTGCCCACCCGACAAGCGGTCGTAGCGCAGGTTTGCCAGGTGGCCTGCACCTGCTTCGACCAGTGCTTGCTCCGCCGAGGCGCGGTCGTCGGCCGAGGGTTGACCGAACAAACCAAGCCTGGCCGCACGGCCCATGACCACCACGTCAAGCCCGGATAGCTTGGCCTGTGAGGTGCCGTGCTGCGGTACGTAGCCGGCGATTTTCGGCGCCGCGCGGCGGCCCTTGGCCAACGGCTGGAAGCCGAGCAGGGCACGCAGCAGCGTGGTCTTGCCGCGACCATTAGGGCCCAGCACCGCCATGGAACGACCGACCGGCACGGTGAAAGTGATACCGGAAAACAGCGTGCGGTCGCCGAAGGAGACGGAGGCCTCATCAAGCCCGATCATGTGCGGTTCGTCTCCTTGAAATGGCGGCGTAGCAGGTAGCCGAACACCGGCGCGCCGACCAGCGCGGTCAGCACACCTAGCGGGATCTCGGCTGCCGTCAGCGTGCGCGCCAGGGTGTCGATCAGTGTCAGATAGGCGGCGCCGAGCAGTGCCGAGGCGGGGACCAGCGCGCGGTGATCCTCGCCGACCAGAATGCGCGCGGCATGCGGCACGACCAGCCCGATCCAGCCGACAATGCCGGCCACCGCCACCGAGGTCCCAGTCATCAGCGAAATCGCGATGAAGATGTACCAGCGCTCGCGGTCGGGATTGACACCGAGCGAACGCGCCTCCTGTTCCTCGAGCGCCAGCAGGTTGAGCCGGTAACGCAACAGCCATACGGCAAAGAGGCCAAGGCCCATACCCGGCACTGCGAGCCACAGCCGCGGCCAGGTGGCGGTGGAGAACGATCCCATGAGCCAGTAGACGATGGCGGGAAGGGAAGTGTTGGGATCGGCGATGAACTGCACCACGGAGACGAGGGCAGCAAACAGCGCCCCTATGATCATGCCCGCGAGGATGACGGTAATCACCTCGGTGCGGCCGTTGATACGCGCAAGAAGCCCCACCATTACCAGCGCCGACAGGCCGAGGACGAAGGCCATGCCGAGCAGCACCATGCCTGAATAGCCGAACAGGATGGCGAGTGCGCCGCCGAAGGCGGCACCCTGGCTGATGCCAAGCACCTGCGGCGAGACCAGCGGATTGCGGAACACGCCCTGCAGTGCCGCGCCGCCGACGGCAAGTGCAGCACCCGACAGCGCCGCCAGAAGCACGCGGGGCAGGCGGACGAGCAGCACGATGCGCTCGTCCATCTGGGTCGGCGCGGCATCCGGATTGAGGATCGCCGCCAGTATGATCTCGCCGATACGCGCCGCGTCGACGGAAAAGCGCCCGGCGCCAATCGAAAACAGCATGCTGGCGATCAGCCCCAGCACCATGAGCCCGAACGCGCCGATCCGCAGGCCGATCAGGCTTTGGCGCCGGCTCTCCGTAGCCGCGATCGCCATCCTACTTTGCCTTGAACTGGGCGTAGTCGGTGGCGTCGCCCTGCATGCCGATCCAAAGGATGCCGTCGATATCCTCATCGGTCAGGTCGTAGTCGTAGAGCGTCTTGTAGGCCTTTTTCATTTCGCCACGCAGGTCGTACTGGAAGATATCGGGGTGCAGCAGATTGGCGAGCCACATCCAGGTCAGCGGGCTTTCCTGGTTCGGTGGATCCCAGCGATATCCACCGAGCGGCATCTTGTAGACGCGCCTTTCCTGAGCGGCCTTGGTCAGTGACAGGATCGGGTCGTCATGGATCCGCTCGAGGCCGAGTCTCGCCTCGAAGCTGTTCAGGAGGATGACGTCCGGGTTCCACTCGGCGATCTGCTCCGCGCTGATCGTCGTACCCTGGCCCTCCAGATTGGCCGAGACGGATACGGCGCCGGCCAGATCGACGTAGAACGCAGCATAATTGCCCTTGTCGCCCGAAGCTGTCAGGCCTTCAAGCGCGCGGCCCAGATAGAGGATCCTTGGCTTCTTCTCGGCTGGGATGTTCTTCGACTTGGCGGCCATTTCGGCTGCCACCTGGTCGCGCCAGCCATTGATCATCGCCGCGCGCTCGGGCTTGCCCATCGCGGCCGCCACCATGGCCTGGTACTGCTTGGTCTTTTCCTCCGTGCCGTAGGAAATCAGAAGCGCGGTCAGGCCGGCATTGACGATCGGGTCGACGAGGTCGGGACCGCGATCGGCCCACTGGATGACCAGTTCGGGATTGGTGGCGGCCAGTTCTTCGACGTTCGGAATAAAGTTCGGCGCGGTGATGTCGGAGGGGATGTCCTTGGCCTCGGGGAAGATCTTGCCAAGCACGCCTTCGACGATCGCCGATTTGGCGGTCGGGTTCATGCCGACCAGCTTCGACGTTCCCCCGTCCATAGCGATGATGGTCGAAGCCATCGGGATGGGGATCGAGGCAATTCGGTCGGCTGGCTTTGCCAGCGTCACCGTTCGGTTTTCATGGTCGGTAATCGTAATCGGCTCAGCCGATGAGCTTATAGGCAGAGCGACAACGAGCGTGGCGGCGATCACCAATCTGCTGAGTTTATAAAACATGAATTTTTCTCTCATCTTTATGGTCTGTTCGACATGATAAAGAAGAGTGAATTTGTCAAGATTTTTGATTCCTACGGCCTCCGATTGAAGATCGTAGTCCTACGTCGGATCTGGACACCGGTCCGCAATGCGTTTGCATCTCAGACCAATTCGGCCATGAAATTGGCACCCGATGAGCGGACCGGGTTTGCAGCCAATTTCCGGACACACGCCCGGGATTGTGCTCTTGTCGATCGGAGCATGGAAATTTGCCTCAATCGTACCAGCGGTCGAAATCTCGCTCATCCATGTGAGAAGAGATGAATCGGAATTTGTGACTGCGGGGGCAATGAGCGTCAGACAATTTTGGTCGTGTCAGAAAAACGAC
>NZ_JBYCZP010000045.1:0-6086 GCF_057586295.1 Rhizobium sp. SRI_017 | reverse complement strand
ATCAGGACGGGTATGTGCTTGACGAAATCGTCCAGAACCGCCGCAACACCAAGGCTGCCAGACGATTGCTGACCCGTCTTCTGAAGAAGCAGGGTATCGCACCGAAGCGAATGATCACTGACAAGTTGCGCTCATATGGAGCAGCCCGGCGGCAGGTTATGCCGCACGTCGAACACCGATCCCATAAAGGTTTGAACAACCGGGCCGAGAATTCTCATGTGCCGCTGCGAAAACGGGAGCGGATGATGCAAGGCTTCCGATCACCGGGAGGCCTTCAGCGCTTCGTCTCTGTCTTCTCCGCCGTCCGTAACCTCTTCGTCCCACCCCTCTCACATCGCTCCGCATTCCAAGACCGCGTTCACCGCATCCATGCGATCGCAGAGTGGAAAGCTGCGGCCGGAGCCATGGCCTGAGATCAATCCTCAAGGCAGAAGTCTCCCAGGCATCCGAATTCAAGTTAAGGTGACATCGCCGTGCCAGAACATAGAAGCCGGCTCTCCAACCGAGCATCTGATCGAGTAGTCCACCAATCGTTGGCCCGAGCATGGGCGCGATGGCCCACGCCATGGCCAAATAACCAATCTGACTTGCTGCGTGCTCCCTGCTGGAGGTGTCGCGGATCGAGGCAACCGACACCGCATATGTCGGTGCGATTACGGCCTGGATCATTCGGCAGGCGAGGAAGGTCCAGGCATCGGGTGCCATGGCGCAGCCGATCGTCGCAAGGATGAAAAACGCCAGTGCCCAAAGAATCACGGGGCGGCGACCGAACCGGTCAGAAAGGGAACCAAGAACCAGTTGAAGGCATGCCGACACTCCAGCATAGGCCGCCAAGGAAAGGCCCATAATCCCGTAGGCGACATTGAACTCGGTGGCCATGCCCGGCAGCGACGGGAGAAAGAAATTGATCGGTAGAACGGCGAGTGCCGACAACAGGATGAGCGTCGAAAGACGAGGATTGGATGATGCAGTTCGCACGACGATGACCACTAATCACCTACCGGCAATCTCCGTGGGTGAACGCGGAAATTGTTTCCGCATCCGGAACCCAATCGTCATTCGGTCCGCGTGCGACACCGGACGGTGCCATCCCCGCCCCTCGAGGACAATTTTTATGGCCACTTGGAGAATCTAGAAGGTGGCTCACTGAAAATTCCTCTCTCTTCAACGTATCTGGTCTGTCGCCAAGCAGAAACCGATGCCCGACGAGAATACGTGTCTGTCGATCTGTTCACGCGCAGTTGCGGTTGGCGTTCCGGGAGCGACTGATGTCCTTCGCCGGCCGCTAGGTCGGTACGATGATATGGAGCCTCACGATCCGGGTTGCTGTCGCTGCCGATTTTTCGCGGTCATGACACGCCTTGGCCAGCCGCGAGACCCGATGCTTTGGTCTGCGGTTTTATGCGCTCTTTGGCCCATCGGTCTCTTAGGTTTTGTGATCGGCTCAGCGCTCTGGCTCATGAGTTCGCTCTATCATGGGTTAAAGCGACGTCGCTGGTAACGCTGCTGCATTGCATTCGCAGAGGACCCGGATAGAATGCCACCCGCGTCACCCATGTAACGGTGCCTTTTTCGGGGCGGGTATGAAGGGGCTGACCCCAAGCCCAGCGCACGATCTTATCGAATTCCGCGCCATAGTTAATTGGCCTCGCGTTTTGCTTTGGCCAGCCTTCGCCCCACCATGGAATTGTCGTCTTTTCGAACCACGGTTCGAACATGCAATATATTGGAATCATATCGTGAATAACGAGGCGCAATCGCGTATCGCGAGGCATTCGGCGTCGCTTGCGCATGTGAAAGCGGCGGGATGGGGCAACGGCCTCTTCACGCTGATCAGAATCACGGCAATGGCCTTCCGGCATCCCTGGCAATCGGGTTTCGCCATCGGCGGTACACTCATTGCCTCGGCCTTCCAGCTCACCATCCCTGTTCTGCTTGGCCGGGCCGTTGACCAGACGCAAGGCGTCGTGGCTGGCGGCACGGGCGGTCTTGCGGCGCAGGATGCGCTGCTGGCGACGGCGCTGCTCCTGCTCGGAGCCAGCGTGCTGCGTGGCCTGTTCACGATGGTGCAGAACTACTACAGCGAGGCGGTTGGCCATCACATCGGCTATGAATTGCGCATTGCCTGCTACGAAAAGATCCAGCGGCTCTCCTTCAGCTTTCACGATTCCGTCCATTCCGGCGACCTCATCACCATAGGCCTGCTCGATCTCGAAGGCGTACGGATGTATTTCTCCACCGCCTTCGTCCGCATGATCCTGCTCACGATCCTCATCGGCATCGGCGCCTATATGCTGATCTCGACAGATCTCGTGCTCGGCCTGCTGGCACTGAGCTTCGTGCCCTTCGTTGCTTGGCGCTCCTCCGTCACGCAATTGCGCCTGCGCGCCACCTGGCTCGATCTGCAGGAACGTCTTTCGGTGCTGACGCGCGTCATGGAGGAAAATCTCGGCGGCATCCGGGTCGTGCGCGCCTTTGCGGCGCAGGACCATGAGCTTTCGAAATTCGAGGCCGCCTCCCGGCATGCCCTGGCACTTTCCCACCAGCGCGTCGGCATCCGGGTCGCGAATACCAGCGCCATGACATTCTCCTTCTTCCTGGCCATGGGCCTGGTCGTCTGGATCGGCGGCGGCAGGGTGACGAGCGGCGAGATCACGGTCGGCACGCTCGCCTCCTTCCTGACCTTCATGACGATCCTGCAGATGCCGGTTCGCCAGCTCGGGCTGATGGTCAACGCCTTCGCCCGCGGTTCGACCTGCGGCACGCGCCTCTTCAATCTCCTCGATCTGGAGGTCGCCGTGCGCGACCTACCTGATGCAAAGGAACTGGAGGTGACCGAGGGGACGCTGAAGTTCGAAAATGTCGATTTCTCCTATCCGAGCGCGGAAGGGCATCGCGTGCTGGCCGGCGTCAGCTTCGAGGCACGGCGCGGCCAGACCATCGGCATCGTTGGTCCGCCCGGCAGCGGCAAGTCCACCCTCACGCACCTGATCCCGCGGTTCTACGACCTCACGGGCGGCCGCATCACCATCGACGGTCAGGATATCCGCGATGTCACCCTCAAGTCGCTGCGCCGGTCGGTTGCCGTGGTGCAACAGGATTCCTTCCTGTTCACGACCACGATCGAGAACAACATCGCCTATGGCGACCCCTGGGCGAAGGAGCCGCGCATCGAGCGGGCGAGCGAAAGCGCGCAACTGCACAATTACGTCCTGGGCCTGCCGACAGGATATGGCACGGTCGTTGGCGAACGCGGCGTCTCGCTTTCCGGCGGCCAGCGGCAGCGGCTGTCCATTGCGCGGGCATTGATGCTGAAGCCGGCGGTGATGGTGTTCGACGATTCCACAGCGGCAATCGATGCTGCGACCGAACAGCGAATCCGCGCCGCCATGCGGAAATTTGCCGCGAGCCGCGTGACGATTATCGTCGCCCACCGTCTGAGCTCGCTGATGCATGCCGACCGTATCCTGTTCGTCGAGGATGGACGGATCGTCGAGCAGGGCACGCATGACGAACTGCTGGCGGCGAACGGCCGCTACAGGGCGCTTTACGATCTGCAGGTGCGACCCGGCGACGACGCCTTGAGCGCGTGAGGTCAGGCGCAGGAGAAAATGCATGGCCGAAGAACAGGATACAGACCGGGACGATAGGGACGAGGACAATCGGCGGCCGCCGAGGGCTGTTGTCGGCTCGCATCGTGTCGAGGAAGAGGTGTTCGGCAAAGCCTTCGACACCAATATCGTCAAACGCATCTGGGCCTTCGTGCGCCCCTATCGAAAGCAGGTCATCTGGTCCGTCGTCGCGGTCCTCACCTTCACGGCGATGCAGCTCCTGATACCGCTCATCATCCGCTACGCGATCGACCACGGCATGCAGCCTGGCGGCGATCGTTCCGCGCTCCTCTATGCCATCTTCGCCTTCGGCATCGCAATCCTGATCAACTACGCCGCGAGCTATGCCCAGGAAATGCTGGTCGGCGGCGTGGCCGAACACGTGCTCTTCGATATTCGCCGGGCGATGTTCTCGCATCTGCAGCGCGTTTCCCTGTCCTTCATGGACAAGACGGAAGTCGGGCGGCTGATGTCGCGCCTGCAGGGCGACGTCAATTCGATGCAGGAGTTCCTCGAGACGTCGGTGCTGTCGGTCGGCGACATTACGCTGCTCATCGGCATCGTCTTCGTCATGCTCTCCCTCGATTTCAAGCTGGGGCTGCTGACGCTCTCGGTTCTGCCCATCCTCTTCGTCGTGCGCCTCTTCTGGCTGCCGCTGGCGCGAAAATCCTTCATGGCGGCGCATGAGACGAATTCGATCGCTGCCGGCGCGCTGGCGGAAGCCATCCACGGTGTTCGCGCCGTCCAGAGCATGGATCGGCAGGAGGTCAACTTCACTCTCTATGACGATAAGGCGCATGCCAATCTGAGAGCCCATCTCACGGCGGCGCGTTACGCCCAGGTCATGGTGCCGATCGTCGATACGCTGACCGGCGTCGCCATGGCACTGGTGATCGTCGTGGGCGGCGCCCGTGTCCTCGGCCAGGCGCTCGATGTAGGCATCCTCGTCGCCTTCCTGTTCTATATCCAGCGCTTCTTCGACCCTATCCGGTCGCTGACGCTGCAATATTCGGTCATGCAGCGCGCCATGGCATCCGGCCGGCGCCTGACGGAGGTGATCGATGTTCCGATCGCCATCCGGGACGCGACTGACGCCAAAGCGCTGTCCCGCGATATGGACGGATCGGTGGAGTTCAGGGACGTCACCTTCGGCTACGATCCCAAGCATCCGATCCTCAAGCATGTAAGCTTCAAGGTGAACCCCGGCGAGACGGTCGCGCTCGTGGGGCCCACTGGTTCGGGCAAATCGAGCTGCATGTCGCTCATCCACCGCTTCTATGATGTGCAACAGGGACAGGTCCTGGTCGGCGGGCACGATGTGCGTGCGGTAACGCAGGATTCGCTCGGCCTTCAAATCGCCATGGTGCTGCAGGAACCGTTCCTGTTCACCGGCACGGTGTTCGAAAATATCCGCTATCACAAGGTGAATGCCACCCGCGAACAGGTGATCGAAGCGGCCAAGGCGGTTGGCGCGCACGATTTCATCACGCGAATGCCTCACGGATACGACAGCATGCTCGGCGAGCGCGGCGGCAATCTCTCGCTCGGCCAACGCCAGCTCCTCAGCTTCGCCCGGGCGCTGGTTGCCGACGCGAAAATCCTGGTGCTCGACGAAGCGACGGCGAACATCGACAGCTACACGGAAATGCTGATCCAGAAGGCGCTGGTCAAGCTCTTGGAAAACCGCACCGGGCTGGTCATTGCTCACCGGCTTGCGACGATCCGCGAGGCCGACCGCATCATCGTATTGCAGAACGGTGAACTCATCGAAAGCGGCAACCACGCCGAGCTGATGAAGAACCCCAAGCTCTACTCGAAGCTCTACAACATGAATTACGCATCCTTCGACGACATTCCGGCCGACAATCTGGAAGAGAAAAATGGAGTCCCTTCTGCGACCTGATTTGTTCATCGAAGCGAGTTGTGTGCAGTGAGAATGATGCGCAGCGGAGGTGCGCTTGTGACTTCGGTTTATTGGCTCGCTCACATGTCGATCAAAACACTAGATCTACACCGAAATTCGCTCACGCGCTCGCCGACCAACGCATCGCCTTGCTTGGTCTTCCGACCTGCCCCGTCGTCAATCTCTTTCACATTCCATGCCACGATATTCCGTCCCACCATAACCGTGAACTGAGAACCGCAGTTATGCAAATGTGGAGTGAGTTCACGCGCCTGCAAGCTGCGTGAGAGGAAGCGGCGCGTACCAATTTTGGCCGCAGCCCTTAAACTTTACGGTGCCCCCAAATTAGCAGCCCATCAAAGACCAAATTCCGTACATTCGCTATTCCCCGCACCAACACTCAATATCTCCCCAACTCCATCCGTAAACACGGTCCGCATTTGGCTAATTTCTCGTAGTTGAGAATTAACTAATGAATAACCAAACAATGGTGAAGTCGGATCGTCGATTAAGATGGCAGTTGTGCTTCTCGCATGCGGCTCGCGAACGTGGTCGAGATAGCTGAGCGTCAA
>NZ_JBYCZP010000044.1:0-2500 GCF_057586295.1 Rhizobium sp. SRI_017 | reverse complement strand
AACTCCGAATACCGGGGAGTACTAATCGGCAGACACACGGCGGGTGCTAACGTCCGTCGTGAAAAGGGCAACAACCCTAACCTCCAGCTAAGGTCCCCAAGTCATGGCTAAGTGGGAAAGGATGTGAGACTCCCAAAACAACCAGGATGTTGGCTTAGAAGCAGCCATCATTTAAAGAAAGCGTAACAGCTCACTGGTCTAATTAAGGGGTTTTGCGCCGAAAATGTAACGGGGCTAAAGCCATGCACCGAAGCTGAGGATGTGCACGCAAGTGTACGTGGTAGCGGAGCGTTCCGTAAGCCTGTGAAGGAGGACCCGTGAGGGCCTCTGGAGGTATCGGAAGTGCGAATGTTGACATGAGTAACGATAAAGGGAGTGAGAGACTCCCTCGCCGAAAGACCAAGGGTTCCTGCTTAAAGTTAATCTGAGCAGGGTTAGCCGGCCCCTAAGGTGAGGCAGAAATGCGTAGCCGATGGGAACCACGTTAATATTCGTGGGCCTGGTGGTAGTGACGGATTGCGTAACTTGTTCAGTCTTATTGGATTGATTGGGCGAGGAAGCGGTTCCAGGAAATAGCTCCACCGTATAGACCGTACCCGAAACCGACACAGGTGGTCAGGTAGAGCATACCAAGGCGCTTGAGAGAACTATGTTGAAGGAACTCGGCAAATTGCACGCGTAACTTCGGAAGAAGCGTGACCCCATTGCACGCAAGTGTATTGGGGTGGCACAGACCAGGGGGTAGCGACTGTTTATCAAAAACACAGGGCTCTGCGAAGCCGCAAGGCGACGTATAGGGTCTGACGCCTGCCCGGTGCTGGAAGGTTAAGAGGAGAGGTGCAAGCTTTGAATCGAAGCCCCAGTAAACGGCGGCCGTAACTATAACGGTCCTAAGGTAGCGAAATTCCTTGTCGGGTAAGTTCCGACCTGCACGAATGGCGTAACGACTTCCCCGCTGTCTCCAACATAGACTCAGTGAAATTGAATTCCCCGTGAAGATGCGGGGTTCCTGCGGTCAGACGGAAAGACCCCGTGCACCTTTACTATAGCTTTACACTGGCATTCGCCAAGGCATGTGTAGGATAGGTGGTAGGCTTTGAAGCGAGGGCGCTAGCTCTCGTGGAGCCATCCTTGAAATACCACCCTTATCTTCGTGGATGTCTAACCGCGGTCCGTCATCCGGGTCCGGGACAGTGTATGGTGGGTAGTTTGACTGGGGCGGTCGCCTCCGAAAGAGTAACGGAGGCGCGCGATGGTGGGCTCAGACCGGTCGGAAATCGGTCGTCGAGTGCAATGGCATAAGCCCGCCTGACTGCGAGACTGACAAGTCGAGCAGAGACGAAAGTCGGTCATAGTGATCCGGTGGTCCCGTGTGGAAGGGCCATCGCTCAACGGATAAAAGGTACGCCGGGGATAACAGGCTGATGACCCCCAAGAGTCCATATCGACGGGGTTGTTTGGCACCTCGATGTCGACTCATCGCATCCTGGGGCTGGAGCAGGTCCCAAGGGTATGGCTGTTCGCCATTTAAAGCGGTACGTGAGTTGGGTTCAGAACGTCGTGAGACAGTTCGGTCCCTATCTGCCGTGGGTGTAGGAATATTGACAGGATCTGTCCCTAGTACGAGAGGACCGGGATGGACGTATCTCTGGTGGATCTGTTGTCCTGCCAAGGGCATAGCAGAGTAGCTATATACGGAATGGATAACCGCTGAAGGCATCTAAGCGGGAAACCAACCTGAAAACGAGTGTTCCCTGAGAGCCGTGGAAGACGACCACGTTGATAGGACGGGTGTGGAAGCATGGCAACATGTGAAGCTTACCGTTACTAATAGCTCGATAGGCTTGATCGTTCTCATTGATCAATGATCATCTTGGCTTCGAAGAAGCCAAGATCACTGTTTTGTCCTGACGCGCTAGTCGCGCTCCGGACGGGCCGCGCAAAAGTGCGCGACGGCCTACCGGCCTGTATGGGAAGTCCCCTGCAGGCTTGGTGAAACGAAAAAAGGCATTCGATATAAATAATTGGAGGCTTGCGCCTCCCCAG
Organism: Rhizobium sp. SRI_017; assembly: GCF_057586295.1. Lineage (NCBI taxonomy): Bacteria > Pseudomonadati > Pseudomonadota > Alphaproteobacteria > Hyphomicrobiales > Rhizobiaceae > Rhizobium > Rhizobium sp. SRI_017. Next base: position 454 of record NZ_JBYCZP010000044.1, on the reverse strand, counting down.
CTTCTCGATGTTGAGCTTTGCGCTTTGCCGACCTGGTGGTTCTGGCGGAGTGGCTGCACCCGTTCCCATTCCGAACACGGCCGTGAAACGCTCCAGCGCCGATGGTACTTTGACTTAAGTCACGGGAGAGTAGGTCGCTGCCAGGTCTGCAAAGCGCAAATCTCAACAAATCTCCAAGGCGACATCGTCGTCCTTAAACACGATACCCTCTCCGCCTACGCGCGGAAATCAACGGGCCGCCCTCAAAGCGGCCCATTGTCGTTGTAATATACCTGCCGAAATGCAGCGAAATCCGAGAAAAGGGTGCGTCCCTAACCCGGTATTTTGCTTCGCAAAAACCGGCAGTAAGAGGACAGCGGTTCACGCTGCCTCGATGGCGCGGGGTGGAGCAGCCCGGTAGCTCGTCAGGCTCATAACCTGAAGGCCGCAGGTTCAAATCCTGCCCCCGCAACCA
>NZ_JBYCZP010000043.1:0-6189 GCF_057586295.1 Rhizobium sp. SRI_017 | reverse complement strand
CGTCATCATACATGTCGCCGCGCGCCAAGGCGATCACTCGATCGCGCATCTCTCTCTTGGCGGCGGTGCGGAACCTTCTGAACATGTCGAACACCAGCATGAGGCGGGCAAGGGTGCGGGCCTCGTCCTTCGCTATTGCGATACCGAGGCCATGCAGGATCATCTCGCCGAAATCAGCCAGGCCGTCGATCCCGGCGCGCATGCTGTGCTCATCCTCGATCAGGCTGGCTGGCATGTCACGCCGAAGATCAGGGTTCCCGACAATATGACGCTGATGTTCCTCCCGCCACGGTCCCCCGAACTCAACCCGGTCGAAAACGTCTGGCAGTTCATGCGCGACAACTGGCTATCGAACCGGGTCTTCAAAGACTACGACGATATCGTCGACCAATGCTGCCGTGCTTGGAACAGGCTCATCGATCAACCTTGGAAAATCATGTCCATCGGAATGAGAGAATAGGCGCATAAGTCATGATCAACGCCCGTTGGTATTACGTTTTGTTTTTACCGCTTTAGTTTTGATCCCAAAAAATCGCCTCAAATTCGGCCGAGTACGATTCCACGATAACGCCGTCTTGTACAAATGCAGCAAACTGCCTCGAATGCTCTCGATAGAAAACTCGTCAGCCACAAGATCTCTTGCACGGCGCGACATCGCTTCTCTTTCTTCAACAGGCAAAACAGCGGCATGAGCTATGGCATCTTGAATTGAGTTTGCGGAGGTTCCAGTGAGAATGGCCGCACCTCTCTGGAATCCGATGTCCAGGTTACATTCAACACTCATTATTGACGGCTTACCTGCGGCCCACGCCTCCAATACCGCCATCGGCAGCCCTTCACTCTTCGACGGCAAAACAAAATAGGTTGCAGCGGCGAAACTCCTTCCTTTGTCGGCGCCATATTGTGGGCCAGCAAAATTCACATTCCCTAGCGAAGCGCCTAAAGAAGAACAACGTTGCTCAAAACCCTCAATTCCGTCGACCCAGCCGCAAAAAATTAGAACTGACTTATCTCGAATAACACCATGAAAACCACAAAGCTCCTCCCAAGCATCAAGAAGCTCGGAACATCCCTTTTTCTCGTGAATTCGCCCCAGGTAAAGGAAAACTTGTTTTCCATGGTAATCTGGCTTCCACCACGACGGAAGACCAGAATCGTTTGGCGGCAACTCAGCTACATTTCTGATCACGCTTGTTGGCTGACCTTTGACGAACTCGGCGCAATCCGCTTTTTCTTGCTCAGTCAGAAAATGGAAGCCTGCGGCTCTTCTCAAGAAGCGATCCTGGTATAGAAGCGATACTAATGCTTTAAGCGCCTTGGCCCGGCCCCTAATCCAAGGATCAAGCATACCATGCGGGCTGACAACATAGGGTCGCCCCGTGACGAGTGACCAGATATAGACGGCAGCACAGTGAAATTGCCAAAGTCCGTGTACGTGGACGATATCTGGATTGGCCCGGAATAGCGAAACCAGCATAGTGGGCGCGAAGAAATAGCGCGCAGTGCCAAAGAAGCGATGGGGGTCCAATTGGCAGTCGCGCCACGCATCCAAATCGACTTGGTCAAGTGAGGGGCTAACGGCATGAACCGTAACAGAGCTTACGTTGTCTGCATTAAGAGCCGACAAAAACAGTCTCACTGCCTCTGGAATCCCTCCGCCCAATGGAGATAAGTTCGGCAGTGCGACTGACAGCCTTCCAACCGGCACACCTAAAGAATTTCCAGAAGTGGAGCCAACTTCCGGCTTCAGCGAAGGTCGTCCGCTGATTCCAAACGTTACGGCTCTACCTGGTTTTTCTTCAGCGTTATCGGCCTGACCCTGCTGGTCGAAATTTCCATCAATTTTTGAAGACATTAAGTCAGGTCCTTGGAGGCTATTGGCTTCCGACATTCACTTAAAATATGTGCGAATTGAGGACTTAGCCTGCGAAAACTGATACCGTTAAATTGTCAGATCTCGAGGGCCTTATGGTCCCGCCTTCCGTGATCCTGAAAAAGTTGCAGCCTCGCCGCGAAAAACCGGCTGAACCAGGCGCTGCGCGAAAAGGGCCGGATCGACCGGCTGCTCGATACGAAACAGCGGCGCAGATCGCATGCGATCCACAACAAGGGCGAAAGCCGTCACGATCTTGCACGCGCCACCGTTCGCCATCAGCTCGGTGAATTGCGCAACCGCGTCGCGGAAACCATGGCCTAGGGGGCGTCTGGTCTCAACCTCGTCGTCAACGCCATCATCCTGTGGAACACAGTTTATCTCAGCCGTGCCGTCGATTATATCCGAAGTAGAGCATTCTCATTCCGGACGAGCTGATTTCCCAGGTCGCACCGTTACCATGGACGCATATCGCGCTCACCGGCGACTACCTCTGGTACGAAATTGACCGCCCCCTCGAACGCTTCATGCCAATCCGCGCTAACCGCTTCAATCCAAACAACTTCAAATTCCCTGAGCGTGTATTATTGCAGAAATGCCCACGGAGCCCCTACAAGCGCTTTCTTTTGCGTTTTCACGCTGTGAGCCACTTGACCTCATCCGCAGTCAGCCGAATGTCGAGAGCCGAGAGACTATCTTCCAGTTCGGCAACGGTGCGCGGGCCGATCAGCGGGATGACGGGGAAGGGCTGGGCCAGGACATAGGCCAGCGCGATATGGATCGGTTTGCGGGCCAGCCTGCTTGCGATCTCGATGGCGCGTTCGCGACGCTCGAAGTTGCGGTCGCTGTACCAGCAACGGACCAGCTCCTCGTCTTCCGTCTTCCCGCGGCCTGCGCGCTCCGTGAAGAAACCGCGCCCCTGGCTCGACCAGGCAAAGTTTGGAATTTGCCGTTCGGCAAGCCATGCCTTCCATTCGTCGTCCGACGCATGAACGCAGCCGGCCCAGATCGGATCGAGCATCTCTGCTAACGAGAAATTGTTCGAGAGCGCGGCGGGTGCCGTCTTGCCGTTCGCATGGGCATAGTCGATCGCCTCTTGAAGGCGGGCACGCGTCCAGTTGGATCCCCCGAAAATCCCGCGAATACGCCCGGTCCTAACTTCGGCATCCATGGCATCGACAAACTCGCCGACGGGAATGTCAGGGTTGTCGCGGTGCATGAAGTAGGCATCGACGTAGTCGGTTTTCAGCCGCTCCAGCGATTCCGACAACTGCTTTCCGATGCGGTCCGGATAGACGAGCGGCGAGTGCGCGCCCTTGCCGATCAGCACTACTTCCTCGCGAGGCACGCTGCGGCTTGTCAGCCATTCTCCGAAAATCCGTTCGGTTATGCCGTTGTTGTAGATCCAGGCGGTATCGAAGACGTTGCCGCCCGCCTCGTAAAAGGCATCGAGCGTCAGCGAAGCGGCTGCGAAATTGGGGAAGAATTCAAAGCCGAGCGCCACGACGGAGGCCGACTTGGCGATGCCGGGAATCTGCCGGCGCGGCACGCTCTTGCCCGGCCTCACGGTTTCTCCGCGGATGTTGAAGCGGCGCTGCTCCGGTTTCTCGATCCCGTATTCGAGGCCGATCGCTGACCTCCAGAGGTCAAGTACCCTGAGATTGCCGATGGAATCGGCCCAGTTCATACCGGGCGCATCGAATTCCTGACGGCCTGAACGGATGGCTTCACCGGCAGCGTCCACCTCGAAGGAGTAGAGCCACCGGTCTTCGACTACCTCGACGGTGTCCCGGCTGCCATCCTTACGGAATATCTCGATCAGCCCGGTGCCGCCTTGATGTCCCGATGCGAACCAGAAATCGGCGACCTCGATGCGGCCTTCGGAGCCGATGATGCGCAAGACATTGTCCTGCTGCGCCATGATCGAGCAGGAGACCTCGGCGATGATGCCGTTTTCGAACTGCAGGACCGCCGAAGCCCATTCGTCCACCCCGGTTGCACCAAGACGACCGGCACCCACGATGTTGACGGGGTCGAGGAACGGCTTGCCTTCAACGGCACCGGCGATCAAACGCGCCATGGAAACCGGGTAGCCGCCGACATCGAGAATGCCGCCGCCCGCAAGCGCGTTGGAAAACAGGCGATGGTCCGGCCTGACCGTGCCCATGTCGAAGCCGAAGCTCGACTTGATCAGGCGCACCGCGCCGATCGCACCGCTCTTGACGAGGTCGATGATTTTCGCGGTTTGCGGGTGTAGCCGGTACATGAAAGCTTCGCCTGCGAAGACGCCGGCCTTGCGGGCTTCGTGATAGATCGCATCGGCCTCATAGGCCGAAAGCGCGATCGGTTTTTCGACCAGGACATGCTTGCCGGCACGGATCGCCTTGATCGCCCATTCGGCATGCGATGGATGGGGCGTGGCGATGTAAATCACGTCGATTTCGCGGTCGGCAAGCAGCGCTTCGTAACCCTCAACGACGCGGGCGCCGGGAAAACCGTCACCAAGGCCAGCCTGTGATGCGTTGCGGCTGGCGATCGCAACCAGTTTCCCGGTCCGGGAATGGGCGATACCGGCCGCAAAGGTCTTTGCAATGCTGCCGGGGCCGATAATGCCCCAGCCGATCGTCTTCATGTCGGTCATTGTGTTTTCCCGAATTGTCCCGACGGCTCGCTATCTGATGCGGATGCCGGCGCTATCGAAAAGGAAGGAGCTGGCTGCCGAAAGTCCGACCGTCAGCTCCTCGCGATTGATCGCAGAACGGGCCTGCGCCCATTCAATGTAGCTGGCATTGCCCAAGTGTTCGGCGACAATTTACCCAAAAACGGAAGACACACAAGGAAAATTTAGTAAATATTTATTGCCGCTGCGAACGACTTGAGAAACGCTTGGGATTTCATGGCGTTGCGACAGCTCTCGCGGTGAATGAGCTCTGTGGAGATGTGCACTTTCTTGCCGTAGGTGCGTCCGGAGAGGCGTTCCAGCAAAAGATCGACGGCGACCTCGCCGATATGCTCGCCGTGAACGCGGACCGTCGTCAGCGGCGGCATGAGGAACTGCGCGACCGGGATGTCGTTGAACGAGATCACGCCGATATCGTCGGGTATGGACAAACCCGCCTCCTGGATCGCCCTGTAAGTGCCGATCGCCATGTTGTCGTTCGAGGTGACGATCACGTCCGGCTTTTGCGCCAGTGCGAGCAGATCGCGTGCCAGCCGATAGCCGGTATCCAATCGAAGGCTTTGTCCTGACGAACTGTCGGCCAGCGCGAGTAGGTCGGGATCGAACGTGCCTTGCTGATTCTGCCATTCGATATAGGCGGCGCAGCGTTTCTCGCCGAAAGGCGTGACGGTCCCATTCAATTTCTCGTGACTGCCGATGAAGCCGATCCGTTTGTACCCGCTGACTTTCAAGGCATCCAGAACCTTGAGGGTCGCGATCCCCATATCCGAAAGCACGCTGTCAATCTGGTCGATTTTCGGATCGAAGTCGGCAAAGACAATCTGCCGCGCATGGCGTTGCACCCAATCGATTTCGTTATCGGAATGTTTGCCGATCACGATGACGCCCGATGCACGCTCAAGAAGGGAGGCTTCCGGAAGAGCGTCGGAATGGAAGAACTTGACGATCTCGGTCTTGAGTTCGCGACAGCGGGTCTCGATGCCTAGGCGAATGCCGACATAGTAGGGGTCGGCGATCTCATCGGACGGTCCGAGGAAATGCACGATGACGAGCTTTGTCAGCGGGCTCGGCGATGTCGGGCCATTCGCCTTGTTGCGATTGCGCGGCGTCTCGTAGTTCAGCGCTTCGGCTGTTTCGATGATGGCTTGGCGTTTCGCTGGAGAAATGGAAAGGGCAGGGTCGTAGTTCAGAACCCGCGATACCGTGGCGGATGAAACGCCCACGGCCTTGGCGATTTCCTTGATCGTTACCATACCCCTATCCCATTCCACAGCTCGCAGACTGCCACAGCGGCGCATTCGGGGAAATTGGTTTCAGTAAATCTTTACCAAGCTTTCCGCGATTTCTATATCTGCGGGGCTTTATTCGGTCTCCGGTCCTTATAGGCAAGGCCCAATCGTTTCAATACAAGCCTTGACTCACGGTCAGCTGGGAACCGGTGGCGGCGATAAGGGATCACGAACGGTTTGGGTCATGCCGCAAAATCGCACAGGCCAATCGCCGCGGGGTTAACGTTACGATGCCCAGTGGGCCACGGTTGCCATAGGTCCGAAAGACTTCAAAGGCGATCAGAAGTTCATGGGTTCGCGCGGTCTCAGCAAAAAAGTTCCATAAACTAAATTATGCGATATGTTAT
>NZ_JBYCZP010000042.1:0-7437 GCF_057586295.1 Rhizobium sp. SRI_017 | reverse complement strand
TCACGAAGTATTCGATGGCGCGGAACGACTTCGACCGATTGCTTGCGGAATTGCTCGCTACTGCTTTACGCAAGCGTCCGCCATATGTTGTTGCAAGCGTAGAAACAATCAGTTCGGTGATATCGTCAATTACCGCAAAAAAATCGTCCGTTTGTCGGTCGTAGCGTTCTGCCCAGACGTGCTTTCCGGTGGCAGCTTCGATCAATTGCGCGTTAACGCGAATGCGGGCACCTGCTGTCTGAACGCTTCCTTCGAGTACATAGTTGGCTCGAAGGTTCCGCCAAATGTCCTGAACGCGGGTCGTCTCGGCTTTGTAGGCGAAGCTGGCGTTTCTGGCGATGACAGTGAGGTCTCGGAAGCGCGAGAGGTCGGTTAGGATATTCTCCGATATGCTTTCGCCGATGTAGTCTTGCTCGGGTACGCCACTCATGTTGTCGAACGGAAGCACGGCGATCGACAAGGCGGCGTCTTGACGAACGTCGGTCGCACCGAGCGCAGGCGCTCGGCCGACGGCCCGAAGCCGATACACTCTTACTCGCTTGGCGATATTCTTTAGTTCAACCTCCCCAAGATCATCACTGTCAAAGGGGATTTTGCCACGAACTGCCTCGTGGACGCTGCCTGACACGCAAAGTTCGCCCGGAGCGGCCAGGGCCTCTAATCGGGCGGCGATGTTAACGTCGTCGCCGAAGATGTCCTGCTCGTCGACAATCACGTCGCCGAGATTGATCCCTATTCTGAGCTTGATCGTGAGCCCGTCCGGGTTCAAGTCGTCAGCTGTCATGCGTTCTTGCAGAACGAGCGCAGAGTTCACTGCTTCAACTGCGCTGGGGAATTCCATCAATGCGCCATCGCCCATGACCTTCACGACGCGGCCGCCCATTTCAGCGACAAGAGGTTTGACGATATCGACCCAGAGGTGATTGACGAGTGCGACAGTACGAGCCTCGTCCTCTCCAACGAGCAGACTATAACCCGCGATGTCGGCGACAACTACGGCTGCCAATCTCCGCCTGATAACCTTCTCAATCATCGTATCCCCTCGTCAAGCCGCTGAATCATGACGCTAGCATAGGCCCGAAACGCGATAGCGCGAGCGAGATGTAGCAGTCCAGCGTCAGAGATGGTCAGCGGTTCTTCCAACCCTCGATTTGCCATGCCTGGTTATCGCTATGTGCGGAGGTTCCGCGAGAGCCGCAACTGGCACGCATTCAAAAAGTCATTCACGCACGCATGCGATCGAATTTGATGTCGGCTCTGGTCGCACTTGTGCCCGAGAACGAATGCGAGCATGTAGCCCTCGCCATCACCGCGTTGATCGACGGGCTCTGGTTGCGCCTGGGCCTGCAGTCAGGCGGATTCACACGCGAGGATGCGCTCAAGCAGATGCGCGATTATCTTTCCTACAGGCTGCCACCGGATTGACACGATAAGTCCGTCCGGAATGTCACCAGCTCGGTTGGCGACAATGATCCGGGCGACGACGTCGAATAAACTCAAGTAGACTGCCATTGGCGCATCAGGGACCTGAGGTCTCGGCTCGTGTTGGCCCAACACGGTCATCCGCTACACAAGGATTTTGAATCTGCTCTGCAACTCATATGGCAATTCGTAGGTAAAGTCCCAGGCCCTAGAGCTGTGAGGCTTGCCTGGAGCCCCGGCCCTCCAGATTTAGCTATTCGATCCTTCACACCATCTAACGCCGGTTCTTTAATGCGACGACTGTGATGATGATGACGAAGGCAGCAAGCCTCAGCAGATACATCCAGCTTCTCTCCTCCACTGGCAGATCGGAAAGGGCAAGCAGCGTCTGATTGGCCCCTAGGAGCCAGAAGGCAGCAGCGAAGGCCGCAAACAGCATGTCCCGCGTTCGTACCCAATAACGAATGAAGAACAGTCCCGAGATCAGGAAGCCCATTGTGATGAGTCCGGAAACGAATGCGAACATCGGCTAATCGGACTCCCAGACAAGACCAAATATGAGCAATCCGACAGCCGTCAGCGAGGCTGCATGCCGAACAACACGCAAATCCCATTGCGGGAAAACGACAAGATCAAACAAGACCACGAGGCTGTTAAGGGACAGGAACGCGAAACAGAGCCCGGTCCACAGCAGTAGACGAGTAAGAGTCCGCCAATATCCTTTCAGCAGCAACCAGGCACAGCCGGTACTGGCGACAAGGCAGAGGACATAGATGGCGACCTGGACATAGTGGCTCACTTCGGTGGCTTCCTCAGGATGAATGCATCGGAGAACGCGGCAAGTTTGGCATGCGATCGACCGACTATCATGAGCCTGACCTGCGTTGGCCGGGTGCGATATTCATGGTCTAATTTTGCTACGAAGGCGTCGAGGTCTGCAGACGCTGCAGCATAACGGACGGTGCCATCGCTCTCGCCGATCAACAGCCCGGCATTGCGCAGGCACTGTACCGATTGCGCAACGACGAGTTCACTGGCTCGCAGCTCCTTTACCATTTCCGCAGTCGTCCATATGCGAGCCGGCTGATTAAAAACAAGCAACAGCAGCTCGATCGACCAAACGGAGTCCAGACAGCCTTCGACCATCTCCCTGAAGCTTGAATCTGACGGCTGATCTCTGGTCATCAGCAGTGGCTTAAACGCGACTCAAAGAAAGTTCAACGCTCTCTTGAGGCTCGTCGCGGGCAACCAAATCACATTTGTCTTAGACGGACGACTGGAAAGCGCACGCTCACATCGCGAGCTCACGGCATTGTGATGCTGCGGCGCACAATCGCAAATGGCGTTAAAAAAACAAAAAGTTGCCTACATTCAGCCGCAATCGATGTTGCGCAACAATATGTTAAATCGGCCCCAGTTTGCCGCCGATTATTTGACATCGGACGACTTAAGTGAGAATTTCGTTTCAGATTTGGAAATAATTGAAGATGAATTTGGCGCTGAACTGAGTGCTGATTGCGGCAAATTCATGGCAACAAAGGTGCCAACGCGGAAGAGGATGCCATGAGAAATGCGACAACGCCAAAACTCGTGGTGTGCGATTTGGACCAGAACCTCCTTCACAATCGCGAGGCGGAGAGTGCTCTTCTGGATACCTGGATGAAGTGGGAGCGCGGGCACCGCCCTCTGCTGCTGTTTCATAGTGCGCGAACCGTCGACGAGCTACAATCGCTGCTGCCCTCGACAGTCCTTCCCCCGCCGGATTTCCTAATTGGTGGCGGCTCCGGGATGCTTGTCCGCCACTATTTCTGGAACCATGATCACTTGGGAGGGCATGGGGCTGAATTTGCCGGGTTCGCACCAGAACATCTACTTGCCTCGATGGCATCCAAAGCGCTTGCGCAATTGAACCCGCCGGAAGAAAATGCCGCGTCGCAGTTTCCCAAAGTGGAGAACGCTGTTCTCACCATGGCGGGTCTATCCGTCACCTTCGCGTCGACTGGAAAACGCGCTAGGCGGTCAGCTCCGCACGCGCCTCTTGCGTGGCTTCTCGCGCAGTTGAAGGTCGATGCAAGTGAAATCCGGACCTACTCTGCGGAGGAGCAAGTTCAAACCCGTCGGCTCAATACAGCGGCGCGATGACCTGGTTTGTCATCACCAACTGGGCGTTCGTCGCAGCGATATTGTTCGTCGTTCTCAATCGGAAGCGACCGCCCGTCGACGAGATGATCTGGACGGGTGTGCTCTGTCTGCTCTGGCCCGTGTTGCTGCTGTTTTTCCTCATCGGCACTGCCTTGTGGTTCGCACGCGCGGTCTACCACTCAATCAAGCGGCGTCGATGGGAATTCTGAGGCGAAGAGCATGATCAATGAATCCACGAGGAAGCCAATGAAGCGGTTTGAGTTTGTTGCGCGCAGTGGCGCGAAACTGGACGCCGACTACGTCATCGAGAACGGGGTGCTTCACGTCGCGTACCGGGGCGCGAGCATGAGCGTAGCGGCAGGGGTGAACGAGATTGCCAATGCTTTCCTGCGCGACAATCTGATGCGCTCTATCACCGGAGAAATCGATGTAACCGGGCGGAGCGATGGTTACGCTGAACCCAGTGGCGTTTCGACACGAACGTAGGGCAAGCCAAGGCCGCGGAGAGGAGGAGGTGGGAGTGGACACCCTTTCAGCCATCGTCTTAGGTGTCTTGGCGGTGGCTTTTGACGGCCACGCTTCTGCCGTAGCGCAGGGGATCGTGGATAGCGAAACGCACCTTGCCTTGCGTGCCCCTGGAATGTGGAGAGGTTTCAGAGGTTCGCCCGATCCCAAACCAGGCTTGCGGCAACACTCTGACGGGCTTTGGTACCCCAAGCGAGCGTTCCGGCGCGGATGCGGCTCGACCGTAGAACGGTCAGGATGTTTGACCGATCACCAAAGGTGGTGCCAGGCACAATATTGGTCATACCGGGTCTTGGACGGTACGTTTCAGCCCTACGATGGGAAGCGGCGGCCCTGCATATCTCCATTCAGCCACTGAGATTGCTCGCGGATGGTGGTTGCCCCGTATGGCAAATTCTGCCGGAAGCGGAGGATGCTGCGCCCCGTTAAACGCGCTAATGTTTCAGTTCGACCGGGTGCACTGCCCGCACGCGGTTTTTGGGGGCAGCCAGACATCCCCTTGTTACCCCATGGCTGTCCCCCTTTTTGGCGGTTTCGTGTCAATCTCATTGAGGTTGGAACACTCAGCGGCGCGGCCGTCATGACCCCTGGGCAGAGCGGTCCTACAAGATTGGCTATGGCAACACACCTCTGATTGGCCGCGCCTTGCGGCATTGTGTGAAGTGCAGTCCTGCTGGCATTGCGGGGTCCTTCCCAACTGCCAAGCCAAGATCAGAGATTTTCCAATGCCCACCCTCTACCTCACTTGCGGTCTTCCCGGTTCGGGGAAGACGTCGCTCGCCCAGATCATTGAACAAGAGGCATCTGCGCTGCGCCTGACCGGAGATGACTGGATGCACAAGCTTTACCCCGGCATCTCCACTCCGGAAGCTGAAACCGGTCCGTGTCGAGGTAGAGTCGAGAGCCTACAATGGCAAATCGCTCTGCGTGCCATCAGGCTTCAGTGCAACGTCGTCGTGGATTGGGGACTGTGGTCACGGGCAGAACGCGACATCTGCCGGGACGACGCTCGCGCAGCCGGTGCCAGCGTCGTCCTCTGCTTCCTCGACGTTCCCTTTGACGAGCTTTGGGATCGGGTTTCCCGGCGAAACGCCGAGCTTCCGGCCGGCACGTTCGACATCTCGCGGGCAGACCTGATTAGGTGGTCGAAGCACTTCTCGCCGCCGACCGCCGAAGAGCTGGCGCTTTACGATTGTCCGACCCATCTAAGCGTCACCGCCCCTGTATGAAACGCCTGCTCGAGATCAGTTGCGCGGATCGACGACTGCTTGTGGCGCGATCCAGTCGTTTCATTGCGCTCCAGGAACCGCCCGAAAGGGCCGACTCGGCCCCGAACCGCGGACTGAACCCCACGCAGGCGCTTAACGTCATTGCTGTACCAAACCCAGATTAGACTCCAACCAGCGTAAGGTCTAAGCTGGGCGACTGGCCAGTTTCAAACAGGAATCCATGGCGTGATACGCGAGGCGAATATTCGGCGGCTCGCCGCCATTGTGGCCGTTGACGTTGCTGGCTACAGTCGGCTGATGCACGAAGATGAGGAAGGGACGCTTTTTGCCCTCAAAGCCCATCGCCGCGAATTAATCGATCCCAAGATTGCGGAATACAGGGGCCGCATCGTCAAGACGACCGGTGATGGAATGTTGCTCGAATTTCCGAGTGCCATCGATGCCGTTCGCTGTGCCATCGAGGTTCAACAGGAGATGGCGAGCCGCAACGCCGAAATTCCTGATCGTCGAAAAATGATCTTCCGGGCAGGGATAAACCTGAGCGATGTCATCGTCGATGACGATGACATCTACGGCGACGGGGTAAATGTCGCGGCAAGGCTGGAGACGTTAGCCAGCCCAGGAAGCATCTGCATCAGCGGAACCGTCTACAAACAACTTGCGGGAAAAATCACGCAAGATATTAAGGATATGGGAGACCAGACCCTCCGAAATATTGAAGACCCTGTGCGGATTTACCAGATTCTGGTTGGTGATGCAGGCCCGGCCACAACCGAACCCAACCTGTCGGCTGCTGCTGTGCCCGATCTCGGGTTTGGCGCGCCCGAGCGACCCTCAATCGCCATCCTTCCGTTCGAGAACCTAAGCGGTGATCCAGATCAGGATTTTCTCGCCGAGGGACTGAGGCTCGGTATCTTGTCGTCTTTGGTGCAGCTCTCTGGCCTCTTTCTCATTAGCACGAGCGCCGTCAACAGTTTCCGGAATCGGAACGTCCCCGCCGCACAGGCTGGCGCTTCAGTCGGTGTGCGCTACGTCCTGGGTGGTGCAGTGCAGCAGGTCGGTAAGCATCTCCGGGCTACGCTTCAGCTTACCGATGTCGTTGCCGGTGAGATCATTTGGTCAGAACGCTACGACCGGGACGTCGATGATCTGTTTAAGGTTCAGGACGAGATCACTCAGGAAGTCCTGATTTCACTGGACGTTGAACTCATTGGCGGCGAGAAAACCAGAATCTGGTATGATAATCTTACCAACCCCAGAGCTCGCGAGCTTTACCATCGGGGCGTAAGCCATTTCTACGCCGGAACCAAAGATGACAATATCGCGGCTCTTCGTCATTTTCATGAGTTATATCGAGTTCAGCCGGACACGGATCATGCAGCGAGCCTCATCTCGGTCGTCCACCTTATCGATGCGATGTTCGGTTGGTCGCAATCGGAAGAGCGTTCACTCGAGGAAGCCGCCAAGTGGGCTGATATCGCCATTGGATACGAAAGAACCAACGGCCTTGGACATATTGTCACCGGCCACTTGCAGCTTCTAAAGGGCATGCATGACGAGGCCCTAGCGAACTGCGAAATTGCAATAGGATTTCGCCCGAACTGCGCGCTCACGCACGGAATCCTGGCTGAGGTCCGGAACTACTGTGGCGATTCAGTCAACGCGATCAAGAGCGCGAGAGAGGCGCTCCTGCTCGAGCGAAACTATCCACCCTGGTTGATCAATGTGCTTGCGACTGTCTACCGCGATAGCGGCAAGGTGCGCCTGTCTATCCCCGCGGCGAGGGAGGCGTTGCGCGTCGATCCGCAACAAACTGAAGCCCGGATCATACTTTGCAGCGGCTACAGTCTTGACGACTCGCACGGCGAAGCCCGGCAAATCGCACAGGAAATCATCGCGGCTGATCCGACATTCAGCCTGTCGCGTTATGCCGATAAGAAGCCCTATAAATACCGCGGGACACTGGAGCAGATCCTCAATGTGCTGCGCGACGCGGGGCTTCCGGACTAGGAAGGCCCAGGGTCATTTCCATTGTCATCTGATCGGGCGACGTTCGCTCCGCTAGGCAAGTATTTAGAGACGGCGCTTTGAAGACTGGGGGTCTTGGCGGTTGATGGCC
>NZ_JBYCZP010000041.1:0-8745 GCF_057586295.1 Rhizobium sp. SRI_017 | reverse complement strand
GTCGATCGTCCATCGACTCCGTCCGTTGGGCTACTGCCACCGGTCACCTCCCTCGAACTGGTTAAGCTACTTCCGGCACGCGGCGGCCAAAGCCGCCGAGCGCTTCTCCGGAATCGGAGAACAAGCGGGCAAGGTCGACAATGACGACGAAGCTGCCATTGCGGCGAACGACACCGGCGATGTAGTCCGAGCGCCAGGTGACCCCGATATCCGGCGCCCCTTCGATCTCTTCGCGGCGGAAGGGGATAACCTCATAGACGCGGTCGGCGACCAGGCCCAGGGTCAGCATCTTCTCGCCGATCTGGACATCGAGCACCAGAATGCGTGTATGCGGGGTCTTTTCCGTCTTCGTCATACCCAGGCGAAGACGGAGATCGACCACCGGCACGCCTTGGCCACGTACGTCCCGAAGCCCAAGCAGGTAGTCGGGACCATGTGGGATCTTGAAGGCTTCCTCGTGGTCGAGGATTTCCCGCACGACCTCCACCGGGACAGCGAAGATTTCACTGTCGAGGCTGAAGGTGACGAACTGGGATTCTGAGGATGTACTTGCCATGATTATGCGCTTTCCCTGAAGTCTGCATCGTCGGAATCGGGCCCACCCATCGACATGTCGAGGGCAAAACCGCGGGCTCTGGCCTGCTGGGCATTCACGCTATGGTCGATCTTGCGACCCGACACTGCGGCAGCCTTGACCACCGGCCGAGCAGCCGGGGTTGGACGGCGCATCGAGGCAACCTTCGTGCTCGCGCTATCAACCTTGAAGAATGCGATCGAGGTCTGGAGTTCTTCAGCCTGGGCGGCCAGTTCTTCCGACGTCGCCGACATTTCTTCCGACGCGCCGGCATTGGTCTGGGTCACCTTGTCGAGCTGCTGGATCGCTTCGTTGATCTGGGCCGCACCGATGTCCTGCTCGCGGCAGGCGGCGGAGATTTCCGAGATCAGTTCGGCGGTCTTGCGGATATCCGGCACCAGCCGGTTCAGCATCTCGCCGGCGTCGGTTGCGACCTTCACGGTCTCGCCCGAGAGTGAGCTGATCTCGGCAGCAGCGGCCTGGCTGCGTTCGGCAAGCTTGCGCACTTCCGAAGCAACGACCGCAAAGCCCTTGCCGTGTTCACCGGCGCGGGCAGCTTCCACCGCGGCGTTGAGAGCGAGCAGGTCGGTCTGGCGGGCGATTTCCTGAACGATCGAGATCTTCTCGGCGATGGTCCGCATCGCACCGACCGCACGACCCACGGCCTCACCCGACGCCTCGGCATCCTTGGCGGACTGGCGGGCGATCTTCTCGGTCTGTGCCGCGTTGTCAGCGTTCTGCTTGATATTGGCAGCCATCTCTTCCATCGAGGCGGATGCCTCTTCGGCGGAGGACGCCTGCTCGGTCGCACCTTGCGAAAGCGTCTCCGAGCTCGCGGAAAGTTCCTGGCTGCCCGAGGAGACGTTCACCGAAGCTGACATGGCGTCGGCGACGACGCCACGCAGACGCTCGACCATGCTTTGCAGCGCAATGCCGAGTGTGTCCTTGTCCGAGAGCGGCTTGGGCGAGACCATGAGGTCGCCATTCGAAATCTGGTTGGCGATCGTCGCGGTGATGCGCAGGTTGGCCGTCATGCGTTGCATCGAAACAACGAGATCCTTGATTTCGTCATTGGCCTTGTGGTTGATATCCTGTTCGAGGTCTCCGATCGCAACCGCATCAGCAAGGATGCCGGCCTTCTTCAAAGCCCGCGAGATATAGAACGAGATCCAGACCGCCGCGGAGATTGAGATTGCGGCGAGCAGCAGGATGGCGACAAGGAGAACCGTGCGAGACTGTGCGTATTGCTCATTGGTCTCGGCATCGGTACGCTTGACGTCGGCGGTGGCCGCGGCGACGATTTCTTCGATGACCGCGAGGGCCTTGTTCATCACCTCACGGCCAGCGCCCATCGACATGCTTGCCGCGCGGGCGTTGGACTCGGTGGTGTTCTCGGTGGCCAGCGCGATCATCTGCTTCTGCATCGGGACATATTCCTCGAACAGCGCCCGGAACTCGGCCGTCTTCTTGCGGATTTCCTCGTCTACCGACTTGTCGAGCAAATCGATGATGCCGCCGATCTTTTCCTGGCGCGAGATCAGCGACTTTACGTAGTCGTCAATCTCCGCCGGATTGGTGTTCATGATCGCGTTTTTCTCGGCGCGGACCGTGCCGTTGAACAGATCGCTCAGCTTCGAGACATTGTTCATGTCCTCGATCGGCTCGTCAACCATTTGGCTGATCGCCGAATTCAATGAGGAGAGATTGATGATCGCAAGGGTCGCCATCGCACCGGCGAGCACGATGATGGTCGCAAAGACAAGGCTCAATTTGAGTTTTATAGTCATTCGCATGGTCAAAAATCCTTGATTACGCGGTGCGGAGTCCAATACTCCGAATTTTGATGGGCTTGGCTCCAGGACATGCATCAGGCTTGGCCGGACCGTTATGGCTCGGCCCGCCGTGATCATGCGCTCTCCCTGAAGTCCGCATCATCGGCGTCAGGTCCGCCCATCGACATGTCGAGGGCGAAGCCGCGGGCGCGTGTCTGCTGGCCGTTGATGCTGTTGTCCGGTTTGCGTGCCTGCATGGGGGCCGACTTGGGAGCTGACTTGGCAGCCGGCCGCGCGGCAGGCGCCGGACGGCGTGTGGCTCCGCCGGCCATCGTCGCGCTCGAACGATCGACCTTGAAGAAGGCGATGGATGTCTGGAGTTCCTCGGCCTGAGCAGCCAGTTCTTCCGAGGTCGCAGACATCTCTTCCGACGCGCCGGCATTGGTCTGGGTGACCTTGTCGAGCTGCTGGATCGCTTCGTTGATCTGGGCCGCACCAATGTCCTGCTCGCGGCAGGCAGCGGAGATTTCCGAGACAAGTTCCGCGGTCTTGCGGATATCGGGCACGAGCCGGTTCAGCATGTCGCCGGCTTCGGTTGCGACCAGGACGGTCTGGCCTGAGAGGGTGCTGATTTCGGCGGCCGCAGCCTGGCTGCGTTCGGCGAGCTTGCGCACTTCCGAAGCGACGACCGCAAAGCCCTTGCCATGCTCGCCGGCACGGGCGGCTTCCACCGCGGCGTTCAGCGCGAGCAGGTCGGTCTGGCGGGCGATTTCCTGTACGATCGAGATCTTCTCCGCGATCGTCCGCATGGCGCTGACCGCTCGGCCTACCGCTTCGCCCGAGGATTCCGCGTCCTTGGCGGACTGGCGGGCGATCTTCTCGGTCTGGGCCGCGTTGTCGGCGTTCTGCTTGATGTTGGCGGCCATCTCTTCCATCGAGGCCGAGGCTTCCTCGGCGGATGAGGCCTGCTCGGTCGCGCCCTGCGACAGTTGCTCTGAACTCGCCGACAGTTCCTGGCTGCCGTCTGTCACTTGATCTGCCGCAGCGCTGACGTTCACGGCAAATGACGTCAGATTGCTGATGAGGGAGTTGACAGCATTCTTCATTTTCTGATGGTCGCCTTCGCAGGCAATCTCGACGCGTTCCGTCAGATCACCCGCAGATACCTGGTTCAGCACCCGGTTGCCCTCGGAGATCGGCAGCAGCGTAGCGTCGAGCATGCCGTTGATGCCGGAAACCAGGGTGGCAAAGTCGCCGACGAATCGGCCTGCTTCACCCCGTTCGCTCAGTTTGCCGGCGGTGGAGGCGACGATGAGACGCTGGATTTCAGCAATGATTGCGCGGAAATTGCCTCTCAGCACCTCGACCGTGTCGTTGATGAACGCCTTCTTTCCGGGAAATTTTTCGAGTGGGGCCTCGAAATTGCCCTCGCCGAATTCCTTGATGCAGGCCATCGCCTTCTTCTTGACGGCGATATGACTGCCGACCATTCCGTTGATGCCCGCCGCCATGCTGGCGAAGTCACCCTTGAACTTGTCCACGGGGACGAAGACATCAATATCGCCCTTGTCGTGTTCGGTGGACATCAGGCTCATCTCGGCGATCAGGCCCTTGAGGTTGGCCCTCAATGTCTCGACCGTGTCGTTGATGAACGCTTTCTTTCCGGGAAATTTTTCGAGTGGAGCCTCGAAATTGCCTTCGCTGAATTCCTTGATGCAGGCCATCGCCTTCTTCTTGACGGCGATGTGACTGCCGACCATTCCGTTGATGCCGGTGGCCATGGCGGCGAAGTCACCCTTGAACTTGTCCACGGGGACGAAGACATCGATATCGCCCTTGTCGTGTTCGGTGGACATCTGGTTCATCTCGGCGATCAGGCCCTTAAGGTTGCCCCGCAATGTCTCGATCGTGTCGTTGATGAACGCCTTCTTGCCGGGGAATTTTTCGAGCGGGGCCTCGAAATTGCCTTCGCTGAATTCCTTGATGCAGGCCATCGCCTTCTTCTTGACGGCGATATGACTGCCGACCAATCCGTTGATGCCGGTGGCCATCACTGCAAGATCGCCTTTGAACCCGCTGGCAGCAATTTCGACATCAATATCGCCGCGGTCATGCTCAGCCGTCACGTGGCCGATTGCATCGCGCAGGGCACTGACCGGGCGCGTCGTCGCTTCCAGCAAAGCGTTGACCGCAGCCAGCAATTCCCTGGCCTCGCCGGTGGCGCGCTCTTCCTGAGCACGATGCGCGAGGTCTCCATCCGCCATTCTATTCGTGAGGCTCTGAATCTCCGCAAGCGCCCAACTCGTCCGAGATGTCCTGCTGATCGGCGTGAACAATGACATGATAAATTCCCTCTTTCGTGATTGTGCTGACGTCTGTTTGCATTCGCTGGCGTGCGGTGAAGAAGGCCCGGTTCCTGACGGCCGGTAGCGGGCGGCTGACCTTCTTTTCAGGCGCTCTCCCTGAAGTCTGCGTCGTCGGAATCGGGTCCGCCCATGGACATGTCGAGGGCAAAACCGCGGGCTCTGGCCTGCTGGGCATTCACGCTATGGTCGACCTTGTGCGCAGGCTTGGCTGCCGGACGGGCGACCGGGGCCGGGCGGCGCTGCGCTGCGGCGTCTTTTCTCAGGCTCGCGCTGTCGACCTTGAAGAAGGCGATCGAGGTCTGGAGTTCTTCAGCCTGCGCAGCAAGCTCTTCCGATGTCGCCGACATTTCTTCCGACGCGCCGGCATTGGTCTGGGTCACCTTGTCGAGCTGCTGGATCGCTTCGTTGATCTGCGCGGCACCGATATCCTGCTCGCGGCAGGCGGCGGAAATTTCCGAGATCAGTTCGGCGGTCTTGCGGATATCAGGCACCAGCCGGTTCAGCATCTCGCCGGCGTCGGTTGCAACCTTTACGGTCTCGCCCGAGAGCGAGCTGATCTCGGCGGCAGCGGCCTGGCTGCGTTCGGCAAGCTTGCGCACTTCAGAAGCAACGACCGCAAAGCCCTTGCCGTGTTCACCGGCGCGGGCTGCTTCCACCGCAGCGTTCAGCGCGAGCAGGTCGGTCTGGCGGGCGATTTCCTGAACGATCGAGATCTTCTCGGCGATCGTCCGCATCGCACCGACCGCACGACCCACTGCCTCACCCGACGCCTCGGCATCCTTGGCCGACTGGCGGGCGATCTTCTCGGTCTGTGCCGCGTTGTCGGCATTCTGCTTGATATTGGCAGCCATCTCTTCCATCGAGGCGGATGCCTCCTCGGCGGAGGACGCCTGCTCGGTCGCACCTTGTGAGAGCTGTTCCGAACTTGCCGACAGTTCCTGGCTGCCCGAGGAGACATTGACCGACGCCGACATGGCGTCGGCGACGACGCCACGCAGACGCTCGACCATGCTTTGCAGCGCAATGCCGAGGGTGTCCTTGTCCGAGAGCGGCTTGGGCGAGACCATGAGGTCGCCATTCGAAATCTGGTCGGCAATCTTCGCCGTGATGCGCAGGTTGGTGACCATGCCCTTCATGGAAAGGCCGAGGACGTCCTTGTCGGAAAGGGGCTTGGGCTCGACCGACAAGTCGCCTGCGGCGATCAGGTCGGCGGTTCCCGCGACCTTGCGAAGATTGTCCGTCATTATGTTGATCGTTTCGACCAGATCCTTGATCTCGTCATTCGTCTTGATCTCGATTCTCTGGTCGAGGTCGCCGATTGCGACCGCGTCCGCGGCCTGACGAACCTTGCGCAGGCCGCTGCTGATGCCCAAGGCAATCCACAGCGCCACGGCCGTCGATGTCAGGAGCAATACAACGAGACCGCCGATCAGCAGATTGCGCGAGAAGGCGTATTGGTCGTTGGTTTCCGCATCGGTGTGTTTGAGATCCGCGGCGATTTCGTCATTGAGCGCGGTCAGCGTCGCGAGGAGCACGTCCGTCGCCTTCGCCCCTTCGCCCATGGAGATCTCGCCGGCGCGGCGGTTGCTGTCGTCGGTATTGATGGTGCCGAGCTTCACGACCTCGTCCTGAGCCCTTTTCCACTCGGGCAACGCGGCTCGGAAGGCTGCAATTTTGGATGTGATGGCCGACTTCGTCTCATCGTCGAAGGTCGCCAGAATGCTGTCGATCTTCGCGCGCTGCTCGTTGACGGCATTGGCGTATTTGCCGATCTGCATCGGATCGGTGTTCATGACGACATTCTTCTCGTGACGGATGGCATTTAGCACCGCGTCGGACAGGTCGCTCGAGTTGCGAAGGTTGGTGGCCGGTCCCTCGACGATAACGGTGATCGCCGAATTGAGGCTGGACAAGTTCATGATTGCCAACGTCGCCATGGCGCTGGACAACAGTATCAGCAAGCCGAACGCGACTGCCAGCTTCATCTTGATCGTGAAACGCATCTCAATATCTCCTCGTCACGAATTGACATGTGCATTATGAAGCAAGTCCCCACGAGACTTGCCGGGCATGCGGAGGAGGCTGATGCATTCAACCTTCCGCGAGTCGCTGATCGCGAGCCCCAGCCGGCGCATACACGCGCCGGCCTTGGCGGCACGCTCCTCGTGGAGCGCGGCGCCATCTCAATCTAGCTCACGCACTTTCCCTAAAATCCGCGTCGTCGGCGTCCGGGCCGCCCATCGACATGTCGAGGGCGAAGCCCTTGCCGCGGCCACCCTGGCCCGACATGGCTTGCATCGGTCGCGACGCCGGCTTCGAAGCAGGACGTTTCACGCTCGGCGACGCCATTTTTGCGGCAGTCGCCCGAAGCTTCTGGGCGTGGTTCGCTTCCTTGTGGCCGACCTTGTCGACCTTGAAGAAGGCGATGGAAGCCTGGAGTTCCTCGGCCTGCGAAGCCAGTTCTTCCGAGGTCGCCGACATTTCTTCCGACGCGCCGGCATTGGTCTGGGTCACCTTGTCGAGCTGCTGGATCGCTTCGTTGATCTGGGCGGCACCGATATCCTGCTCGCGGCAGGCGGCGGAGATTTCCGAGATCAGTTCGGCGGTCTTGCGGATATCCGGCACCAGCCGGTTCAGCATCTCGCCGGCGTCGGTTGCGACCTTTACAGTCTCGCCCGAGAGCGAGCTGATCTCGGCAGCAGCGGCCTGGCTGCGTTCGGCAAGCTTGCGCACTTCAGAAGCAACGACCGCAAAGCCCTTGCCATGTTCACCGGCGCGGGCGGCTTCGACCGCAGCGTTCAGCGCGAGCAGGTCGGTCTGGCGGGCGATTTCCTGAACGATCGAGATCTTCTCGGCGATCGTCCGCATCGCACCCACAGCGCGGCCGACGGCCTCACCCGAGGCTTCGGCATCCTTGGCGGACTGGCGGGCGATCTTCTCGGTCTGTGCCGCGTTGTCAGCGTTCTGCTTGATGTTGGAGGCCATCTCTTCCATCGAGGCGGAAGCTTCTTCGGCAGACGAGGCCTGTTCAGTCGCGCCCTGAGAAAGGGTCTCGGAACTTGCCGAAAGCTCCTGACTACCCGACGAGACGTTGTCCGAAGCGGAAAGCGCGTCGGCAACAACGTCACGCAGTCGTTCGATCATCGCATTGACATGGCCGAGCATCTCGCCGATTTCGTCCCGCGTGGTGATCTCGGCCGTGCTGGTCAGATCGCCCTCGGCGACCTGGCGGACCGCATTCGTTGCGCGCTGCAGACCGCGGCTGATGGTCATCGAGATCCAGAAGGCCGCAACGAGACCAATCAGCACCGCGCCAGCGGCGACGCCGATCATGATCGTGCTGGTGGATGCATAGGCGGCATCCGCCGCCGCTCCTGCTTCTTCGAGCTGCTGTCTGGCGAGGGTAATCACGGACTCGACAGCTGCGTCGAGTTCATTGGCCGTCTCGCGCGCTTCGGTGATCGAGAGACGCTCAGCCTCTGCTGCCGCACCGGACACCATGAGGGCTCGAATCTTGTCGTCCAAGGCATCAGCTTTCGCGGCAAGCTCCTGGATCTTTTGCCAGCGGGGGCGGCCCTGCTCGGTCACGATGGTCAGCGCCTTGTCTAGCGCTTCTTTGAGGTCGGCGCGCGCCACGTCTCCCCGTTTCTGCGCAGCCTGGATTTCCGTCGGCGTATTGGCGGCGACCAAATTCTTTTGCTGCCGGATGCCTTGCAGCTGGGCGATATTGACACGCTGCACAAGTTCAAGACGGGTCACCGGCCCTGCCAGCGTTGCCTTCATCGTGTCATTGATGCCCGAGAGGCTTTGAATACCGTAGATCGCGGTACCGAGCAGCAGGGCGAGCATAAAGGCAAAAGCGAGTGCCAGTTTCAGTTTGATCGTGAACTTCATGATTGCATTCGTCCTTCAGCCGTTCGCCACCGCAGAGCGGTCTCTTTGCGAAACGAAAATTGCGTTGAGATTTGGAACTATGACGAATTCGCCGCCCCGCTTGACGAGGCAATCGATGTAGTCGGCCCGCCAGCGCATT
>NZ_JBYCZP010000040.1:0-12065 GCF_057586295.1 Rhizobium sp. SRI_017 | reverse complement strand
CAACATGAGAGCGAGCCGGTTCCGGCCCGCGTGCTTGCCCTGAGCCACCACAGCCAGCAGCCGTTTGAATTCCTGCTCTGTCAATACCCGCGCTTGTTTCAACGATCCTCACAATAGGGCTGGTTTCCAGTCCCATTGTTATGTTTCCGATTGAAAGAAAGAGCGACAGAATTTTCGAGCTAAGATTTCCGCAGCAAGAACAATGCGCTAGGTCCACTTTAATTCAAAATGTCACGTTTTGCGTGTTTTATGACATTTCGGGCCACTGCCTGGTAGAAGCGCGACAGTGCTGAGAGCCTGTGCGGTAGTTTCGGAGCATCGATGATCTATTTGCAGATAAACTTACGCGCGCGTTCAAGCTGATTTGTGAGAACCGTGAAGTCACTTGGAAAACTTGCGTCATGCTCGAGGATGCTCGCTCTAATTGGCGCGACCGTTGACAGCCTCTCTAGGAGACTCCAAACCTCTTCGTTCACTATCTCAGAATGTCCATCTATCATTTGGTCTTGATGCCAATATCCTCCAGCCAAGTGTATCTGCACGACATGCTCGATGGGCATCCGAACAATAAATCCAAAAGGATCGAATGAATGATTTAGAGAATTTATGTATACATTGGTAATGTCGAGTAATATGCCGCAATTGGTCGTCTCTACCAGTCGATGAAAAAATGCTTCCTGGGTCATCTCAGCGCCTGGAATATCAAACGGATAGGTAACGTTTTCGATTACAAGAAGCTTTCCTAAATAATCTTGTACACGGTTGACGTTATCGCATGTAACTTGAAGTACGTCTTCAGTAAACCATAGCGGGGACAAATGACCGATCTCCAAGCCGCCGGCGTTTGTCATAGCCAAGTGCTCGCTGTAGAATGGTGAACCGGTAGTTTCGCTGACGATTCTGACCGCCTTAAGATACGACATGTCGAATGTCGACGACCCAAGAGACATTCCAATCCCGTGAGGAATAACAGTGAATTCTTCACATAGCTCCTCCAAAATGCTTGCAGAGTTGCTTTTGCCTAAGAACTGATCGCTGATGATTTCCAAGAAATCGATCTGTGACCTGAACTCAAAAATTTGCTGTCGAATTTCTTGACGGTATCCAAGTCCAGATCCAAGTCGAGGGAGCTGGGATAGCATTGCATTGGTGGACTGCATGGAAACCTCCTCAGAGTTGTCAGTTCTCGGACTCCGAATCAATCGTGGAACGGAACGAAGTCTTGATTCCTGCTCGTGAAGCATCGGCAATCACGCCGATTGCAGCCAGGTGATGAAGGGCACTTCTGACGCTTTCGGTTGTCAAGGACGGTCCAATGTTCAGCTTCGCTTCCTCCACAAGGTCGTGTAGTCTACGGCGGCCGTTGCAAAGGTGAAGTAAAATCCAGGTCGATTTGTTTACTCTGGTCAATACTATATCTCCGTTCGAACTTGGGCGTCTATATATTAAGAACGAATGCTCCTGTGTCGGAACTCGAACTAGAGAACCGCGTGCTTCGATCTCAGTATGCAATGAAACAATGTCGTAAGAAAAATCGACCAACTTAACATTATCGCTAATCACAACAGGCGCCGAGTCTTTGAACTCATTTTCTGTCGTTGCATTATAATCAAGAAGTGATACCTCACGGTACGTACGCTCAAAGCGGCACAAGTTCAGTAAAAAATGTTCCTCGGGACTTGATCTATTTAAGGCAGATTCTAGAAAGTATCCGAAGTCAATGACGTCATCGTAGCCAATTCCATGCGCCCGCGGCAGAAAAAGCTGAAAATATCTTGCCGCTAAATTTTGAAGAATTGTGCCGTTTGCTTTGAAACAACAGGGGTAACCGCGGCGCAACCGGCTCATGCGCTTATTGAACAAAGTACCGCGGAAATTCGTCAGCCTTTTCACATCGATGCCCGAGATGGCGTCTCGTTCTTGAAAAGATAAGCCATAGTGATCTAAAACATCGGAGGGATTATTCACAAATTTCCGAAAGAATTCGTCATCGACATAAATCCGAGCGAGGCATGCTTGCATCTCACTTAAGCTCATAGAATTACCTCATATCAGGGTAAAAGGCTTCGTAGCGCTTCCCTCTGACCGCCCAGTAGCGCCGAGCTACGTGATTTTGCGAACTCATTGACACTCAGTCCATCTTCGAACCAGTGGCGTCGGTCAAAATACAACTCGTAGAATATGTCGAATAGGAAGAGGTCCAGCTTGTTCGAGAACAGTTTACCGAAGGGATGAACTTCCAAGTACTCACTGGGAAGTGTAGTCTCGCACCACCTTGTGAAGCTTTTATAGTGGCTGCTTCCAGACCTTGGAAATCCATGTTTCTCACGGAGAACGATATCGTACATTGGCGTGCCATATCGGCGCAACGCGAGCACTCTCAAGATGTATTTTCCCACGCCTAGATCACTTCGAACCAGCAGATTAGTCGGCAATCCAGTCACAAAGTTCACCACAGAATTGTCAAGGTAGGGTACGCGCATCTCAACGCTGTGCGACATGGATGATCTGTCGACAAATAGGAGATGAAGTCGTTCCAGTTGATGAGCCATATTATCGCGGAGCAACTGCTCCACATAGGCGCCTTCCGTGTCACATTGGACGAGGTTGCTAAGTAGCTCAAACGCTTGTGGGCTAGGCAAAAACCCGGCCTGGCTAAGCTGTTTCAGACGTTCGCCAAAACCGCTAAGGTATTGCTGCGCATGAAGGTATTCCTGATAGCCTCCGAAAAGCTCGTCTGCCCCCTCTCCGTGAAGGCAACCTTTAACAGAAGGCGAGATCGCTCTGCAAAGCAAATGAAATGGCAAGCCATGAAGACTCGCCGGCTCCTCTTGCGTCCACAAATAGTGTGGGACGGCTTCCTTATACGTCTCGAAATCAATAATGATTGGAGTGTGATTAAACTCCAACATTCGCGCGACGTTGTGGGCTTGGACTAAATCGGTATTGTCGGGTGAATCCGCTATTGTGAAAGAAGTCAGCTGTTCAGCCGATACTTCGCGCGCAATCATCGCGATCAATGTTGAGTCCAATCCGCCAGAAAGCGTGAGCCCGATTTTTGTATGAGCGTGTAAATGGGATGCCACAGCGTCCACGAGTGAACACTCAAGGTGCTCAACGGCCTCGTCAATAGAGGTGTGCGCACGGGCGGGCAGTCCGTCGCTATATCTGGAGACCCGCATGTCGGTGAGATAGTTTGCCTCGTGCGAGATGTTTAGGTGGTGGCCGGGGAGCAAGAGCTTTATGCCCTTAAAGTAAGTTTCGTCGCCGACAGCATGCCGAATAAGCCGTGTGTCGATTATAGCCTGCATATTGAGCGTGACGTCAATGTCATCGATGCGCAGAAGAGATTTTATCTCAGATGAAAAAGCAAATCTTTGGCCGGTCTTGCAGATCCAATAGTATAATGGCTTTATCCCCAGCGGATCTCTCGCGATGAATAGATTTTTTTCGCTAACGATTGCGAAAGCAAACATCCCTTCCAGCTTTTGAACGCACCTCTCTCCTAGCTCCTCGTATAGGTGGAGTACTACTTCGCCATCGGTGTCTGTGGTAAACTGATGGCCACGCGAAATTAGCTCGCGCCTCAGGATGTTATAGTTGTAGATCTCGCCATTGAATATTAGCGACAGGTCTCTTGTCTCGTTCAAGATTGGCTGGTCGCCGTTGCGAGTTCCGATTAGTGCGAGTCTATTAGCTCCAAATTGACAATCGCCGAACTGCTGCATCCCCATACCGTCCGGGCCGCGATGGCTCATGGCTTCCAATAAAGGGTAGATCGAACAATTGGAGCCAAAACCGAGTTGCCCTGCGATCCCGCACATACTATGGCAGCCTTCGCGCGGACCGGAGCATGGAATTTGCCTCGCCTATGATACCTCCAAGGGGTGTGCCGGCTTCCCAAGTGCTACATTGAGCAGCCCGTGCAACCGTTGCAACCGCCACAATTCGCCGTTCCCGCTCCTGCATCAGGAATCAGCTTTTTTAGCAGATCATCGATCTGGAAATCGATCTGCAGCTTATTGTCCTTTGTGATGTGGACTTGCGCATCCTTCATCAGGGCCAAAGCCTCCACTCGTGGTTGCGGGTTCGGAACTGATCCGTCATCGTTGCTAGCCATTGCTGAACCTCCAAGTGCTCAAGCGGAACATGAACTGCAACCCTTGCAGCCGCTAGAAATTTCAACTCCGTTGTCTGCTATCAGCTTCTTAACTAAGTCGTCGATAGAAAACTCTACTCTGACAACGTTTGCCTTAACTTCCGGGATCTTCTCAGAGTGCACCGGATCGCCACTCTTTCGAGCGGTGCCTCTCGCCTCATTTCCCCTGTCATTACTTGTCATTCGACTTCTCCGTTTGTTCACGGCGCCCGTCGTTACGAAATGAACACTAACGACGCCAAAAGCAAGAAGCGGCCTGGCCGTCCGATGCAGATTGTAACGAGTTATTAATGTAAGCATGGATTGCGCTTCGAGTAAATAGTGTTGTAGTTTTGGCGAAGAGATATCTGGTGACAAGGTTGAGAGGAGAGCTGATGCTGGCTGGGTCGCCGGGAACCGTCGCACCACACCGCAATTTGCCGTCGATTGATAGTCTCCTCCAGAACCGAGGAGATTTTCTTCGAGAGTTCAAGAATAGGGTCTCGGCGGCTGGGCTTACGGAACGCAGATTGCCAAAAGAATTTTGTCGACACGAAAGCCTGCCTCCGCGTCTGCAACTGCCGATGCTGATGTGGAATGCAAGAAGACGTGATGATGCGTACGGGTCCGCGTATAGACTCTTAGTTCTCCGCGAAGCATTGGATCTAGAAGACGTCATATCTTTCTTTGGTAAGAAGCTATCGGAGGACGCTATAGCTGTCGGGTTGTTCCTTGCTTGGGAGAATAAGGTACAGACACCTTTTGACTGGCGGCTGTATCACGGGTTCCTCGTTTTATCTGATGTGCTTGAGGCAAACTGTATAGGGGCTGTGTTCGGCATTGGGCCCGGAACCAATGCCTTTGCAAACTTCATTCACACTTCAAGGAAAGTTGATCGAGCACTGGATCTTGGCTGTGGAGCTGGTGCAGTGGGGATGTGGATGTCGCGGTTCGCGAACTCCGTTGTGGCAACTGATGTAAATCCTCGTGCGCTGCAATTCGCGAGGATTAATGCTGCTATGAACGACGTGCACAATATAGAGTTTCGCGCGGGAGATTGGTTTGCGCCGGTTAGGGGCGAGGCATTTGATATTGTTGCTTCCCAGCCGCCCTATGTACCTACCCCAGATGGATACTCTGGGGCGCTCTATCGGTTTGGCGGCCGAACTGGAGGAGAGGCCGTTGAGGCAGTCTTCACTGGCATTTCTTCAGCGCTTTCAGCTTCAGGACACGCTGTGATTGTCTTCGAGGTGCCGGAATACGAGAGCCTAGACACGGATTGGCTTCTAAGAGTTTGCAGGACGGAAGGTTGCTCTGTCTCAGTTATCTTAGGGGCGAGTGCGAGTGCCGACGATTATAGCATACGCTTTGGTGCAACGGAATTGGGCGGTACCATCTCAGACTTTGATAGAGCGGCGACCACAATGCGAGAGCATCTTGGAAGTTTAGGGGTAAGTGGAATTCGGCCGGCAGTCGCCGTAATACAAGCTGATGAGCACAAGGCAAGGACAGTTAACATCTTTGGAGTCGAAAACACTCTTTGGGATGAAATTTCTCTCAAGGGACTGCGTAAAATGTCGAATTCGAACGATGGATACTGATCGCTCAGCCAAAAAGAGGCAAGTATGATACATCTGCTCGGTCCCAATGAGGTTCTAATCGGAAGTGACGTGGTCACCCTAGGCGAGCAGCAGGAGCTTACAGTCTGGGCTCAGGAGCGACACACTCGTGGAGAGCTCTTAGCAAATCCTGTGGACGTAGGCGTATTTTCTACGCCTTTTAGAGCGTCAGATAGGGCTCTTACACGGCGCCTTCAGAAAGACGTGGGCGATATTCATGCGCAAAATCTAATTTGGATGCCTGAAGCAGACGAATCTGTTCAAATTCCACTTCCTGATGCTTTCTGGACCATCCGAGACCGTGTCATTCGGCGCTTAAAAATAGAATCTCTTCGTGAGGATAACTATAAAGGATCGTTTCTAAGCTATACTTCGCCTGGAAGTTCCGTTCATAAGCATCTGGACTCTAAGCTCACAGAAGGAGGGCAAGAATTCAGGATCTTGCGCTGTAATGTACTCTTCAGGAAGCCATCGGAGGGTGGTTTGCCTGAATTTGATTGTGGAGTGGTAGACATACCTGAGAGAGGATTTTGGGCTTTTTACCCCACGGACCTAGTTCATGCCGCATCCCCCGTAATTGGCCGCCTCTACAGAGGTTTACTGTCGTTCGGCTTCTTGGTGTCTGATGACGAACTCTTTAGACGCGGGTTCAAGATTTCTACGGAATTTCGATCAGCGATGGGGCTGGGCGATGATCCAAACTGGCGCTCCGCCGTTCAGGAGCGGCTTGCACAAAAGCAGAGCGATCAGACAGACTCGGCGCAGCTTGCCATATTGAACTTCGCAGTATCGAAGGAGGGCTATTTCTCCGTCGAAGAAGCTGCCGCAGCCGCGGACGTCTCTCCGGTGTTTGCGCACCACATGTTGATAATTCTTCATAAAAATCGAATGATAGAAAGTATGTCGTCAGATAGTATACTGTCGGATCGTATTTTATATTTGTAAAGTAGAGAACGAAAATTGCCGTGAGGAAATCTATGGGGGCCGTTCACATGAAAATATGTGTTGTTGGGAAGTATCCACCAATCGAAGGGGGTGTGTCGGCTCAGACTTATTGGCTGTGTAGAGGGTTGGCGCAGCGTGGGCATCAGATTCATGTTGTGACTAATGCCGACGAGGTTGAGGAGCGCTATCGAATTCAGTTACTTCCTGACGACAATCCATTTCTTCAGCCGGAGTTCAGTGAGTCTGGTGGTTTCGTGAAGGTGCACAACGCTACACAATATGACACTTCCGTAATGGGGCATATTCCGGCAGGCAACCCATTCGTTACGAAGCTAGCATCTCTTGCGACAGACGTCATACGCGCCCAAGGCTGTTCAATGGTACTGGGCTATTATTTTGAGCCATACGCGATGGCTGCGGCGCTTGCTTCGGTATGGACAGGGATGCCGCTCGTAATCAAGCACGCTGGCAGCGACCTCGACAGATTATTTGCGGTTCCGGATTTGTCAGCCGCATACCGCGAGATGCTCAAGATGGCGGACATAGTTGTCACGCAGCCTCACCTAGTAAATCGTTTCGTGGGAACAGGCGTGTCGCGAACTAGAATTCGCACTGGCCTGACCTTTTCTCCGGATCCCACATTTTTTCATCCTCATGCGATTTCTGCACTCCCGGGGACCCGCTTCGAGCTTGAGAATACCACTCCGGGCGTCCCATCGATAGGTATTTATGGGAAGATAGGAGTGGCAAAGGGCACGTTTGACTTGATCTCCGCGCTCAGGAATCTGGCCGATGACGGATATAGATTCAATTTCCTTGCATTGGTAGGCGCTGAGCAGGGCGCGCGCCTGATGGAGGAGATTGGGAATGGAGCTCTAGCAGAGCGAACCACAGTTATCCCGCTAATGCCCAACTGGAGAGTACCGTCATTTCTAAAAAAATGCGACGCAATCTGTTTTCTCGAGAGAGATTTCCCCGTGCAAATTCACGGACCCATTGTACCAACAGAAGTGTTATCTTGCGGAAGATGTTTGGTGCTATCGTCTGAGATCTTCGACAAGCTTAAATATAAAGAAGACTTGGTCGATATGCGCAACCTTGTGGTGATCGACGATCCAAAGGATATCCAAGGATTAACTAGAAAGCTCGGATCCGTCCTTTCGGATATTGATCGGGTCCGCTCGATAGGGGCAGAAGCTGCGAAATTGTTTCCAGTTGAAACGCAAGTGCAAGATTGGAATGATTTCATCGGGGGATGGGAGCGATTGATCAAAAATTGTATTTCCAACCACCGACTTGCTGGATCAGAGGCGAGAGAAGAGCCAACTTCTCAGCAAGATGCCGGAAGCCTATTGCCGGAACTGCCTTCTTTCGTTGAGGAGAACATCTCAGGAGCATATCACGCGGTATCCTGGAGGCAAGAAGATCGCTGGGATTACGACAAGGCTCTTCAGTATTGCGAAGCTCTACTAGCGTTCGTTAAGGATTCAGAGCCAACTCAGTGGAAATCGCAATTTTGCGATGCATTGCGTTACGCACACGCGCGCCTCTTAGTTGGACATCACATGACGGTGCCGAAAACAACGTCACAATTCCCGGCTATCTGTCGCATCGGCAACCGAAAGCTCTCCGATCATAGCCTAACACTATTTCCCATCGTTGCGCGCGACATCGTTTTTAGATCATTTGAATATAATGTGTCAAAAATATTTTTGATTAACCCTGGCAGGCCCCAGCCTCCTAAGCAAATTCTTCAGGATTTACTCGAATTGCCAGTGGAAGATCTTCGGGTAGCATTTGTTAGGACCCCAAACCTAGCGCCCGTCGAGCTCCGTATCGACGACGCCACATATCGGCTGATGCGTTTGTGCGACGGGACTCGTACCGTGAAGGCAGTGACAGATATGATGGCCCAGTATTTCTGCCGAACGGAAAGTGATGCTCAAGTTTCCTTGAAGGTCGAGGATGCTCTCATGCGCCTTAAGAAGGATAAATGTCTCGTATTCGCAGAGTGGCGTAACGGGTATGGATGGGAGGGGGGAGATAGGTGACGACAGGACTGATCGTTGCGTGAAGCCGAGAGGTTGTCATGTGTGGTTTTGCTGGATGGGTTGGGATCGAGCTGGCGCCGAGCGAGCGTGACAGAGTGCTTGCACTTATGGCGAACCGCCTGTCGCGACGAGGCCCTGACGACGAGTCGATTAGAACTGCCAGCATTTTTCAGGTCGCTTTTCGAAGGTTGGCGATTGTTGACTCAGCTGGCGGTCGTCAGCCCTTTGTCTCCTCGGATGGCCGGTATGTTGTGGCTGTGAATGGCGAGATATACAATTACAAGAACCTTTATAGTTTATATCTTCCAAATGTGATGCCGGCTTCTGACTCTGATTGCGAGGTTGTAATGCACCTCTTTCAGAAATATGGCCCTAATTTTGTTGGCATGCTGAATGGAATTTTTTCCATTGCTGTTTGGGACGACGTAAGTCGTACGCTATTTCTTGCGCGCGATCGATTAGGTGTTAAGCCGCTATATGTCGCCCCCGTCTCACATGGATTAATCTTTAGTTCGGAATTGAAGGCACTTGTGGCCCACCCGTCATCGCCCAGGCGGCTCGATCTTAGTTGTTTAGAGCACGTTCCCAATAGTGTTTACCCTTATGAACGCTCGAACGGGGTTGCGCTTGCCACCGGAATCCAAGGCATTCAATGGGTTGACCCGGCACAATATTTGATCTGGAGGGACGGTTATGTCTCCAATCATAATTACTGGTCGCCATTCGAGAGTACAGCGCACGATAAATTCATGAATTCGACGACGGAAGTCATAGAAAGATATAAAAATATTTTAGAAGATAGTGTTAAGATTCAGCTAATGAGTGAATATCCGGTGGGAATTTGCTTAAGCGGAGGCGTCGACTCTTCCCTTCTTGCCTCAATCGCAAAAAAAATTGGGTGTGATTTGACTGCATTTTCCCTGAGGAGCAGTGTAAATGAAATTTCTGGCGATGCTGAATCGGCTAGGGATATTGCTCAGATCTTAGGAATTCCCTTTAATTCAATTGCACCTGATGATAGAAATGCAGCTGGGCATCTCCGGAATTTAACCCTTCAAGACGTGGAGGAGTTAATTTGGGCGCTTGAGCAGCCACTGTTTGAGCCTGAGATTTTGCTTAAGGAGCACCTGTATCGTACGGTTAAGAAGTCGCACCCCAACGTGAAAGTTCTTTTGATTGGCCAAGGAGCGGATGAGTTTGCAGGAGGATATTCCGGATTTGCCGCACCCGATTGGTTGAATTTCGCGTCGATGGAATCCCGGGCCTATCGCATCGCTACCAATAAGATGATCGAGGTTTCCGCTCCTCTGCGGCCCTATATCCGTCTCGCAAGGCAGGATGGGGACGACGAACGCGATTGGCAGAGGATTAGGCTTGGTGACCTTGCTGCGTATAATCTCTGGCATGAAGATCGGACGTCAGCTTCAAACGGCCGCGAAATTCGAGTGCCCTATTTGGACCACAGGTTGGTGGAGTTGCTTTGCTCAATCCCGACCAAGTGGCATTCGCATCTCTTCTACGACAAGAGGATTGTACGCGAAGTTGCAAGGCAATACATTCCGGAAACCTTCGCAATGCTTCCTAAAGTTCCCTTTTTCGCCGGCGGGCTGATGGGGGTTAGGCAATCTGAGGAAATGATGAAATTGGCCAGTGCGGCCATATTTCAAGAATTTTGCTCTTCATACCTCAGCCAGTCCGATTCGTTATTCAATCATGATGAGATTGAACGGCTATATTCTTTAGGCGACCGAGGTTATCCTGCCGCGAACTACCTCCTGATGAAGTGTATGAGCGTCGCAATATTCCAAAGAAAATTCTGTTCGGCTTAAATCTTTGTAACTAATCGAAGGTCTGTAATTCCAAAAACAAGGTAGGCCAATTCAGGAATTTGAAGACTAAGCTAGTGTAGGCTTGGAAGATTCTTCTGAGCGTCACGGATCTGGCATAGTGAATAGCCCCTAGATTTGTAGACGCCTTCTCCCCTAAATTTGAGGCACGAGGCCTACATGGGCAAAGGCAATTTCACGGAAGAGTTCAAGCGCGACGCGGTGCGTCAGGTTACCGAACGAGGCTATCCGGATGCGGAGGTTTCGCAACGGCTGGGGGTCAGCCAGCATTCGCTCTACGAGTGGAAGAAGAAGTTTGGCACGTCGAATGCCAAGGCCGGCGACGAGACCGACGAGATCAGGCGGCTGAAGAAGGAACTGGCTCGCGTCACCGAGGAGCGCGATATCTTAAAAAAAGCGGACGCGTACTTCGCCAGGGATGCAAAGTGAAGTACGCCTTCGTCGCCGAGCATCGACGGCAATTCTCGGTGCGAACGATGTGCCACTGCCTGCGTATCCATCCCAGCGGCTTCTATGCCTGGCTCAAAGCTCCGTTGAGCAGGCGAGGCATCGAGGATAGGCGACAGACCGACCTTTTGCGGAAGTCATGGGAGGAGAGCGGCAAGGTCTACGGCTATCGGAAGCTTCACGACGACCTTCTCGACCAAGGCGAGACATGCTGCCCGAACCGGATTGCACGTCTGACCCGCAGTTCGACGTCGAAGCTCCGGACAGAGCCTGGGTCACGGATATTACCTATATCCGGACCTCCGAGGGCTTCGCCTATCTTGCCGTCGTCATCGATCTCTATTCTCGCCGGGTGATCGGCTGGTCAATACAGAGCCGTCAGACCACGGATGCTGTGTTGCAGGCTCTGCTTATGGCCGTGTGGCGGCGCAAGCCGGAAGACCAGGTGCTGGTCCACTCGGACCAGGGCTCGCAGTTCACCAGCATGGACTGGGCCTCGTTCCTCAAGCATCACAATCTGGTCCACTCGATGAGCCGACGTGGCAACTGCCATGATAACGCGGTCGCTGAGAGCTTCTTCAATCTTCTGAAGCGGGAGCGGATACGCCGTCGGGTCTACCGCTCACGCGATGAGGCACGGCAAGATGTGTTCGATTACATCGAGATGTTCTACAACCCGAAACGCAAGCACGTCAGAAACGGAATGCTGTCGCCCGTCGAGTTCGAGAAACAGCAGAAAATCTAACCTGAGGGTGTCTACGAAACGCGGGGCTATTCAAGATGTCGTGCCAGATATTTTGAAACTGAGTTAACTTTAGTTTCCAAGTTTGGGGTAGCGCAGTCCTAGCGCAGCTGCGATCGTGATCCATATAAATCAATAGCTTATAACCATGCACGACCAATTCCGATGAGGCAGATCAGTCGTTTTCGAAATTTCAAGACTGAGCTAATTGAGCCGCACCAGGTTTGCCGAAGACCGTTTGATTTAAGTTATGCGGCCATGGGTGGCGCGTCCAGC
>NZ_JBYCZP010000039.1:0-13581 GCF_057586295.1 Rhizobium sp. SRI_017 | reverse complement strand
GTGAATGGGGAGCATACGTATGGCAAAAACGGACGGGGCAATCGAAGCAGAGCGCATCCTACTTGCGTTCGCCACAGACGCATCGGCCGGAAAAGAAGTGTCTTATTTTCTCTTCGAGGCTTATTTCGTAGACCATAATTATTCGTTGAAGAACACGACTGCAGGGCTGCGTTATGCCCGAGAGAAGGGTTGGATCAAAGTTCATTCCTTTCATTCAATCACGCTGCTTGAGACTGGGTTCAAGTTTCTCCTTGATTTGAGAGCACGGGGGCGATGACCTCTCCGGGTGGCGCCAGCGTGGCAAAGTGACCTGGGAGAAGGATTGAGTTTTGGGCGTCGCGCTTACCCATGTCACCGGCCGCTTTTTCAACGCACCAGCGGCCTTTCAACCTAATCGACGGTCCGGAAAGCTGGGTGACATCGACGGAGCACGTGATGAGTTCCCCCTCGCAGCCG
Organism: Rhizobium sp. SRI_017; assembly: GCF_057586295.1. Lineage (NCBI taxonomy): Bacteria > Pseudomonadati > Pseudomonadota > Alphaproteobacteria > Hyphomicrobiales > Rhizobiaceae > Rhizobium > Rhizobium sp. SRI_017. Next base: position 13,125 of record NZ_JBYCZP010000039.1, on the reverse strand, counting down.
CAGCCCAAAACCTCCGGAAACTCGCAAAGCTGACCCCACGCCGATGCCGAAACCGGCGTGAGGGGCATTGCGCCTCGGCGCGTCCACCGAAACCTAGATGCTGCCACACGATCTCGCCGCGACTTTTTCAACGGTATCCGCCAGAAGGAGACATGGAGGAACTCGCCATTCTTGAGACTGGAATTGCTACGGCGATTAGAACAGGCTGAAATTGATGTCCTGCTACCCGATAGGCCGGACCTAATCATCCTTGCGCCCGACTGCGACGTCAGTGGCGAACTGCTAGCGTCTGACCCCATTCCCCCAATGCATCGGTCACCGACTTCAACCTCGTGCCGAGTGACGTCAAGGAATATTCCACCTTGGGCGGAACTTCGGGTTAGACCTTGCGAGAGACGATCCCGTCGCATTCGAGTTCGCGCAGTTGTGATGTCAGCATTTGTTGAGTCACGGCGGGGATACTGCGTTGCGGCTCGCCGAACCTCCGCATTCCCTGCGTCAGCTGGAAAATGATGTGCAGCTTCCATTTCCCGCCGAGGGCGTAGACCGCCCTGGTCACGGGACAGTCGACGGCAGGTTCACAAGAGCGACCAGGAGCGGCGGCATCGATCCTCCACAGTATGAAAATCCATAGTACTGGTTTCAGCTGCCCAATGCGACCGCGATCGCGCGCGTCGGGGCTCCGGAAATCACTGGAACGCCAACGTTTGGGATCCGCGTCAAGGCCAAGATCTCAGCCCGCCTGCTCCGCGTTACAGGTGCGGTTGAGTCGAAGATGTGCCTGCAAACGTGATTTGCCCTCGACTGCTTAAACGCAGCTTAACTTGCGATTCATTCCTAGCAGGCATAGTTTTCTAAAATAAGGAGAACCGAATATGCGCATAGTTATGTCTGTCGTTATCGCCGCATTCGCATCCTCTGCCATCGCGTCGCCAAAGTGCACCACCGAACCTAAAGACAAGTGGATCTCCGAAGCCGCCATGCGTGCAAAAGCGGCGGCCGCCGGACATAGAATCGAGGTCCTAAAGGTCACCAAGGGCGGCTGCTACGAAATCTACGGCCGTGATGCTGCCGGCAAGCGCATCGAGATCTACTTCAATCCGCTGAGCGGTGACGTCGTCGAACATTCCTGATTGGCACCGATCGTCTTGGGGCCAGCGAGCGGCATGATCGGACGGATTATTGACGGCAGAAAAAGCTTGCGCCTCATTCTCGGCGTCAGCCTCGCTGCATCCATCTTTCCTGCTGCCCTTTCAGGCTTCGAACTCTACCGCATCCGCGAGGATGTCGTAGCAGTCCAGAACGCGACGCGCGAGGCCTCGCATGCCCGCGATCTCGTCGATCGGGTAAGCCAGAGCCTTTTCAATCTCGCCGCGGCGCCGCTCAACCTTTCAACCGACGAGCGTGCGGCCCTAACGACCCAGACTGATGCCAACCTCAAGGCGCTCACGGCCGCCGTTAGTTCCGCCAAGGGTCTGACCGGCTCACTCCTAAGCGCCACGCAGGAGGCGGATCTCTCGACGGCGATTGAGGAATTCGCTCACTCTTGGGAGGAGATCAAGGAGGGTCTCGGTGAGGGCATGGAAGAAGGCGAAAAGGCCTATCACTTCCTCAACATCTTCAACGAGGCCGCCAAAGCGCGCGACCTCTTGATGGCGCTGCAGACCTCGGCGACGACGAAGGTTGACCAGTCCAGTGCCGCGTCGATTGCCGGCATCAGCGAAGTCGGACTGATGCTGGCGCTGGTCTTTGCGCTCGCGAGCGTGGTTAGCACCGCCTCCCTGATCGCCAATCATCGCATCGCAGGCTCGCTCCGTCGCACCAATGATGAGCTTGAGGGCGCAGTTTCAGAACTCAACATCCGTGATCGCGAACTGCAGGATCAAAATAGCCGCTTCAATGCGGCGATAGAGAACATGTCGCAGGGCCTGTCGATGTTCGATGGCGCGGCCCAGCTAATCGTCTGCAACCGCCGCTTCGGAGAGATTTATGGTCTGCACGACCATCTTATGCAGCGCGGCGCCACTCTCTCCGCGATTCTTGCCCGGATGGCAGATAACGGCTTTCATGTCGCTGAAGGCGTCGGCTTTGCCGACCTCTTACAACGCGGCCTGACTTCGAAGGAAGCCTTCGCCGCAAATGTGCGCGCGGCCGACGACCGTGTTGTCCAGATTGTCGGTCAGCCGATGGCAGATGGCGGATTCGTTGCCACGCATGAAGACGTCACCGAACGCAAGCTTGCAGAGGCGCGCATTGCACACATGGCGCATCACGATGCGCTAACCGGTCTTCCGAATCGTCTGCTCTACCGCGAGAAGCTCGAGGATGCGCTAGCGTGCACCGCCCAGGGCGATCATTTCCAAGTGCTCTGTATCGACCTTGACCATTTCAAGGATGTCAATGACGCACTCGGCCATCCCGTTGGTGACAAGTTGCTACAGCAGGTCTCAGCACGCTTGCGACAGGAGATCGGCCCGCACGATACCGTGGCCCGCCTCGGTGGCGACGAATTCGCGATCATCCAGCTCGGCGCCGAACTGCGCGAATCCAGCGATTTGGCACACCGTCTGATTGAGACGCTCAGCATGCCTTACGAAATCGATGACCATCAGGTCATCATCGGCTGCAGCGTCGGCATTGCCCTTGCACCGCAGGATGGGACCGATCCGGTCGCATTGTTGAAGGCTGCCGACCTTGCGCTCTACCGGGCCAAGACCAACGGGCGTGGCGCCTTCCAGTTCTATGAAGCCGAGATGGACGCCCGGCTCCAGGCACGGCGTGTGCTTGAACTCGACCTGCGTAATGCCTTGGCAAATGATGAGCTCGAGGTTTTCTACCAGCCTCAGATCAATCTTGACCGCAATAACATTAGTGGTTTTGAGGCACTGCTCCGTTGGAATCACCCAGAGCGCGGGACCGTGTCGCCCGCCATCTTCATCCCGGTTGCCGAGGAGATCGGTCTGATCGGTCGCATCGGCGCCTGGGTGCTAAAAGCGGCCTGCTGCGAGGCGATCAAGTGGCCGCACGATATCAAGGTAGCCGTCAATCTCTCGCCAGCCCAATTCAAGAATCGCTCACTTATTCTCGACGTGACTTCAGCACTCGCAGTATCGGGCTTACGAGCTAGCCGCCTCGAGCTCGAGATAACGGAATCCGTGATGCTGCAGGATACCGACTCGGTCCTGACTACGTTGCACCAGATCCACGACCTCGGCGTCCGTATATCAATGGACGATTTCGGCACCGGCTATTCATCGCTTAGCTACTTGCGCAAATTCCCCTTCGACAAGATCAAGATTGACCAATCTTTCGTCCGCGACGTGTGCGAAAGCGGTGACTCTGCCGCGATCGTCAAGGCAGTGGCAACTATGAGTGCGAGTTTGGGCATGGACACCACGGCAGAAGGCGTCGAAACTCTCGAACAGCTCCAACGGGTTCGGTTCGAAGGATGCACCGAAGTTCAGGGGTATTTCTATTCCAAGCCGCTTCCTGCAGGCAAAATCCCTGAACTGATCTCATCTCTATTGGGCAATGAGCGAGCACGGGCTGTGAGCTAGGTTTCGAGCAGAGCACCCTTTGCTGCGATGCACTGCACGACATGGGCGACCCGGTCGGGGCGGTGCGCCACATTCGCGAACGGATCAAGCCGGACGGCACGCTGATGCTGGTTGAGCCGATGGCCGGCGATAGCCTCTCCGAGAACCTCAACCCCGTCGGCCGGATTTTCTACGCCGTCTCGACCAATACCTGCGTGCCGTCTTTCAAACCGACACCGATGTCGCGACTTCGACCAAAATCCGGATGGTCACCGTGAGCATGGCCGAAGAAGTAGAATAATTTGAAACGCGAATTTAAGAATTAGTGGGTCATCATATTCGCTGCTACGAAAGCGATAGATATGGTTTCCCGACTCCAGGAGTGGATCGTCAAGAGCATCGCTGCCGGTGCTTTCTCGAAGTGCGCCGATGTGTTGCGCTTTGCCTTGACGCGCTCTCTGGTGACGACCGGTGCGGCGATCGGACTAAATTACTTCGTGTATGAAGTGTTCGGCCGCATTGGTCTCGCCACCATTCCAGCCGATCCCCTGGGCGACGCCGTGGTCACGGCCTTTGTCGCTGGGCCAATTTCCTTCCTCGCCTACTATCTTGTTGGTCGCGCAATTCTGGCACTCGCGATTTCCCGCGACGCGTTCGAGCGCATGTCGCGCACCGATCCGCTGACCGGACTGCTCAACCGGCGTGCCTTCACGGATGTCGTTGCGGCGCTGCAAGCCCCTTATGTCATCGCTGTGATCGACATCGACCGTTTCAAGTTGATCAACGATACCTATGGCCACAGCGCGGGCGACGAGGTGCTGATCGGGGTGGCAGAAGAGCTTCGTCGTGTCTTTTGCAACGACGTCGTGTTTGCCCGCCTCGGCGGCGAAGAATTCGGCGTGGTGATGCGCGACCGGGGCAGAGACGAAGCGCTTTCCGTTCTCGATCATGCGCGGATCGCCGTGGAAAATCGCGTCTTCCAGGTGGCGGGCGGGCAGATATCGGTCACCTTCTCAGCCGGGCTATCGCGACCGGGGAGAGGAGAGGATTTCTCGATGCTGCTCAACGATGCAGACAGGGCGCTTTATCTCGCCAAGGCTGCCGGTCGCAATCGTGTCGTCCATGTCGACGACCTCGCAGCGATCAGCCCGGTCGTCGAGCGCATTCACCAGCAATTGGCAGGCTTATCGCCGACGTAATGGAGTGTTAACTATGACGCTCTATCTTCACGAGACCTATCATTCAAACCGCAGTGCATGCTTCAACCGCCGGAGTAAGCAAAGTGGCATTTACTATCGCAAGAAGTCTCGCCGCGGTCGGCATTGCCGTGTCCGTGGGCATGTTCGCGTCGTTCGGACTCCAGCATGCGGCGCTGGAGCGGCTCAAGGTCAAGGGCCCGATCTACGAGCAGATCGTCTACGGCAAGGACCTGATCGCCGATATCCTGCCGCCGCCGCTCTTTGTGGTCGAATCCTACATGCTGTCGCATGAGGCCAACGACTTCCCAGACCTGATCGACGCCAATCTCGCAAAGATAGCGACACTGAAGGCAGCCTACGAGGATCGTCGCGCCTACTGGCTGACCACCCGCCTGCCGCAACCGCTCAAGGACGAACTCAACAACGCGGTGCTCGCCAAGGGCGACGTGTTCTGGAGCGTCATGGAAAATGACGTCATCCCGACGCTCAACACCAAGAAGGCGGGTGCTGCGACTGAGTCGATCGTAAAGCTCAAAACAGCTTTCCACGAGCACCAGGATGCGGTCGAAAAGCTGGTCGCGAACTCAGACGCCTTCCTCAAGGGCGAGGAACGCAACGCCGCCTCGGAAATTGGCACCTGGACGACAGCGGCCGCCGCCGCGGCGCTCGCATCCTTCCTGCTGCTGCTGGCGGGCCTTTATTTCTTCCGCCGCCGCGCCGTGCTGCCGATCGACGGCATGAAGCGCTATATGAGCGGCCTCGCCAACGGCGATTTCTCGCAAGATGTGCCCTATGCCGAGCGCAGCGACGAGATCGGCCAGATGGCACGGGCCGTCGTCGTCTTCCGCACCAATTCGCTTGAACGCCGCGAAGGCCAACGCCGCGAAGTCGAAGCCAAGGAGGCCGAGGTCATCAGAGAGCGCCGGCTGGCCTCCGAGCGTGCCGCCGAGGAAGCCGAGCGCGGCGATGTCATTGGCTCCCTCACGCGGGCACTGGACGAGCTCTCGCGCGGCAATCTCGGCTTCCGGATCGACAGCCACTTTTCCTCAGCCTACGAACAGCTGCGCACGACCTTCAACTCCAGCGTCGATACCCTCGCCCGCTCGATCGACGCGGTATCGGACGCGACCGGCACGCTCCGCCACTCGTCCTCCGACATTTCCGAGGCAATGGACGCGCTTTCCCAGCGCACCGAACAGCAGGCTGCGACGATCGAGGAAACCTCGGCCGCACTGACCGAGATCACCGCCGCCGTCGGCAACTCCTCATCCCAGTCGGCCGAAGCAAGCCGGATGATGTCCGAGACCAGCCGCGCCGCCGCGCAATGCGCCGGCCTGATGCGCGATGCGATCGGTGCCATGCAGCGGATCGAGGGCTCGTCCGGACAGATCGGCTCGATCATCAATGTGATCGACGAGATCGCCTTCCAGACCAACCTGCTCGCGCTCAACGCCGGCGTCGAGGCGGCACGCGCCGGCGAGGCCGGCAAGGGCTTTGCCGTCGTCGCCCAGGAAGTGCGCGAACTCGCCTCCCGCTCGGCCAAAGCCGCCAAGGAGATCAAGGCACTGATTTCGGCGTCCTCGGAACAGGTCGGCGCCGGCGTCTCGCTCGTCAACCGCACCGGTGATGCGCTCACCGACATCGAGGCCAAAGTCCAGCGTGTCGGCGAGCTGATCGACGCAGTCGTCACGTCGTCCAGCGAGCAGTCTTCGGCGATCGGTGAGATCAACACCTCGGTCCATGCGATGGACGAGGTGATCCAGCGCGATTCCGCCATGGCAGCGGAAACGAATTCGGCCTGTAAGGGTCTGAACGAACAGGTTCAGGCGCTGGAGGAGATTGTCTCGCGGTTCAGAATGCGGGCTCCTCTTGCGCCTAAGGCGATGGCGCGACCTCACATTGCCCGCATGGTGCTCTAATGTAGCGACTTACGCTCGTTAATGGTCAGGGAAATGTATCGAACTGGTAGCGAACGCGTCGAACGTTTCCCTTGACCTCTAGGCGATGCGATCTCATGAAGGTACGGCCTATGCGACAGTCAACGGCATCTGGAAAATGAACGTCGTACAATCTTCATTGCTAATTACATCTAGGCTACCACTATGCGATTTCGCAATCTCGGAGGCAATAAAGAGGCCTAGCCCCAAACCTTCCTTCCGATCAGCAGGTTCTCCCCTGAAAAACGGGTGAAACAAGCGATCCTGGATATTCTTCGGAATTGGTTTGCCACCATTGCTCACGGCGATTTCTAAGGTCGCTGTATCGCTGATGGCTCTCACGGTGATTGGTTGGTCCTCATCGCCATGGGTCACAGCATTGCCCAAGAGATTGGAGACCATTTGTCCAATGCGGGCCGGATCGCAAGACGCCGATGTTTGAAGCCCAATGGTCGCCATTATCTCTCGGTCCGGATGCGCCGTCCTTACTTCGTCGATAACCTGTCGGAGTTCCGCCTCTAGTCCCGATCCATCCGTAGCATGAATTGCAATTCCGCTCCCCAGCCGCGCCCGCGCAAAATCCATGACGTCACTGATCAGACCAGCCATTCGGTCGGCACTGCCGTCCATCAGTTTGAGGACTCGTTGGGCCTTTTCGCTGATTGGCTCCTTAGCAAGCATCCTGAGCCCCGACTTGATCGAGGCAAGTGGGTTTCGGAGGTCATGCCCAAGGACGGCGATGAAATGCTCTCGCAACTCTGATGCTTCTTTCTGTGCAAGCATCGACTCTTGAGCAGCAAGCCGCTCCTCGACCAATGTTCTTACCCGATCCTCAAGTTCTGCATTTGCCTTTGCGAGTTCTCTGCGAGCCGCCTCCGTTTGCGCCTGTAACTCCAAGATCTCTCGTTCGTATCGACGCCGATCGGTCGCCTGAAACAGACTGATGCGGGTAAATAAAAGATCGTCGTCGTCATCCCTGCGCTCCACAGCGTTCGCAAGGACGGGCAAACGGCTGCCATCCGCTTTGGAGATATCGAGCGCGACTTCGTTGAAAAAACCCTGCATACGCAACAGCGGTGCAAAATGGGTCTCGTAGAAAATCCTCGCACCGATATGAAGAAGGTCCCGAAGATAGGTCCCTATGATGGCTTCACGTTCGTATCCGGTCCACCGGAGGAAAGTCGTGTTGACCATATAAATGCGGCCGTCCGGCAGCAGCGAAAGATAGCCGCAGGGCGCGTTGTCATATAGGTCGTTTAGGTCCTCGTCCGGTACCGTACCAAGGACTTCCGGCTCAATGTGAGGCAAACGGACTAATCGCAGCAATGAGTTCCTCCGGCGCGCTCAGATTTGGACAATGTCCGACGGCGCGTAGTTTGAGGAATTGGCTACCAGGAATTTCCCGATGAACATATTCACCGACGGCGTCTGAGGCTATGATATCATCACTGCACTGAAGAATAAGAGTTTTAGCTGTTACTTTAGGCAAATCTGCTCGATTATCGGACAGGAATGTGACTCGCGCAAACTGCTTCGCGATCTCTGGGCTCATTTGGCAGAAACTGTTGGCGAGCTCGTCTGCCAATTCCGGTCGGTCGGCATTTCCCATAATCGCTGGAGCCATCGCCATGGACCAGCCCATATGGTTATCAGCGAGAAATGCGAGCATTTCATCGATCTGGTCTGCGGCGAAGCCGCCGACATATCCCTCGTCATCAAGATAACGCGGCGATGGACCCACCATGACCAAATGAGAAAACATTTCCGGCTCGTTTAATGATGCAAGCATACCGACCATGGCACTGACAGAATGGCCGACAAACACCGCATCCTTCAGATTGAGTTCCCGTCCGATTTCGACCAGGTCATCCGCGTAGCCGTCAAGCGTCGAATATTTGTTCGCATCGTACGCCGAAACGTCTGACCTGCCCGCCCCGACATGATCAAACAAGACCACCCGAAACCGATCCTCGAACGCGGGAGCCACAAAGCGCCACATGTTTTGGTCACAACCGTAACCGTGAGCGAACACGATGGTTCGCTGGCCTGAACCTGAAACGACAACGTTATTGCGTTGGAGAGCCGACATATTTTGCCTTTGTGGGGGAGAAATCGGCCTGGGTGTTGATATTTATCAATCTAATGCAGCAAGCCGCGTTTGTACAGGTGTGCAACTGACAGGGAACGAAACCCGTCTGATAGGGTTCCCGTGGCACAGCGACAACTTCACGCTCCTATCCGGTCGTATAGATTGTATTTATGCCGGAAGTGTATATTTTGTGTCGAGCCAAAGAAAGAGATTCGCGTGCCAGCCATCAATGTTTTACTTGCAGAAGACGAAGCTTTGATCCGCATGTTGATTGTGGAAGAGCTCAAGCAGTTCGGTTGGGAAATAACCGAAGTTGGAACAGCTGACGAGGCAATTGGCGCGATCAGACAAGGCGCGCGATTTGATCTCGTAATTACAGATATTAATATGCCAGGCACGACAACGGGGCTCGACCTCGCAAGGACTGCTCGGGAACTTAACCCGGCGTCTAAGATCGCAATTATGACCGGAAGACCCGTCAAAGGCGCGTTGGATCTGTGCGATCTTTACCTCAATAAGCCCTTCTTCGAGATAGCGTCGCGTTTTAAGAAGCTCATGTCTTGACAATCGCGCACGCGATGGCGAGCGAGTGCTATGAATCTACGCGTGTAAACACGCGCATACATCACATAAACTGTCGAACCGACCTGATGCGGAAATTTTGTTCTTAAGTGGATGCTTGACGACTAGATGCACATTGTAGTGGGGCCTCGTCATAGCGAGGCATTCAAAATCCGCGTACTCGACGCGATCGCGGATGAGCGGCTGCCGACACGTTCCGGGTAACGCCTACAAGCAACCGCGGCGTTCACAAAGGGATCGATGTCTGGGATAGCGCCACGGGGGAAGGCTACGACCTGCACGCCGCGAATACGACCCAGGTTCTCAAGCATATGGACACCTATGACGACGATCGACGGAACTGTGATTCACAACGTCAACCCGATTGTCTACCAAAGTCCCTGGAGACGATGACAGGGGTATGCGTCCCGCTTGAGGCCCAGCACTTCTCCGCCCCCATTACGCCCACGGTCCCCCTGCAGTGACGCGAAAAAGTCAGCGGGTCAAAAGTTGGATTCCGGTTACCTGCTGGGAGGATCCATATTGGGCAGGAACAGGAACCTCTCCCACAGAGCCGGATGGTCGACAGAGTATGAACAACATGCAGCGTCGGCTTGCTAGCATGAGAAAATGACGAATATATTATTCGATGACACCGAAAATGAGAGAGTTGAACGCAAGAGCCAGGTGGATGAATGTATATCAAATATGATACATAAATATATTTTAGTATAGATAATTGAAATCAATCGATAGGCATGGGTTCTCTGGAAAGATGATCTTATGACGGACACGAAATGCACTATAGATTCTGTTTAGGAGATCATCTACCATGAATTCAATGCAATATGATCTTGCGAAATTGCCTCTCAATACCCTCCTGCGGCCGATTTCTGACGGGGGTGCGGCTTTGGCACGCCTCGATGAGCGGATCGCGCGCTTGGCGGTCGGAAGCGGCTGGATCGAACGATCCCATTTTGCCCACGCCTGCGCCTCGTTGTGGGTCGACGGCGAACTGGTGCATCTCGAAGACCTCGTCCTTCACGACGCCGGCGCCGACATTCGTGCGCCGACCCACGAATTGACCATCACCCGCGACGTGCGGCGCGCCCGCCGCCGCATCGCTTCGCAGCCGCGCGGCTGGGCGCTCAGCCCAGACGGCGTGCGCAGTCTCCGCGGACACGGCCTTGTTGCCGGCGCGCCTGCGGCATCAGATGATGCCCATATGGCGGTGATGAGCAGCAGCGCCGGACCGAATGTCGCGATGACCGGAGTAGGGGAGGGGGCGCTCGACGACGCCGATCCGTTCGCCGCCGCGTTCGTCGCCATCGATGCGGCACTGGCGCGCTCGGAGACGGCCTTGGCGGGCGCCACTGCGCCGGGCCGGCGTGTCGTGGAGGATCGGGATCCGCTGGTCTACGATCTCGGCGGGGGCGAGGATGCCCGGCTCGATGAGTGGCGCATCGTGCTGACGGAAACCGAGGGCCTGCCGCCGGTGCTGCGGGCGGTTCTTCTCCTCGACGCTTGGAACACCTTGCAGATCCTGCAGCACGCACCATGGCTCGGCCGGCTGCTGGCGGCCAGTCTTTTGCGCCAGGCCGGCCTGACGATGGCGGCCCATCTCACGGCCATCAATCTGGGCCTGAAGTCCATTCCGGTCGATCGCCGCCACCACCCGGGTCGCAACACGCGGCTGCTGGCACTCCTCAACGGTCTCGCTGCGGCCGCAGCGCTCGGATTGAAGGAGCACGATCGGCTGGCGGTCGCCCGCCAGGTGCTGCAGCGAAGGCTGGTAGGCCGGCGCGCCTCTTCGAAGCTGCCGGACCTGATCGACCTGGTGATGGCGCGGCCGCTGGTGTCGGCCGGGATGATTGCCGAGGCGCTCGATGTCACGCCGCGAGCGGCGCTCAGGATTGTCGAGGAACTGGGTTTGCGCGAGATGACGGGGAGGGGAGGTTTCGGGCATGGGGGACTAATTTGAGGTGTCCGATCGCCGTTGCGGCGTTTCCCAAATTGGTCGGAAGGGACATGGCTCTGTAGGAAGGAAGGGACCTCCATCTCCGGTCTTTCCAGGATCACGGCTACTACGTTTTCCAATTTGCGGGCCATTGACTTCCAATTGTCATGCCTGATAGTTCCAGTCGTCAGAGATCCGGAAAAGCATGTACAAGCGGTTCGTCGAGCATCGGGTGGAGGAAGCCCTTTCGGATACCCCGGTGATCCTGATCGTAGGACCACGCCGGGCGGGCAAGACCACGCTTGTCCGCAAGATGGGGGAAGCGGGTCGGACCTATATCACACTCGACGATCAGACGGCGCTAGCCGCGGCGCAGTCCGATCCGGCCGGTTTCATTCGCAGCCTGGATCGCGCGATCATCGATGAGATCCAGCGCGCACCCGATCTGCTGCTTGCGATCAAAAAGACGGTGGACGAGGACTATCGTCCCGGACGCTTCCTTCTAACCGGCTCGGCCAATGTGCTCACCTTGCCGCGAGTTGCCGATAGCCTAGCGGGCCGTATGGAAACCATTCGGATGCTGCCGCTGGCTCGAGCTGAAATAGGAGGTCGGTCGCCAACTTTCCTCGAGCGCCTGTTCGCGGGGAAACTTCAGAAAGACAAAGAGGCGATTGTTGGCGAGGATCTCATCCGGCTCGCGCTGCTCGGGGGGTTTCCAGAGGCGATCAGTCGTCAGAGCGAGCGGCGGCGGCAGGATTGGGCGAGGTCCTATCTGACGTCCGTTCTGACCCGCGACTTGAGAGACATCGCCGAGATCGAGAAGCTGACCGAACTGCCGAAATTCGTCAGGCTGCTGGCGGAGCATTCGGGGCAATTGGTCAACTACTCGCAGTTCGGCTCCATCGTCAATGTCAGCCACAAGACAGGACAGCGCTATGTGGCACTGCTAGAGCAGGTCTTCCTCGTCTCGACCTTGCAGCCCTGGTACACGAACGCGCTGAAACGGATCGCCAAAACGCCGAAGCTTCATTTCCTCGACTCCGGCCTTCTCGCCACCGCACGCGGATTGAGCTTCGATCGGGTGAAGTCTGACCGCGGCGTATTTGGCGCGCTTCTGGAAAGCTTCGTGTTCGCCGAAGTGCTGAAGCTCATGAGTGCCTCCGACTTGCGGCTGACACCATATCACTTTCGCGACCAGCAAATGCATGAGGTGGATATAGTCCTGGAACGCGACGACGGCATGATCGTGGGGATCGAAGTCAAGGCGTCAGCAACGGTGAAGTCCAGCGACTTCGCCGGGCTTCGGACTTTGGCCGAGGCGTGCAAGGACCGTTTCGCCTACGGCGTGGTGCTCTACGACAGCACCGATCTTGTTCCCTTCGGAGACAGGCTGGCCGCTGCGCCATTGTCGGCCTTGTGGGGTTGATGGGCCACGCGACAATCGGAAAACGCATCCCGGACAAGGCGCAGCCCCCATCGAGCCTGCTTTGGCCGTCCACAGCGGGCGGGAAGCAGCCAAGGTCCGCTTCGCGCCCTCAAGTCAGTCGTTTAGCCCGCCGGGGACCCGTCCCAAAAGCAGACATAATTAAGGCAAATCCTTGAAGCCCCGATACAGGTTTGAGTCAGCACCAAACGTCGCTGATGGGCCAAAGGCCGAAGTCGTGTCGCCTTTGCGCACACTACTGTCATTGAAGCAGTCGTTGATGCTGCCGGAAAGCGGCCATAGCTCGTGACGAAACGCGTGCTGCAATGCGGCTCATTGAGTTCAATTCGCATCGGCCAACCCGAGGCTGCACCCACCAGACTTCGTTTTGGAGGAAGCCCCGGATCGGCAATGCTTGCAGTG
>NZ_JBYCZP010000038.1:0-15503 GCF_057586295.1 Rhizobium sp. SRI_017 | reverse complement strand
CTTGCCCAGCTGGGGCAATATGTTGAATGGCGCCCAGCAGTATCTCGACAGCGCGCCGTGGCTGGCAATCATCCCGGGCGCCGCCATCACCATCGCGGTCACCAGCTTCAACTTCATCGGCGACGGCCTCCGTGACGCGCTTGATGTGCGGGGCGACCACAGCTGAGCAAATAGACACCTGGGATGGTAGCCGCCGCCTGAAGTGGTGGACAGATTTCGACGTGACCACCCTCTAGAGGGCAGGAGCATCGCTGCTCGCGATGAATTGCATTTTTGGGATCCAGCGCTCCTGTCGGGGACGGGGAGAATTCATGCATGATGCCAGAGGAATAAAGACTATGCCGGTTGACGTTCAGAAAGTAGCTGACAGCGCCTCCTTCCCGACCCAGGTGGATGTCGTCGTCATCGGGGCAGGGATCGTCGGCACCTGCTCGGCCTATGAAATGTCCCGCAAAGGAGTCTCCGTCGCTCTGCTCGAAAAGGGCATCGTCGGCGGAGAGCAGTCAAGCCGCAACTGGGGATGGGTCCGCCAGCAGAACCGAGACATCTACGAACTGGCCCTTGCCATGTACAGTGTGCGGCGCTGGGAAGAGCTAGGCACGGAGATCGGCCGGGATCTCGGGTTCCGGCGGAGCGGGATACTTTACTGCACCAAGAACGAGGCGGATGTCGCCCGGTGGGAAAAGTGGGGCCAGGCTGCGCGCGTTCAGGGATTTCACAGCCAAATACTCAGTGCTTCCGAGGCCAAAGCGAGGGCCTCGGGTGGGACGTCCTCCTGGGTCGGCGGCGTTTGGTCTCCGACCGATGGGAGAGCGGAGCCCAGCCTTGCCGTACCTGCAATCGCCGAGGCAGCGAAGGAAAAGGGTGTATCACTTCATCAGAACTGTGCCGTTCGTGGTCTGGACATCGCCAACGGTCGGGTAGCGGGAGTTTGGACAGAACGGGGGCTTGTAAAAGCCAGCACCGTTGTCTGCGCCGGTGGGGCATGGGCTTCTCGCTTTTCTCATCGCTATGGCATTGAACTCCCAGTCGCAAACATCGCTGGCACGGCGATCAAGACGACCCCCGCACCTGAAATCATTCAAGCAGGATGCCTCTCTGCTTCGAACTTTGTGTTGCGGCGTCGGACCGATGGTTCTTACACAGTCGCCGTGCCCGGACATGGTACGCTCGACATCACGCCGCGGGGACTGCGGTACGCGTTGAAGTTCTATCAGATGTACCGCAGCAAAATCGGCAAGAAGCTCAAATACCGCCTCAATAGCAGCTTCTGGAACGGTCCCGATGCGTTCGGTAGCTGGGAGAACGACGAAATCTCGCCGTTTGAAAAGATCCGCATTCTCGATCCGGCGCCGGACGGGGAACTGGTCAAGCTGGCTATCAAGAACCTTCAACGTGAATACCCGGCGCTCAAGGGAATTGGGGTCGAGCGCGCGTGGGGAGGGCTCATCGATACCTCTCCGGATCTCGTTCCCGTTATCTCAAGAGTCGAGCAATTGCCTGGTTACGTGATTGCCGCGGGCTTCAGCGGACACGGCTTTGCCATCGGACCTGGGGCCGGGCGGCTGGTGAGCGATATCGTCTTGAACGAAACTCCGATGACGGACATCTCACCCTACAGGCTCAGCCGGTTTCTCGACGGTTCTGCGATCAGACGTCCGGAAATGATGTAGCCGCCGGCACCCGCTTGAGCCAGGGCGAATCTTAATACAGTGATATGGGATTAATTTTCTTGGAGGAATTCGCTGGTCAGCGTTTATCGAGTAATTTGATCCGGAGATCTTCCCAGTGCTCGTCAAACGCCTCTCGCGCGGTATCATAGTGGCGGCTCCTCAAGCTGTTAATGAGCCTTTCGTGTTCTTCCGCCATTTCTTCCGCAGTGGCGTAGAAATCCTGCCGTTGTACGAGAAGAAGCTCGATCTCGCCCTCGAGGCCCGAATAGGTTCGCTTGAGGCGAGCGCTGCCGCTCGCGGCAATGATCGCCCGGTGGAAGTCACGGTCCGCAGCCACCAGCAAGGACCTGTCGGAGGATAGGGTCGACCTATGCATAAGCTCGACTGCTTCCAACGCCTGAGAAGGGATGATCCCGGTCAGCACGATCAGACGGATGGCCTCGCCCTCGATTGCGCCCCGCACGCGGGTAATATCGACAATGTCGTCAGGCCCAAACTCAGGCACAAGAAAACCTCGGTTCGGTATCTGACGCAGCAGGCCCTGCGTGACGAGCACCTGGGCCGCTGTACGGAATGTGTGACGTGAGGTCGAATGCTCCTCGCACATCTTCACGTCGCGGAGGAACTCGCCTGGTCGGAAATCTCCGGACAAGATGCGCCGTCGCAAAGCCTCGGTCAGGATTTCCACCGCGCTAACGGGCAAGGACTCTGCATTCGTCTGAAGATCTTTTGCTTGGTTCATGGCTTGCAGCGGCGGTTTGGCTCTGGCTTCGGTCGGGTTTTTGTTTGCATCATACCTACGCCACATGCGGCGGCGTAGGGCAAGCGAGATGTCGAGTGGCTCCCGGCCGCTTCGTGGCGAGTCCTAGACCGCCACCGACCGAAGTGCGTCGTCGACGCCTTCGAGCAGACGCGTCGCGTTGGCGGATGTGAAGATGAGCGGAGGTCTGATCTTTAGGATATGCGCGTCCGCTCCTGTCGCGGAAATGAGGATGCGCCGGTCGCGCAAGGCGTTGACGGCTGCGAGCGCACGGTCCATGTCTGGCGTTTTCCGGTCCCGATCCTTAACGAGTTCGACGGCGAAATAGAGACCGGTCCCGCGAACATCGCCGACGAACTCATATTTCTTCTGGAGGTCACGGAGGCCGTGAAGGATTTCGCCGCCGACCTTGGCGGCATTGTCCATCAGACCCTCTTCGAGGATCGTGTCGAGCACCGCCTGTGCGGCGGCAATGGCGACGGAGTTACCGCCAAACGTGTTGAAATAGCGCATGCTGGATCCGAATTCGGCGACGAGTTCGGGCCGCAGGACTACGCCGGCAACGGGATAGCCGTTGCCCATAGGCTTGCCCATGGTGACGATGTCTGGTTCGACCTTGTGACGTTGGTAACCCCAGAGATGGGTGCCGGTCCGTCCGAATCCCGATTGCACCTCGTCGGCGATGAAAAGGCCGCCCGCCTTGCGCACTACCTCCGCCACCGGCGCCAATATGTCCGTCGGATCGACATAAAGACCGTCGGAAGAGAAGACGGAGTCGGCGATGAAGGCTGCGAGGCCACCGCCATGCCGCTCCATGTCGGCGATCTGCCGCGCGACATCCTCCACCATCCGCCGACCAGTTTCCACGACGGGCAGGCGATAGGAATCTGGCGCGGCGACCGTGCGAAGATAGGGATCAAGGGCCGATTTCTTGCCGAGCGACGGCGAAATTGCAGCGACCGCGCCGCTGTTGCCGTGATACGCTTCGGCTGTGACGATGACGCCGGTCTTGCCTGTGTGGTAACGCGCAATACGCAATGCGAGATCGTTGGCTTCCGAGCCCGTGCATGTGAACATCGCGCATCCGGTCCGGCCGAGCTCTCCACCGAATGTGTCGATCAGGGCCTCAGAGTAGTCCAGCAGAGGCTCCTGCATATAGCGCGTGTGTGTACAGAGTGTCTCGAGTTGCTTTTGGATCGCCTCGACGACACGCGGATGAGAGTGACCCAATGACACCACGTTGTTATAGGCGTCGAGGTATTCGTTGCCGTGCTTGTCATAGAGGAAGACGCCCTTGGCGCGCGAGATCTCCACCGGCGACTTGTAGAAGAGCCGATAAGCGGGCCCGAGCAGCCTTTGCCGCCTGGCGACATGCTCCAGATCTTCACTTGTGAGATGAGACGTGTCCTGAGGGTTGAAGCCATTCGGCATGTCGCCACGAAAGCCTTTGGGCAGGGTAGTCGTTTGCTTGAGCATGACAGTTCCTATCGTGTCAGAAGATCGGAGATCTGGACGGTCGAAATCGAGTGGAACCACTCCAAGTGGGCCCAGCCGGCCTCTGTATTGCGCAGGATATAGCGGCTATTGTCGGGGAAGATTTCAGCGCGCCAGCACGTCAATAGCGCACGGACCGCAAGGCGCCCCATCGACAGGAAGGGGATGAGCCGGAGCTCCTCGTCGGTCAGTTCGGCGTGGCGGAGATATCCGCGCAGTATGTCGCGCGGTTCGTCGAACAGGTCGCGCCGGTTCACATGGTCGAAGTTCTTTGGCATCTGATTCATCAGCGCCGTGGAGACGTCGACGGCGATCGCCGTTCGGACCGCATCTCCGAAGTCGATCACGCCGGTCAGGAACTGCGGGCTAGCATCATCAACGACCAGGTTCGACGTATTGAAGTC
Organism: Rhizobium sp. SRI_017; assembly: GCF_057586295.1. NCBI lineage: Bacteria > Pseudomonadati > Pseudomonadota > Alphaproteobacteria > Hyphomicrobiales > Rhizobiaceae > Rhizobium > Rhizobium sp. SRI_017. The sequence goes on along the minus strand of NZ_JBYCZP010000038.1, from coordinate 11,172 downwards.
ATTGTGAAGCACTTGCCGGCGGCATAGGTCGAGTCTTGGCTTGATCTCGGCAAACCGCTCGAGCGCTCGGACGGTCCAAGCGCGCTTGCCCCCCTCTGGGATGAAGCTCAACAGATCGGAAAGATCGAGCAGATGGGTGACGTCCCATGCCAGCGCCCGGTCGTCTGCGGGATGCGAGAAATCGGCCATGGAATGACGCAGCTTTGCCAGGGTTTCGCCGATCCGTTCGCGCTGCGGGGGTGTTGAACACGTCCGGTCGAGCGGAGTACCGGGCAGGAAGGTGATAAGCCGCACGACACGCCGCTCGCCCGCATTGGTCGTGACGACAGGCAAATCCGTTCCGTCGATGGCGCGATGTACCCGTGGGGTGGGTAGGTCAGGGGCCCGCTGCTCGACATGGCGCATCAGCGCGACCTGAAAATCGAGCTCCTGCATTCTCTCAGAAGGATGAGCGATCTTTAAGACGAATTTCCCCTGACCTGCGCAATTGAGGAGGAATGTATCGTCTTTCTCGGTTTCGAAGCGAGTGGGCGAGCCACGTACGCCATAAAACCGTTCAGCGATTTCTTCAGCTTCCTCGCTGCCCACAGGATGGCACACTTCGGAGAGTTCAGCGGCGCGGGCTGGCCCACTTTGATGCTTTTGATCCATCTTCAACTCATTCGCCGGTCCTGCCTCCAGAATGGGCAGTTCGATGACGTTGATATCTCATATCCAGATTTTTGTACAACAATTATTTTGAATCGCGAGAATGTATCGCCCCAAAGCGCGATTTCTCCAGTCAAGTAACGCGTTCTCAATTTGAGATATTATCCATGTTATTCAATGCTTTGAATGGGCGATCAGTTGTTGGTGGAACGGCTGCGCACCCAGCAAGCGCAGTAGCGCCTCGAACGACAAGCTCACAAATTGTTGGACAACCTATTGCCACAGGCTCGAAGTTGTGGTTTTGTATCCCCGCTCACCGGAATCCAGTAGGCGAGGTTGAGTGCTCGGCTTGGTTGATGAGCTCGATCCCAAACGGGCAAGGAAAAGAGACTGATCAATACGGACTCGCGAAAGTACCTGCGTCGCTGACCCATCGGGAGTACGGGCCGCAGCTCTTTCTTAGGCAGGCAGCATGCCCCGATAACCTTGTATCGGCACACTGTGTCGTGAAATTTGGAAGGAATACACGTCATGACCCAATTTCGACCGAAGTTCGTCACCTTCGACTGCTACGGCACACTCACCAATTTCGATATGGCCGGCGCTGCGCGGCGCGTCTACGGCGAGCGTCTCTCGCCAGAGGCGATGGCGGACTTGGTGGAGGCTTTTAGAGGCTATCGCCTCGACGAGGTATTAGGGCCATGGAAACCTCTCCTCGAAGTGGTGCATAATTCCATCGAACGCAGCTGCAAACGCATCGATATCCCGTTCAAACCGGAGGATGCGCAGCGGATCTATGACGAAGTACCAACGTGGGGTCCGCACCCTGACGTCCCGGCAGGTCTGTCCAAGGTGGCCAAGGAAATTCCGCTGGTCATCCTGTCGAACTCCATGAACGACCTAATCATGTCGAATGTCGAAAAGCTTGGCGCGCCCATCCATATGGTAATCACGGCAGAGGAAGTCGGGGCATACAAGCCTTTAATGAAGGGTTTCGAATACATGCTCGACAAGCTCGGCTGCGGGCCCGAAGACATTACCCATGTGTCCTCATCCTTCCGCTATGACCTGATGACCGCCTATGACCTGGGCATCAAGAGCAAGGTCTGGGTCAACCGCGGCCATGAGCCGGCCAACCCCTTCTACCAATACACCGAGATAAAGGATATCGGTGGGTTAGCCGCAGCCGTTGGTTTGGAGTAAGCGCTCAATGTCGCCTGAAACCAGCTCTCAGGCGCTGGTTCTACGATCAGATTGGGGCGGTTAACGCGCCCCGTCTCTTATCGGTTGCGGGCGAGCTAGCAGGCCGCTGTCGATATTCTTGTTAGCAACCAGGCGTGCTCAAGCCGCTCCACGTCCTGTTACGAACAAGGGACAACGGAGCAATTAGACAGTTGACGATCTTAGCTTGATCCTAAATTGAACGGTGCCTGGGGCGTGCATTACCTTGTCGACGACCGCTCGATCCGATGTCGGTTAGCGCGGACGCCGGCCGTCAGGCGCTCGCAACCACCAACTCATCAGGTTTCAGCCCTGTCAGGGCGCGTCTAATGGCAACAAGGAAGAGGTCGACGTCTCCGGGTTGGCAGATGAGCGGCGGGCGCACTTTAAGTGTATCTTCATTGGCTCCCGTCGTGCTGATGAGCACGCCATCATCCCGCATCGCATTGACGAGATCCAGAGCCATTGCGCGCCTGTCCAGCGTCGGCATCTCCGCGGGTCCGATGTCGATGCCGAAGAAAAGGCCTGCATTGCGGATGGCACGAATGCCACCATGCTTCCTTGCTACCTCCTCCAGCCCGGCACTGAGACGCTTGCTCATGGCAAGCGCGTGTTGAGGGATTTGGTCGCGTTGCAAGATGGTCAACACGGCGTCCGCCGTCGCAATGCCCACCGTATTGCCGGCAAAGGTGTTTGAATAGCGAGCAGTTGCGCCGAACCGCTCCATCGGCCCTTTGCGACCAACGACTGCGCCAATCGGAAACCCGTTGCCCATTGGCTTGCCCAGCGTCACAAGGTCCGGAACGATCCCATGCCGCTCAAAGCCCCACATATGAGCGCCAGTTCGCCCAAAGCCCGGCTGAACTTCGTCGGCTATGACGAGGCCGCCCGCGTCCCGTACCGCTGCGGCTCCGCCGGCAATGAATCCAGGAGGATCTACCCATACGCCGTCGCTTGAAAAGATACTGTCGATGAGCAGAGCGGCAACGCCTATGCCGCGACGGGTCAGATCTTGTATCGCTGAACGAACCTGAGCCTCGAAAAAGTCGGCGGCTTGCGTTTCTGGTATGCCTGACGGGCCGGGTAGCGAAACCATGCGCACAAATGGGCTGAGCTTGACCGCGTCTCCCAAGTTCGGCGACACCGCCGCCACGGCCGCGCTCGTGCCGTGATACGCATGCGAGGAGACGATCACACCCTCGCCGCCACTCACGAGGCGCGCGATCCGAAGGGCAAGATCGTTGGATTCACTGCCCGTGCAGGTGAAGACCACGCGGTCGAGCTCTTTTGGGAACGTATCGACCAGCCGCTCGGCATAGTCGACAAGTCTTGGCTCGAGATAACGTGTGTTGGCGCTGATACGCGCCGCCTGTTCCGCCATTGCGGCGTTCACCTCGGGGTGGCAATGACCGAGAGAGGGAACGTTATTGTAGAAGTCGAGATAAGCCCCGCCATCCGGATCGTAGAGCCACATGCCTTCGCCGCGAACGAAATGCACGGGCCGTCGGTATTGCAGTCGATAAGATGCTCCCAAAACTGCACCACGGCGGGCAATGAGTTCGGTCTCGCGCGCTGGAAGGTCGGACTCACCGGGGCTGTAGCGATTGGGCATAAGGTCTGTGGACATGTTTGCTGCCTGTCTGAGAGTTACGGCGACGGCTGTGACACTGCCGCGAGGACTGCCGCTTCGCCTGATGCAGTAGAAAGAGGCGCCAGGATTGCTAGCCCGCGCTCGGCACGCGCAACATTCTTTTTTATATATTGCGCGTCGGCGGGAAAAAGGGTGGCGCGCCAGTAGTTGACCAGTATCAGCGCACTTTGCCGTGCGCGAATGAGTCCGACCAACAGCCTTGCTTCCAAGACGGAAAGTGGGACGACCGCGGCATAGCCGGCAATGAGATGTTCGGCGCCGCCCAAAGGAAGGGCCGGGTCTGCCACGACGTGGCTTGCCGCGATTACCAGATCCTGGATTCTTGGACTCCAGCAGCCATCGCCGAAATCAATGAAACCCAATGCCTGACCGGTAACGATTGTGTTGAAAGGGCTAGGATCGTTATGCGTGACCTGCCACTGCAAGTTTGGGATCTCCGGCTCGACGAACCTCATGTACTCCGTCATCGCGGTCCGAACGCTTTCGGCAACGCTGTCAGACGGTAGGTGTTCTTCCAATTCCATCAATCGCGGCCAGCATCCGACATGCCAGAGAATGGGGCGATGGGCTGCGGGTAGGTTGACTTGCGTAAGGGCGAGGTCCAGCCGGCCGAGTGCACTACCGGTACGAAAGAGGAGATCAGGAGTGAGTGTCTCCTTGTGCAGAGACACGCCCTCAATTCGGGTCTGCAAGTAACCACTTATACCCTCTTCCTCAAACATCAACGCGCCGCCATTGGTGCGGATAACAGTGGGTGCAACAAATCCCACGCTTCCATGTAGCGCCGCCAAGGCGGCGCTTTGGAAACGGAAGCTGTCGATCGCCTCGCGTCGTGCCGACGTCTTCAGGATCAATTGGCGGCCGTCCGCCAGGGAGACCGCAGCAGTGCGTTCGACCTCGGAGGATAAGACCGTGATCGATCCTTCCAGTCCGTAGTGCCGCTTGAGCAGTGTCGTCGAAATGTCCGCTTCAGACTTGTCTGGCGGCACTGAGAGGATCGCGGCTGCGGCACGAAAATAGGCTTCCGTCGATTCTGCAGCATACGGCAGGTGACGTGAGCCCGCAGCCGCGGCGCCGTTGTGCCCGTCTGGTTCCTGATCAGCAGCAAGACCAATATGATCGCCCAATTTGAAGATCCTCGCCATTCATGGTGCATTTCGTCCTGCGAAGTTGGATGCCTTGATCAAGTTCTGACTGGATCAGAGCGGGCACTCTAGCTTTGCTGACTGGCCCGCGCGGTTTCGAGTCTTGCACCGCTGTTGCCTTAGTTCAAATCAGAGTCCGAACACGCCGGGCAGCTGCGAAATATCGCGGATCTCAGTGTATTCATAATAGGGGTTGGCCGGCTCATGGCCACGATTGACCCACACCTTGCTCTTGATACCGAGATCAAAGGCGGACATCAGGTCGTGACGGAAAGACGACGAAACATGCGTTATGTCCTCCGGTCCGCATCCCAGCATGTCGAACATATATTCGAACGCCTTCAGGTGCGGCTTGTAGGCTCCCGCTTCTTCTGCAGTATAGACGGCATGAAACGGCGCGCCGAGCTTTGCAACGTTGGACGGGATCTGGGCCAGCATGGAATTTGTAAGAATTACCAGCGGGATTTCCTTGGCCAGCTTGGCGAGGCCCTCGGGTACATCCGGATGCGGTCCCCAGGTCGGTACGCGGTTGTAGATGGTTTCAGCGTCTTCGGGCCGGAATGCAACTTTGTTGCGGCGGCACGTGCGCTCCAATGCGTTGTGAACAACGTCGGCATAGGGCTGCCAATCCTGCATTACCTCATCGATGCGATACGCTTGGAAGTTCTTGATAAATTCCTCCATGCGCGGTCCATCCAGGAGATGACCGAACAGGTCACGAGCGGCTCCCGCCATCTGAAAGTCGATCAGCGTACCGTGGCAGTCGAATGTTACGTATTTTGGCCTGAAGCGGTCCATGTCCTTGGCTCCTGTGAACTCTGTGGCATGGACGAAGCATAGTTGCAGTTGTTTGGCAGAATGTGCCGGAATGCTTGGTCTTTCAGCAGAAGTCTCTTCGGTTGCGGCGAATCCCGCACAACCTTTCGCTGGCGCCGCGTCGCAGTTGGATCGTTTCCTGAGTTGAGCTGTTGCCCCACCGAAGTGCAGCCGTTCGCGAGCGGGGCATTATGGAGCGTTATGTTGGAAGCCGAGTAAAGCATTGCGCTCTGGCTCAATGTCAGCTGGCGAGAAGCGGATAGTAGGGAATACTTAGTAGCTTCAAGAACTGTCATTTCGAGCGTCGGTACGCCGAAATCGGAGCCACGCAAGAGGTGACCCCGAGGTTGCTCCGATCAGCCTGCCGTGTGTACGGCCCGACCAAAGCGATCAAACCCATACATCATGGGACGGGCTGCGGTTCAACCGAGCGCGTGACCAGCCAAGCCATAAACCCAAGGCTCGCCGGCCTTACGGTTCAAAAGGAGTCGGCCCCGCGACATAGTCGTGACCCGTTCGGCCACTTGAAGGTCACTCGCGCGAAGAAAGTTGACCAATGGTCCTGTTTCCCGCGTGTCGACACGCGCGAATTGCCCTTTCAGATTCCGTAGATGGACGGCAATAAGCTGAAGTGCATCATCGTCATTGCTTGCTACGACGGGGCCGATGACATGGCCGCGACCGAACTCCCGACATACGGAATAGCCGACGATCTCCCCATTCCGGCAAAGGGTTTGGATGGTGGATATCGGGGCTAGCGCTGAGATCAGCTCCTCGCGCTTCCAACCGAACGCCTGAGTATCAAGTTCGATGATCTGCCCGCGTGCATCAATCCCCGCCTCGATCAAATCGCCGTTCGTTGCCGGCAAATCGGGGAGGGAGGAAGCAACTAAGCCTTGGTACATCGACACCGTCGCTTCGTTTGCAAAACCCAGCGAGACATATAGATTGTGTGCCGCACGCGTGGAATTGAGATACAGATTTCTTCCGCGGCATTCTTCGAATACCTGCTCCATGAGCCAACGCGCATTACCCTGAGCCTGGGAGCGCGGCGTAGTTATCACTAGGCCGATCGTCGCAACGTCTTGGCCGTAGGGGAACCACATGGCGCTTCCGAATACCCGGCCGATGTCGTCCACGACCGCGATACCCCGGCCGAACTGGCGAATCCAATCCCAGTCTTTGGGACGGTGTGGCCACCCGACCGCCACGGACAACGCATGCAGCGAGCCGACATCGATCTCATTGATGTCCCGAGCCACCAATTCGAATGACTTGAGTCGAACTGATTTCGCCATTTGACTTTGAACTCCTTTGCCCGCTCAACAAGTGCAACGGCCTCGGCAATGCTATCGCCAAGCGTCAATCAGCTCATGATTGCACGTTAGACCCGGCATCTTTCACTGATTTGCCCTTAGGGTTCGAAATCTTCTTCCGAAATACGTGCGCCGGGCAGGACCAAACCCTTGTGCCACCATTCGCTTTAAGTAGCATCGCGCCGGTGACAACGCAACTTCGCGATTGGTCAGTGCGAAGTTCCAGGCTGCCGGTGGGCCGCGCGCAGAACAGAGCTAGCCGAAGAGGTGAAAATGCTCTCGTGCGCTAATGGCTTGAAATATTTCATAATTAGCTCTGCATGGTCTTCGAAGAGCGTCAAGAAATGCTGCAGGCGCCGGCCATTTTGGAATTTCATGCTGTTGCGGCACCGTAATTCGGTGACTCCTTCGGCAAGAGAGGTCGATACTGGCCTCATTCGGTCGTGGCATGTCGTGCAACAGCAGAGGACGCCAAGCGGCATCTTCTTACAAGACACCGCGAACAAAGATGTAGTGACGATCAAACGGCTTCACGCCTGGAGGAGACGCAGAGCCGCCGCTCAATCGGGAAACATCCTGCATGTATCGGTAGGAGCTCGGCAGTCTGTATTAGTGCGTGGATAAATAGAGCATACGCCGGTCCCCCCAGGGACGTTACAACTGCCGCATCGTCAGCGATGAACAGGAGATAACTCGATGACCGCCAGCATCCAGACTTTGGGCGCGAACGACGTGGCGCTCTCCGTGCGCGGCCTGACTATCAGCCTTCCGAAAGGGATGGAGCGGGCGTTCGCTGTCGAGAATATCTCATTCAATCTAAAGCGCGGAGAGATCTTGTGCATCATCGGCGAGTCCGGGTCGGGCAAATCGGTGACTGCCAGCACGATCATGGGCCTACTGCCGAAGGTGATACCGGTGTCGGCGGGCACGATTCATCTCGAAGGCACGGCCATTGTCGGGGCTTCTCCTGAACAGCTCAGGGATCTGCGTGGTCGTGTGGTTTCGATGATCTTCCAGGATCCGCTATCGGCCTTAAACCCGCTGATGACAGTCGGGGAGCAGGTCACCGAAGTCATGGCAGCGCATAATGTCGGAACGCCGGCGTCGCGTCGGAGCCGTACTCATGAACTGCTGACTGAAGTGGGATTGCCGGACCCGGAGTTGATGTACCACCAGTACCCCTTCCGACTGTCGGGGGGGCAGCGCCAGCGCGTTATGATCGCGATGGCTTTGGCGCTCGAGCCTAAGATCCTCATTGCGGACGAGCCGACAACGGCCCTGGACGTAACCACCCAAGCCCAGATTCTGAAACTGATCCGCGACATCCAACGCCGCAAGGGCATGAGTGTGATGTTCATCACCCACGATTTCGGCGTTGTCGCGGAGATCGCCGACAGTGTGGTTGTAATGGAAAAGGGCCATATCGTCGAACATGGCAGTGCAGAACAGATACTGAAGGCGCCCCGGCATCCCTATACGCAACGCCTTGTCGCTGCTGTCCCCCATCTCAGCGGCAGGGACCGCGTGCATGAAGACGCGGCTCCCGCCAAGCCGGTCATGAAGGTCGAAAGTCTGGTCAAGACCTATCGAAGCAGCGGTGTGCTTTTCGGCAAGAAGCGGATTGTTACCGCCGTGAACGACGTATCGTTCGACCTGGCGCATGGGCGCACTCTTGGCATTGTTGGCGAGAGCGGCTCTGGCAAATCATCGCTTGGGCGGCTGCTGATCAAGCTGATGGACAGCGACGGCGGACGGATTCTGTTTGAGGGCCACGATATCGCGAAGCTTTCCGAAGCGGCGTTTCGCCCAATGCGACCGCGGATCCAGATGATCTTCCAGGATCCATTCGCGTCCTTGAATCCTCGTTCGACGATTGGGCAGATTCTTACCGTCGGCCCAGTTGCCCACGGGATGCCCTATGCCCAGGCCCGGGAGGAGGCGAAGACGCTGCTGTCCCATGTGGGACTCGATGCAGGTGCCTTCGGCCGCTACCCGCACGAATTTTCCGGCGGCCAACGCCAGCGCATCGGAATAGCGCGAGCATTGATGTTCAAGCCGACGCTTCTCATTGCGGACGAGGCCGTGTCGGCGCTGGATGTGTCGATCCAGGCCCAGATCCTGAAACTTCTCGACCAGATCCAGCGCGAAACCGGCGTATCGATGATCTTCATCACCCATGATCTGCGCGTCGCCAGCCAGATCTGCGACGAAATCGCGGTGATGCAAAAGGGCCGGATTGTTGAACACGGTCCGCCATCTCAAATCTTCCTGGACCCGCAATCGGCCTACACGCGTGAGCTGGTGGCGGCGATCCCTGGAGAGCGGCCGAGGAGCACCCGGCCGATTGCTGCAAATATTTGATAGCCACGGCGAGTATCGCCATCAAGGGAGAGAAGTCATGACTAAGGATCTTACCACCAAATCGACCTATTCGCGACGCGATGCTCTACGCTTGATGGCGGCAGGCGGCGTTGCGTGCTTTGTCGCACCCAACCTGCTCGGCAAACCCGCTCTTGCAGCAAACCTTCCGACAACGCCGACCGGCCGCGTCGTCGTCGGGCTATCGCAAGAACCTACCGTCTTCAATCCGTTGATGGCGCATACCGAGGTCGACGATGCACTGCATTTCTCGGTGTTCGATGCGCTCTTTCGGATGGACCCCGAGGGCGTTCTTCAGCCCAATCTTGCCGCCGAAGTGCCGACCCAGAAGAATGGAGGGATTTCGGAGGACGGCTTGCAGTGGCGCGTTCGTCTGCGTGACGACGTCCGCTGGCATGACGGCGAGCCCTTCACGGCCGAGGATGTGAAGTTCACCCTCGAACTCATCACCAACCCCAACTTCCGCGCGTGGCGCACGGGCGGCCATTCATTGGTACGCGATATCAAGGTGGTCTCGCCGACCGAGATCACCTGGCGGATGGAGAGCGTTTTCGCCCCTTACCTGTCGTTTCTCGCCGAAACCTTCATTGTGCCGAAGCACATTCTCGGGAAAGAGGCCGACCCCAATGAGGCCGCCTTCAATCAGTCGCCTGTCGGCACCGGCGCATTCAAATGGGTGCAGCGCACCGCAGGCGATCATATCGAACTCGTCGCGAATACGGACTATGTCGGGGAGGGCCCCTATTTGGAGCGGCTCGTCCTCAAATACATTCCTGACATGACGGTGCTCTACACCCAGTTCAAGAGCGGCGACATCGACCTGGTCGACCAAGGATTCATTACCGCCGACCACTACGAGGAAGCCAGCAAATTGCCGGGTCGCGTGGTGACATTGGAGCCTGGGGCATCCGTCGAGTCGATCTATCTCAATCTCGAGCGGCCGCAATTCAAGGACCCCGCCGTGCGCCAGGCGCTTTACGCCGCCATGGACAGAAAAGCGATTATCGACGCGATCTATTATGGCGTGGGCAACCTCACCGAGACGTTCATGCCGCAGAATTCCTTCTACTACAATGCGGACCTGCCAGCGCAGGAATATAGCCTCGATCGGGCGCGTCAGATCCTTGACGAGGCGGGCTGGGTACCGGGATCGGATGGCATCCGCGCTAAGGACGGCGTTCGGTTGTCGTTCTCCAACGCAACGACGGCCGGCAACAATCTGCGCGAACAGGTGCAGCAGTTCCTGCAACAGTCCTTCGCCGAAATTGGCGTCGAGATGACCATATCGAACCTGCCCGGCGCAGTCATGTGGGGCGATTTCTGGCTCAAATCGCAGTACGACTCAGCCATCTCGGGTGTAACCAATGTGATTGCGGCCGACCCCGACGTCACCAACCGCCTGCACACCAGCGCAATTGCCGCAAAGGGCGGGAAGGGCTCGAACACGGGCCAATACTCAAACCCGGAGGTCGACGCTCTGCTGGAAAAGGGTGCCCGTACTTTCGACCCGGAAGCACGCCGCGCCATCTATCTGCGTGTGCAGGAAATCGTCCGTCACGACCTGCCGTTCCTGCCTCTGTTTGCCTACACCAACCTGTTCGGGCGCAAGGAAGGGCTAGAGGGCTTCAAGGCGAATTCCAACACCCGCGTCGCATCCTGGCATGCCGCTGGATGGCATTGGAAGAGCTGACCTACGCCGCCGCCGCCGCGATTTGCGGCGGCGGCCATCCATTGACGCTGTCATGAGGATAGACGAATGCGCGGCTTCCTACTCAACCGGTTATTCCAGAGCCTCATCCTGCTCGTGATTGTTTCGGTCATCGGCTTCGTTATCCTGAACCTGATCCCGGGTGGCCCATTGGCACAGTTTGGGCTCGATCCCAGCATGACGCAGGACGATCTCGACCGACTTAAAGAGCAACTGGGGCTCAATCGTCCGCTTTGGATACAGTATTTTGACTGGGCCTGGCGCCTTTTACAGGGCGATTGGGGCCAC
>NZ_JBYCZP010000037.1:0-16075 GCF_057586295.1 Rhizobium sp. SRI_017 | reverse complement strand
AGAGAAATCATTCCCGCGGGGCAGGCTGGCAGACAGCGAGACAAAGCTCCGCCACCGGGCGCCAACGTGACGCCCTGCCTCTGAAAGCATCCGAAACCTTCAGTTTCTTCCGACCAGGATTAGCGCTGGGCCGCTCTCGTTCACTCTGAGGACTTACACTCCTCTTGCGCTTTCTTGATCATCGGTCCGACTTCAACATCGCATGGTTATTTATTAGTTAATTCTCAACTACGAGAACTTGCGTAGCGCCACTCAATATCAATTCATTCCTCCAATCGTTTGCCCTAGTGACCGCAGCTCTGCCGCAAAACGTCGATGCTCACCATTGCATCCGAAATCATGGCCTCAATTGCGGCGTAAGGCGATTTATGGAACTTTCGCACGCACTTCGGCTCGACATGTGGGTCTCAACGCAATCCTCCATTTCGACACCGTTTCCTGCGTCCCTTGGATTGTTTTTCGAAGGTTCATCTCAGAGTCTAGAATAGTGAGCCTCATCGGAAAAATACGACATGAGCGATTTGCCGAGGAACGTCATGCTTTCTCCGAGGCTCGCCTCAATATTCGGATCGGCGTGCACGGACGTAGCGAAAGGCTCATAGGAACAGGCGCCCTTGTAGCCCATCCCGATCAACGTCTTGATCTGTTCGACGTTGCTCAGCCGATCGGCCTCATTGACCAAAATGCGGTGACCATCTTGCATTTCGTCGGGCCTCAACGCGGGATCGACAACGCCCGAGATGTGGACGATGCCAGTCCATTCGGGGAAGAATTCGGTTTCGCCTGCGATGTGGTGGTGGAAGGTGTCATGAACGAGGCGGAATCGGTCCTTGCCCCCGACAGCTTCGATCGCGTCGATGGCCTCGCGCTTTCGGCGAAGCGACGATGTCGTGAACCCCAATGGCTCCACGAGCGCGATAAGCTCCGCCTCTTTGAGCATCGGCAGGACGAGGGCGAGAGCGCCACGGAGATCGGCAAGACGCTTTTCGTCCGGTTCGTTGGCTCCGTCATTGCTCGGAATAAGACTGATCGACTCCGCTCCAGCGCCCTTGGCCTGGACGATCAACAGCTGAATCTTGTCCTTCATCGCGTCTGACCAGCGGTTAAAGCCGTAAGCCTCGGAAAGCCCCAGCAGCCGAACGCCTTTGTCTCGGGCATATTCACCGATCACCGAGGGTTTCTCGCCATCAAAGAATTCCCGAGTGGTGAGACCTTTGTCGGCTAGGTCGTTTCGAAGTTCGACACCAATGCAGCCGAGCTTGGCCGCCAGATCGATCAGCTCGCGGCTGTTCAGCTTTGGGGCCGTCATGTGGTTCAGTGCGAAACTAATCGTGCCACTCAAGTCAGTTCTCCTTCAATTCACGGCCGCCCGCTGCGGATGGGGGCCTCTGCGATGACAATGATCAGGGGCGTTCGTTGTCCATTGCGCGCCGATCGCCAATTCCATCCTCGACTTCGAGGATGGCCTCCAGTGGGATGAAGTCGGATCTTCCCGTGACATCCCCTCGCGTGGACTTATTCATTACCCCATCCGCTCGGAGGCGTACGAACCGGGGCTGGCCGGGAACACGATGGTCTTGTTGCCATTCATGAACACCCGATGATGGTTATGGGCATGTACCGCGCGGGCCAGAACCTGGCTTTCGACATCGCGGCCGATGGAAACATAGTCGGAAGCCGACTGAGCATGCGTGATCCGCGCGACGTCCTGCTCGATGATCGGACCTTCATCGAGATCCTCGGTGACGTAGTGGGCGGTGGCGCCGATCAGCTTCACACCGCGCTCAAAGGCCTGCTTATAGGGATTGGCGCCCTTGAACGACGGCAGGAAGGAGTGATGGATGTTGATGATACGACCCGACATCTTCTTGCAGACGGCATTCGACAGCACCTGCATGTAGCGGGCGAGCACGATCAGTTCGGCGCCTGAGGATGTCACGATATCCATCAGACGCGCTTCCGCCTCCGGCTTGTTGGCCTTGGTCACGTTGATATGATGGAAGGGGATGTCGTGATTGACGATGACCTTCTGATAATCGAAGTGGTTGGACACGACGCCGACGATCTCGATCGGCAGCGCGCCGATCTGCCAGCGGTAGAGAAGATCGTTGAGGCAGTGGCCGAAGCGCGACACCATCAGCATGAGCTTCATCTTTTGGTCGCTGTCATGGAATTCGCTTGTCATGCCGAACTTGGCCTTGACCGGCTCGAAACCCTTCGCGATCTCATCGATCGCTGCACCTTCCTGGCTGATGAAGGTGATGCGCATGAAGAACAGGCCCGTCTCCAGGTCGTCGAACTGGCTGGAATCGATGATGTAACAGCCCTTGTCGGCGAGGAAACCCGAGATCGCCGCGACGATGCCGCGTGTGGATTTGCAGGTAACGGTCAATACGAACTTCATAAAGTCACTTCCAACTGTAGAGGAGCGCATGGGTGTCAAAGAGGCGGCGCAGTGCCGAAGCACCACGCCGCCAGGGGCGCCTGGGAGGAGGATCAGGCGCGGGACTTTCGTTTTTGCCGCTGCACGTCGATGATGACGGCGGTGACGATGATCAGGCCTTTGACGATCTCCTGATAGTAGGCGCCGACGTGCAGGAACGTGAAACCTGAGGTCACGACACCGAGGATGATGGTGCCGATCACGGTTCCGGTGATGCGGCCCGCACCGCCGGCGAGCGAGGTGCCGCCGATGACGGTGGCTGCGATCGCATCGAGCTCAAAGGAAACGCCCATATTCGGCTGGCCGGATTGGGCGCGGGCGGCGAGCATGACGCCGGCGAGACCAGACAGCATGCCGGCGACGGCGTAGACCTTGATCAAATGCTTGCCGATATCGATGCCCGATACGCGGGCGGCGAGCGGGTTGGCGCCGATGGCGTAGGTAAACTTGCCATAGCGTGTGTACGAGAGTGCTATGTGACAGACGACTGCCACGATAAAGAAGATGATCACCGTTCGCGGCACCGGAAAGCCCCAGACCTCGAAACTCTGGCCAAGCCAGGCGAAATCCTGGCTGAGCAGCGCGACTGGCTGGCCCTCGGTGTACCACTTGGCGAGACCACGAACCGAGACCATCATGCCGAGCGTGGCAATGAAGGGCGGGATGCCTGATTTGGCGATGATGAAGCCGTTGACGAAGCCGAGGAGCAGACCGAGCAGCAGACCCGCCGCGATCGCAAAGAGCGGGCTTGGTCTGTCCGGAATCGCCGCCGATCAGCACATAGTTGCCCTTCGGCACCATGGCCGTGATCGCTTGCGCGGCAACTATGCCGCCCTCCTTCGGGTCGCGGCCGATGAAGGCGGTCTGCTTGGCGCCGAGGATCAGGTCGTCATAGGAGGCGAGCGGCACATTGGCTGCTGTCGCGAGGTCGGCGATCTGTGCCGCGACATTGAAATCGACGGGTTGGATGACGATCGCGTCGACACCCTGCGTCAGCACATTCTCGGCCTGCGCGACCTGAGCCTGCGCATCGTTCTCGGCCGATTGCACGATGACCTGATAACCCGCGGCCTCCGCCGTCTTCTTGAAGAACGGAATATCGGCATTGAGGTAGCGGAAGGCCGTCTGCTGCTTGAGCATGAAGGCGATTTTCTTGGTCTTTCCCGGCGTGCAGGCATCGGCGGCAAGCACCGGCGCAGCACCCAGGACAATGGTCGCGACGCCGAGCGCCGTGGCCGCTGCAAGCATTGATCTCAGCTTTTCCATATTGTCCTCCCCAGCGCCGCCTGGTTGACGGGAAGGCAAACTGCCGATGCCCGCCCCACGGTCGCCGTTCTTCCCTTCGACAATATGAGCGGTAACGCCGATGAGGGCTACTTTGCCGATGGGCTTACCGAGGACATCATAACGGAACTCGCACGCAATCCAGACCTGCAAGTGATCGCCCGGAATTCGACGTTTGCATTGCGTGGTCAGCCGTCCGACGTAAGGGAGATCGGCGAGAGATTGGGCGCTGGGTATGTCGTTGAAGGCAGCGCCCGCCGCGCCGGGGACAAGATTCGTGTGGTTGCCCAGCTCATTGACTCCAGCAGTGGCGCTCATATTTGGTCGCGCAGTTATGATCGTGGCGTCAATGATATTTTCACGGTTCAGACCGAGCTGACTTCCGAGATCGTGGCGCGCATCTTGTCTCCTATGTCCGCGACTCCGAGCTTCAAAATGCATCACGGCGCCCGACGGAGAATATGCAGGCCTATGACCTCGTACTTCGCGGTCGTGATCGCCATAAGCGGGCATTGAAAGATAGGGAAGCCGTTCTGGCCTCGCGAGCGCTTTTCCAACAAGCCTTGGAACTGGATCCGACTTACGCCGCCGCGCGGGCGTATCTCGGCATGACCTACATTGTGCACAACTTGCCATCCAACAACAGGCTGGCTGCCGAAGCTGATCTCGAAAGGGGATTGAGTGAAGCGCGTCAGGCGATCCGCTTGGACCCGAACCTTGCCATCGGCTATCAGGTCTTGAGCTTTGGTTTGGCGACCAGAGGCGACTATCCCGGCGCTAGGCAAGCGGCGCAGCGAGCCGTCGAACTCAACCCCAACGATCCCGACAGCCTGATGGCTCTCGCCAAGGCACAGGTGCGGTTCGGTGAATACGCAAACGCCGTCGCCAATGCCGAACGCGCCCGGCGCCTGCATCCCATGGCACCCGAATATTATACCTATGTCCATGGACAGGCATTATACGCGGCTGGTCGCCTAGATGACGCGGATAAGGTGCTGGACGAGTGCTTGATCCGCGCGCCGCAGGCGGACGATTGCCTGCTGATCAAGACCGCCGTGCTCATTGGACAACGAAAGCTGGCGGAAGCCGAGGATATGATGGCGCGATTGCTGAAATCCAATCCCAAATTCTCCATGGCCGAGGAGAGGAAATATCGCCGATTCGGTGTCTCCAATCTGATGGAGCGCTTCCTTGCAGATCTAACCCGCGCTCGGGCACCTGAAACCGCCGCCACATTTTTGAAAAGCACTTCAAGACCTTCCCCTTGGGTTCGCGGATGATGGAATTTGGACAAATCTAGGGAATCTTCGACCACTTCGCCGTCGAGTGGTAAATCAGTGATCGAATCAGAGCCTCAGACCTTTTATTGTTCATCTGCATACTTAATGGGCGCTCGACCGAGGCATCGGGTTCTTGTTCGCCCTGGCGTTTGATAAGCATCATTCTATCATTGTTTCGCTCACGTCCCCTGGACATGGAAAAATCAACATAGGGAGCCGCCCAAATCATCATGTGTCCGGTTAAGGCTCACAACCGATCCTGCATCGCCAGAATGGAGAATGATGGAAGGACGTCGGGTTTTGGGCCGTTGCCCCCGCCGTCCGTCAACTACAGGCCCGCTGAAAGGCGGGTTTTCGTTCGGTAAGGAATAGTCCAGCTTCGGCCTTTATTGATACGCCGCCTTTGCTCCGAACGGCAGAGTGGCTTCCTCAAGAGCTGCTCCGCCCCGGTTTCCCGCCAGAACCGGGGCGTCTTATTTTCCAAGCAACCCAAGCGCCTGAAATTTCCGCCAGCACGGCGACGATGACGAACAGCGCTCGGACCGTGCGCGCGTCGTAGAGGCGGGCGTTATAACGCGGATCAAGGCCGGACTCACTTCGGCGACATTCACGTGATTGTGGCTACCCATGCCGTTCTCACCAAGGATGTCGCATTCGCGAGGCTGGGATTGCCGGTGATCGACGAAGAGCATCGGTTCAGCACCAAAGATTGGAGGGTGGACTTCGCCGATGGGCAAGGCGACGTGCTTCTTTCCACTAACTCGTTGAAAGCGGCTTGATGGTGCCGCGTGCCAACACAATGTGCGTTTGGCGCGGATCGTTGCGGGCTCGCACAGCTCCACCAGTTGTGCGGCTGGCTCGGCAGAGGACGACGGCAAGGAATTGCGTATCTGCTGACGGAGGAGCGAGACGACATAGCCGACGAAACACGGCTTCCCTGTCAGTCATGGTTGAGAACGACAGGCTTTGCGGGGCTAGCCAATTGCTTTTCATTCAGCATCCCCTTTTTGCGGAATTTTCCTTGATTTATCCAGATCGGGATGCGGCGCAAACCCAAAATGCGGGCACTCTGGCGAACACGGTTGCGGATCCGCGCCGTCATTGCGAAGATGGTTGACCATGTGATCTCCGGTCATCGTACATTTCTGACATAGGCTTTTCGTTGCCACGGTTGATCAGGATGTTGAATTCAGGGCGTCCGAAATTCACCCGTCCCATCGGGGATCACGGACAGCCGGTCGCTCTCCCTCGGGGGCGGCCGGCAATGCTTAATCGCTACCAGCAGCTCGGCCCAACTCGTGACGACGGAACAATAGAAGGAGCTGGCGGGCGGAGGAGAATGCTTTGGAACGCAGCGCCGATTTCCATGGACGCATCCGGCAGCGAACCGTAGAGGTACTCATTTTTGCGGACGAGAAGACACCGGAATAGCTGGGGCAAACCTCGGCCTCGAAGCAGACGTACTCCCAGAATAGAATGCAGCCGAGGGAGTGATTGCTTCATTGGTTATTCGAGAAGCAAAAATGGGACGCGGGCAATGCCGAACCCATCGTCGAAGAAACTCTACTCCGGAAGCAGTCCAGGTTACCCGGTCTGTGAACCACGCCTCTGATCCCGCCGTCAAAGGTCGCTGATGATTGAACTTGTTTCGCCGCCTCAGTGCAGAATTTTTCCCCCGACGTAGACTAATTCGAAACATATTAGCGCTTACTTTACAAAGATGTGCGTTCATCGCTGAGTTGTCGGAGTATCGCGATGAAATTTCTTCTTGGGCTCGTTCTGCTTGTCGCTGCCATGTTGCCGGTGGAACTAAAGGCCGAGACCCTTAATCTCCTCATCTGGGAAAAGTACATTGCCCCGAAAATACTGGAGAGATGGACATCCGAAACCGGAATTGCAGTCAAACAGATCTATTTTGATGATGGTGATGAGCGCGACCGCCTGTTGGCCGATCCGGATAGCGATATCGACCTGGCGATCCTGAATGAGAATGTCACCAGCCTCTATTCACGCAACGGGAAACTGATGGAAGTGTCAGACCAGACCGTTCCCTCGGCGAAGAATTCCGTCCCCCGGTGGAGGGAGCGCTGCGCAGGTTATGCACTTCCCTATTTCTGGGGCACGCTAGGAATTGTTTACCGCGCCGATAAGATAACGACCCCGCCGACTTCGTGGAATGACCTGCTCAAGCCCCAAAAGGACCTCTCGGGTCACGTCGCCATGCAGACAGGCTATGACGACCTGTTGACGCCAGCGCTAATTCTAAGCGGTAGCAGAGTGAGTTCTCAAGACACAGCAGAACTGAAGAGGGCCTTCGAAATCCTGGCTGCGCAGGCGCCATTCGTCAAGACTTATGACTACGTCATCACGTCCGCCCAGAATGTCACATATGGAAAAGATCTCTATATGGCGCTGGCCTATAGCGGTGATCAGTTTGTGCTCAGCGACACCACATCGTTTCCTTGGAAGTATGTGCTGCCGAAAGAGGGAAGCGTGTTGTGGGTGGACTGCCTCGGGGTCAATGCGAATTCGAAACGGCGCGCCAGCGCTATGCGTTTTCTAAACTTCATCAACGAGCCGGATGTTGCGGCCGAGAACGCGATCCATCTTTCGCTGCCAACCACGAATGCTGCGGCAATCCCGCTTCTTCCGGAAAAAATGAGGAACAACCAAGAGATTTTTCCGTCCGAAGATGTGGTGCGCACAAGCCAATTCTATGCGGAGTATCCTGCATCGGTGGTGCAGCTGAGAAAACGAATCGTCAGCGCGGTTACCAGTATCCATGACGCTCAGTAGGCGAGCACTCCTTATCATACTGCCGGTCATGCTGTTGAGCAATATCCTGGTTGCTCTTTCGGTCTACTGGATTGAGCATGATAACATCAAACAGGCCGAAATTGCGCGCTTGTCCCATCAAATCGGGCGGCTCAAACAGTTGTTTGACAGAGATCTCGAATTCACCCGCAATCTTCTGTTTTTGGTGGAAAGGGGAGACGCCATTCGGTCTTTCGTCCGAGAGACCGATGAGGATTTCCGAACGACCGCGTTAGGCGCCAAGATCCAGGACGGCATTGAATTCTTTTCGAAAAACTCCAATCTTTTTGTCTCCTTTGCAATTCTTCGTCCCGATTTGACGGTCGATTATTACTTCGAAAAGAGTGACGACCCTTTTGCCTCCCTCAACGCAGCGCAAATAGCCGCGGCGGCGCGCTTGAGGGCGGGTTCGGATCTGATAGCGGACGAGTTCTTAGTCGGTGAGGTGCCGCTTCTCATACACTCTGAATTCGTTGCTCCAACGACCTTGTCACGGCCCCTAGCAACACAGAGGGATTCGGCGCTAATCATCCAATCAGCGGTGCGCCCACGCGACTTCGTCAAGATGAAGACTGAACTTGAGACGGAATACGGAACGCCGGTAATCATCGCCTCGGACATCGTGTTTGAGCGAAGTGTGTTCACTGCAATTGATACGCTGTTGCCGGACTTGAAAGTGGGGCTTGCCCTCACTGACACTTACATGGCGCGACGCCTTCAATCGCTTAAGATCGCATTGGCAACGCGCTGCCTGGTGTTGACCCTTCTTTCGGTCGGCTTGCTCCTATACCTTATTCGACGCACCGTTACCGGCCCGATCTCGACCCTCGACCGTCAGGTGACGGACGTCCTCTCCGGCCATCGCCAGAACCTCGACCGAATGAACGGAGGGGGCGAGATTGAGCATCTCGCGGGCAACATCAAGATGTTGCATGACCGAGTGCTGGCCACTTTGGACGAAGTGCAGACTGCATCATGGACAGATGCTCTGACCGGGATTAGCAACCGCTTGCATTTTTCGCTACTTGGTGAGCGGGCACTCGAGTCTGCGGTGGAAACTAAAACCGGCCTGAGCCTCCTGTTCATTGATCTCGACAACTTCAAATTCGTCAACGACACGTTCGGTCATGCTGTTGGTGACGCCGTGCTAAAACGGTTCACTACGATCTGCGAGGCGACCCTAGATCAAACTGCACATGCCTATATGGAACGACCACCGCTGTTCGCGCGGCTGTCCGGCGACGAGTTCGCCATTCTCCTACGTGAACCTGGAGATGAAGCGGCTGCATTGAATGTCGCCTTACGCATTGTTGAGAATGTTGAGGCCGGTATGGTAGCAGGAGGCGAGATCTACCCGGTCACGGCGAGCATTGGCATTGCCTGTTTTCCTGACGATGCACGAACCTTTACCCAACTCGTAGCCTGCGCCGACAAGGCGATGTATCATGCCAAGATACGTGGCAAGAACGACGTGGCACGTTATATGGCGGAATTCGCCGACGACGACGTGCGGATCGAGCAGATTAAGTTCGAATTGCAGCGGCTCAATCCAGACGACGAGTTTTCCTTGGTCTACATGCCGATTGTTTCTCGTCACGGGGTGGTCGAGAAATGTGAAGCTCTCTTGCGCTGGAAGTCGCCCGTGCTCGGCGCCGTCTCCCCTGGAGAGTTCATTCCCGTCGCCGAGTCGAACGCGCTTTTTTCGAAAATTGACAGGTGGGTGCTGCACAAAGCTGTTGGCGATTTAGCGGCTCTACAGCAGATCTTCGGGGATCAAATGATGCTGGGCATCAATATCTCAACCGCGGAGTTGACTTCCAGCGCAATCGTCCGTGACTGCGTTGAGGCGCTCCTGCATCACGGGGCTTCGCCGTCTACGGTGGAAATCGAGTTGACCGAGACATTCGCCGCCAGGATTCCGGCGAAAGCCAAACTTGTGGTCGAAGCCCTGAAAGAAGCGGGCTTCCAGATTTCACTTGACGATTTCGGCTCCGGCTACACCTCACTCAAACAGATACTTGAGTTTCCCCTCGATACGGTGAAACTGGACCGCGAACTCGTGATGCAACTGCTCGAACCCCGGGGCTTACAGACGCTCACTGCAATCATTGACATGTGTCATGCGCAGAACTGTCTCGTCGTAGCCGAAGGTGTCGAGGATAGCGCGACACAGGCAGCACTTGCCCTCGCAGGATGTGACCTTTTCCAGGGCTTCGGCATTCATCGTCCAGCTTCACTCGCCGAACTTCGCCTGAAGTGGCGTCGATCCGAGCTCTCGAGAGAGATGTGTGATGGGCGCGTCGCAAATTTTCTCGGCTAACGGCACGTTGACCACCATCGCTAGAGAATTTACGCTCCGAGGCCGTTGAGCGTGCCCATGATTTGACAGCTGGACAATGAAAAGTCGGACAAACAAATAACCAAACCCATGACCGCTGCATCCACCGCTTCCGCCAACGAGGCCTTATTTACCGCATCCTGAAGCCAATCGCGGCTCTGCCGCGAATGCTGCGGGCATCAAGCCTTGCCATGAGAGCAGCCCGCTACCATCGCGGCATGGTTTGAACGCAAGGGGACAATAAATTGCCAAGATAGCAGCGCCGGCCGAATAAATCCCCTCTTGATCAGCGAAGCGATATTGATTTAGGTCGAACAATCGATGCATTGAGTTTTTAAAATGCAGGTCCTGATACGCGATAACAACGTAGATCAAGCTCTCCGCTTTCTTAAGAAGAAGCTGCAGCGAGAAGGCGTCTTCCGTGAAATGCGATCGGGCGAGCATTATGAAAAACCTTCGGTCAAGCGAGCCCGCGAGAAGGCAGAAGGGATCCGACGCGCAAGAAAAATGGCCCGCAAGAAACTTGAGCGCGAAAGCGGGATCTCTGCTCCCAAAAAGCCAAAGCCTGCTGTTCGTGTAAAGAGACCTGACGAAGCGAGGGTGAGTTGATGCGAAAGCAGCCGCTCGCCCGAGTGGAACTCGCCGTCGGATGACAGGGTCATCTATGACGTTGGCGGCGCATACGCTCCAGCCGCAGGAATCTTCGTTCATCATCGGCGCTGTGCCCCACTGCGTGATGACGGCCAGCCGTTGAGTCCATTCGGACTGATCTGGCGCCATTTTGGGGCCAGATTATCTCGGCGCCATGCAGGTTCCCGCACTACATGTCGAAGCCCTGCATTCGAGCTTCGACGAAGATTTCGTGCTGCCCATCGATCTCATGGACTATGGAGCCGAATCCGTCGGTCGCCGGAGCTCTGGCCAAGCTGACGCTGCCGGTCCTCCGGGAAACGCTCAAATCTGTTTTTGATGACTAGGGGTCGGATGCCGACGACCGCGCGTTTCAGGACGGAATTCGATCGCTCGAGCCTTTATCGGGGGTTGCATAAGACAGGGCGCAGCAAAGCTGCGAGCAGAGTCGATCGTGCTCGAAGCGATTGCCGCAACCGGGGATGGATCTGTGCTGGAACTCCCAATGGAAATGCCTTTCAGGCTTGCAATCGTCAAGGCCGGCGCCGCGCATCTATTGTTTGTCATCCACCCGCGGGAAACCGACTGGTGCGTGACCGGCATCCGGAAGTCGAGCGACAGTTCGAGCAACGGGCCGATCTGCCGGCCGCTTGGGCCGGCCTCTCCGGTGAAGACCTGGCAGCCGTCTCCGGTGTGTCAGACGCCACCTTCTGCCACAATGGCCGGTTCATTGCCGCCGCAACGACGCTCGCCGCCGCGTTGGAAATGGCAATGATTGCGGTCGCGCATGCTCGCCAAGCGGACCATTGAGGCGCATTTTCCCGGGTCTGACGCGGGGAGCCCACGGTAGCGACTTGAGGAGCCGATTGCCGTCTCTCTCCACGACAACGAGGCCCGGGGTACCGTCGATCGTCTCACTCGGAAGCGGATCGGCTGCACATCTTCCACGCCGAAATGGTCCGCTATCGCTCCCGGCGGCCCAAGGGATCAAAGACTTGTGAAATAGGGAATGTTAATCAATTTCGACGAATTTACTCTTAGTCAGCTCGAAGCGAGCCCAGTTGGCCTCCAAGCTCGCATGGGCCTGGAACTGTCGCAGAGGCTGGCGGTCATTGTTGGCAAGTTTGATGGGGAAAGCGGTTCGTCGAAACTCCGCAACCCCCATGAACAAGTTGCGGCGGCGGAAACGAGAAAAGCGTACATGTTTCTGGATGAAGACTTTGAATCGGCCGCGGCTGCCGAGCTAACCAAACAGACACTGGTCGACACGCAGGCCCGAATGGGCATGATGCTTGACCTCATGCCGATGGGCTTGCTTATCCATACCCAGCAGGGAGTTATATTCGGCAATCAGGAAGCCTGCCGGCTTCTGCGGGTCCCTCAGGAACAGCTGATTGGCAGGCACTTTCTTGACTTTCTCCAGACCCATGTCGATGAAGCCGCGTTGCAGATGGACAAGGCATTTCAAGGCAGCATCGGTGCCAATCCTACCGAAGCCGACATTCGCACGCCGGAGGGAACGGTGCGGACGATCAAGCTCATCGCCGGAGCTCTGCCGTGGGACGGCAATCCGGTTGTCCAGCTTCTTCTGCAGGACATCACCGATCTGAAAGCAATCCAAACGGCGTTGCAACGCTTGACGATCACCGACGAACTCACCAGCGCCCATAATCGCCGCCATGCTTTTTCAGTCGCCAACGTCTTGTTCGCCGCTGCCCGGGCGGAAGCCTTTCCGTTTTCTGTCGCCGTCCTGGACATCGACCACTTCAAGCGGGTGAACGACACCCATGGGCATGCCGCAGGCGATGCAGCCTTAAGAACGTTGTCACAAGCAATCCAAAACCTCATATCGACGGGACAATTCGGTGAAGCAACCTTTGCTCGTGTAGGCGGCGAAGAGTTTGCTCTCTTACTTCCCTACATGAATAGCGAGGAGGCCATGGTTGCGTGCGAGCGCGTCCGCCACACCGTCGAACAGCAGCCGATTGTTTGCTCGGCCGGCACGTTTCATGCCACCGTCTCGATTGGCGTTGCACCGCTCGGCGAAAGTGACAGTTCTTTCGACATGATGTTCTCCAATGCCGATCGTGCGCTTTACCGGGCTAAAGCCAGCGGCCGCAACCGCGTTTGCTTAGACGACGAGGATACGAAGACACAAAGAGCTGCCGTCTCAGCCTGAATTCCTGCCATCGGGAACAACTCTCATCGGCACTGTAAACTTACCGGCCCCGGGTCAAGGTATCTGGTCGTTGTACAATCTCAAAAAGAACACTCGGCCCGAAAAGGCCTCGCTCGTGTGCAAGACTGACAACCCTCTGGGAAATGACACGTAAAAACCTGCAGGTGCGGGACCCGCGACGGCCGTGCGAGCGAGGGCCGAGGTGGCCCGTCCATTTTCTCAAAACTTCGGAATCAACCCCTGGCTACTTCCTTGGAGGAGCTTCAACCTCAGACAATGAGAGTATTGCAGGAGGGAGCCGCGCGCCCTCGATTGTGATGGCGGCGATGGCTTGATTAAGTTCGCTTCGTTCAGCTTCGCTAAATCGAATGGCGACCGCCGAGATGTTCTCGTCGAGATGCGCTGTCTTAGTCGTGCCTGGGATGGGCACTATGAACGGCCTTTGGTCCAGTAGCCAAGCCAGGGCCACCTGAGCGGGCGTGACCTCCTTACGATGCGCCCATCGGCGGACGACATCTACAAGAGCCATGTTGGCCTCCAATGCGTTCGGGGCTAGGCGTGGAACGCCGGCCCGGAAGTCTTTATCGGCGTCCTTCCCAAAACGGGTTTCAGCTGTAATTGTGCCGGTCAAGAAGCCGTAGCCAAGCGGGGCCCAGCAGACAAAGCCGATACCCAGTTCCTCGCAGAGGTCGAGTAGGCCTTCCTCGGGACCGCGCCACACCATCGAGTACTCGTTCTGGATCGCGGCCAAAGGAAGAATGGCGTGCGCTCGTCGTATCGTATTAAGGCCCGGCTCGGACAGGCCGAAATGCAGCACTTTGCCCTCAGCGACAAGGTCCTTAACCGCGCCAGCGACGTCCTCGATCGGCACCTGCGGATCGACGCGATGCTGGTAGAGTATGTCGATGCGATCAGTGCGCAGACGGCGTAAGCTCAGCTCGACGACTCGTTTGATGTGCTCGGGCCGGCTGTTGAGGCCCTCTCCCATTTTTCCGGTCTCAAGATCAATATTGAAGCCAAACTTGCTCTCGAGGATCACGCTGTCGCGCAACCCCTTGAGCGCCTCGCCGACAATGTCCTCTGATAGGAAGGGACCGTATGCCTCAGCGGTATCGATGAGGGTGACACCGTTGTCGACGGCGCGTCTGATGAGTGCAACGGCAGCAGAGCGATCTATGGGGGTGCCAAAGTAATCTTGCGCCTGGGTTTTAGACGCACCCGGTCTCCATTGGCAGCCAAGACCGATGGGGAACGTCTCGATCGCGCCCAATTTGCGACGCTCGCTGGCCGGTTTTGGGACCCAGGCCTGTGATGTCGCCTGGCTCTCGGAAGACAACAGCCAAGGCGCAACGCCGAGGACTGCGGCTGACACCAGCAGTTCCCGCCGCAGAGGACTTTCGAGGTTGGAGTGAGGGTGGTCTTGCTGATGAAATTTCGACATATCGCGTTCCTTAGCGCAAGTTTCGACCATCATCTTGCTGAATACAATCTCGCCAGGCCTGAGGAAAGGCTCGATTCTTGCTCAATGCTGCCGCCGTCGCAACAACGATTGCGGACTTTGCCACCATCGCTTCAATGAGAATTCTCAACGAGAGGACGTCCGACTTCCGAGGGCAGAACCCCGTACTGGCGTCGAAACAATTGACGAAAATGATGAAGGTTTACAAACCCCGCCGCGGCGGCAGCCTGTGACACGGTTGCACGCGACGTTCGCAGCAGGCTAAATGCGCGCTCCAGCCGAACCATTGTGACAAACTGATGCGGAGGCATACCGAAAGTGACGGCAAAACTCCTCGCGAAGTGAAACGGACTTAGTGCGGCGGCCTCAGCCAAGAGCTCTAGGGTCAAGGGTTCGCTAGCTTCCGCTAAGATCATTTCCAGTACCCGTTGCCTCCGACGGGCATCAAGCGCCCTCGCGATGGCATCGCGTCCGCCAAAA
This sequence comes from Rhizobium sp. SRI_017, assembly GCF_057586295.1. NCBI lineage: Bacteria > Pseudomonadati > Pseudomonadota > Alphaproteobacteria > Hyphomicrobiales > Rhizobiaceae > Rhizobium > Rhizobium sp. SRI_017. The sequence continues at coordinate 1,168 of NZ_JBYCZP010000037.1, read as the reverse complement.
TGCCTACGCAGCGACTGGGCATAGGCCGCACAAATGAGTGTCTCAACCTCCAGGTCCGATACGGAGATCCGCCCTCGAACAGCGGAACGTAACCGAGTTGCAATCGCCTGAATGATAGGATCATGCCAACCGTGCAGGTCGTCCAGATCGGCATAGCGCTCGACCCCCATTTCTCGCGCGATTTGTCGACGCAGCTCCCCAGATCCCGTCAGCTCCAATATGTCCGAAGCAGATTCGGTTTCTAGCCACACAATCGGAACGTCGCCCCCTAATCCGACAGACAATGGCGGGACCGCTCGCCGCATGGCACGGCCGTTGGCGGAGCGAACCATCGCTTCGGACTGGCCTGTGAACGCAAGCGCTATCGACCCGCGCGCTGAGACCGACTCGATTTCCGCATCACGCCATGCGGGTAGGAGGCAGTGGGACAGTTGGAACTGGGCTCCCTGCCGCCGGGCGACATCTGGTTCAAAGTCCTTTGTCATGTCCTATCGCCAGATCCGTTCGCTCATATGATTCTCGCACTACGCTTGGATGTAGAGTTTGATCCATCGGCATTAGAAAGAATTCCTGAGTAGCAGGCCAGCTCTATCGCGCAATCGGTGGCCGCGGCACAACTAGAAAGTAGGTAACGACGGTCGCCTTCCGTCGAATAAGCGACTGATCTTGATTTCGGAGCCTATCTCGGCGGCATATCAATCAACGTTGTTGATGAACGCGTTCCAGGAAGTTTCTGATAAGAGGCACGACTTCGTGGAAGTTGGTCTCTAATAGCCAGTGGCCTCCGTCGAAAAGGTGAAGTTCGGCGTCGGGCAAATCTCGTAGATATGCGCGCGCGGACTCCTCCGGCATGTAGTGATCCTGAGGACCCCAAAGAATCAAAGTCGGCGGCTTATAGGTTTGCAGGTAACGCCGATGATCCGGAAACCATCTCCGGTTCCTTTTCAAATCGGAAAGAAGCTCGGCGACGGCATCCTTCCTGCGTTCTGTCATCAGGCTCCATTGCAAGTGCCAGAGGTCCGGCGGAACAAGGGCAGCCAGCTCGGGCCGGACATTGTTCAAGAACTCTTCACGGAAGGATTCCTCGGTGACGGCGTTGCGAAGTTCGGCACGCACTTGATCCTCCGGCAGGGACCAAGATTTTTCGATGTCGGCGTATTTCGGTCCC
>NZ_JBYCZP010000036.1:0-20270 GCF_057586295.1 Rhizobium sp. SRI_017 | reverse complement strand
TGCCACCAGCACCTCACCCGATCGTCCAGATTGTCGAGCACGAAATCGCCCTGGGAGGTCCGGACCGTCAGAATTGCGTGGCCCGAGCCGTCGCGCTTCTTGACCACGGTAATCAGGAGATCGGATTCCCGAAACCCGCGCGCCTTTAGCTCCCGCATTTTCAGGAGTGCCACGTCTTCACAGTCACCAGCCGATCTTGGTCGACCGAAAGCTATAGCCAGGACCGGACATCATATACCCAGGACCCATCGCGGGGTTTCAGCGTGTCCCAATCGCCAAATCCACATTCGCTAGAGCGAGAGTCCTCGTGGTTTAGCCGCTGGCGACCTCTCTGGTAAATTCCCATCGCTGCCAGGCGGCCTATCGGTGCTGCAGTCCTCGGCGGAAGGAAGCAGCTCCTCCAAAGAGCTTGAACAATCGGGCGGAGAATTCCCATCAGGCAGTCCGGGGAAGGGACCGGGTGATGGAACGTTGAAGTCATAGCCCTAAGCAGCGCCCGCCGAGCAGTCTTTGCCCTACACGCGAATGATGTTGAGCCGCAGAGCGTTCACGACGGCCTGGGTTCTCGTTGAGCAACCCAACTTCTTGACGACACTGCTCGTCAGATTGTTTACCGTGTGCTCTGTAAGGCCGAGCAATTTGGCAATTTCGGCGCCTTTCTTGCCTCCAGCCGTGAGCTTGAGGCAATCCAGCTCGCTCTGCGTGAACTCAATGGGTCGATGTTTCTCCTTCAATGTGAGCTGCGAGAGACGATCGTAGATGTGGGTGGCTATGAACAACAGCTTTGCCAATTCGATCGTGCTGAAAGTCCGCGGCCCCGAGATCGACATCGCACCGCGACCACCCGCGGCGTCATGAACGGGAAAGTAGGCGCCTTTTTCCATGCCATATCGCTTGAAGAGCTCGATAACCGTGGACTTCTTGCCCTCGCTGCGATCAGCATTGATGGCTTCGACATCATAGTTAAATGGACCGGTCGATCTCAGCATCCGGCGAATGACCGGGCTGTCTATCATCAGGTTGTGGGCATCGTAGTAATCGACCATTTCCGCTGGCCAGTTGGTGATGATTTTTGTCGCCCCGATTTCGACGGTGTCGACAGTCGGCAGCGTCAAAATCAGGAAAACATTCATCCCAAGGTCCTGGGTCAGGCCCTTCAGATATTTGAAGACATCGTAGTGGGTGTTGAAGCTTGCAGTCAGTTTCTCAACGCGGTTGACCTCTGCTTCAAGTTGCATGTGCTTTTCCGATCTTGTCATCTCCCGGAACTTTGTGGCCCCCGAGCCGGGAGGAGCCTGATTCTATCCGAGTCCGTCACCCCGTGTGATTGCAGCGCAATTTGCAGGCATCGCATTGAAAGTGCAAGACCTTCCATCACCCGCGGAGCCGGATTGGGGAGCCGTCAACCCAATTAACAAATGGTAAATGAAACGTCATATTTTCTCCTTTCGAGTTGCGGTAAAACCGACGGTTAGCGCGCTGGATCACAACCACTGAACCTACCGCCACGCGGCGGACGGGAATTCAAGAACTCGATACCGAATTGAATTTATTGACCAATCTCTTGACAATAATCAGGCGCCAAACCGCTTAAAGAATACTTAAGCAATTAAGCAGATTTTACCTCTAGATTGCTCGCAGTGAGCAACGACAGGGCCGCTGCCCTGTAGTCTATTAGGGGCACAGGATGATGGGCATCGGTTTCGGTCTGGACGCAAAAGCAGTTCTCGCCGCAATGAGCAAATCTCAGGCAGTGATTGAATTTGACCTGACCGGCAAGATTCTCACCGCAAACGAGAACTTTTGTCGGGCGCTTGGCTATCAGCTGAGCGAGATCGTCGGACAGCATCATCGCATGTTCGTCGATCCGGCCGAGGCCTCGAGCGCAGACTACCGGGAATTCTGGGCAAGGCTCGGCCGAGGCGAGTTTGACAGCAAGCAATATAAGCGGATTGCCAAGGGCGGCAAGGAGATTTGGATCGAGGCGTCCTACAATCCAGTGATGCGCGGCGGAAAGCCATACAAGGTGGTGAAGTTCGCCACCGACATTACCGCGCAGAAACTCAAGAGCGCCGAAGATGCAGGCAAGCTTGACGCACTGTCGCGCGCCCAGGCAGTGATCGAATTCACGCCCAACGGCGACATTCTCACCGCCAATGAAAACTTCCTCAACACGCTCGGCTATTCACTTGGTGAAATCCAGGGCAAGCACCATTCCATGTTCTGCGAGCGGGACTATACCTCAACCGACGAGTACCGCAGGTTCTGGCAACGGCTCGCCGGAGGCGAATTCATTGCCGATGAATTTCTGCGGATCGGCAAGGGCGGCAAGAAGGTCTATATTCAAGCCTCGTACAATCCGATCCTCAATATGAACGGCAACGTATTCAAGGTTGTCAAGTTCGCCACCGACGTCACGGCTCGCGTCAACAATGTCGACCAACTCGCAGCGGCTATGCAGGCGCTCGCCGATGGCGACCTCACTCAAGATATTTCCATCCCCTTCATTCCCACGCTTGAGAAGCTGCGTGTCGACTTCAACAGCGCCGCCACGAAGCTGCGCGGCGCGATGCAGTCGGTCGCGGAGAATGCTGGAGCGATCGCCGCGGGTGCCCAGCAGATACGGTCTGCTTCGGATGATTTGTCCAAACGGACGGAGCAGCAGGCAGCCTCGGTGGAAGAGACGGCCGCCGCCCTTGAGCAAATCACGACCACCGTGGCGGACTCGAGCCATCGTGCGCAGGAAGCCGGTCAACTGGTCCAGAAGACGCGCGACAACGCAGAGCGGTCAGGCGGCGTGGTCCGGAATGCGGTCGATGCCATGGGCAAGATCGAGACGTCTTCGGCCGAGATCGGCAACATTATTGGCGTTATCGACGAAATCGCCTTCCAGACGAACCTGCTGGCGCTGAATGCCGGTGTCGAAGCGGCCCGAGCGGGTGATGCGGGCAAGGGCTTCGCGGTTGTCGCACAGGAAGTGCGTGAACTCGCCCAGCGGTCGGCAAAGGCGGCGAAGGAAATCAAGGATCTCATCAACGCCTCGAATGAGCATGTGAAGAGCGGCGTCAGCCTAGTCGGCGAAACCGGTAAAGCGCTTGTGGAGATTGTCGGCCAGGTTCAGCAGGTCAACGCGAATGTCAGCGCCATCGTCGAAAGTTCGAAGGAACAGGCGACCGGCCTCAAGGAGATCAACACGGCGGTTAATACCATGGACCAGGGCACGCAGCAGAATGCCGCTATGGTCGAGGAAGCGACGGCCGCTGCTCATAGCTTGGCGAGGGAAGCCGACAGCCTGTTCCAGCTGGTGAGGCAGTTCAATATCGGAACTGCTCCCTCGTCGCAAAATCCTCGCCGTTCGGTTCCGACTGGAACTCCAACCCCAGCAAGGCCAGGGGCGCGACCAGTCGTATCACCCGCCCGCCAGATGGGCGCAAAGCTCGCGACCGCCTTCAGTGGCAACGCGGCGGTCGCCGAGAACGAATGGAAGGAATTCTAATGGGTGAACGACAGCAGCCGACGACCGAACTCCATATGGGGGCGTTCGAAATCATCGCCTTTCGCCTCAATGGCCAACAGTTCTGCGTCATGACCACCACCATCCGCGAGATCCGCGGCTGGTCGCCCTCGACGCCAATGCCGCATTCGCCTCCCGACGTGATCGGCGTGATGAACCTTCGTGGCTCCGTCATTCCGGTCATCGATCTTTCCCGCAAACTCGGTATGCCGCCGACGGTCCCGAACGAGCGTAGTGCGATCGTCGTCGCGGATGTCCACAGTATGGTGCTTGGCCTGCTGGTCGACAAGGTTTCCGACATTCTCACAGTCCGCGGCGACCAGATCCAGCCAATGCCCGAAGTCGCAGCTCGCTTCGACCGGACGTTCTCGGGATCATTACCCACGATAACGGCATGATCTGTTTTCTCAATCTGGCCAATATGTTCCGGGCAACAGACATGGGATCGATCGCCGCGTAAGTAGGAACGAGAGGCGGGTGCGTCGCCGGGCTCATCCTTAGCGAGATGGAAGACGTCTTATGCCGCCATGTTTGCGCGCAAAGCCTATGCGTCCCTTCTCGGCAAACAGAATACGCGGTAGGCAACATTGTTGATGAGCGCCGATCCGACCCGGCCCAACGGCTCGAAACCGATCGTCTCGCCAATTCCGCTACTTATACAACTGCATGCTCTTAGAAGGGTAAGCCGGCCCAATGATCTGATGAGACCGGTCTTCGCTTCCGATAACGTCCGTGACCTTTCGCAGCTTGTTCGCGCATTGTTGGATCTAACAGCATAATCTGCTCCCGCGCACACCATCTTGATAAAGCCTAGGGATTCGCGGCTTTGTCATCCAACTACGACACGAATTCCACATTTACGACAGGGACCCGCAAGCGAAGCTTGAGACCGTCGGGATCGTAACGGACATCCACAGTGCCTTCGATCTGGCTGCCTAGCATCCGCTCGATCATCGTCGATCCAAAGCCGCTTTTCGCTGGCAGAACCACCGGGGAGCCGCCTAACTCAATCCACTCAAAGACGAGAAGCGGTTTCCCGTCGCTTCCGTCGCTCTCGACCCGCCAAACGATGCGAACCACGCCGTCATCCGATGTCAGGGCACCATATTTGGTGGCGTTGGTGCATAGCTCGTGGAGCGCCATCCCCAGCGCCAAAGCGGCCTTGGAGTTCATCACCAGTTCCGGGCCGGAGGTGGAAAACCGAGGCCGCGCAGCGATGTCGAAAGGCCTCACCGCCATTTCGACGACATCCCGAAGCGGTGCGGACTGCCACTCATCTTTCATCAGAAGTGCGTGCGCTTCTCCCATGGCCGCCAGTCTTTGGCTAAATGCCGCGAGCGTTGACGGCTCCACACCTGATGACTTGAATGACTGCCGAGCCACAGCTTGCACGGTCGTTAGAAGGTTCTTGACCCGGTGATCGAGCTCGCTCATGAGAACGTTGCGCTGCTCTTCGTCTTTCAACCTTTGTTGCCGGGCCAATACCAATTCGTCCATGTAGGCGTCGATCGCTGCACCGAGCTGGCCGAACTCGCCTTTCTCAGCTGACATTCCGGTTCTCGCGCTCTCGTTCTTGCCGCGCCATGCCTCAACGGTCCGCAGCAAATGCGCCACAGGCCGACGGATGGAGTATCTTCCGGTAAGGCTTGCCGATGCGAGCGCGACCGCGGTGGCCGCCACCGCGCCTGCCACGCCGTAGTACATGGCCCGTGTGACCGCGGCATATTCTGCTGCAGTCGAAACCTCGGCGCTAATGTAGAGCCCGAGCTTGTTTGCGGCAGGCGGGGAATAGGTAAGGATGCGTCGAGCGCCGTCCTGACTCCCGAGTTCAATGGTTCCCGCGCGTTGCGAACGGACGAGATGCTGGAATTCCGTGGGAATGGCAGTCCCGACAAACCGTTTCGAATCCCGGCGATGTGCCAGGATGACACCCTTGCGGTCGGCGATGGTGAGATTGCTTTCGGCCGCAAACGAGCGTTCCTGCAGCTTCCCGTCAAGCCAGTCGAGGTTGAGTGATCCTGCCACAACGCCCGTCACCTTGCCGGTGTCGTCGGTGATCGGCACCGATACGGGCAATACCCTTCGCGAGCTGACCCTGCCGACCGTGTATTCACCGACGGCCAACCTGCCGTTTAGCGACTCTTTCACGTAGTCACGATCGGCTAGGGATACGCCCACCCCCTTAGCTTGTTGCCAGCATCGGATCACACCTGAGCTGTCAAGTACCGCGATGCCAGCGAATTCGGGAAGCCGCCTTCCGATCCGGACCATGTAGCGGTTACATGCCGTGGGATCGAGGCCTTGAACGACGGGAGCGGCTGCGATGGCGAGAAGCGTGTTCTCGATGCCGCCGAGAAGGCGCTCCATCTCGACGGCCGCGAGCTGTCCTGTCCGGAAGGCTTCCGCATGGACCTCGCGTTCCTGGGCCAACCGTATGGAGTAGAGATTGAAAAAGAGGATCGTCGTCAGCGGTAAGACGGCCACCAACACCAGGACGAAGAGCCTTGTCGAAATCGATGACTGCGATTTGATTTTGCTTCTCCCGTTCGGGCAGAAAATGCGTCGCCCCGGTCGAAAATGCAATGATCGACTCCGCCTCTTCCGATTTGTCTCCACCGAAGCGAACCTCGCCGCTAGTGCGCTAAACCGGAAGGTCGCCTTCGGACGGGTAAACTATGAGCGTGTGAGCTGATCCATTTGCTGAGAGGCCAAATGCCGATTGCGACTGGTTCCGTGCAACACGATCCTCTGACGCCAAAATTGCACGCCGGTCCCCCGTCAGAGGGACATTCATCGACATTATGTCCGTTTCTATCCCTCAAGCCCGACTGGTGGACGAATATCGAATTGTGCCGCTTTGAGTCAGGCTAAGGCCCACTGTCAGAACACGCGCCCGGTTTTGCGGGCATTTTCAACCCTTTTCACGCAGCCTTCAATTTTCGCCATTAGGACATCGAAATCCACAGGCTTGACCAAATAGTCGTCCGCGCCAGCCCTCAATGCCTCTAGCATCACCTCCTTGCCAGATAGCGCGGTCAAGAAGATGAATGGCGTAGCTGCAAAGTCTGGGTAGTTGAGTTGAATTTCTGCGAGCAATTGCGTCCCGTCCATCTCCGGCATCGAGATGTCACAGATGACGATATCCGGCCATTTGGCAATTATCATTTCAAGGCCTTCCCTTCCGTTCGAGGCCTGGTAGGTCGTGAAGCCAGCGTCGCCTAATTCCTCCAGGATAAGATCCCGAACATCAGTTTCGTCTTCAATGCACAATATGCTGATCATAAGTCCCTCAGGGATTTGCGCGGGCTTGAGTGGCCAGCACTTGGCTGCTTGTTTGGGTAGCCCCTACGCTTGTTGGCACGGAACCGGCGATCGGCAACTTCACCGTGAAGACAGTACCTTCACCTTTCACACTATCCACGCGAATTTCGCCGCAGTGCAGTTCGACCACCTGTTTCACGAGATTTAAACCGATGCCGGTGCCGGCAATGCCGGTTGAACTTCTCGCGCGGAAATAGCGTTCGAACATCTTGGGCAGATCATCTGCATCAATTCCTATGCCTTCATCGCGGACGGTAATGTAGGCATGCTCGTCGCGCTGCCAGCCGGTCACATAAATATTCGGAGAATTTGGGGCGTATTTCACTGCATTGGAAAATAGGTTGGTGAACACCTGCTCTAACGCTGCACGGTCGCCGTAGATCGCCGACGGAAGCCGATCGAGATCGAACAGAAAGCGATGCGATCGCCGAATGCTCTCCTGGCGCGCGCTGCAAGTGCTGATGATGTCACGCAGCGCGCAGGGTTTTTGCAGAATTTCAATGCGGCCATGGTCCAGACGGCCCGCTGCCAGTATACTCTCCATCAGTTCCAGCATTCGGGAAACGGCGCTTCTTATTTGCTCGGTCTTCTCCTTAAGAAAATCCGAGGTAATCGCGTCCTTGCGGCGGACGAGACGTTGCGCAGCGCCGTCGATTATGGATAGGGGCGTGCGGAATTCATGCGAGGCCATAGTGACGAACTGCCGTTGCAACTGGTTGATCTGCCGCTCCTGCTCGAGCATCCGTTCGAGCTCCGCAGCCTGACGGGCAATCTCGGCTGTTCTGCAGCGGACCGTTTCCTCAAGCTTGTCACGATGTTGAAGAAGCGCTTCTTCTGCGCGTTTTCGTTCAGAAATATCAACGACGGCAAGCATTGTCGCCACGTGATTGTCGAAGGCAAGCTGGCTTGAGTAAGTGAGGACGTCGATCTGGGCACCATTCGCCTTTCGATGACGCTGGCTAGAATTGGCTTCCCCTTCGGCCCCAGAGCCTCCGACCGCAGCCTTGACTCTTTCGTGATCCTCCATTGAGAGAATGTCCAGGAGCGTCATGGAAAGAAAACGCGTGCGATCATAGCCGTAATGATCAATCGCTGCCTGGTTGACGTCTAGAAATCTAAGGCTTTCTGGGTCGTGAACCCACATTGGCAGCGGGTTGCCTTCGAACAACAGCCGAAAGGAGGCTTCTCGCATTTTGAGATCGGTAATATCGACACGGATGCCGATGCTTCCACCATCCGCAACGCGCCGTTCGTCGATACGCACCCAGCGGTTTCCCGGCAGGCGTTGCTCATGGCTGCTCTTGGGGGCGGCATGCCAAGCGACGCGTTCGGAGAGCCATTCTTCTTCACGCCCGATTGCTTCAGGATATTGCTGTCGCTCTAGCCCCGCACGAAGCCGGTCCTCGAACCGCATGCCCTTGAAAAGCGCGCCGCCACTTTCCGCATAGAGTTGTTCGTAACGGGGATTCCACATGACGAATCTGTCATCCGCATCGAACAACACCAAGCCTTCCGGCACAACGTCGAATGCCGACAGAAGGCGAGTGTGCGCGTCTCGCGTCTCCTGCTCGGCACGTTCGGCCTGGGCCCGGGCGTCAGCAAGTGATTTCTCGGCCAACCAGGCCTGGGTGATGTCCTCATGTGTGGACAGCCACCCACCGTCGGCCGTGCGCTGATGGTAGCCACGAATGATCTTTCCAGATTTGAGCTCCTTTTCCCAAGTCTGGGGGACCTCACCTGCATTCGTTGCATCGGCCCAGGCGAGATATTCTTGTGTGGACATCGTGGAGCAGCCATCGACTTCGTCACGCAACCGCAAGATTTCCGCAAGTGACTGCCCAACATACAGCGCTGCCGGATCGAGCCCGTAGACTTCCGCATATCGATCGTTGCACAGGACCAATCTGCTATCTGCATTGAACAGGCAGACACCTTGCCCCATGCTGGCGAGCGCCGTGTTGAGCTGTTCATTGCGCCTAAGAAGGTATTCACGAGCGCTTTGCGCAGTGAGTTGCGCTTCAACTCGAGCAACAAGTTCGGCGCTTTCGATTGCAGTTGAGATGCAATCTATTGCTCCTGCAGCAAAACCTGCACATCTAGCATTCGCGTCATCCGGCGGAGTGATTAAGATCACAGGAATTTCGGCCGTCGCACCATGTTTTCTAAGTTGTCGGCAGACCTCTAGGCCGCTCCCCCCAAATCCGAAATCGAGCAAAATCACACTGGGTTCGAGCTGCGCATCGGACGTTTCCAGCGCCTGCAAGCCGCCGTTTGTTGCTATGATTGTAAGGTCGTAGCCCACTAGAGAGGCTCTTATGTGATTGAGATTCTCGGCCGTGTCGCTTGCGATGAGGACCGTCTTGCGGACAACAGTCGCGTGATGCGCTCGGTCTTTTGCTCTGCCCTTCCCAACCGAAATATTCGGTGCTGACATCCGCCACTGTTCTCCATTGTCGTTCGCCCAAAGTGACGCCATATGTTGCAATTATATGCACTTAGCTTTTGCAGTCACTACTTTGGAGCGCATAAGTTAACGACTCGCTTATGAACGCCTACGACATATCGCTGTAACGAAGTTGGGGTTACCGGAGGCCACCTAACTTGTGAGCGGGGAGAAGGTGAACGGATTTCTCCCCGCGCATCACCGGTGCATTCACTGAGGCCGGTTGCACCACTATACCCGTCGGCATGTGGTGAATCGCGTCAATGTTTCACAAGCCGCATTTGTCGGAGCCGCATAGTCTTCTCGAGCCGCTGTTTGCGTTCGTTCTCTATGATCTCCGCGAACGCGCGTTCGGTTTCCTCTCGCCGCGAGTCGATTTAGCCCAATTTCGGCTGTGACTGTTGTTCTTGCTCGTCCATCGGCGGTTCCATGGGCATGCAACGAGTTGGAATCCACTCCCGACTATTTTGTTCCAGCCGGGCCAGCGCTGCGAAGGTGCTTGACAATAGTGGGCGAGATTCGCACAGACGGGGCTGGAAAGCAGAAGCGGGGACGCAAGGCGAAGTTGGTCGACAATTTTAGCCCTGCGAAGCGCACAGCCGTGAAGCGCGCTCCGAGGGCGGTGCAAGCGGCGCCTGCCGTGCCAGCTGTACCGAGCGATGAAATGGCGGATATCCTGCAGCTGGAAGCGGAGAACCAAAGGCTGCGTAAGCTGCTGGCGGAAAAACTTCGGGCCGAAAACGCTGATCTGCGCAAGCGTCTGAAGCTCGATTGATATCTGGCAGGCGGCTAGTCGCCGGCTGAACGGGATGAGTATCCTTGGTGACGGTCACGACCGCCGCCTGAGCGTCAACTCGCAGCCTGCATGCGGGGTTAAGCGCGAGGTCGAAGTGATGGCGTCTCCCTGGAAGTTTCTTGTCAGACTTGTGTCGCCACGACCCTTGGAAAAACAAGACGGCGGGGCAATCAAGGACGGAAAGCCGGACGTCTTGGCGATGGCGGAACCGCCTGAAATTCCTGTCAGGGAAAACGTCAAGATTGCCGATCAGCCGACACGCGGAAAGACGCAGCCTCTCGCTCAATCCGAACCGGTTTCTGCACAGCCTGAACCGCTGGCCGAAACTGGCCGCGATATTCAGTGCGAGGGGGGGAGTGACAGCGCGGAGGGTGTGGAAAACTCTGACCCGGCGTTGCCTGACATTGGCGCCACCCGCGCATATGCCGCTCCGAACGTCAAAGAAACTGTCAAAGCCGCGCCGGTCAAGGGGAGAGGCCGTGCCAAGAAGGTCGAAGCGGTTGCTGTCGTTTCACAGAAACCTCCAGTGGTTCCCACCGTTTCCGACGAGATAAGCCTGGACGAAGAAATTAAGGTTCTCCGGGACCAGTTGGAAAGTAAACTGCGACTGCAGAATGCTCAGTTGAAAAAGATGCTGGAGCGGTTCGACCGAAACCTCCACCTTGTCGGTCATAAAGTCCCACAAAGCGGCGTCTCGAAAGCCGACATCGAAATGGACTGGCGACACGGCATGTTTGCTCCTTCTTCCGACAAGAGCGCCATGCGCTGGCGTCGCTCTCAATCTGCTTCCACAATCGCCGGCTGTAACTGAAATCGTTGCCGGTAACGTGCGGCACTGACACCTGCAATGCGCTTGAACAATCGACGAAAGAAGGCAGGATCTTCGTACCCTACTTCGGCGGCGACATCGTCGACCGACATCGTGGTCGTCTCCAATATCTGCTTGGCTTCCTCGATACGGATTGCCTGCACGTAATCGACTGGCGCATAACCAGTCGCCTGCTTGAACCGACGCTTGAAGGTGCGCTCCGCCAGGCCGGATCGCGTGACCATGCGGGATACTGGGTTGGCGGCCTCGTAGTTCTCGGCAATCCACGCCTGGCAATCGGCTATGATGCCATCCGAATGTTGCCGTGGCCGAGTCATGGCTGCGAAGGGTAATTGGCCATCGCTGCGATTGCCGATTAGGAATATCTTAGAGACGCGCACGGCTTCGGCCGGCCCGCAATAGCGACCGATGAGATATAGCGCAAGATCCTGCCAGGACGATGCGCCACCGGTCGTGATCAAGCGGCCTTCGTAACCGCTCTCGCAGAGAATACGGTCTGGCCGGAAGCGTACCTTGTTATATCTATCACGGAAAAGGCCCGCAGCGCTCCAATGCGATGCTGCCTCCCTGCCATCAAGCAGGCCACCTTCGGCCAGCATCACCGAGCCTGAGCAGGTCGAGCATAGGGTTGCTCCTCGTTCGAGCTGCTGGCGCGCCCAGCCGATCTCTTCGAGCCACAGGCCATCCGGTCCATTTGGCAGCGGCAATTCGATATCACAGACGATCACGACGTCTGGCTTCTCGGTCTCGCTAATCGCGGCATGAGGAACGATTGGCGTGCCAGCCGAAGTCATGAAGCTACGGCTGTCGCGGGCGACTATGCGGGGTGAAATCGGCCGCACGCGATCAGTCTCTCCTGTGATTAGCGGCCATATGCGGCCGACCGAGCCCAAGACCTCATGTAGGCCGTAGACGGCCATGGGTGCTGTCTCGGGCAACGCAAGGATCGCGACTTGGAGCGGCGAGAGATCGAAGTGTTTCGGAAACATGACGGATTAAATGGCACGAATGCCCCGTTTTTGTCCATCCTGCCACTCAAGGCCAATCGCACTTACATATATTTTTTTTCTCGGTGCCGATCATGGCAACGACCAAAACGGAGAGAGTTATGACTGCAATCAACCACGCGACATTTGCCACAGAGCTCGGGGCTTGCGTCACGGAGGCAGGAATGAGCTCAACAAACCACTACATGACCAAGAATGGTCGGACCATCTCGTCCTATGAAAGCTATGCTGACCAATACGACAAGAACGTCGCCATCTATCCCGGCCCGCACGACGCTCAGGGCTTAAAGCGCCTGGCTGAATATGTCGGCGCTGGTGGCCAAATCCTGGAAGTAGGCTCCGGTCCCGGCCGAGACGCGGATTTTCTGGAGACGCTCGGCGTTACCGTCAAGCGCACCGACGCCACACGACGGTTCATCGAGATCCAGGCCGCGCGCGGCAAGACTGCCGAATATCTCGACATTATCACCGGGGATCTCGGCGGCCCATACGATGCCGTCGCTGCCCTTTGTGTCATCATCCACGTCCCGCGTGAGCAGACCGACATGGTTCTCGCCAAAATCACGCGCGCGCTTCGACCCGGCGGTGCATTTCTCGTGTCGATGCGGGATGGCGACGGCGAGACCGACGGCAACTACCACATGATCTTTTGGCGGCGGGACCAATTTGCGGAGCGGCTCGAGGCCGCTGGCATGAGGTTGATCTGGGATGCGTTCAGCATCGATACAGATGGAGAGGCCTGGAACACCTTTCTGGCGGTGAGGGCACCATGACCCGGCGCGGCCTTATGTACTTCGTCTTGCTCAGCGTGCTGTGGGGCGTTCCCTATCTGATGATCAAGGTTGCGGTCGCCGAAGTTTCCGTGCCATTCCTTGTATTCGCACGGGCAGCGATCGGGGCACTGGTTCTCTTGCCCTTTGCCTTCCTGGTGGGTGGCTTTGGCTGGGTGAGGACCAAATGGCTACCGCTCGTGGGATTTTGCCTGACCGAGATGATCGCGCCGTGGGTATTGATCGCCCATGGAGAGGTGCATATCGACAGTTCGACGGCTGGCATGCTCATTGCTCTCACGCCGGCGCTTACTGTCGTGCTTTCGAAACTGCTCGGGTCAGGCGAAGGATTTGACATCAGGCGATCGTCGGGCCTGTCGCTCGGCTTTTTCGGCGTGTGTTTACTGGCAGCCCCAACGCTGGGCGGCGATCTCCTGTCTGTCATCGAGATCGTGCTGGCGTCTGTCTGTTATGCAATTGGGTCGATTATCGCTTCGCGATGGCTAAACGACGTCCCAGCCGCGCAGCTCACCGGCCTTTGCCTTATAGGAGCGGCGGTTGTCTTCGCCTGGCCCGCGATACAGACTTGGCCTGTTCTTCCGCCGTCGAACACTGCGATAGCGTCAATCCTGGCGCTCGGCGTATTTTGCACGGCGCTGGCGTTCGCGATGTTCTTCCTTCTCGTCAGAGAAGTCGGACCCCAGCGCGCAGTCGTCATTACCTATGTGGCGCCCGCCATCGCGGTCGCTGCAGGGGTCGGCCTTCTCGGAGAGCCCCTCAACGGCGGCACGCTCGTGGCCTTCGCTTTCATTCTGTGTGGCTCCTGGCTCAGTACCTCAGGCGGCCGAACAAAGCCGTCTCCGACCTCCGCGGCGACCACAAACTGACCTCGATAGGAAAGGACATGGCCGAGGACGCACTCTTCATTCAGCATCGGACCAAGCCAGGCAAACGAGACGACGTCGAGGCGATCTGGCGCAAGCACATAAAGCCCACGGTCGCCGTGAATGACGATGTCGTCGATTTCTATGGCTTCGGTGAAGATCCGGAAAGCATCTGCGCATTCCAGAAATACCCCGATCGAGAAGCTACAACGGCGTTCGTCAAGACCCCGCAATATGCGGGGCATTACGAGGAAGTCTCGCCGCTCCTCCTGGGAGAACCCATCATCGCCGCTCTCGACGTCCAGTGGTCTAAATGGGGAGATCGGCGATGAGCGCTCCAGTGGATCAAGTCTACTTGTCGCGGCGGGCCTGCGTGCATTGCAGAGCCGGCGGTGATGGTGGGCGTGAACAACCGCTCGCCTTGCCGCCGATCGTCTCGATCGGCGAATGGAACCGGATGCGACGGCAACTCCTCGTTACAGAGAAAGAAGCCACGAGAATGTTCGACCGGCTCGCGGCGGAACGCGGGCGATCGCCAATGACGCCAATCGAGAATGGCTATGAGTTCGAAGGTACTGAAGGCTTTCAGACCCTTGTCAATCTGTTAGAGGGCCGGCGCCAATTTATCGTTTATCACATCATGCACGCCCCTGACTGGGAAACACCTCGCCCCGGCTTCTGCCGGCGCATCGACGACGTCGGGCACCTCGCACCTCTCAACGCGCGGGACACTACCTTCGCCGTGGTCGCAGGGTCGCCCTACGAGTGCCTCGCCGCCCTGTGGTCGCGTAGAGGGTGGACTATGCCGGTTTGGTCGTATGGCGATAGTCACTTTAATGCCGACATGGGCATCCCAGGAGATGAACGACTTCGGGATCACCGTCTTTCTCCGGGACGATGCTGGCGGCGTCTATCGCAACTATTTCTCGGACGGTCGCTGCGTCGAGCCGGCCGGTTTTCGCACTCTGAACAGGGAGGACACTATGTACTACGCCAGCATTCGTGAATTAAGCAATGAAATCCATATAAAAAAGATATCACCGGTCGAGGCGGTTGAAGCATGTTTGGTGCGAATCGAAGCGCTTAATTCCTCCTTAAATGCCTTTATCACCGTGCTGGGCAATGAGGCGCGCGACCAGGCAAGAGCCGCAGAAGCGGAAATCAAGGCAGGTAAATGGCGAGGCCCGCTACATGGCATCCCGGTGGCTGTGAAGGACTTTTACGACGCCGAAGGTGTCAAGACGACTGCGGGGTTTGAGCATTTCAAGAGCCGCGTGGCAAGCGCCGATGCTGAAGCCGTAAAGAAGCTGAAGCAGGCTGGTGCAATCATTCTAGGCAAGACCAATATGGACGCACTGGGGATGGCGACGACCGGGCTGACAAGCTTCTTTGGGCCCGTGCGCAATCCATGGAATAGCAACTATGTCGCTGGTGGCTCCTCCGCAGGATCTGCGGCGGCTGTTGCTGCCGGGCTCTGTTACGCGACCGTTGATACCGACGCAGTTGGTTCGGTACGCCTGCCAGCTGCTTGCTGCGGGATAGTTGGATTTAAGGGCAGCTATGGTTTGATCAGCACCAAGGGCATTCTAGGCGACGAGCCTGTTGATGAATTCATTCGGTGGATGGGGCATGCTGCGATCACGACGCGCAGTGCCTGCGATACAGCGCTCTTACTAGATATACTATCTACCCAAGGTGATAGGACGCTTTTCTCAGACATCGAAAAGCCCGACAAGGCAATTCGAATAGGCGTCGGCAACAATGTTAAATGCACTATAGAGGTTAAGCAGAAAATTGACAGTGCCGTGACTACTCTACGGGACGCAGGATATGAAATAATTGATATCGCAGTGCCATTTGGCGACCCCGACCAGGACAATTTTGCCAGTATAGAGAATGACCGAAAAAATATTGTAGACAAAGCATTTGTGGAAGTTGATGTTATCGTGCTTCCGACTCTCGACTCGACTGTTCCTACGGTCAAAGAAGCTGTAAGGAACCCTTCGCAAGGGGTTGCGGCCGAAAACACTGCATTTGCCAACTACTACGGTCTGCCGGCTGCCAGTATCCCATGCGGGTTCGACATCCATGCCATGCCAATTGGCTTGCAGATCGTTGGAAAACCCGGGGGCGACCGCACCGTCCTGAATGTGGCGTACCAATACGAACTGGCGACTAATTTTGCGTCAAGGCGTCCGCTTGTTTAGTTGGTTTTCTACGATCTGACTTTCGCTGAGGAGGCGATTGATGTTTGAGCTTCCTCATCTGCAATACGTTCTCGCGGCGACAGAGCAACGCAGCTTCCGCCGTGCCGCGCGCTGCCTGTCCGTCGAACCCTCAACGATCAGCCGTCGCATCCGTGATCTGGAAGACACCTTCTCGATGCTGTCGAGGACCCAAAACACGTTCGGCGGGGTTCGCTTGGTTGAAGCGGGTCACACGGGCCACCAGCTTGTCGAATTCGCTGGCGGCGACTTCACCAAGGTTTTCCAGCCCGACGGCCTTGCAGAAGGCCGCGACGCGCTCACCGGGGCCGCCAAGCTTCTCGACCAGGATCTGGTGCTGGTTCTGTGACAGGAACGCATCAGGGCGGTTTCCGTCATTATCAGCCTGCACCATTTCCGTGGTGACGATGTTGAAGGCTGCGCAGGTCAGGTATCCGATCGGTTCGCTAGCCGATTTCGCGATATGTCCGGATAGGCCGCTCACTTTCTCAGTCATCGAAATCTCTCCATTTGACCTCGACACTGCCGCCAAGAGGCCATTGACTCTCAAAGCAGGTCTGTCAATTCTCGACCGGGAGGATCTCAAATGGCGCGAGGACTTGACGACGTGGCGAGGTTGCGTCGCTTAGCGAGAACCTTCGATTTGGCAATTGAAGAAGTCGGCACGTCTCGGCAGTTTCGATATGTGCTGGTCGACCGCAACCGGAAAACGATTGCCGGAAGTGGCGGGGCGACTGCCTTGGAGGACCTGAGCGAAATCGAAAAGCACCTCCTCTCGATGGAGATCGACACGGAGCTTGCTCGTGCTGAGGCAGCGCGCCCGCACGTGGTCACCACCGTGACAGTGTTCACAAGAGAGCTGACGCGGAACTACTCTGTTCAAACTGAACAGCAGCTTATTGACCTTCTCAGGGCCAGATGGCGGCAGCATGGACTGTTCTTCAACGAGGTATATCTGGAGAAACCGCCGCGGGGGCGTCATGGGATTGCTGTCAATTATTGTTCGCGCCCTTTTTAGTTGCGGTTCGCGTCAAAGACGAGAGGCGCGGGCAAGCACTTCCTCGGCCTTGGGTCGAAATACGCTGGCCAAGCCGCCATATGCGACAAGCCTCGAAAAGAGAGGCGATTACCGTACACTAGCCGCCGGCCTACTGGCCGCCTCTTCCTTTGCTTTTGCTGCCGATAACAATGGCGGCAAAAACAACAACAATGGCGGCAAGGACAACATGACCACTGGTAGCATCAACGACCCCGTGCGCCCGGATATGGAAGACGCTGAAAAGTGCCGCGAGCATGTCGCGGGTGGGGCGCCGTGCCAGGAGCCCGGAACCACCATGGACTCGCAGCAGTAGTCATCGTTGGTGATGGAACGACAACGAGGGCTTCGGCCCTCGTTTTCTCTCGACGACCCGGTGGGGCCGGGCCGCCATCGATTGCCAGCCTCATGTATGGCAGACAGCTCCGCTCCGCGCCCGTGTGCTGTACTGCCGTCAGTGATCTAGATGGAGAGTTGACATGGCCGCTCAAGCGAAAATCGTACAGAACCGGACGACCATTTTCGAACCTTATGAACTTGAGTACTTCTTGCAGAAACATCCGATTTCAAGGAAAGACGCGACGCGTATCCTGCATCTGCACCGTAGTGACCGAGATGCATGCGATCGAGCCGCTTTCGGGATGACGCGCAACAGCTGAGCACGGACGTTGGCACCGGCCGTTCAGAGCGCCGCATGGGCCGAGGACATAAGACGAGGGATAGAGGTTGAACGCCAAAGAGAAGAATATTTTCGAAGCCTACGGTGTCGCAGACTTCCGAAAATCCATTGCCTCTTACGACCTGATCGTATGCCCACGGGAACCCGTAAAGGTCCGGGTTGTTATCTTTGAGCTGGGGGATGGCACTTTCTCATACCGCAACAGCCACCATATTGCCATCCCGGGATACGGCGCATTTCTCTCCAGCTCGATGCAAAATCCAGCCGTGACGCCGGAGCAGGCTTTGGAATTTGCCCTAAAAGAGCTTCTTTTCCACTACGAAGACGCGATTGAGAAGGGGCACACGCCGTCCGCCAAGTGGTTTTCAAGGACGCCTGGATTTGATGCGTGATTTCGAAACCGGCCACTCCCGCGAGAAGCGGCCGGCTGTCCTCTTAAGCGGCCCTTCCGTCATCGAGTATCAGCGCATCTCTTGCAGCATCGATGAAAGCTGACCGTGCCGCGGCCCGCGCCGTCATACAGTCGACAGTGTCGCACGCCAATATCGCGCGAAAATACGAAGGGCCGTGTGCTCCGTCGGGCCAACTCGTCATTAGGTGCTCGTATGCGTAGGCGGTGGTCGTCACGGTATAAACGCGTCCGCCATCTGAATAGCGGATATCGACAGGTGCATCCCAAACTATTTTGCTCACTTGCGTTCCTCGATTGAAAGGGGAACGGAGTCGACCAGAAGTTGTTCCGACATCTATCGATTGGGGAGTCGCGGAGATGCCCGCCGCAGGTCCGCGACTTCGCCAAGGCGCGCCGGACAGACGGCGTGGCCGACATGGTGCGCCTGACGGCGGCTGGGCGGCCAGGCTATAAAGATGCGCGCAACCCCGCGACCTCTCGCAGCCAGGCAGTTACGGCGCGGTGCCGGTCCAGAATGGCTTCAGTTCCTGGTGCCAGTCATACGCATCGGCCGACTCCAGTCTTTGTCGGTAGGCCACGATCTCGCGCCCTACGTCAATGAGCTGACTGATTAGTCGATTGTACCCTGCGTCCAGCACTAGCCCCAAAGCGATCGACTAGCACAGGGTAGTGGCGCCAAACGCTCGGTCTTCGGGTAAGTTCCTGTCGCGCTCGTCCTGGCGCTGAGTACCCTCCGCATGTTCATGTTTTAGTTCCCAAAGCTAGCCCTCGAATTAGCGTTGACTCACGGAGCTTTTGCCGTAAACACGAAATGTCTACGAGAAAATGAATGTGGAGTCCGTCTCGCTTCCGCGCCTCCTGTTGCTGAAGCTCAACCTCGCCTCGCCGATCTTTGACACGATCGAAGAGCGCAAGGCACTTTCGCTTGCCATCGACCGCGCTGGACTAGCGCAGGCGGTGCTCCGTTACCCAGCGGCGGCAACGCAAGTTCAGGCTCGACAAAGCCACCCTTCATTCTCACCAGCAGATCGCTCCCGCCGGCTAGAATCGTGGCCTTGCCCGACGCTTCGGCCAGCAGGCCAACGACGTCCTCTAATGAACTCGCGCGAATATAGCGCAAAGCAAACTCCTGGTAATAATTCCGGGACAGAAGCGTATTTCAGGGACGGAACATCAAGTGATGGAGGGCCGCAATGCTCCCAGCCTGGATTTGTTCTTCCAACGCTAGTGGACGCGCTGAACGGTTGCAAGCCGGAGTCATCCTCCGGGCTGGACGAACCCGCAACGCGACACTCAGTTCATCGGCCCACTTCAATGTATCGACATTTGTCTGAGCGCGTACTGTTCTGGCCGGCGCTGCGCAGACCCGACGAAAGCACTGTTTGGAGCGACGACCGCTCGATCCGCTACTGATTGGCTTGCACACTGGATGTCAGCCGCTGTCAATCTCTCGCAACTTCCAAGGTTCTACCGTCCAACCCTGCTGAGAGCACGGTTGAGAGCAACAAGGAAGACATCGACGTCTCCGGGCTGGCAGATAAGCGGAGGACGCACCTTGAGTGTATCTTCGTTGGCTCCCGTCGTGCTGATGAGCACGCCCTCGTCTCGCATTGCATTGACCAGATCCAGAGCCATCGCACGCCTGTCCGGCGTTGGCATCTCCGCAGGTCCGATGTCGATGCCGAAGAAAAAAGCCTGCATTGCGGACTGCACGAACGCCATTATGCTTCCTTGATACCTCCTCCAGTCCGGCGCTGAGACGCGTGCTCATGGCAAGCGCGTGTTGAGGGATTTTGTCGCGGTGGAGGATCTCCAACACGGCGTCCGCGGCCGCTATTCCAACCGTGTTGCCGGCGAAGGTGTTTGAGTAGCGGGCAATGGCGCCGAACCGCTCCATCGGCACCTTCCGACCAACCACTGCCCCAATCGGAAACCCGTTACCCATTGGCTTGCCCAGAGTTACGAGATCAGGAACGATTCCGTGCCGCTCAAAGCCCCACATATGCGTTCCGGTTCGCCCAAACCCCGGCTGAACTTCGTCGGCGATGACGAGACCGCCTGCATCCCGCACCGCTGCAGCGCCACCGGCAATGAAACCGGGAGGATCTACCCAAACGCCGTCGCTGGAAAAGATGCTGTCGATGAGCAGGGCGGCGACGCCTATACCGCGACGATTCAGATCCAGTATGGCCGAACGAACCTGCACCTCGAAAAACTCGGCGGCTTGCGATTCTGGGATGCCTGCCGGGCCGGGCAGAGCAACCATGCGCACGTAGGGGCTGAGTTTCACCGCGTCGCCCAAGTTCGGCGAAACCGCCGCTACTGCCGCACTCGTGCCGTGATAAGCGTACGAG
>NZ_JBYCZP010000035.1:0-20444 GCF_057586295.1 Rhizobium sp. SRI_017 | reverse complement strand
CCGAGCGCCTGACCTTGCTGCCCCCTTTTGCGCCGGCGGCCGAGACATGGGCGCGGACAATGGTGGAATCGAACATCTGGATCAAATGGGCCGATGCGCTCATCTCGGCCAATGTGTCGAAGAAGGCTTCGAAAACGCCGGCCTTGCTCAGCCGGTCAAAACGCTTCCAGACCGAGTTCCAATGGCCGAAGCGTTCCGGCAAAGCACGCCAACGCACATTCTCCACCGTGAAGAAGTGCATCGCTTCCAGAAACAACCGGTCGTCTGCAGCCTTGCGGCCCCGCCGCGGCAGGCAGGCCTGGAAAACCTCCAGCGCGTTCGCCCAATCCGTATCTGTCATCTTCGTGGACATCGCCGACCTCCAAATCAGTCGACAATCCATGAATCAGACTGGATTCGTCTGCGGAACCCCAAATCCTATACCTGAGTCAATTCGTCCACACGGCCTAGCAAAGCACTACATTTGTAAACGCGACATGCGCAATGAATTGCGTGAATTGTTGCGCGAAAGTGATTGAGAGCGCCTCTTCTGCTCTCATGCCGATCTTTGCTATAGGTGTCTTTCGAACAATCGAACGTCAGGCGCGACTGGCCGGGCGAACTGGTCTAGTTGCTATCGACGACATGAGCCGTAATCAGCGGCTCGCAATGTGCATTCTTGTCCGCGGATCGAGAGAGAATATTCGGTCGCGGCCGGAGACCTTTGCCTCATAGAGCGCATTGTCGGCATTCTTATAAGTGTCCTGGACAGACTCGCCCAATCTATGCTCGATCAGGCCTGCGGAAAAAGTCACACGCCGTCCGCCGAGCTCCTTGTATCTGATACGGCTCATGATGTTGCTAAAACGCTCCAGCGCCCTTCTTGCGGAAAATTCGCTTGTGTTGGGCATGACGAGCAAGAACTCCTCCCCGCCAACGCGGCCCATCCAGTCGCTTTCACGGAACATGCTCCGAGAGTAGGCTCCAAATGCCTGCAAGACGCTGTCGCCGACGTCATGGCCATACTGGTCGTTGATATGCTTGAAATAATCGATATCGAGAATGGCAATGCTGACAGGCGAGGTTGACGTCGCGCACTTTATGCAGTCTTCGAAATACCCCATGATGGCGCGTCGACTGCGGAGGCCCGTAAGCGCGTCCGTTTCGGCCAAATGAATCGCCGCATCGCGCGCATGCCGCAAGTCGGCTTCCGTCTTCTTGAGCGCAGTCATATCCGTCATCGTCATGATGATCCACCCGTCACTGAAGGTGGTTTCCACAGCCCAGAACCAGCGACCGTCAATCAAATCTATCTGGAAATTTCGGTGGGTCTGCGATCGTCGCTTGGCAGTCGCCATATTGAGCCACTGATCGATATCCGTGGCCTCTATGAGCACCCCACGCCTCTTCGCATGGCAATGCTTGATAATGCTCTCGAACGTCTGTTCTCCAGGCTGGAGGTCGTAAATACTGCGAAATGCTGATGAGGACATAATCAGCCGATCATTGGGCGCGAAGATCGCGATCGGCAGGTCGCTGGCGGAAATGCCCTCGAAAAGTAGAGACATCGGGTCTGGCGCGGGGTGTGTTCCCTGATCGGCCCGAGCATTCAGCGCGCTTACCCCTCTCAATTCGAGACTCGTTGTGTCTTCAGGACGCGCTGGTCTCAGATCGTTTGGCAGATCGCAAGTCATACTGCACCATCTTTCGATCCACCCATCCGGCCCGATCCTTGGTTGCCCGCGGTTACTAGGCGACAGGGACCGACCTTCTGGTTCGGTTTCATGTGTGCTGCGTCGAGCTTGGAAGTCGAACGCAAGAGATCACGTCCATGGTCGGTTCATAAGTTCTTCTATCAAGACTTGCTAAATCTCCCCTTAACGTGGCCAACGGCATCATCACCCCGTCTTGTCCGCCAAACGGGCCAAATGCATCATTAATCATAAAGATGATCATCACTCACACTCCAGCCTCCTTTAACTCGCTTTTCATTGTCTTGCTGCGTAGTGGCCTGATTGTCCGACAATATCTCGGTAAGCGAGTACTACCATGCGACATATGACTGCTCTGTTTCGCGACAAATCCGGCAACTTCGGAATGTTGGCGGCACTGGCTGCAATCGGCCTCACACTCGGCATCGGCATGTCGATCGACTACAGCCGCGCGGTGTCCGAGCGTGACCACCTGCAACAGGCGCTCGACGCCGGCCTTCTCGCTGCCATGAATAAGTCGACACTCACCGAGCAGCGTGAGGTGATCGAGAATGTCCTTGTCGCCAATCTCGGAGGCAGTAACCTCATCAGCGCGGACTTCGATTTCGACGCCAACCTCTCTGTCGTCAAGAACGGCGATGGCAGCGTCACAGCGACGCTCGGAGATAGTGTCGAAACCAGCTTCATGCGCATCGCCGGACGCCAGTCTGTTCTCATCCGCGTGAAATCGACAGCGATTGCCGAAGGCTCGACCTCGACAGGTACCTGTCTCTGGGCGCTTGGCAGTTCCGGCCAGGACGTGCTGGTCAATTCCGGCGCCAATATCCAGTCTACCCAATGCCGCATGGATGTCGCCTCGACCGCCAATCCTGCCTTCATCATGAATAGCGGATCGACGCTGAAGTTCACGAAATTCTGCGTCAAGGGTACCAGTTACATTAAGAACGGCGGCACGCTCGCCAATCTCGAAACCGGTTGCGCCACCCAGTCCGACCCTTATGCCGGCACGCTGCCCGAGCGCACCCTACCGTCGACCTGTACAACATCGGGCTATCCCAACGGCACGACCTTCTCGCTTGCTCCCGGCATGCATTGCGACGTGGGCTTCAACGGCTCGCCAACCATTACCTTCCAGCCCGGGCTGCACATCATCAAGGGCCGGATGATCATCAATTCCGGCGCGACCGTGATCGCCAACGGCGTCACCTTCTATTTTCCGGACACAAATAGCGAAATCCGCGCCAATGGCGCGCTCACCTTCACCGGCAAAGCACCAACCTCGGGCATCTATAAGGGCATATTGATGTTCGAGAAGACGTCGAATGCGGCCAACAATTCCAACAAGACGCAGTACATCTTCAACGGCTCGAACGGCGAGACGCTGGAAGGTATCATCTATCTGCCCAACCGCAACGTCACCTACAACTCGACCACCAATGTGACGGCGAAGATCTCCATGGTCGTCAACCAGATCATTTTCAACTCCGCCAACTGGCGCATCGAGCCTTACGATGGCGGCGGATCGAGCGCCGGCAAGATTGTGCGGCTGGTGGAGTGACGCATTAAGCCAACGCGCCGAATAGGAAATACTCCATATCGCCGGCGGTCGGCGGCGAGGATTTCACGCGCGATTTTAACAGGGGATACGACACGGTCGACACCGCGCAGCCATGAACGGGGCGGAGGCCAACCGATATTGACTGTTCTTCGCTGAGGCTTACAGTCAGAACTGCGCTACAACGCAGTGCTAGCTGCACCCCGGTCACACTCCCAAGGATCACAAGACCACCGTTAATGTGCCGCGGGTCACCAGACGTGAAATCACGAAGGCCCGAAGTTTCAGCCCTTCGTGATACGGCTACACCGGGCTAACCCGTCGCCAGAGGTCTCCACAATTGCAGTCGTTCGGCCTCGCTGGAGAGGTCAATGGTAACTTGCGTACCAGTTTTGATACGCCGCCTCAGGACGTCGGCGCGGTCAGAATTTGTCTATAGCATACCGCCGTCATGAAACGTTTGAAGCCGCGAACGCGTAACTCTCAATTCTGACGCCAGCAGACGGTCGAGGCGTGTGCTAGTTGGAAATGGAACCACCAGTTCTATCTCCAATTTCGTCCAATTGTCAGCTTCGTGCAGAATTGCCTTTTCGATGTCAAACTCCGAAAACTCATCGATACGCTGCGACTTGCGTCTCAGAGCTTCAAGGTTGAACGTTTCCGTCCGGATCCACTGCGGATCATTGGAATGTAGCGCTTCAAGGACGACAGGATCGATATCGCGGACATTCTGCCGCTCAAAGATTGGCCGGTTCCATGTCTTTTCACAGGTGAGGCACTTGTAGATAAGCCACGCATCAAGCTTGAGACCGTTGGCGTTGAGCCGGATTTTGCCGCTGGATTGGAAGGCTCTCAAGCCCCCACATCCGCTGCACGCAATCCAAGGCTGGGGAGCTGTCTGGGGAATGATGGTCCATCGGACCCGAAGTGTATTGCACATATCGTCATGGTCTTCCGTTCGGAAGTCCACCAAGATGGTGCATGAGAAAACCCTTACGGGCACGGCGTGGCGATGTTATGGGCGGCTGAAGAGCTGAGATAGCGGAGCTGCACATGGCACATTTTAACAATGCCAAACCGGTCTCTTGCCACCACCCGATGAACATAATCATACGCCGACAGCATGTTGCTATCCGGCAGTACGGGTGAAACTGGATTGAGACCGGTATTTACTTAGGCAAAGTCAACCTCAACGCGCCAACGCTCTTCAACCGCAGCGATAGCAAATGATCGGTCCAAATTGGATTCCCTTGTCGCATCCAGAAGCTGAAACCTGTGGCATTGCGGCTTTTATGCAACTTGCAATGAAAGCAAGCTCGTTGGGCTAGGCCGGACGTTGGATTCTCAAACGGGGCATTTCCCGATAGTCGGTGAAGCGCCCAAGTCCAAGCTTCTTCCGCCGAAGAGTTTTTGCTAGAATCTCGTTGAGCCAAAGCGAACGTCGCCGCAGAAAGTCGTAGTAAAACGCCGCGCCGCCCGCATTTGATCTCACCAAGAAGACTAGCGAACTGCTGCAACTTAGTCCGCGCTCACTCTTTCAGCCGTGTATACACGGCGCGCGTGGCCAATGCCTCCTTCTGCCCTGCCCGCGTGAAATAGAGTTTAAAGACATGTCGATCGTTGTTCTCGATTTTGATGACGGTGCGCATGCCAACCGACTTTCCGACGGTTTCCTCGCCAGCCACGCCCTGATCGGTAAACTTGCCGGACATGCTGATCGGCCTTTGATCACCCGATTTTGGCGCACCCTCGAAATACATCATGGTTGTATTGACGGGGTCGATCGTGACCCACTCGTACCGCTCGTCCATTGTGCTGTAGCCGAGCCATCCTTTGCGCCACACCGGCGCTCCATCCAATGTCCCCTCCATGATGTCTTCGATGTAACGGCCGCCTGCGACCCACTGCCGGCGGCTGATCAGATCGTCGGTCACGAGCGGCGGCTGATCGGGACTGCGGCCCAGCGTACCATAGAAGCTCATCTGGACGCGCCAGGTGCCGACCAGCGGCGAGAGAACCTCATGCCCCCGGCCGGGTAACCCCCGACTAAACCATTTCGGCAATTCCGGTTGAGTCGGGCGCACGCCTTCGGCCGAGCTATCTTGGGCCAGTGCGATGCAGGATACGGAGAAGATAATCGCAATGACGCACCAGGAAACTTCCAGCGTTTGAATAATTCGTTTCATTTTCCATCGCCTGTAAGAATTGCTGTGATAATCAGGTTGAATCTGAGAGATTTGCTTCTTATTGCCGGGACTGCATGGAACATCATGCCTTGGTTTTTCGGGCTTCGGTTGCCGTGTCTTCGATATTGACCAGCGTTTCGCCTCCGGAAACTTCCAGAATAGCGCCAGTGACGAAATCATTCGTCATCAGGAAAAGTGCCGCCTTGCCGATATCGTCGACTTTTCCAACCCGACCTGCCGGGAAGCGCTCGCGCACCAGCGCGAAAAACGCGTCACGCTCGGTTTGCGGCATGCCATTCCACATCTCACTGTCTATGACGCCCGGGCGGATTGTGTTGACGCGGATCGGGCCAAGTTCGAGCGCAAGGGCGCGTGTCAGCGCCTCGAGGCCAGCGAAAGCGACCATCATCATCGAAGCGCCAACGCGAGGCCTGGTGACCAGGCCGCCCGTAGTGAATGTGATCGAGCCGCCCTGCCGCATCTTGGGCGCCGCGTGCCGCGCGCAAGACCAACTGCCGAGGAACTTGCCAGACAGAACGGCCTGCGCTTCGGCCTGCGTCTGGGAGAGGAAGGTTCCTCCAGAACTCGGCGGAGTTGCGGTGATGAGGAGGTGGTCGAGTGTCCCGACCGTCTCAAACGCTCGCTCGACGGCCGCGTCATCGGTCATGTCCAGCGACCGGAGCGTAATTGAACCGCGAACGCCTGGCTTTGCAACCGATTTCGTCGAAGAACGCCGCCCGAACGCAATGACTTCGGCGCCTGCTTCTGAGGCCGCGCGGGCTGCTGCCTTTCCCATGCCGCTTGTTCCGCCGATGATCACAACACGCTGTTTCGAAAGAGGCTGCGCGTCACCGATCATTAGGAATCTCTGCCTTGGGCATAAGGGCTCAGCATTTCAAGCCACTGTGTTTCCATGTCGCCAGGCTCATATTCACCGGCATCCGCGACGAACTTCTGGACATAGGCTTCGCCGAAGTGACTCTTGAGCGCGTCGATGTTGCGCCAGATTTCGTAGATGACGATGAGATCGAGGTCGGACCGGTCGCGATGGATGTGAAATTGCAAGCAACCGGTTTCCGATCTCGTCGCCTCGAGATCTTCAAGCATCCGGTTAACGAGTGCATCGCCTTTACCAGGCGTGGCGCGATGCTTTGCTATGACACAATAGGGCGTATCTTCGCCGGCGGCTGGCGGAGGAAGATCAGGTAACATCAACGCCATGCTGGCTCCTGGTGAGTGGCCTCGAAGGTGTTCGGAAACTCGCGCATGCTTCCATATATGCCCATGCGAAATGCCGGCGATGCGGCTCCTTGTCATGACGCTATGCGATCGCTGCTTTCGCTGCCTATCAGGACGAAGTGATTGTGTTGTTTGAGATTTATCGTTCTTGGCGCGGCACTGCTATGGCAGAATCACCTGAATGTTTGACCGTTTGTCGCGCCCGATTGCCTTTGGCAGCCGCCGCTGGGACCCAGCAGATCCCTGGCCGATCGCATCATGAAAACGCTCCAGACGCTCCGACGCGGCTGTGCTCACCGGCCCGAATTTCGAACCGCGCCTGGAGAGACGCCTATGAAGCGTTTGAACGCCCGACTGAAGGAAGCATCGGACTCATATCCCAGCTCCGACGCGACCTGTGACAGCGACAGATAGCCGTTTCGCAACCAGGAATCCGCCAGCCGAAGCCTCCATTGCAGGAGATAGCGAGCGGGCGACACCAACAACAGGCTCTTGAATCGCTCGGAGAACCTCGAGCGTGACAGCCCCGACAACGCCGCCAAACGATCGACCGACCAGTTCTCCCCTGGAGAGCGATGGATTCTTGCGAGCGCCGACCCGATTTGTGGATCCCGGACGGCCGCCAGCCAGCCAGTCAAATCGTCGGAACATGTTTCGACCCAGGATCTGATTACTTGTGTCATGACGATGTCGGCAAGGCGCGCCATTACCGTGGCCGAGCCGATTCGTTGCCCTTCAGCCTCCCGGGCCATCATCGCGATCAGGCTTGGTAGGTCGGTGTGGCCACGCTCGTCATGACGGATATGCATCGCCGGAGGCAGCAGTTCCAGCAGCGGATTTGCCGTCGGACCCTCAAAGCCGATCGTGCAGCATGCGATCAACGACCGGGCGCCGCCTCCGCCGGACTTCAACTCGTACGTTCCGTTCCCGATCAAGGCGGGCTTGACATCCGCGAGTGGTATGGCGCGCCCTTTGGGCGGGTCGGACATGGTGTGCTCTGATCCATGGGGAAGAAGGAGCACATCGCCCTTTTCAAGCAGAAGCGGCGGCAAACTCCTAGCTTTTATCCAGCAATGACCTTCGAGCATCGCATGAAAGCGAACGCCCTCCCTAAACGGCACGGCGATGCCCCAAGGCGCCGTCAACTCACTGCGGCCATACCTTGCATGGGCGAGGCGCAGATCCCGCAGCACTTCGCTCAACAAATCAGTCTCGGCGGGCTGATAGCCCATCGTTTGAGGCCCAAGACCTGGCCGATCAATGGATCTTAGCGGATCACCCATATGCATTCCTTTCGTCAAAACCTTCTCATGCTCTTTAGGCGGCTCGTCATTCTTGGTGACAAGCAAAAGGCGATCCGAAATTGGATGGCCTCGTCGGTCTGGATCAAGCGAGTCCAACTTGCGCACTGGAACCGCCGACCGGTTCAATCATTCTTGATCGCCGGGTTCTAAATTTGCTTTGCCCTTCCTCGAAAGATCACGAGCGTCCGCCGACCGCAGGGGGAAGAGTACGACCAGGAGCAGCGTCAACGCCATGCCGGCGGTGATCGCATAGACCGCGTGTGAAACCCCGAGAGCAAGTGCCATGCGCATTGCTTCGCCTTCCAGACCAGCGGTACCGTGATTGGAAATGATCACAAGGGCTGCCAGTCCAATCGCCGCGCCCATTCCCGATCCGGTCGATACAATGCCTGACGCGATCCCTTGCTGATGGTCCGGCACGCCCTTGGCAGCGGCGATGAACATCGCCGTGAACATTGCACCGTCACCGATGCTGACCGCAATCAGTCCTGGTACCAGAGCGATATAGGAAGTGCCTGTATTGATGACCAGGCCTATTGCGAGGGCGCCAAGCACTCCGACGCAGAGGGCAAGGATCATCGTCTGCCTAAGCCCCAGCGCCGTCGCGACCCGCCCAGCCAGAGCCGAGGAGATGACGACGACGACGGTCGGAATAAGGAAGGCAAATCCTGTCTCCAGCGCGCTATAGCGCAGTATATTTTGAAAGAAGATCGACAGAAAATAGAGCAGCGCACCGAATGTGGCCATGAAGAGGCTGGCCACTGTGAGTGCAAGCGCAAGCCAGGGATTGCGCAACATGGCAAAGGGTACGAGGGGGTCGGCCGTACGCTTTTCCAGTAGTATGAACGAGGCGCCGAGCGCGAGCCCGAGCGCCATGACTCCGGTCGTCGCCAAGGACAACCACCCAAAATTCGGCCCCTGCACAAGGGCCAGGACAACCAGCGTCACGGAACAAGTCACGGAGACGGCGCCGGGGATGTCGAAAGATCGGCTCCTGTCGATCGCTCCATCGGGATCGATCAGTCGGAAGGTCGCAGCAAGAGCAAGTCCGGCCAGGGGCACGTTGACGAGAAAGACCGCGCGCCAGCCGAATGCACTGGTCAACGCACCGCCGGCCAGCACGCCGATGACCAGTCCCGCCGCTCCGGCTCCCGCCCAGATGCCGACCGCCCGGTTGCGTTCTGCGCCTTCGCGAAACAGCACATTGATAATCGCAAGCGTGCTGGGAAACACCAATGCTCCACCCAGGCCCTGCGCCGCACGCGCACCGAGCTGCTGGAGAGAACTATTTGCTAAACCACCTGCCAGCGAAGCGATGCAGTACAGGAAGAGACCGAGTGCCAGGACCCGCCGGCGGCCGAGTAGATCTGAGGCGCGTCCGCCCAATAGGAGAAATCCACTCGAGGCAACCGCATAGGCGCTTATCACTGCCTGCAGCGTTTGCGGCGAGTAGCCCAGATCCCGTCCTATCTCCGGCAATGCCACGACGACAATATACTGGTCGAGCGAAACGATCAGCATTGCCACAGACAGTAATACCAGAACGGGGGATCGGAGATGGCCGGACGGCGGAGCCGCCAGATCGGTATCGGCAGATGTCATCTTTTATACTCCCTGGTCCTGAGTGGACTCGCGGTTTTGAGAGGCTGGAAACGAAACGCCTACCTCGTGGCCCGGGGAAATCACCTGAGCAGGTCTCGCGAGGCAACGTTTGTCCCATCTCAAATCGACGCATTAAATTATCTTGACACAAAGATATATCGGAACTATCTTTGTGTCAAGACAACAGGAGGCCGCTTATGACAATGACCTTAGAAAAGCTGGAGACGTCTGATCGCACCGATGATGTTGATCTTTTCATCGCCCAACGCGCCCAGGAGTCGCCTGGTATCGACACGGAAGGCATGGCAATCTTCGGTCGTATCTATCGGATCGCGACGCGATTGGGCCCGCATATGGAAGCGCTGTTTGCTCGCCACGGTCTCGAGCGCGGAGAGTTTGACGTTCTGGCGACCCTGCAGCGCAACGGGCCACCCTACAAGCTGTCGCCGACCGCCCTCTACACATCGCTGATGGTGTCGTCGGGTGGTTTGACATATCGCCTCAAAAGGCTTGAGGCGGCGGGGCTGGTCACACGGGTTCCCGCTCCCGACGATGGTCGCAGCCTGATCGTGGAGCTTACCGATCGCGGGCAAACGCTGACTCGGGCGGCATTCGAAGAAGACATGCGTCTCGAAGCCAGCTGGCTGGCGGCGCTCGCCGCTCACGAGCGAAGCCTCTTGGCCGACCTCTTGCGAAAGCTGTGCTTCGCCGTACCGGTCTTTGAAAAGGACCAAGCGACTGCCTGAGGACAGAACTTAACCACACGTCACGATCGGGCATGCAGGTCACCGAGGCTATCGTCGCCGCGGACGGGCAGGCTTTGCCCTCCAACCAGGAGAGTGAATATGTCTACCAACACGTCTGCGGTTTTCCATCCGGACCGAAGCCTTGCCACTTCACCCTTGCCCCTGTTGCTGGTCGTTGGATCATTGCTCGCAATCTCCGTCCTGCTTTCAAAAACCGCGGCAGGCCACAACGCGCCGATGCTGAGCTATCTGGCTCTGGCAATGGGTGGTTCCGGCGTGATCCTGATCATCATGACGCGTGGGGTGCGCACCGGAACGGCCGGATTGGCCGCTGTGACGGTCTACAGCATCGGGGCAGGTGCCCTGATGGCGCTTGGCAGTGCCTTGAGCTATCTCACAGTCCATAAGGTGGGTGCCGCCTTCATCGCGCTCGCCCTGGCTTTTCCACCTATGCTTACCTGGCTTCTGTCTTTGTTTTTCCGGATCGAGCGTTACGACGCATTCCGTCTGGGCGGACTGCTGGTCGGCCTTGCCGGCGGCATTCTACTGGCGGTAAACAAAGGTCTCGGCGCGCCGTCGGATATTGGTGCCATTCTTGTTGCGTGTGCCATGCCCGCCGTCCTCGCGGCCGGAAATGTGTTTCGCACCCGGTTCTGGCCGAAAGGCGCGAGCCCGCGTGAACTGGCCGGCGCAATGCTGATCTGCGGCGCCGTGTTGACCCTGCCCTTCGCCATCTTCTTTGAGGGAGCGTCGGCAATGCCGCAGGTGCTCCAGTCGCCGATGCTCCTCATCTTCCTCATCGCGATCGCGACATTCGTCGCGCAATATGTGGCAATGTTCCAGCTTCAGCAGATCGCCGGTCCGGTCTATCTCAGTCAGATCGGCTCGGTGGCGGCCATCGTTGGCAGCCCCGTGGCGGTTTTCGCGCTCGGCGAAAAGCTGCCCAACGGTTTCGCCTTGGCTGCCCTCCTGATCGTCCTGGGTCTTGCCATGTTCCAATATAGCGGGACAAGACCCCGCACTTAAGATGCCCGGTTACGATCACCAGACCCGTTTCAACAACATCGACTGCTTTAGAAGGAGAATTGCAATGCCCATGACCCGCATCTCGCTCAAGACAGGCAAATCACCCGAATACCATCGCGCCTTGATGGACCAGATCTACCTCGCAATGCGCGAAACCTTCAATGTGCCAGAAGAAGACCGGTTCATGACCCTGACCGAGCACGCCAGCCATCAGTTCGATTTTGGTGCCGATTATCTCGACATTCATCGCTCAGACGACCTCGTCATGATCCAGATTACCGCCAACAATACCAGGAGCCTCGCACAGAAGAAGGCGCTTTATGCCAAAATTGCCGAACGGCTCGCTGCCGACCCCGGTGTTAGGCCAGAAGATGTCCTGATCAATCTGGTCGAAGTTCAGACGGAAAACTGGTCCTTCGGACAAGGTCAGGCCCAATATGCTCCGGCAAACTGAAAGGTAGAGCCATGCCCCGTACCCCCGCCGTCCTCAACCGTTCCGACTGGGCCATTCATGACCGGCTATGGCATGGACATTTTCAGGGAAAGGATATCGGAACACATGCCACAGTCCTCTTCTATGCCACGGAAGAGATGGGCAAGGGCCCTCGCCTGCATGTCCATCCCTATGACGAGATATTCATCATCCGTGCCGGGCGGGCGCTCTTCACAGTTGGTGAGGAAGAAATCGAGGTCGAAACCGGACAGATTGTTCTGGGGCCGGCCGGGATGCCACATCGATTTGTCAATCTCACCGCCGGCCTGCTGGAAACGACGAGCATTCATCTCAGCGATACCTGGATCCAGACGGACCTGGAGGAGCCACAGTAGATCCAAGTTGGCTCAACTGCAGTCAACATCTCATCGAATGCATGCGCAAACCGAGAGTTTGCCCAATGCACACGAATGGAGGAAATGACGATGCATATCATTCTTGGCGGTACCGGCCACGTTGGATCGGCAACAGCGGCGGCCCTGCTCAAACGTGGTGAGCCGGTCACGATCGTCGCCCGCCATCGCGAGCGCGGCGCGGCACTTGCGCGGGCCGGTGCGACGATTGCTGTCGCCGATGTCCACGACGTCAGCGCCCTGCGCGCCATTTTGCAAACCGGCCAGCGCGCCTTCCTGCTCAATCCGCCCGCCGATTTCAGGATCGATACGGATCTGGAAGAACGCCGGACCGCAGCGGCGATCGTGGACGCCCTCGACGGATCGGGGCTCGAAAAAGTCGTTGCCGCATCTACCTATGGCGCAAAAGCGGGGGAGCACTACGGCGACCTCAACACCCTGTTTGAGCTGGAGGAAGGACTGCGGGCGCAGCCGATCCCGGTTTCGATCAATCGCGCGGCCTACTATTACACCAATTGGGACGCGCAGGCCCAGTCCGTGCGTGAACGCGGCGTGCTGCAATCCTTCTTTCCGGCGGACTTTTCGCTGCCGATGGTCTCGCCAGAAGATCTGGGTGACGCCGCGGCGCGGCGACTGACCGAGCCTGTCGGCGCCGGTGGTATCCACTATGTCGAGGGACCCGAGCGCTATTCGCCGCAGGACGTCGCGAATGCCTATGCCGCCGTCTTGAACCGCCCGGTCAAGGTGGAAATGGTTCCGCGTAGTCAATGGGAGGCGGCCTATCGATCGCTTGGTTTTTCAGAACCCGCGGCGTATTCCTATGCACGCATGACCGCTGCATCGATCGACGATGGGTTCACCCCAGCCGCGCAGGCAGAGCGCGGAAAGATCACGTTAAAGCAGCACATCGTCGATCTTGAAGCCAACCGCGCCGGGCACCCGTGAGGATGGTCGGGAGGTTTGGCGTGCTCGACTCCGCAAGCCCTTACTTTCGGGGCGAGACAGTCTCGCGAATGATGCAACTTCAATATCGGCATACGGAACTACCGGGCTCCCATCGGGCGCATCACGAATGTCTCAGGGATTGTGCATTGCTCAATGCCTGGACGGACGGACATGGCTTTCGGATTCTAAGTTACATATCATCCAGGAAGATTGGTCTATGAAGTCCTCCGACTTAGGAGATACCTCATGACGGACACAAGATCACTGCTTGACGACGCAGTGATAGACCTTGATGGCGCCCAGCCAGCGGCGTGGAGCGCGGCCACCTGGTTCGCGGTCGTTTCGATGGCGGCCACGAGCTTTGCTCTGGTGTCAGCCGAGTTCCTGCCGGCAGGCCTGTTGACGCCGATGGCGCGCGATCTCGGCATTAGCGAGGGGACAGCCGGACAGGTCGTCACCGCCACGGCTTCCGTCGGCGCTGTGACGGCATTATTCAGCAATGTTCTCATCGGTAGATTGAACCGCAAGACAGTGCTGGTCGGTCTCAGTGCGCTGGCGGTCGGCTCCAATATTCTTGGGGCGCTGGCGACCGATTTTTGGCTATTGTTGCTGGGCCGGGCCGGGTTGGGTATTGCGCTGAGCGCTTTCTGGGCGCTTTCAGTCGCCGTCGTGGCGAGGCTGGTCGGCGCCAACGCAGCAGGCCGGGGCATGGCGATCGTCACCCTAGGCGTCTCGCTCGCCACAATTGCCGCACCCTCGATAGGCGCCTTGATCAGCGACTGGCTGGGCTGGCGTAGTGCCATGGCCATGACAGCCGGTCTTGCGGCGCTTGCCATGCTGCTGCAGTTGCTCAGCCTGCCGACACTGCCTGCAAGCGCAGGCAATAGTCTGGCCGATGTCTTCCGGCTGACACGGCGGCGCCAAGTTCAGCTGGGCATGCTTGCTATTCTTCTGCTCATGACGGGGCATTTTTCCGGCTCGGTCTATGTACGTCCCTTCCTTGAACAGGTGACGCTCCTTGGAACCGGGCCGATTGCCCTGGCGCTGCTCGAGTTCGGCATCGCGGCTGTGATCGGCAATATTGCCGGTGGCCGCATGGCCGACGCCAATATCCACGTGGCGCTCGCTGTCACCGGTGCGTTGATGGCGTTTGCGGCGCTTGCATTGGTGCTTTGGGGCACGCACATCGGCGTTGCCTTCGGCTTTGTGACACTTTGGGGCTTCGCTTTCGGCATGACGCCGGTAGTGCTGCCGACCAATCTGTCCCGCGGAGCACCCGACGCGCTGGAAACAGCGGGCAGCCTGATGGTCGTCTCTTTCCAGGTCGCCATCACTATCGGCGCGGTTCTCGGCGGCTATGTCGTGGACAACTATGGTCCAACGGGGCCGTTAATCCTTACCGCCGTTCTCGCAGCATCAACAGTCGTCCTGGCGCTGCTGCAGCGCCGCGCCTGATCTCGCTCGTTGCGGACAACGCCACTCGATATTTCCTATGAGCGCAGTACCACCAGGAAATCGCCGAACTAATCGAGGATCAGGTTCCAGAAAAACTTGCGGATATCCTCTGCCAGCAGGTCGGGCGCGTCGGAAGCGGCGAAGTGGCCGCCGCGTGGCATTTCCGCCCAGTGAACGATGTTGTTTGCGCGCTCCGCGAAGCTGCGGACAGATCGAAAATCCTGGGGGAAGACGGCCACGCCGGTGGATGTCGGATTGTTTACCTCGCAATATGAGCTCAGCGTCCTTACCAAGTTGCGTGAGTGCATTCGATCAAGGGAAATCCGGATTGTCGGCGCTGACCGTTACCGAAACCCCGACGATGATCTGCCAAAGGATTTTGCGGCTCGACGTTGCCCGCGAATTTGTGGCGATGGTTCGCAAGGAGTTGGAGCAGGAGTTGCTGCTTCTGAATGAAACAATCCCGCGCCGATGTTTTGAAGGAAGTTGCGCTCGACGCCGTCTCGATGCTTTCGAAACCTCGGCGTCCTGTGTCGCCCTTCCCAAGGCTGTCCTGGATTAACGAGTGCTTCTCTGCCTCTAGATTTCGGCAAAATCGCCGCGTGAACGGCGGCGCGAGAATGCGCGTTGCAAAACTCGGGCGCCAAATTCCAATTTCTGTCGGGATTTCTGCGACGACGGCACACAAGACAAGTTCATGCGCCTACGGCCGCCTGACAACGATTATCCCGGCGAAGATCAGAAGGAATAGGCCAACACTTATTGGCACCGCAGCGGGCGATATCAGGTCCATGGCAACGCCAGTACCTGTAGAGCCCATAAAGCTTCCGGCGGAGTAGGCTAGGGAAAAGCTCGCGGTACCGGCAACCAGCATGCCACCCTCAAAACGCTCGCCCAAGATTGTCAGAGCGCAGGTGCTCAAGGCGAAAGTCGCAACGCCGATAACCGCGAACGTGATAAGGATCGCAGCCTCGTAATGCAGGAACGGAATCGATAGGAATGCGGTGGCACCCAAAAGACCACAGCCGACGACGACCCCCCTGCGTGAAGTTTTATCGAGCAGCCACCCGACCAACGGTTGCGCAAGAGCCGTTGGTAACGACAAGACGATAATCGCGTAGGCGGCAAACGCTTCAGAATGGCCGACCCTAACAAAGTAAACGGCCATGCCTGAGATCGCGGCAATATCAGCGAAGCCGAAGGCAAATTCCATCAGAACCAGGACAGGAGCAGCCCTAACGAAGCGGAACAATGCGCCCGAGGGTGCGTTTTGCGGCAGTGTGCGTGTCCTGCCGACGACGGCTACGCTGGTAAAGCCGATAAAAGCGACATAGAGGGCAACGAGGGCAAAAGCGAAGCCGCTCTTGGTGCCTAGAAGCGGAATAGCCAGCGGCCCTGCTGCGAAGCCCGCGGACATTCCTGCTCCATAAAACCCGGAGATGCGCCCACGGATGCGATTGGGGCTAGCCGTGTTAAGCCATGCGCCTGTCAGAATGGAGATCAGGCTGGCACAAAACCCGATCACGAAGCGCGCGACAAACCAGGCAGGAAGATAGTCAGTCAGAGCAAACGCCGCCAAGGATAAGGAACAGCCGAACAAGGCTGCTATTATCAAGCGATCCCCACGAAGGCGCGTGGTAAGCTTGTCGATCATCAGCACGGCAGTTGCCGCACCCACGGCGTAGCCCGCAGCATTGAGACCAATCAGGCTTCCGGAAACGCCCTTGTTTTGCAGCATCAGTGAGATCAGCGGGAAGGTCAGACCTTGTGCTATAGCGAAGGCCGTCACGCTTAAGATCACGACGGCGATAGCGGCCCAATCTGGTGTTTCAGCCTCTGGCGTTCTCGCGATCATCATGATGTTGCCTGGTGATTGTGTTGTCTGTTTGCGCTTCTTGAATCTTCTATTGGATGTCGATATGTCTGTCTGTCGATGATCAGATGATTTATGTCGAGAATTCGTCAATCCATGATCGGTACAGAACACGCAGCGCAAGACGTGCGAGCAACGACGCGGCCTCGGTATCTCGGGGAAGTGATGAGTCAGCAAGCCGGCGAGGATAATGGCTGGCACACCCATGAATTTGGGCAGCTTATCTCGGCCTCGTATGGTTCTATGTATGTTGGCACAGTAAACCGCGTTCTTTTGTTAAGCCCAGCGATGGCGGTCTGGATTCCACCTGATTCGGACCATTGGCTTCGGTACGCATCGAGCAACGAGATGCTTTACGTCGACGTGAACCGGGAAGAGGCAGGCTATCTGGGAATGAGTCCACGTATAATGGGTATGACGCCACTTCTAAGCGCCCTGATGTTGGCGACCTTGCCCAAAGCCACATCAAGCCGACCAAAGCACCACACGAATGCTCTCCACGATCTGCTTCTTCATGAGATCGTTGCCGCAAGAAACGTGCCGCTTTCAATCGTAATACCGCAAGACAGGCGAATTCACGGTTTTGCTGAGGCCGCGTTGGCAAATCCAGGATCAATAACTTCGGTCGATGCATGGCTCGCGGATGCTGCGGCCAGCCGGAAGACTATTGAACGATTGTTCGTCTCCGAAACGGGAATGACTCCCTCTCGGTGGTTAAGACATGCCCGTATCCTTCATGCCGTTTCGCGATTGGCCGCTGGCGAGAAGGTCGCTTCAGTGGCGTTTGACATGGGATATGAG
This sequence comes from Rhizobium sp. SRI_017, assembly GCF_057586295.1. NCBI lineage: Bacteria > Pseudomonadati > Pseudomonadota > Alphaproteobacteria > Hyphomicrobiales > Rhizobiaceae > Rhizobium > Rhizobium sp. SRI_017. The sequence goes on along the minus strand of NZ_JBYCZP010000035.1, from coordinate 3,175 downwards.
TCGTCAAGCGCGTTTAGTTATATGTTTCGACGCACTATCGGTGTTAGCCCGCGAGATTTCTACTCATGAGCTTCCACGAGTTTGTGCCGATAAGATCGGTCGCTGCGCGAAGGTCCTGACTTTTCACTGAGAGTATCGCGAGCTGGAATCGCGCTTAAATTCGTGTCGCAAATGTCGGTCGAAACGTCCGCCTCAAGCGGGTGACTTTTGCGACATGCGACAGCGTCATTTTTGGGTACACCCTAGAGTGACGACTGAAAGTGACGGTCGCAGGATGTAACTCTCACATCAGGCTGAGGCCTCCATCGACTACCAGTGTCTGGCCAGTCGTATAGGGGTTCGTGAGCAGTGTCAGGATGGCATCGGCGATATCCTCCGGCCGGCCAAAGCGGCGGACCGGCAACGCCGTTTCCGCCCAGGTTTTAGTTTGCTCGCGCGTCGCACGATGTATCGGGGTATCGACCAATCCCGCCATCAGCACATTCACACGGATGGGTGCGTGTTCCGCCGCGAGCGTGACCCGCGCGTCGACATCTTCGACGGCGATATTGGCGCTGCGATCCGCTCGGCCACATCAGGCTATGACGCTATCCTGCTCGATGTCGAGAAGGGTGGATGGGCTGAGCCGGCCGGGCAACGATGCGCTCTATGGCGCGAAGCGTCTTAGTGAAGCCAACCGCGCGCTCGCGCTCAGTGGCGTACTCGCCGTCTGGTCGTCGCATCCCGGTCCGGGCGTGCGGCAAATCCGGCGCGCGGCATATGATATGGCTTGGCGTCAAACGCGGCTAGGTTCGCGCTGCGATCAGGCCGGCCGCGGAGGCCATCAGCGCTGCGGCCGTCCGGTTGACGAGGCGGATGTAATGCGCAGAGCGGAGCAGCATCCGTGCGCGCGAGGCCGCCGCTAGATAGGACAGCTGCACGATCAGATCGAGGCAGATTCCAAGGGCGATGATGATGGCGGCGCCAAAGCCGGTAAGACTGGTCATGTCGAAGGCATGTGGCAGGATCGAGCCGAAGAAGACCACGGCTTTGGGGTTGCCGAGTGTCAGTAATGCGCCGGAGAGAATGCCGGACCGCAATGTCCGTCCGCTATTATTGGCCGGTACAGGCGGCGCGGTCCATAGTTTCCAGGCGATGAACAGCAGATAGGCGACGCCCAGCCATTTCACGACCACAAAAGCCGTGTGAAACCGCGCCGCCAACTCGGCAAGACCGAAGATCGCCGCGACAAGCCAGGTGGCGTTCCCCATCGTCATGCCCAGCATGAAAGGGACCGTCGACCGGCCACCGCGCGTGAGGACCTGTGCGATCAGCGCACCCTGGGCGGGACCGGGCAGCGAGGCCGCGATCACGAAGGGAATGACGAAAAGCCAAAGATTTGTGCCGAGGGTCACGCGATCTCCATTGTTGCCATAACCATGATTTCACAACCACCGGCCATGGGGAAGCCCAAGAGTGCGGCGGCTCAGATCTCGAAATGGCCCTTGTCGATAGTGCCGTTGAATTCCGGGCCGAAGGGCGTGTCGTCGTAGCATTTCACCGCGAAACAGTTGTCCATGTAGTTGTTGTAGTCTCGTCGATCTTGTTGCCTTGAGTGGAGTCGAACCGAGGACACCGCGGTTGGGCCGGTCCGCCGACCGCCCCTACTCATTGGCAAAACGCGGAAATTATTTCCGCGTTCTCGTGCGAATAATGCGAAGCTCTTGATGGGATCGGAACTGCAGACCCCAGAATTGCCACGAGGGCTCGGCAGGAGCAAATGTGGCGTACATTCGCTTGTTGGCCTCTACGGCACCGCCAGACTCACCGTCGCTGGCTAGAGTTCCCAATGGGCGCCGTTTGGAGTTTGGGGATGATGATCGACCTGCGAAGATCGGCCTGCGCATGGATCAGGATGAAGCTGTTGTAAGGCGTGGCAAAACCTTCAGCTACGAATTCCACGATGTCGCCATTTCTGTCCTCGAGGCTCAGGGTACCCGGCCTTGACATCTTGCGACCACCTAACGGGATGAACTCGGCAAGTGGACTTAGGCCGCACAAATGAGTGTCTCAACCTCCAGGTCCGATACGGAGATCCCCCCTCGAACAGCGGAACGTAACCGAGTTGCAATCGCCTGAATGATAGGATCATGCCAACCGTGCAGGTCATCCAGATCGGCATAGCGCTCGACCGGCATTTCTCGCGCGATTTGTCGACGCAGCTCCCCAGATCCCGTCAGCTCCAATATGTCCGAAGCGGAATCGGTTTCTAGCCACACAATCGGAACGTCGCCCCCTAATCCGATTGACAATGGCGGGACTGGTCGCCGCCTCACACGGCCGTTGGCGGAGCGAACCATCGCTTCGGACTGACCTGTGAACGCTAGCGCTATCGAGCCGCGCGCGGAGACCGACACGATTTCCCCGTCGCGCCATGCGGGTAGGACGCAGTGAGACAGTTGGAAACGGGCTCCCTGCCGCCGAGCGACATCTGGTTCAAAGTCCTTTGTCATGTCCTGTCGCCAGATCCCTCAGGTCATATGATTTCCCGCACTACGCGTGGATGTAGAGCTTGATCCATCAGTATAGAAAGAACTCCTGAGCAGCAGGCCAGTTCTATCGCGCAATCGGTGGCCACGGCACAGCTAGAAAGAAGGTAACGTCGGTCGCCTTCGGCCGAATAAGCGGCTGATCTTCATTTCGGAGCTTGTCTTGGCGACATATCTATCAACGTTGACGATGAACTCGTTCCAGGAAGTCTCTGATAAGAGGCACGACTTCCTGGAAATTCGTCTCCAATAGCCAGTGGCCTCCGTCGAAAAGATGAAGTTCGGCGTCGGGCAAATCTCGTAGATATGCACGCGCGGACTCCTCCGGCATGTAGTGATCCTGAGGACCCCAAAGAATCAAAGTCGGCGGCTTATGGGCTTGCAGGTAACGCCGGTGATCCGGAAACCAGCTCCGGTTCTTTTTCAAATCGGAAAGAAGCTCGGCGACGGCATCCTTCCTCCGTTCTGTCATCAGGCTCCAATGCAAGTGCCATAGGTCCGGCGGAACAAGTGCAGCCAGCTCGGGCCGGACATTGTTCAAGAACTCTTCACGGAAGGATTCCTCTGTGACGGCGTTGCGAAGTTCGGCACGCATTTGATCCTCCGGCAGGGACCAAGATTTTTCGATGTCGGCGTATTTCGGTCCT
>NZ_JBYCZP010000034.1:0-22971 GCF_057586295.1 Rhizobium sp. SRI_017 | reverse complement strand
ACCGGAAACCTGACATCGAATCCCGTAAGAAAACTGTGCAAGCTTACTGCGTCGCCCCAACACCAACCCCACCCGTAGCAAATTTGGGGGTCGGTTGGACAACTTGTCCAAGCCACCCCCGCTTATTCAGAATCTCAAGGCCATACTGGCGCAGGAAAATTCCTGGAAGAAGTTGCTCGCCAACGACGATGGCAATACGAACTGATCGTCACTTCGCGACGAGTTCGACGCGGCGGTTCCTTGCCCGTCCCTCGTCGCTGTCATTGGTATCGACCGGCTTCGTATCCCCGGCGCCGGACGCCGTCAGGCGGTCGGCGGCAATCCGGTAATCCGAAACGAGTGCCGCGACCACATTGGCGGCCCGCCGCTTGGAAAGATCGAGATTGTAGTTCTTCCTGCCACGGCTGTCGGTATGGCCGACGATCTCGAGCTTCAGCTTTCCGTCGCCCTTCATCAGAAGCGCGATCTGATCCAGCGTCTCTTTTGATTCGGGCTTCAGGTTGTCCTTGTCGAAATCGAACAGGATGCCGTAGATATCGACGCTGCCTTTGGCCTTGATCGCCGCGCTCATGTCTTCCGACGACTTGACCGCGATCTTTTTGCCTTCCATGGGCTTGGTATCGACCACCTGGACGAAGGTCGTGATCAGCGGTCCCGCTTCGCTCACCAGGATTGCGGCATAGGTCGCGCCCTGGTCGCGGTCGGTCTTGGCGAGCATGTAGCGGACATGATCGGAATGAGCGAGGACCTGCGGGGATAAATCAGCTGATGCCGACATGTTCACCTAGCTAAAAACTGTCTTCCAGACGCTTCCCTAGCTTCGAAACAAGCGCCATCGCTGAAATTTGCAAAATCGGCCAGTGACGCTCTGCGGGATGTCTATGTGCAGAACCGTCGCCTATGGGTGCGGCTGCACGAAAAGGGCGGCAAACAGAATCAAATGCCCTGCCATCACATCCTGGAGGAATATCTGGATGCCTATCTCGATGCCGGAGGCCTGCGAGACCAGCCGCGCAGCCCCTTGTTCCGGACGATCGGCCGGGGGACGGGCGTTTTGACCGGAACCCCCTGCCCCAAGCGAATGCCTACGCGATGATCCAGCGACGGGCGGAGGCTTTCCAGTCCCAACTCGACGCATCACGCACGACGACCGCCTCAAAGCCATCGCAGCTAGGAGCATAGCCGCAGGGCATGTCCTGCAGCCCGCATTGCCGAAAGATTGGGCTCCCGATGGGGTCGCCGGCAGCCCCAGCGTCTGGTGAAGATTACTTCTTCACCAGACGATAGAAGTTGAAGTCCGAAATGGCGCCATTCACATAGCCGGTTATGTTCTTGGCCATGGCGACCTGCGCGGAAGCCTGGAACATGATGATGATCGGCGACTTGGCCTGCACCTTCTTCTGAAGGTCGACATACATCTCGTTGCGCTTGGCCGTGTCGGCCTCGGCGCGGGCGGCCTTGGTTTCCTTGTTCATGTCGTCAGGCACGGCCCAGCCGTTCCGCCATGTGGTGGTGGACTGGTAGGCGCCATCTGAATTATCGGCATTGTAGGCGAAGGCCGCAGCGTTCGAATCCGGATCCATGAAGTCGGGGCCCCAATAGAGCAGCATGGCTTCATGTGTACGCGCACGATACTTGGTGATCACCTGGCTGCCGGTGCCAGGAATGATCTCGAAGTTGATGCCGGCCTCGGCAAAGCCCGCCTGCAGCGACTGCGCCATGTCCGTGAAGGGCGTCGAATTGATCACGTCAAGCGTCACCTTAATCGGTGTCTTCACTCCGCCATCGGCGAGGATCTTCTTGGCCCTTTCGACATCGTAGGTATAGGGCGTCTCGTCATAGGAGCCCGGGAAGCCCTTAGGCCAGAAGGCCTGGTGGATTTCCATCTGACCCTTGAGGAACGAGTCCGTCATGCCCTTGTAGTTGACGAGGTAGCGTGCGGCTTCCCAGACGGCCGGGTTGGTCAGGGAATCGATTTTCTGGTTGAACGAGAGAAAGTGCACGGCGGCCTGCGGATAGGTCTCGACCTTGAATTCGCCCTTGGTGGTGATGCCAGCGATCTGGTCCGGCGTCAGGTTCTTCGCCATGTCGACGTCACCCGATTCCAGCAGCAGCTGCTGGGTCGCGGATTCCGCGACGTGGCGGATAATGACGGCCTTCATCGCCGGCGCACCGCCGAAATAGTCCGGATTGGCTGCCATGTTGAGGATTTCGCCGGGACGGAAAGCCTTGAGCACGAAGGGACCGGTGCCGGCCGAATTGGCCTTCAGCCAGGCATTGCCCATGTCGCCATTGGCTTCATTGGCCTGGACGGTGACGGCATCGACGACGGAGGCCGGGCGCGAAGCGAGAACGTTGAGCACGAAGGCGGAAGAAAAATCGCCTTCATATTTGGCAATGATCTTGTTGCCATCGGCCTTGACCATGGAGTCGAAATTCTCTGGCTTCCAGCCGAGCTGGGTCAGGATGAAGGCCGGCGACTTGTTGAGCACGACGACGCGCTTCCAGGAATAGACGACGTCCTCGGCGCGAACCGGATTGCCGGAAGAGAACTTCACACCATCGCGCAGCGTGAACGTGATGGTCTTGGCCGCATCATCCACCTTCCATTCGGAAGCCAGACCGGGGGCGAGCTTGGTCACATCAGGCGCATCGTACTGGACAAGGCGATCATAGGTCTGCGTGACATATTCGCCGGACGAGAATTCATAGGCCTCGGCCGGATCGATCGAGACGATGTCGTCGATATTGGCAGCGACGACGAGCGCGTCGGCCGGCGTTGCCGCATAGGCTGTCGCAGCCACCGGCACCAGCATGGATGCCGCGACGAGCGCGGCGGTGAGCATCTTCATTGATCGTTCTCCTCTTTGCTGAGTTTTTTCGATGTCTTTTTGGTCTTGGCAGTGCTGTCGGCCGAAGCCGCGCGTCCACGAAACAGCGGAAGCGTTCCAGTCCAGAGCAGCCGTGCCGGCTTGCCGGAGTCATTGCGCCAGGCATGCGGCCGATTGCCCCTGAAATGCAGGCTGTCGCCCGCCTTCATCTCGATCTCTTCATCGTCGAGCTTCTGCTTGATCGTGCCTTCGAGCACGAACAGGATTTCCTCGCCCTCATGGCTCACCGTCTCGGAACGATAGCCGGCCGGCACATTCATCACGAAGGAGGACAGGATATTGCCGGCGAAATCGGTCGCGATTCGCTCGTAGAGAATGGAGGAGCCGGCGACCGAGAATTGCGGCCTTTCCTCAGCCCGGGTCAGCGAATTTTCGACGCTGGGCGTGGCGATGAAATAATCCATTCCCACATCGAGGCTGCGCGCAATCTGTGCCAGCGTGCCGAGCGAAGGCGTCGCCTGATCGCGCTCGACCTGGCTGAGATAGCCTTTGGAAATGCCTGCGGCCTGGCAGATTTCCTCGAGAGTCATATGCAGTTGCCGGCGGCGCGCACGGATCAGCGCGCCCACTTTGGGCTGCGAAAAATCCGTCGCTGCTGCCGCTTGATTGGCCATGTTTCGTCCAAGGCTCAGTAAAATTTGTTTGATAGGAGCAAAAATGTTTGTATGTTCGCAAGTGAAATTTTTTGATGGATCTGCTGGAAGATTGGCAAAGCCAGCGGTCTCTCCGGCAAACAATCGACAATCTTAACGGGTGAGACCCGAAGCCTTGGCATTCGAACCGACTACGATCGACACGTCTGCGGGGGCGACGAAGCTGCCGCCGGCTTCCGGCCGCGCCAGTGGCTTCATCATCAGCGTTGCGGGCTTTTTCATTTCTGTGGCTCTGACCTTCCTGGGCCTACTCGCCGTCACCTTCTTCATCGGCCGTGTCGTGCCCATCGACCCGGTGCTCGCCGTAGTCGGCGACCGCGCGCCGAAGGCGGTTTATGAGGCGGCCCGGCTGCAGATGGGTCTCGATAAGCCGCTCTATGTCCAGTTCGTGAACTATGTCGCCGCTATCCTGCAGGGCGAGTTCGGCCAATCTGTCTCGACAGGCCGGCCGGTGCTGGACGATCTCAAGCGCGTTTTTCCGGCGACGCTGGAAATGGCGACGATCGGCATCATTATCGGCATGGTGCTCGGCATTCCCATGGGCGTCTATGCGGCCAGCCATCGCGGTACTATGCGCGACCAGCTGATCCGAGTGATCGGCCTGTTCGGTTATGCTGTGCCGGCCTTCTGGCTCGGCCTCGTGGGGCTCGCCGTCTTCTACGCCCGGCTCAAATGGGTCGGCGGCCCGGGGCGGGTCGATATCTTCTATGACGGCCTCGTCACGCCGGTCACCGGCCTAATGCTGGTCGACAGCCTGATCGCGGGCGAAACGGAAATCTTCTGGAATGCACTCGGCCATCTCATCTTGCCATCAGGCGTGCTCGGCTTCTTCAGCCTCGCCTATATCGCCCGCATGACGCGCTCCTTCATGCTCGACCAGTTGGCGCAGGAATATGTCACGACCGCTCGGGTCAAGGGCGTGCCGGAGCGACTGGTGATCTGGCGCCACGCCTTCCGGCCGATCCTCGTACCGCTGATCACCGTCTGCGGCCTGTCCTATGCCGGCCTGCTCGAAGGCTCGGTCATGGTCGAGACCATCTTCTCCTGGCCCGGCATCGGCAACTATCTCACCGTGGCGCTGCTCAATGCTGACATGTCGGCGGTCCTAGGGGCGACACTGGTCATCGGCGCCGTCTTCATTGGCATCAACAAGCTTTCCGATGCGCTCTATCGCATCCTCGATCCCCGGGCTCGATAGAGCAGGCGCAGTAGAACATATGGCCTTCGCAGACATCAATATCTGGCTCACCACCGACAGCCCTCAGTCGCGCATGCAGGCGCGGATGATCCGCCTCTATCACATGGCTGGCGCTCTCTCGCGCAATTCGCTTGCCATGATCGGCTTCGTCATCATTTTGGTGCTGATCCTGACCGCGATCTTCGCGCCCTGGATCGCGACGCATGATCCACTGGTGCAGGATCTCACCGCCCGACTGAAGCCGCCGTCCGCGGAATACTGGATGGGCACGGACGAGCTCGGTCGGGACATCTGGTCGCGCGTCGTCTATGGCGCACGGATCACACTCGCCATCGTCGTCATCGTCGCGGTGCTCGCCGCGCCCGCCGGCCTTATCATCGGCGCAGTCTCCGGCTTCTTTGGCGGATGGACCGACCGCATCCTTATGGGCATCACCGACATCTTCCTCTCGATGCCGAAGCTGATCTTGGCCCTCGCGCTGGTCGCGGCCCTCGGCCCGGGCATTGAGAATGCGATCATTGCCATCGCCATCACCTCCTGGCCCGGCTATGCGCGCATTGCCCGCGCCGAGACCATGACCTTCCGCAATTCCGAATTCATCCAGGCCATCCGGCTTCAGGGTGCTTCAGCTCTGCGGGTCATCCTCGGCCATGTACTGCCGCTCTGCACGTCATCGATGATCGTCCGCGTCACGCTCGACATGGCCGGCATCATCCTCACCGCCGCCGGCCTCGGCTTCATCGGATTGGGCGCCCAGCCGCCGCTGCCGGAATGGGGTGCGATGATCGCGCGCGGTCGTTCCTTCATCCTCGAGCAGTGGTGGGTCGCCACCATGCCGGGTTTCGCCATCATAGTGGTCAGCCTCGGCTTCTGCTTCCTTGGCGATGGCCTGCGCGACGTGCTCGACCCCAAGAGCGGAGATAGCCATTGAGCGACCCTCTTCTCACAGTCGAAGGCCTGCATGTAACCTTCCCGACACCGCGCGGGCCGGTCGACGTCGTGCGCGATGTCTCCTTCACGCTCGGCCGCGAGCGACTCGGCATTGTCGGCGAAAGCGGTTCGGGCAAGTCGATGACTGGCCGCTCGATCCTGAAACTCATCCGCCCGCCCGGCAAGGTGACCGCCAAGAAGCTGGAATTCGATGGTATTGATCTTCTGAAGCAATCCGAGAGGCAGATGCGCGCCATCCGCGGCGCCCGCATTTCCATGGTCATGCAGGACCCGAAATTCTCGCTCAATCCCGTGATGACCGTGAAAGAGCAGATATCAGAGGCGCTGCGGACGCATCAGAAGCTCGCGGCCCGCGACCTGCATGCCCGTGTCATCTCGATGCTCGAATCCGTCCGCATCTCTGACCCCGAGCGTGTGACAAAACTCTATCCGCACGAGCTCTCGGGCGGCATGGGCCAGCGGGTGATGATTGCGATGATGCTGATCCCCGAACCCGATATCCTGATCGCTGACGAGCCGACCTCGGCGCTCGACGTCTCGGTCCAGGCGCAAGTTCTCGACATCATCGACGAGCTGGTGAAGCACAAGGGCATGGGGCTGATCTTCATCAGCCACGACCTCAATCTCGTGTCGAGCTATTGCGACCGCATCCTCGTGATGAACACCGGCCGAATCGTCGAGGAATGCAATGCAGGCGAGCTGATGAATGCGACCCATCCCTATACGCGAGCGCTGATCTCCGCCCTGCCGCGCCTCGATGAAACACGCGAGGAACTTCCAGTCCTCGACCGTAGCGCCTGGGCCGGCACATGAACCTACTCGATATCAAGAGTCTCGACGTCTTTTATGGCCGCACGCAGATCACCCATGGCGTCAACCTCAATGTAAATGAAGGCGAGAGCTACGCCCTTGTCGGCGAGAGCGGCTCGGGCAAATCCACGGTGCTCAAGGCTATCGTCGGGCTCGCGCCGGAATGGAAGGGCACGATCTCGATATTCGGACAACCGCGCAGCCACGGCATCGATCGCGCCTTCTCGCGCACCTGCCAGATGGTGTTCCAGGATCCCTATGGCTCACTCCATCCGCGCAAGACGGTCGATGCAATCCTGTCGGAATCGCTCTCGATACACGGCATCGGCGAGCAGAACGAGCGTGTCGACGCGGTCCTTGCTTCAGTCGGCCTCGACCGCCGTTTTCGCTTCCGTTTTCCGCATCAGATGTCTGGCGGCCAGCGCCAACGCGTGGCGATCGCCCGTGCACTGATACTTGAGCCAAGAATGCTCCTGCTAGACGAGCCGACCTCCGCGCTCGACGTTTCGGTCCAGGCTGAAATCCTCAACCTGCTCAAGCGCCTGCGCCGCGAGCGGAACCTCACCTATCTCATGGTCACCCACAATCTGCCGGTCGTGTCCTTCCTCTGCGACCGACTGGCGGTGATGCGACATGGTCGCATCGTCGAGGTCGCCGACGTCGCCCAGTTGAAGAAGGGCGACCTTCACGACCCCTATTCCCGCGAATTGATCCATACCGCCGTCGTCTGACGGCAAGCATGAAGGAATACCCCATGAAAGGCCATGATTTCGCTGCGGACCTCGCCGCGTTCGATCGCACCATCGCAAATGATGCCGGCCCCGATGCGCCCTGGATCGCGCTGGAGACATTGGCCCGCAAGGTCATCGGCGCAAAACTCTTTACAACCATGACCGTCGACATGCAGCACGAGCTTGCCAGCCGCGCCTATACCTCGGATCCGGTCAGCTATCCCACCTTCGGTACCAAGCCGATCCGCTATGACAGCTGGTTCGAGATCGTCCACAACGAACGCAAGAGCTTCGTCGCCAACACGATCGAGGACATCGCCAAGGTGTTCCCGGATTACGAGCTAATCAATTCGCTCGGCTGTCAATCAGTCGTCAACATCCCCGTCGAGGTCGGCGGCGAGTTGCTCGGCACCGTCAATTGCCTCGACGTCATCAACCACTACACACCAGAGCGCGTCGCTGCGTCGGAACTCCTCAAGGGCCCGGCACGCCTTGCCTTCCTGGCCGCACGGCTCCGCCTGACCTGATCAAGACTGTGCGGGCGTCACCTTCCGGCGCAGCGTCGGCCTGAATGCAATCATGAAGACGAGAAGACCCGTCAGTGGGTGAAGTGGTGCAAGCATCCCAGGCTTTCAAAGAGCAAAATGGTCTTGCGAATAGACATAATTTTGGGCCAGTCAGCTGTACGCTTCTCAAAAAGCGACAACTTGATCGCTCTGAAAGCCCAATCCGGGCAATGGAACTCTCTGTCCGCCCGCATTCGCATTATCGATCTCGAGACAGCGGGCAACGGTCCCAACGATGTCTGTGAAATTGGCTGGCAGGATGTTGTGCTGGACGACAACGGTCGCTGGAGCCTGAACGAAGAACGCGGCGCGCTGTTCGTCAATCCTGGCCGTCCGATTTCTCCCGAGACGATGGCAGTTCATCACATCCTTGATTCCGATGTCGCGGGGGCACCAATATGGAAGTACATTGCATCGACCATATTGCGCCCGGAGCAAGGGGTCTTCGCCCTGGCCGCCCATCGCGCAGCATTTGAGCAGCGCTACTGCACGCCGCGGCTATGCGGAGGTGTCCCATGGATTTGCACCTGGAAATGTGCGCTTCGTGTTTGGCCGCATCTCCAAAGATTTTCCAACCAGATGCTCCGATACCAGCGGATGCCAGGGCTTGATCCACCACATCGGCCTCCCCGCCCATCGCGCCATGCCGGACGCATATGTCACCGCCCATCACCTGCGTGACTTGCTCAACGAGGTTTCCGCCGAGCAGCTTGTGACCTGGGGCCGAGAGCCGGCCTGCTTCCACGCGTTCCTTCGGGACCGGACCGGGGCAAGGACTGGGATCGGTTGACAATGGAATCGCTGGCCCAATTCGCCCAGGACAGAGATTTGGATATTCGCTTCAGCGCGCAGACCGAGTTGACACAGCGCAGCGAAAGACGCGAGCAAACAGTTGCCACGCGAGCACAGCGAACGCTCTTCTGACAGGTGATACCACGTGCTGCTGCAATGATGAGGCGTGAGACGCCCAGCCAATCGGCCGAGGAGAACCATTGACGCGTCTCGTCGACGAGTGTCTCACCGACGTCAAGAGACACCCAATCGATAGCCATTTTCGATCCCGAATCTAGACGCGCGACTGGAGCTTTGCCACCATAGTTATGCACGCTAGGATAGCTGCTCATCTAGGCTGACACGACAAGCACGAGGAGCAAGTGACATGTCGACCATGACATCCGACAATGCCAGGCAGTATGGCGACAGTCGCAAGCTGGCCGCGCGGGCTCGCCTCAACAGCGAATACACGATTGCTGATATCGGCTGGTTTCCATGGGTCGCAAAACAATTGCCGCTCCAGACAGGTAGTCGTGTCCTTGATATTGGCTGTGGACCCGGATGGTTCTGGGCGGCTACCATGGACGCAATACCGGAAGAACTTGACCTCACACTCAGCGATCTATCGCCCGGCATACTCCAGGAGGCGATTGCGCGCTGCCAAAACCTTCCATTCGCGAAAGTTCGAGGCCAACAGGCAGATGCGGGCGCGCTTCCCTTCGAGGATGGCTCGTTCGACATTGTTGTCGCGATGCACATGCTCTACCATCTGCAGGACCGGGCGGGGGCCATAGCGGAAATGTTTCGTGTGCTGAAGCCTGGCGGCACCTTGGCGGTCACCACCAACGGCGCAGGCAATTTGCGCAAACTGTACGCGCTCACCACCAACTTCGGCAGCGAGCCCATGGATCCGTCCGCAGCAGCTTTCGGCTTCGACACTGTGGAGCATCTGATGCGATCGCAATTCGGCAACGTCACCTTATCGCAGCACCCGGCGCGCCTGCGAATCACTGAGCCGGAAGACGTCTTCCTGGCGCTGACGTCCTATCCACCGGGCGACAGCGCCAGTCCATCGCAACTCGCCGAGTTCCGCAACGCGATTGAACACGCGTTCGAGGAGGGACGAGGTGTGCTCGAGGACGAAAAGCAGACCGGACTGTTTTTCAGCAGGAAGACGGCTTGAGCGACAAGCCTGAAACCCAAGAAATGATCAATTCCATGTCCAAATATGAACTGATCAGGCTCGAAACGCCTGCCGATTGGGACAGCTATCACACGATCCGGCGACGGGTGCTGTTCGAGGCGCGAGGCCTTTCAAATTATGACCCAAATGGACCCGATGAGCGCAAACCGGAAAACCTGTCCCTGCTGCTGAAATTCGAGAATATTCCTGTTGGCACGGTCCGCCTCGACACGCGACCGGACAGCACCGCCATTGTCCGTTTGGTCGCCATCCGTGAAGATCACCAGAGACGCGGACACGGAAGCGTCCTTCTGCGGGAGACAGAAGAGCTTGCGCGCCTTCTTGGTGTCAAAGAACTGCGCGTGCATGCTGCACCAGACGCCGTGGTCTTCTATGAGAAGCATGGCTATTCGAGATCGGTCTTCGATCTCGAAAGCAATGGAATGGCCGTTCAATTGCGAAAGTCGATATGAAGATTGTCGGCTCCTTGCTCAGGCGTGATGGCCACGAATTCTTGCGAGGAAATTCGTGCAAAGTCCGGTGCGCGCACTACATCAATCCGCGAACGATGACGGCTGACGTCAGGGAGCAAAGGTCATGACCACAGTTCGGCGCGCCACCCTGGATGAGATACGGGCATTCCACGCGAAGATGATGGCGGTTGCGAGCAATTCGTCCGATGAGAGGCTTGAACGGGTTTTCGAACTCGTGCCACGCGAGGCTTTCATGGGTCCGGGACCGTGGCAGATCAGGGTCAATCGGCGCTACGTCGAAACTCCGAGCGCCGACCCATCCTATCTATATCAGAACGTGCTTGTTGCTCTCGACGCCACGAAAGGCATCAACAATGGTGAGCCCTTCCTTCACGCGGCCCTGATCGGAGCTGCAGCCCCTAGATTCGGCGAGACCGTCATTCATATCGGTGCGGGAACGGGCTATTACACAGCCATCCTGTCCGTACTGGCGCTACCGAACGGCCAGGTTCATGCTTTCGAGATCGAGGAACGCCTTGCCGACCGCGCCCGCAACAATCTTGAGCCCTTTGAAAACATTTCAGTGATCCACGCCGATGCAACGACCCAGGCACTACCGAAGGCGGACCTGATCTATGTGAACGCCGGCGTGGTTGCCCTCCCTATCCAATGGCTCGAGGCATTGCAGCCTGGAGGCCGAATAGTGTTTCCGTGGCAGGCCAACCGCAAGACCGGCCTTGCCATGTTGATCACCCGCACGGAAGCTGGCTATGCGGCACAGCCGCTGATCCGGGCTTGGTTCATTCCCTGCATCGGGGCGTCAGACGCGGCGCAATGCACCAAAATTCCGAGTGCTGCCGAAGCCTGGGCCGTCCGTTCGGCATGGTTGACCCGCGACCGTGCACCCGACGAAACAGCAGTCGCCATCTACGGAGATCTTTGGTTCTCGAGTGAAGGGGACGACGACACGATTGAGCTGAAGAATTTGGTCGCTTGATCGGCGGGAGTGAGGTTTAGCAGCGCCTTCGACCGAGAAGCGTGTCTGGCCTGCGAGGCACTGAAACTGAGGCTGGAGCAGGACAGCACGCGCGGGATCGGCGATTACCTCAAGGGCAAAGCGCCTTTCATCAAGTCGACTATCGCGAAACTTTGATGGTGAGGCCCGCGTGTCATCTAAATCCCGCCGAGCATCGACGCTCACCTCTGTTCGTCACTCGCACCTCGAATCCCTAGCCGACAGCAACCCACGCAGGCGCGGGTGATCTTCGATGTCCTCCACCGATCTGAAAAGCACTCCCTCCCAGCCTGCCTGTTTGACAAGGTCGACGATTTCCGGCTAATCATCGAAGAAAAGAGGACGCTCGCCGGACCTGATGCCGAGGGATCGGTTGATGGCCTCGAAGAAGCCGATCTCCTTCTTCGCCAGGCCGATCTCGGCGCTATAAAACATCCTGTCGAAGTATTTGGAGAAGGCCAGGCTATTCCACAAATAGGCCGCTCGATGATGCTCTTGGCTGGTCGCGATGAAGGTTTGGACATTCTCTTGATTCCGGAGCTGCCGGATCAGCTCAAGGACAGCCCCGTTGACGTTGGAATCCTTATCAAACCAGTATCGCACGAAGTCATCGACGGTGCCTTCATAGCCGACTTGCGGGAGGATATCGGCGAGCGCTGCCTTCAGATCCCGGCGGCCGGTCACACATTCGAACATCGGTGATGACGATCGGGCGCCGGGCGCACCGAAGAACAGACGTTCGAATGCCTCACGATTTACGCCAAGGTCCACATCAATCGAGGCGTCCCAGGGCTTTCGGAGAGACGGATCGGCGTGCCATCCATCGATCAGGACACCGTCAACATCGAAGAAGATTTTCATCGGGCATGTCTTAACTGCGACAACATTGCTGGATAAACGACAGGCGCTTCGTATCCGTCGCCATCTTAGATTAGCGGCGGGCAACTGCAACTTCGGCTTGAACATCGCCGCTACTCCGATGTCGAAGCTCCCTCGTTTGGGAGTGAAATATCCTCATGATGCTTCTCCCAGGAGTCGCGATCCAAGGCGATCGCGTTCGAACGCAAAAATTCGGACTTTCTGATGAAACAACCAGAAGATCCATTTGAGACAATTGAGCGCTTGTTGCCACTTGCGAAACGCGCTGCCCTGGCCCGCGGCGGGCGGGATCCGCTTTGGGATATGATCCATCGCGCGGAAGCGCTGCTGCTGCAGAATGAACGGGGTGATCCGGCGCTGGCCGCGACCATCGCGGATTGGATGTGCGTTCGGTTTTCAGACGGCCGCCTCTAACGTCGGCGCGAATGGCACGTAATCTGTTGCCGTGAGCGAAATTCTCACGGCGGCTTCTCTGCGGATTGAAGGCCGTAATGAAGGGCGCCAATGGGAATCAAGAACTATCTGATCGAAGGCGGTTCCGGCACCGGAAAAACATCTGTCGCTACCGAACTGGAACAGCGCGGCTACCATGTCGTCCATGGTGACCGCGTTTTGGCCTATGTCGGCGACCCCGAGACCGGCCAGGCACTCGAAGGGCCACCCGAAGGCGCGGACCGTATCGTTTGGGGGTACGCGCACTGGATCTGGCCCGTCGACAAAGTCAGGGCTATTGCTGTCAACACCACCCATCCTTTCACCTTCTTCTGTGGCGGCTCGCGCAATTTCCACAAATTCCTGGACCTATTCGACAAGGTTTTCGTGCTCGACATCGACGTCGAGACGTTGAACCAAAGATTGGATGGACGGCCGAATGAGCCTGGCTTCGAACCGGCCGAGCGGGCGCTGGTACTCCGCTACCATCGTACGCGGGAATATCTTCCTGCCGGCATCAATATCGACACCGCGAATACCGTCTCAAATGTCGTCGATGATATCCTCGCTAACCTCACCTCAAGCCTTGCAGCGATTGTGATCGGAAGGGAAGCAGCCGACTATCGCGGGAAAACCGAAGGCGCTTGATCCGGTCACTGTGCGTTGTCACTATCGTAGCCGACCGTCAGCTTTCAGAAGGACAATCCGGGCGGTCCAGCGACCGTCTTCCATCGTTGAACTCTTCTGTAGCGATCTGTCGTCCGACCGGGACGTGCATGTAAGGCTCTTAATAGGATTCGAACCAACTACTCCGTTTTTTGAGCTCCGCATCTCATTCAGCTGGCCTAATCACAGCAGTAAAAGAGGAATGGCTAGCTTGGGCTGAAGCAATACTGCCGTTGATGAGAGGTCCGAAGCGAAAGCAGACATTTGAATAATATCTCGCTGCTCTAAATCGCTCCCCCAACGGTTTTTGTCGCGATCACATTGCAAAATTCTCAAACGAAAAAACCCGCCGGGAGGAACTCAACCGGCGGGATCAAAGGGCGCGAACAAAGAAATCGCGCCGGGGAAAGCCACTTTAGGGTACGACATTTGTCATTTGCAACAAGGTCGATTGTGGCTCTTCCGGTACGGGTGAGCGATCAAAACTCTTCCCAATTGTCGGGCTTGGATGGCTTTGCGCCAAACGCAGCGGCAACTTTTGTAATCGCACGATGGACGGGAGAGGATGTCGGCCGTTCGGTGGCGCGGACTTCGCGCAGCACCGAACGATGAGCTCTGCGGGCGTTGTCACGATAGCGTCTTGTGGGGAGCGGCTGCGATAGAGGCACGTTCATGAACACTTTGCCAGTCAGCTACAAGCGCCACCGCTTCCCACCCCTGATCATCGCCCACGCGGTCTGTCTCTACTTTCGGTTTCCTTTGAGCCTGCGCCTTGTCGAGGAATTGCTGCTGGCGCGCGGTATTGCCGTCTCCTATGAAACGATCCGCAGTTGGGGAAAGAAGTTCTGCCCGGACTATGCGCGTCGCCTTCGCCGCAAGAAGCCCAGCGGGAACGATGTGTGGCATTTGGACGAAGTCGTCATCACCATTGCCGGCAGAAAACGCTGGCTATGGCGGGCCTTCAATCAGGACGGGTATGTGCTTGACGAAATCGTCCAGAACCGCCGCAACACCAAGGCTGCCAGACGATTGCTGACCCGTCTTCTGAAGAAGCAGGGTATCGCACCGAAGCGAATGATCACTGACAAGTTGCGCTCCTATGGAGCAGCCCGGCGACAGGTCATGCCGCATGTCGAACACCGATCTCACAAGGGTCGAACAACCGAGCCGAGAATTCTCGTGTGCCGTTGCGAAAACGGGAGCGCATGATGCAAGGCTCCCGATCACCGGGAGTCCTTCAGCGCCTCGTCTCTGTCTTCTCCGGTGTCCGTAACCTTTTCGTCCCACCCCGCTCACAACGCTTCGCATTCCAAACCCGCGTTCACCGTATGCAGGCGATCGCACAGTGGAAAGCTGCGGCCGGAGCCAAGGCATAAGATCAATCCCCAGGGCAGAAGTCTCCCATGCATCCGAATTCGGGTTAGGGTGACATCGCCGCCGCAACGATATCGGCCGTGCCCAAGCATGGCCGCCTTCATGCCAGATCCACAAGCCATATTTATCGTCCTAGTGCCAATAGCGTTCGAGAGACGCGCGCCACGCGTTGTTCGCCAAAGCGAAACGAGGCGTCTTTCCTTTTAATCCCTGTTATCTTGCCGGATTGCGCGCGGTGATGATCCACGCCGCGCCGTTGATCATCACCGACCGCTCACCGGGGCAGCCCGCAAAGACGGCACGAACCGCAGCCGAGGCGTGGGCACGGATATCGTCGGGCTGATCAGCGAGAGCGCGCGCCAGCGGGCCAACCTCGAGTGTCATCGTCACCGCGTCATCGAGCGCCGCGTCCCGCGTCTCCCCCTTGCCGAACGGGATGGAGGCGTCGAATGGCGCGATTGCGACATCGGTGAAGCCAGCCACCGTTAGAATATGCGCCACCCGCCCCTGGTCGCCAAACGAGAACGGGCCGGGCGTTTCGGGACCGGGCGGCACCATCGGTGGGAGGATGCCCTTGATCGCGCCCATCGGCAAGCGCACCCAATCGTTCTCGGCCATGCCTCGCCAGCAGACGAAAGCGACCCGCGCGCCGGGCTTGAGCGCTCGCCGCATATGCGCGAACGCCGCCGTCGGATTGTCAAAGAACATCACTCCGAAGCGCGAGAACAGGATGTCGAACGCAGCCTCGGGCAACTCGGTGCTGCTGGCGTCGGCCACCTGGAACAGGACCGGCGTATCCTGCGGCGCTAGAGCGCGCGCTCTGTTGATCAGCGGCTCGGATATGTCCACGCCTAACACATGGCCCCCCGCGCCGACGCGAGCGGCCAGATGCAGACTAGTCGCCCCTGCGCCGCAGCCGACATCCAGCACCCGTTCGCCCATGACGGGAGCGGCGGCTTCGATCGCCGCCTGGCCGAACGCCGCCATCATGGAATCGAGCTGGGCCTGGTAGGTGACCCAGCGCTGCCCGCTTTGATCTTTCCAATCTGCTACCTGATAAACATATTTCTCTGCCATGCCGTATCCTTGTTCTAATCCGTTCTTAACCAAGCTATCCGCCCGCGTGGTCGCTGCCACCGTGCGCGGCGATGAACATGGCGACGGCCGACCGGCAATAGGATTCGATCTCGCCCTCGTCCTCTGCTCTCGCCTCGTCGAAGCGGGCGATAATCAGGAGATCGGAGCCTTTGAAAAGTGCAGCAAACAAGCGGGCGGACCGGAGAGGGTCGGGCACGTTCAAAGCCGCCTTCGCATGCAACTGACGTAACAGAGCCTCGATTTGAGCGATGATATGGACGGCGCCGGCTTCGTAATGGACCTTGCTCAACGACTTTTGGTTCGGCGTGTCGGCCATGACCATGGCTTCGACGTTGCGGACGTCCGGGCGCAACAGCGTGCGAAGCAGCGACGATCCCACCGCCATCAGCTGATCTTCGGCCGAGCCGTCGGCGCCTTCAAAAAGGGCCTGTGGTATTGACTGCTGGCAGCGGGCCGCAAAGGCCGCGCCAAACAGCGCCTCTTTGTTCTCGAAGTGCCTGTAGATGCTGAGCTTCGATATCTTCGCTCGCTGGGCGACCTTGTCCAATGTCGTCGATTGAAAGCCCAGTTCCGCAAAGAGTTCGCCCGCGGCGTCGACTATGGTTTGGCCGAGCGCCTCGTTGGCGGGCCGGCCGCGCCGGGCGCGGATGGTTTTTTCGGGCACGATAATTACAGTCCTTGACAGTATCGTTATTCGTGAATTACGATACTACGCAGTATCGCAAATGCCAAGAGTGGATTTTATCGTGTCCTCCAAATCGAGTTTGCCGTGGCCGCCCAGCGATATCGAATGCGCTTTGCTAGACCATATCGCGTGCCAGGCGCAGCCCAACCCCCTCCATCCGCAATACGGAGCCCATCACCATGGATGACGTCATCATCATCGGCGGCAGCTTTGCCGGTCTCGCCGCTGCCCTTCAGCTCGGCCGTGCCCGCCGCAAAGTCACTGTTCTTGATACCGGCCTGCCACGCAACCGCTTCGCAGGCCGCTCGCACGGAGTGCTCGGCCACGATCACAAGCCACCATCGGACATACTGACCGAGGCGCGGCAGCAGCTGGCTCGTTACCCTGCGATCAAGCTGGTCATTGCCCGGGCCGACAGCGTCTCCGGCGGCATAGACGATTTCTCCGTCCTCACTGGCGATGGCGAAAGCCTTGGCGCGCGACGCCTGATCTTGAGCTATGGCGTTGTCGACCAGATGCCTGACGTTCCGGGCTTTGCCGAAGGCTGGGGCACATCCATCATCCCCTGCCCCTATTGCGACGGCTTTGAGGTCGCCGGCCAGCATTGGGGCCTCGTCTGGTCCGGCCCGCAGTCGATGAATCAAGTCAGGCTGTTCCACGATTGGACCGACAGGTTGACGGTCTTCGCCGATGGTCACGACATTGCACCCGATAGCCGGGCTGACCTGGCGCGCCGCCAGGTGCCTGTCGTTGACGGCCGGATCAGAGGGATCGTCCGTCACGGCAGCCACAATGCCACAATGAAGCTCGATACCGGCCCCGATGTCGGAGTCGATATCCTGTTCGCGCATCCACGCAACAAGCCATCCGCAAGCTTGCATGAAACACTCGGCTTCGACACGGTCAATACGCCAACCGGCATCGCTATCAAGACCGACGAGCGCCGCGAAACCAGCATACCCGGCATTTATGCCGCCGGCGACCTCGCCAACCCCGGAATCCCCTCGGTCACCACGGCAACATGGCAAGGCGCGATGGCGGGTATCTTCGCCCAGCAGTCGATGCTGGTTTAGGGTGACAGATGGAGTTCGAACACGTCACCTTCGACCTGCCACACGGCACCTTCCACGCGTTGCAGGGTGGTGATCCCGATGGCCAACCGACGATCGTCTTGCACGGCTTCCCGGACCATCCGCCGACCGCGAAGCCCTTCCTTGCCGAGCTCGGCCGCCGTGGACGTTACGTCGTTGCACCCTGGCTTCGCGGTTACGCGCCCTCCCCGACCGCGGGGCCGTTCGACTTCGCTGCCCTCACCAGCGATGTGCTCGCGCTGATCGACCGCTGGTCTCCCGGGCGACCCGTGGAGTTGATTGGCCACGACTGGGGCGCACTGATCACATATGATGCCTGCGTCACCGCGCCGGAGCAGATCGAACGCGCGGTTGCGCTCGCAATCCCTCACCCACTCACCTTCATGCGCCGGCTGACGCACCCCGCTCAGCTGCGCCGGAGCTGGTACATGGGGCTCTTTCAACTGCCGGGAAGCGGCTGGATGGCCACCGCCGGCGATCTCGCCCTCATCGACCGCCTCTGGCGTCAGTGGTCGCCCGGCTTCTCGCTCGATCCTGCTCTCCAGGCGGAGCTGCACGAGCACCTGCGAACGAGCATGCCTGCGCCTCTAAAGTACTACCGGGCGATGCTCAGACCCGGCATGCTTGGGGCGACGCGCCGAATGTCTCAGCCGATCACCGTGCCCCTGTTGCAGCTTCACGGTGCCAACGACGGCTGCATCCTCCCCGCGCTGGTCGACGACCGATATCGGTTCGCCGCCCCGCACGCGATGGAGGTCGTCCCCGACGTCGGTCACTTCCTGCACATCGAGGCTCCCGAGGCGATCGCGGAGCGGATTGCGGCATGGGTCGCATAGGGGACTTTCAGCCCTGAAAAACACTCGAACGAAGCTCCTCGACGACGGGAACTGACCGGACTGGCGCACGGGCACAAAAGGAAGGTCCATGCCCCTGAAGAGTAAAAAAGGAAGGAATCCTCATGAATACGACTAATCCTGGCGTCGCCTTGGTGACCGGCGCGTCCTCTGGCATCGGTCTCGCCACTGCCAAAGCCTTACGGATTGCGGGCTTTCGGGTGTTCGGAACCAGCCGCCGCGCCGTGGCGGAGAGTTCAGACGTTATCACTATGCTGACCTGTGACGTTACCGACGATGAGTCCGTGGCAAAATTGGCCGAGCGCGTCCTGGCTGAGGCCGGCCGCATCGATCTCCTTGTCAACAATGCCGGCATGGGTCTGCTCGGCGCCGCAGAGGAGTCCTCGACGGTCCAGGCGCAGGCGCTGTTCGACGTGAATGTCTTCGGCGTTCTACGCATGACCAGGGCGGTCCTACCGGCCATGCGTCAGCAGAGAAAAGGCAGGATCATCAATGTGAGTTCAGTGCTGGGCTTGATCCCGGCTCCCTATTCCGCCGTTTATGCGGCGACCAAGCATGCCATTGAAGGTTATTCCGAATCGCTTGACCACGAGCTTCGCACCTTTGGCATTCGCGTTGTGTTGGTCGAGCCCGCCTTTACAAGGACGGCATTTGAAGAAAACCTTGCTAGACCGGACCGATTGCTTGACGTCTATGACGCCGAGCGCGCCAGCATGAATGCAATCAACAAAAAAGCGATAGAAACTGGCGACGCCCCGGACGTCGTCGCCAGGGCGATTGTCGAAGCGGCGAGCGCAATCGTTCCAAAGAGGCGCTACGCGGCGGGAAAAATGGCGCGACGGATCAGTCTCCTGCGCCGTTTCGTCCCCGAATTCGCATTCGACAAGAGCCTGCGAAAACAGTTCGGGTTGCCGACCTGACGACGATAAACATCCTGCGGCGGCGATGTCACCTTAACTCGAATTCGGATGCATGGGAGACTTCTGCCCTGGGATTGATCTTATGCCTTGGCTCCGGCCGCAGCTTTCCACTGTGCGATCGCCTGCATACGGTGAACGCGGGTTTGGAATGCGGCGCGTTGTGAGCGGGGTGGGACGAAAAGGTTACGGACAGCGGAGAAGACAGAGACGAGGCGCTGAGGGACTCCCGGTGATCGGAAGCCTTGCATCATCCGCTCCCGTTTTCGCAACGGCACATGAAAAGGTCTTGACCCACGTATAATCTCCACCCCAGGAACGTTAGAGGTGTGTCCCAGATACCTCGGAGCCTTTCATGCGACTGATATCGACACTGCTTTTCTGCCTTTTGGGCAGTACCGCCATGGCGCAGCAATGCGACCGCTGGGAAGCCTCGATGGAGGAGGACGAAGGCGGCCCCACCATGATGGCATCAATCTGCGCGCGGACGGCTTCGAGCGATCCGGCGGAGCAGCACTTTATCCTCGTCCAATGCGGCCCCGACGACGCGGTGTCAATTCGCTATCTTCCCTTTGCGGGCGCAAGCTATCCGCCCGGCGGCAATGAGGAATACAAGACGAAAATCGAACTCTCGCTCGCCAAGGAGAAGTTCACCGTCGATGCCCATTATGAGGCGATGGACGGCGCGTTGGTGATGGACAGCGTCAACAAATCCTTGGTCACCGTGCTGCTGAAGCAGAAGAGGTTTATGCTTTCCGATGTCAACAGCGATAAGGTTCCGGTCGTGACCTTCACGCTGAACGGTGCGAAACAGGCTTTCGAAAAACTGATGAAGACCTGCGGACAGTGAGCGTCAAACGCTGAGAAAGCATTGCTCGATTGCTCATGACGCTTGAGCTGGTCGATGAGTCTGACAATTCGACGGCGTGCACGCCCTTGAACCGCCCAACTCGCTGCCTATATGGCCGCTCGTCCACTTGCCGAGAAAGGAGGAACCGATGGCAATCACATTTTTCGACCGCCCCCTGTTCGTCCAGCGAAAGCACTATGTCGAGGAAGTCACCAGCCTTGAGGATGCTTTTGACCTGCTGGAAGCCTGGCCTCCCGACCAACGTGGGCTTCCTCATGAAACCCTGATGCGGGCGTGCCAGGAGGCCGCGAACGGGCGCTTCCCCATCGCCGCCCTCCGCCAGAACCTTGAGCGGTTCCTGAAGAAGGCCGGTGTTCTTGCCGCGATCGAGGACGTGCCGAACTTCGCCGCGCTGACACCCGATCGGAACATTGGCAGCATGTAGGCAGGACCGGGCCGCCTCCGGGGGGCCCCTCACTCGCACCCTATCCCATCGTCGTCTCGATCAAGTCCGTACACATCCGACCCGATCACCTGCACCCGGCCGGTGAAGGCAGGGCCGTTCCCGGAACCACCGTCACAATCGACATCGGAGGTTATAGGGACGCACGGGCTGTAGCTCGGATGGCATCCGCTGGATTTCGATCGAGCAGCCTCGATCACCTTCGGCCTGGTGACCGACTGTGGTTTCTTCGCGACCGAATTCGTCTTGGCCTGAGGTGCCGCTTCCGACCATTTTTCGGCTATGGCCGACGCCAGAGCACCCATCTTCTGCTGGACGGCCCGGGTGTTCTCAGGATTGGCGGCCGACGAACCGACGATAACCGCCACTAGGGCGCCGGCCGATACCAGCATGACGAACTGCGATGAGGTCAGGCGATCGAGCCATGAAGCACGCGGAAGATCCTCGGACAGAACCTTCATCTTGGCTGGCCGGCCATGCTTCACCCGGCGATAAGAAAGCAACCCTGCCATGTGAATTTCCGAAGAGTTCGCGTTAGTCTATGGGCCACCCCCTTTCCACCTGGTTGAGTAAATCGTTCGAACTTTATCGAGGTGGAACGACTCCCTCCGCTCGCCATTGACTCGCATTGGTTGGGTAAGGAGTTGGCATCATGCAGAATTGGAGCAAGGGTGTTGATCTGGAACTGCATGGGGTCGGCAGCTACCGAACAGTGAAGTCGACGGAGGATGCTGCGCAATGCCTTCTGTCCCATTGGCCGGCCGGCAAGGACAAGGCCTATCTGGAAGCGCAGCAGGCCTGCCTTCGTGCCCTTGAGGCGACACGTCACCCGAGCTGGCACGCGAAGCCTTCATCGGTGCCGCCCTGGCCGCAAAGATCCATATCAGATCGCCGGAGGATCCGCGCGCGGCCGCCGTGAGCGCCGGCAAAAACCGGATCTCTGTCACAGACAGCCCGGCTTTCCGGAAGGCCAATCATGACGCCATGGAGGCGATAAAGGCCACGGTTTCGAAGATCAAAGCTGAGCGTGGAATGTCCGAATGAACCTGGGGCGTTACGCCGCTGGAACTTGCTGTGCGCGCTTGCGTTCACGGCTGGCCAACAGGAGCACTTCATGACCAAGGGACCACTCTACGCAATCATTGCCATTCTTCTCATCGCTGTAGTCGGCGGCGGGCTGTACCTCTATCGAGAGGAAACGAAGCCAGGTGTAGAGCTGAAGGCCGACGAAGACGGAATTTCAATAAAAAAGAACTGATGCTCGGGGGCGCTGCAGGGTGCCCCTTTCAGTACGCCAGAGCGTTCCACAGTTGTGACGGGCGATAAAGGCCGTCCAGTGACAAAGGCTCTCATCACATGGAGGCGGAGCGAGCCGGCGGCGTCTGGCTATTTAAAGGGGACCGGGGTCTTGAACTTGCTTCACCCCGTCGTCGAACTGGATGAGTTCGACCTGTGTGGTCGTTACGATTTGGTCGCCGCGCGTCATCGTGAGGTCGTTAGTCATGCCCTCACGCTCGATCTGCCAGTCCGCGAAGTTCCCGTCGACTATGACAATATCTTCGCCATCGCCACCATCCACCGCGTCATGGCCACCAATTATGTCGAATACGTCGTCGCCTGAGCCACCGAACAGCATATCATCACCGATGCCATCAGTGAGTCGATCATCGCCCGCCCCGCCACGGATATCGTCGTTGCCGGCGCCGCCGACGATGGTGTCGTTGCCGCCTAACCCTGATAGTATGTCGTCACCGCCCAGCCCACGAATGACGTTGTCGTGCCTATCCCCGGTCAGGGTGTCACCGTCCTCGGTCCCGATCAGCTTGTCTCGGTGCTTAGCCATGGCATTCTCCTTCATTCTCCACCTGTCGGCCAAGTCGACGCGATCAGCAAGAACGGACAAATCTTTCACTTGTTGCGACAGAAAATATTGCTTGAGATATGGGCGGAACACCCTTCACCAGAAGGCGTTCTGAACCGGCGGCTGTTCAACAGCCGAAGCGGCGCCTGTAACGGCTGGCGCTGTGCCGGTGGTGCATCGTCCCTGTGCCACCGGCGGCCCAACTATAAAACCATGACGGCGGTGAATAAGACGGTGGCCAGGATCAAGGCGGGAAACCTGCATCGGGGCTTCAAGGATTTGCCTTGATTATGTCTGCTTTTGGGAAGGGTCCCCGGCGGGCTAAACGACTGACTTGGGGGCGCGTTGCTGCCGCGCGATTGAGGTCTAGCATTCGAATCCCTTCTGGGGTCGAGTTGTGCTGGAACGATCTCCCTTAAGCATTGATTTGTGCACCAGAGCGTTACCCATTCGCAAAATCCCGGGCCGCCTGAATGAACGCTGTAAAGGCAGCCGGCGGATTCTTCCTGCCGGAGTAGTAGAGCGCGAGGGGCGCTAGAGAGGGCGTCCAGTCCTG
>NZ_JBYCZP010000033.1:0-25233 GCF_057586295.1 Rhizobium sp. SRI_017 | reverse complement strand
CACCGCTGTTTCCGCATCGACCGCCTTGTTCGCTCCAAGCAGTGCCTGGACGCGGGCTTCAGTCCTTTCTGCCTGGGCGCGGTTCTGGACCCACACGGTCTCCTTGCTCAATACGGTGGTGTTGTTCTTGACTGAGGAGAAACCTGCGTCCGTGACGGAAAACTCGCCGCCCGTGGTGCAACTGGCCAACGTCAGGGTCACAGCAAGCGAGACGGCCGCATAATGAATTCGGCCCATCATGATGCTTCCCCCTCGTCCGACGAGAGGTCGTCATTCAACTTTTTCCAGGGTTTTGGGTCTACCGGGATGCGATGGGTATAGCCCGCCATAGGGCTTCGATAATGTGCGCGAGGAACGTCGGCAGCGACGTCTGCTGGATCGCGTGAGGCCGTGACCTCCGCGGGATAGGTGGAGGCACATCCGCCCAATAAAACGGGCAGGATGGCCACCGAAAACATGAGTTTCATTGGTGGAATCCGAACATGAGTTGCAAGACGGTCGGATCAAGCGAACACGCTTGTCGGACCGAGCAAGGCCGCGTCAGCGGCTTTCAATCATGTGCGAACAGACGGGGGCCGGTGGAGGCTCGTGAGTTGGCCAAAGACGGCCTGATCATCGACGAGCGTGTAGAGGAATTGCGGCGCGACCGATACGGCGATCTCGCAATCGGCAACAATCGCCATGCTCACACAGAAATCAGAACAGCAATCCTGTTTGATATCGGTCTTCTGATCGGCTGTCTTGTCAGAGATGCCATGATCATGGTGATCAGGATTCAACGCCGCACGGTCATCGACAGTGGAATGATGATCGGACGTCACGGCAGCCGCAATTTGATAGGACGCCGAGGCGTCGCCATGCATTGCGAAACTGACAGTGGGCAAGGAATAGGCTGCCAGTGACCCGATGATCACCAGTCTCAGTAGAACCAGCATTTTCAGGAATGCGATTCGAGCCAAAATTGCCATGCCCCTGCTTATCATCGGAGGATATCCTGTCAATTACGACCGAATTGGGGAGGCGCTGCCGCAAACCACGCGGCCATCTCACGCCTCATGGGCGGGCTTCCTCGTTCCACGGGTTACCGTCATCCTATCGAGCGTGTCATCTTTCATCACCAGCGTGTGCCAGGCAGCCGCCGACACATGGAGAAACAACATCCCCAGGATGATCCATGATCCGATGACATGGTAGGGCGCGATGCCGAACCATAGATAGCTGGCAACAAAGCCCATGGCCGCCTGGCCTATGATCGCCGCGTAGAAACCCAAATGCAGCAGGCGTGCCACAGTTGGGAAAGGTCCTTTCTGCCCCGAATGGCTCGGTCCCGAAATCAGGCGAACGAGGAATCTGATCCCCATCAGAGCGCCAATCGCCATGCCCGTGTAAACGTGAACGCCGTGCTGGAACATGTCCCAGGGGTCCGGCGAAAGTCCCAAATGGACCGCATGATGGGTCCTCTCAATGCTGCCGCCCGTCAGGTATTGGATCGGAACCAGGATGGCGATCAACCAATGCAGCAGGATTTGAGTGAGCGTGTAGCCGTCCTTCATCGGTCTCCTCCTGCGGTTCGGAAAGCGTCGATGGTAAACGGCTGAGATTAAGAATCACCCACCGTTGCCGATGTCTTCGCATCGTGTGCGTCATGTCCCGAATGGTGTCCGCCGTGATGGTGGAACAGATGCATCAGTGGGCAGGCGAGCAGTACCAGGTAGGGGACGAGCCCCAGCATGTGTCCCCAATGCTCCCTGAGCACGAAGAAGAGGGCAATCGCCGCGAGCGAGATGCCGAAAAAAAACAGATTGCGGCTTGTCATATCTTCACTCCTCTCAGTCGCAATGCGTTGCCGATAACGCTCACGGATGAAAGAGCCATGGCTGCTGCGGCGATGATCGGAGAAAGCAGAAGTCCAAAACTGGGATAGAGAACACCTGCCGCGACTGGTACGCCCGCCGCGTTGTAGACGAAGGCGAAGAACAGGTTCTGGCGAATATTGCTCATCGTCGCGTGGCTGAGCTGTCGCGCTTTAACCAACCCCTGCAGGTCGCCCTTGAGCAGGGTGACGCCTGCGCTTTCAATAGCAACATCGGTGCCCGTGCCCATTGCCACGCCGACATCGGCCGCAGCAAGCGCGGGCGCGTCGTTGACGCCATCTCCCGCCATCGCCACGACCCTGCCTTCCGATCTCAGCTTCTTGACGATGTCGCCCTTGTTTTCGGGAAGGACTTCCGCTTCCACCTCATCGATCCCGAGCTTTCGCGCCACTGCCTGGGCCGTGGTTTTGTTGTCACCCGTGAGCATGACGACACGAATACCCGCTTCACGGAGCGCTGCCAGAGCAGCCGGTGTGGTCTGTTTGACCGGATCGGCTATTGCTATCAGACCCCCGAGCTTGCCGTCGATACTCATGAAAATGACGGTTGCGCCATCGCCTCGAAGACGTTCGGCCTCCGCTGCCAATAGGGTCAAATCGACATTCGCTTCTTTCATGATGCGAAGGCTGCCGATGACCAGTCTCTTTCCTTCTACAGCGCCCAGGACACCCTTGCCGACGGGGCTGTCGAAGTCGGCGGCGTCTCCGAGGGCGAGGTTCCTGTCCTTCGCTGCTTCCACGATGGCGTGAGCCAAAGGATGCTCGCTCCCTTTTTCCAGCGTAGCGGCCAAACGGAGAAACTCTGCATCATCAATACCGTCAACCGTCTTGATCTCGGTGACCTTGGGGCGCCCTTCGGTCAGCGTGCCCGTCTTGTCGATCACAAGGGTGTCGACCTTCTCGAACCGCTCGAGCGCCTCGGCATTCTTGATCAGAACACCGAGCCCTGCGCCACGGCCAACGCCGACCATGATCGACATCGGCGTCGCCAGTCCCAGCGCACAGGGGCAGGCAATGATCAGGACAGCGACAGCAGCGACAAGCCCATGAGCGAAGCGTGGTTCAGGTCCGACCAGCATCCAGGCCGCGAACGCTATCACCGCGATCCCGATCACGACCGGCACGAACCAGCCGGAGACCTCGTCGGCCAGGCGCTGGATCGGCGCACGAGACCGCTGGGCATTGGCGACCATCTGGACGATCTGCGCGAGCATCGTGTCGCGTCCGACCTTCCCGGCCTGCATCACGAAGCCGCCGGTCTGGTTCATCGTTCCACCGATGAGTTTTCCACCGACCTCCTTGGTCACCGGCATCGACTCGCCTGTGATCATCGATTCATCGACGGAACTGCGGCCTTCGATCAGCTTACCGTCAACCGGGACCTTTTCGCCGGGACGTACCCTGAGACGGTCTCCGACATTGACGGCATCGAGCGATACATCTTCATCGTCGCCATCGACTTTGACCCGCCTTGCCATTTTCGGGGCAAGGTCAAGAAGCGCCCGGATCGCACCGCCCGTCTGTTCGCGTGCCCGCAGTTCCAGGACCTGGCCGAGCAGCACCAATACGGTGATGACCGCCGCCGCCTCGAAATAGATTGCGACAGAGCCGTCCATTGCCCGGAAAGTTGGTGGGAAGGTTGCGGGCGCTACGGTTGCGACGACGCTGTAGAGCCATGCGACCCCGGTGCCCATCGCGATCAGCGTGAACATGTTGAGATGGCGTGTCATCAACGAGGTCCAGGCTCGCTCGAAGAACGGCCAGCCGCACCAGAGGACGACGGGGGTTGCAAGGACCAATTGAATCCAATTGGACACCTGCGCTCCAAGGATCATGTGCAGGTTGGTCAAATGCCCGCCCATCTCCAGAAGCAGCACGGGAATTGAAAGCGCCAATCCGAACCAGAAGCGCCTTTTCATGTCCAGGTATTCAGCGCTGGGACCCTCGTCGAGCGCGGCCACTTCCGGTTCAAGTGTCATGCCGCAGATCGGGCAATTGCCGGGGGCATCCTGGCGTATCTGAGGGTGCATCGGGCAGGTGTAGATCGTCCCTTCCAGAGGGGACGCCGCGTCATCTTTGGGTTCAGACCCGTGCTGTGCTCCCTTATGAGACGCGTGGTGATCATGGTGTGTGTGATTGTCCATGGCTCAAATCTCTCTCGATAATATGAGGTATCCTCCGCCCCGGTCCTGCCGGCACGGAGGACATGCATCTGGCACTTTCAACCGAGGTTCTCGTACTTCACGAAAGCCATCATCCCCGAAGCCATGTGGTAGAGATGATGGCAATGGAACGGCCAATTCCCGGGATTGTTCGCGTCGAACGCCAGGGTCACCTGCTGCATCGGCGGGATCAGCACGGTGTCGCGCACTGCACCTTCCAAACTCTTGCCATTGATGCCGACAACCTGGAAATGATGGCCGTGCAGATGCATGGGATGGCTCATCATCGACATATTGCCGATCGTGAATTCAAGCCTGTCGCCGAGTTTTGCCGAAAGGTTATCGGCACCGCCAATCATCCACTCGTAGGTCTGCATGTTACCCGCAAGCGTGAGATCGTAGGTCCGATCCGGCTGCATGACTTTCAGCGGGAGTATCGGCGACAGGGACGCCTCGAAGCCGAGATCGAGCACACCGCCCTTGGTTTCGCCCTTCGATGCAAGCTTGGACACTGCCGCATCCTTGGTCGCCAGAATAAGCCCGGTCCGCTCAAATCCGCCTTCGCGCAATGCAAGGACCGGGAAAGAGCCGCCCGAGGCCGGCATCCGCAGACGGATGTCCAGACGCTGTCCCATGGACAAGGGAAACGCCTTCCCGTTGACCGGCCTGATCGGTTGCCCATCGACCGCAATGGCCGCTCCCGTTAGCCCTCCGAGATCAATCGTAAAAGCCGTCGCCGTCGCGCCGTTGATGATGCGAAGGCGAACAGTGCCGTTCTTGTCCACCCTGACGATTTCCGGATCATCCAATGTGCGGTCGTTGGCGAGATAGGCGTCATATTCGATGTCGTTGAGGTCCATGTCGCCCATCATGCCCATCATCGGCATGCTGGACATCGACTGCCCATCTTCCGGCATCATGTGACCCATCATTTTGTGGTTCATCATCATGCCGTGGTTCATCGCGTTGCCCATCTTGCCGCCGGGGCCCTTGAGTTTCGCCAGCAGTTCTTCGGGCGAGGAGAAGGAAAAGTCATGCAGCAGGATGACGACCTCCTGTTCGTCCTCCTTGCGATCCTCCGTCGTCCGCACAATCAGCGGAGCGGCCAACAGCCTTTGTTCCTGAAGGGTATGGGCGTGCATCCAATGCGTGCCGCCTGCACCGACAGGGAACCGATAGCTCCTGGTCTCCTCGGGCTTCAGTAGCGCTGCAGGATTGTTGGGGACCCCGTCTTCGCTCCACGGCGGGGTCAGGCCATGCCAATGGATGAGTGTCGGCTCGTCGATGCGGTTGGTGAGGTCGATGTCAAACTCACCCTCAGCGTCCAGCGTAACCCCATGAGTGCCGTTGGGCTGGACAAGGCTGTAGACCTCTGCGGCTTTGCCGTTCACTTCAAGGATACGCTTGCTGACGGACAGAGCGATGGTCTTTCGACCTTGAAGCTGGACAGGAGCGACGGTGGTCCCGGCCACGACACCCTTAGAGGATGTGACCGAAAATGCGAATGCGGTCGCCGCTGTGGCGGTCTTCAGGAAATCTCTTCTGTGCATGGTGTTGCCTCGTTTTCTGATGTCGGCTCATACCGACGGAATTCCGCGTCAAGCGGGCAGCTTTCCGCCGTCGCGCGAAGGTGGCTTCAGAATGTCGAGATGGAATTTCGAGGCGGCCCGAGAAGAGGCGGTGAGGATATGCCAACCAGGAGCAGCGCCTGATTTGTGCGTGTGCGCTCATGCGCACCGATAGACACGTCGAGCGCATAAGGGGCCAAGACGGCGACGCAGGCGGCGCAGCTTGATTTGCAGCAGCCATCCTGTCCTATCTGGATTCCATGCGTGTGCTTGATCGGATGTTGGCTGTCGGGGGCGCTCGCATCATGATGCGCCGCGGCTTTTTGGGGACTGCACTGCATGGACATGGCGCCCGATGCAGGCGAAAGCACGACAAAGATCGCCAGCATCGCAGCCAGCAAGCTTCTCAGCATCCCATCGATCTTGCTCGTTCTCGCCATGAGCAGCTTTCCAATCACTGGCCCAACTTAGCGCAATTTCGCGGGGCATTGTTGACGCAGGTCAATCGCCAGAGAGGTTCGTGGCATTGCCGTCGCATCTGCATCTTGCAGGTTGCCACGATGGCAAGGTCAAGGGTCGAGTTCCCTATTTTGGATTTGCTTCTTTAGCCTCGAGCCTCGTCCAACGCGCGATCTCCCGATAACCCACAACGGCAAAGCTATTCGAGAGAGCGAACCAATTGCTGGAGAGACCGAGCTTCAGCCGCGCTCCAAGAACAGTCGAAACGCTTCTAGCGTTTCGGGGCTGACGTGATGTTCGATCCCCTCGGCATCGATCCGAGCAGTTTCCTCGCCGACCCCAATCGCACGTAGGAAAGACTCGACCACGCGGTGGCGCTCGCGGCTGCGGCTGGCGAGCTGCCTTCCCTGATCCGTCAGGAAAACCCCGCGATAGCGTCGCTGCTGGATGTAGCCCTCGGCGACCAAGCGCTTGAGCATCTTGGCGACAGTTGGTTGTGCGACGCCAAGGCGCTGTGCGATATCGACCTGCCTGGCCTCGCCGCCGTCATCGATCAGATCGGCGATCAATTCCACATAATCTTCGACAAGTTCGGTCCGCCGGTTGTTTCGGGTCCGTCGGAAACTTTCAACCTGGGTATTGGCGTCAACAAGCGATGTCTCACCTGCCGGCACGGCGTTCTCGTTCAAAAGCATGCTCCCAAGCAGTCGCCCGCCAGAGAATTATCATAGCCTAAGCTAAGTTTCCACAAATGTTGGGGAAATTCTTCATCGGATGCGCGTTTGCGCGCTTAGCACTCTCGTGATATTATAGCCATTGCTATATTTATCAGGCCATGCTGTGTTGGGCGAAAGCAGCCGGGGAGAACGAAATGTTGAAATTGGCGCAGGCCGTTCTGAGCAGGCGAAATCTCCTTGGAGCCAGTCTGGCTTCCTTGGGCGCGACCGCCTTCTATAACCGGGGCGCAGCTGGCCAGACCCAGCATTCCGCAGACCATATGGCTGCAATGGCCTCGCAAGAGTCCGCGGATGCCGCCGCAATTCCTACACACCGGATGGCCCACGGAGCCATGATCACCATTGGCAAAGTGGACAATGACAAGAACGGCTTTGATCCCACAGCCATGTTGACGGATTGGTATACGGGTACCGTCAGCATATTGCCTGATGGACGAACACTGCGCAGCTTCGAGATCGAGGTCGAGGAAAAGGAAATCGAGATCGCGCCCGGGGTCATGTTTCCGGCCTGGACCTACAACGGTCGCGTCCCGGGGCCGGCCATCCGAGCGACAGAGGGCGAGCGCCTGCGCATCGTCCTGAAAAACTACGGCTCCCACCCCCATTCACTCCACTTCCACGGCATTCATTCTGCCAGGATGGACGGCGTTCCAGGTGCTGGCGTGATCCAGCCTGGCGAAGAATTCACCTATGAGTTCGACGCCAAGCCCTTCGGTTGCCACCTCTACCATTGTCATGCCCTGCCGCTCGCACGGCACATCCACAAAGGCATGTACGGCCTATTCGTGATTGACCCCGACCCCACGCGGCATCCCGAGGAAATCGCCGTTGCCAAATCACGGCTTCTCGGAACGCCGGAGAATGCGCAGTGGCAGGAAATGGCCATGGTCATGAACGCGTTCGACACGAATTTCGATGGCGAGAACGAGTTCTATGCCTGCAACACCATTGCCCACTGCTACGCGAAAGAACCGATCAGGGTGGTCAAGAACCGGCCGGTGCGCATCTATCTCCTCAACGTGACTGAGTTCGATCCGATCAATTCCTTCCATTTGCATGCCAACTTCTTCAACTACTTCGACCAGGGCACGACGCTGACACCCACGTTGAAGACGGTCGATCTCATCACACAATGTCAGGCGCAACGCGGCATCATCGAATTCACATTCGAGGATCACGAACCGGGCCTGTACATGTTCCATGCGCACCAATCCGAATTCACCGAACTTGGCTGGATGGGGATGTTCGACGTTGTGGAGGCCTCGGCATGACCGACGATACCGAGAGCAACCTGACAACAGCTCCCGCCCGTAAGACGGGCGACTTCGGAAGGCTTCTGTGGCTCCTTCTGCCCATCGCGGTGCTCGGCCTGGCGGTCCTCTGGCTGTTACAAGCGGACCCGCTCCAGAACTTCAGGAACGGGGCACCTCCTGTTGAACAACTGACCATCGAACGGACATTGCTCAACAGCGACGGCCTCAGCCTGCTCGTTCGCGCTGGCGGTTCAGAAGACATGAAGATCGCGCAAGTCCAGGTGGACGCAGCCTATTGGGAGTTCACTCAGGACCCCCCCGGTCCGATTCCGCGCGGAGATGCCGCCTGGGTCAAGCTTCCCTTCCCATGGGTCTTGGGTGAAGCGCACAACGTCACCTTCGTAACCAACACGGGTGC
This sequence comes from Rhizobium sp. SRI_017, assembly GCF_057586295.1. Lineage (NCBI taxonomy): Bacteria > Pseudomonadati > Pseudomonadota > Alphaproteobacteria > Hyphomicrobiales > Rhizobiaceae > Rhizobium > Rhizobium sp. SRI_017. The sequence goes on along the minus strand of NZ_JBYCZP010000033.1, from coordinate 16,763 downwards.
GACTTTCGAACATCCGATTGCAGTGGCGGTACCGACGCCTCCGGCAACCCCGGGGGCGCTGTTATCGCAAGCGACGCTCGGGGCATTCGTCGGAATCCTGCCCGTTGTGATCGGGCTCCTGTTCTATCCGGCACTGCGCGGAGCCGGGCCACAGGTCATGACATTCCTGCTGGCGATGACTGTCGGTCTCCTGGCATTCTTGTTGATCGACACTGTGGTGGAAGCCCTGGAATTCGCGGAGAAATCTGCCGCTGTCTTCCAAGGGCCGATCATGGTCGTCTTGACGGCCTTGGCGAGTTTCCTTGTGCTATTGGGCATTGGGCGACGGCAAGGCAGTCCGACTGGGCTAGCCCTGGCAACGTTCATCGCCATCGGTATCGGCCTGCATAACCTCGGTGAAGGGCTTGCCATCGGCGCCGCCTTTGCGGCCGGGTCGGCAGGACTTGGAACTTTCCTCGTCATCGGCTTCACATTGCACAACATTACAGAGGGTATCGGCATTGCCGCGCCGATCCTGAAAGTCCGGCCGAGCATCGGGATATTCGTGGGCCTTGCTCTGTTGGCTGGGGGACCCGCCGTGATCGGCATCTGGATCGGCAGCCTCGCCTTCGGTCCCCAATGGACTGCGTTGTTCCTGGCTATCGGCGCCGGTGCCATAGCGCAGGTCGTTGTCGAAGTGTGCAGCTTTATCGCCAGAGACAAAGGATCAAGCGCATTGCTGTCGGCATCATCGTTCAGTGGATTGGGTGTCGGCGTTGCCCTGATGTATGTGACTGCGATACTCGTGAAGATGTGAGCTGCAATGCAAATCCAGTGTCAATGCTGAGCGTGCTTGCATTCGCCGTGGTCGGCAAGCACCTCGATCACCCGGCATTGATCGACATGACCGTGGCCGCAGCCTTCGATCATCATCTCCAGTTCGGCTTTCAAAGCTGTCAAGCTGCGGATACGCTGCTCGACGTCGCTTAAACGAGCCTTGGCAATGGCATCCGCAGCTTCGCAGGTCTGGTTGGGATTCTCCTGCAAATCCAGCAGCGTCCTGATCGCGTCGATCTCGAATCCAAGTTCCCGCGCATGCCGTATGAATGCCAGCCGACGGATGTCGCCCGCTTCGTAGGAACGTTGATTTCCGTCGGTGCGTTCTGGTGCGGCGAGCAGGCCTATCGATTCATAATAGCGAATTGTCGGCACCTTGACGCCGCTGGAACGCGCGACCTCGCCGATCGTCACTTTTTTCATTTTTCCCTCTTGCACCTCTAGTCGCTAGAGGATGTAGGCTCCTCACAAGTGAACATCAAGGAGACGATCATGGCCGAGGAAACCACGCTGTCGCGGTTTCGGGTCGATGGAATGGATTGTGCAGGCTGCGCAAGCAAGATTGACACCGCAGTTCGTCGCATGCCCGGCGTATCGGACGTTTCGGTCTCTGTGACGGCCGGTACGATGACGGTTCACCACGATGGCGCGGATGTGGCCGCAATTGAGAAGAAGGTCACCGGCCTCGGGTATGGCGTGGCTCCTATCGGCGCTGAGGTGGAATCGGCAAGGCACGTTACCCTGCATTCGGAAGATCACACTGATCACGATCATGCCGGGCACGCGCACGCTTCAAGGTCCAAAGACGGGAAGGCATCGAACGTCGAAGGCCTGCACGGTCATGACCACGGCGCGACCTCGGGTCCATGGTGGAACAGCACCAAAGGTCGCCTGACAATCCTGTCTGGAGTCGCCTTGGCTGCTGCCTACGCTATTGGCCATATCTTCCCCGCCACCGGGTCCTACGCCTTCATTGTCGCCATGCTCGTTGGACTTGTTCCAATCGCTCGACGGGCCATCATGGCGGCAATCGCAGGCATCCCCTTTTCCATCGAGATGCTGATGACCATCGCCGCCGTCGGTGCAGTGTTCATCGATGCTGGCGAAGAGGCCGCAACGGTTGTATTCCTTTTTCTGGTTGGCGAACTTCTGGAGGGGGTGGCTGCGGGCAAAGCACGCGCCAGCATTCAATCCCTTGCGCGGCTGGTGCCAAAGACCGCGCTGCTTGAGACCAACGGGCAAACCAAAGAAGTACCTGCCGAAAGTCTCAGGGTGGATTCGATCATCCTGGTCCGTCCTGGCGACCGCATTCCCGCTGACGGTATCATCATCTCCGGCGACAGCGCTATCGACGAAGCGCCGGTCACTGGGGAAAGCACGCCGGTTCGCAAAGGCGTCGACGCCAATGTATTCGCCGGGGCTGTGAATGGCGATGCCGCCTTGCGCGTCCGGGTTACGGCTGAGGCCTCCGACAACACGATTGCCCGCGTGATCAAACTTGTCGAGGAAGCCCAGGAGTCGAAGGCTCCGACCGAGCGCTTCATTGACCGCTTCTCGAAATACTATACGCCGGGCGTCGTTGCGGTCGCAACTCTCGTCGCGGTCTTGCCTCCGCTCGTTCTCGACGGCAATTGGTCGGAATGGATTTACAAGGGGCTCGCCATTCTTCTCATCGGCTGCCCATGCGCGCTGGTCATCTCAACGCCCGCAGCGATCGCTGCGTCACTTTCGTCTGGCGCTCGGCGCGGCCTCCTTCTCAAAGGTGGCGCGGTGCTCGAACAATTGGGCAAGATCACTGCCGTGGCGCTCGACAAGACCGGGACGCTCACGGAAGGCAAACCCAAAGTAACCGACATTGTCGCTTTTGATCGCAGCGAAGCCGATGTCCTGAAATACGCCGCCGCGCTGGAGACTGGGTCGAGCCACCCGCTGGCCTTTGCCATTCTCTCCAAAGCCAAGACCGACGGAATTGTCGTACCTCAAATGTCGGATGCGAAGGCTATGGGCGGCAAAGGCGTGACCGCGACTGTTGATGGCTCTACCGTGTTTTTCGGTTCACCCCAGGCCGCGGGAGAGCGGGTCAGACTCTCTGATCAACAGTTGTCGCGGATCGCGACATTCAACGACGAAGGTAAGACCGTCTCTGTCCTGATCGTCGATGATGCGCTGGCTGGCGCCATTGCGATGCGAGACGAACCGCGTCCAGACGCGCTGGCGGGTCTGCAAGCTCTGACCGCCGCTGGAGCCAAGATCGTCATGCTGACCGGCGACAACAAGCGCACGGCGACCGCAATCGGCAAACAGCTTGGCATCGAGGTTCGTGCAGAACTCATGCCGGAAGACAAGCAACGGATCGTCGGGGAGCTTAAGAAGCAAGGTTTCGTCGTCGCCAAAGTGGGCGATGGCATCAATGACGCACCAGCTCTCGCCGCTGCTGACGTCGGTATTGCCATGGGTGGCGGGACTGACGTGGCGCTGGAAACGGCCGATGCAGCGGTGTTGCATGGCAGGGTATCGGATATCTCGGCAATGATCGATCTGTCCAAACGGACGATGGCGAACATCCGCCAGAACATTACCATGGCGCTTGGCTTGAAGGCCGTGTTCCTGGTCACGACCGTGATCGGAGTGACAGGTCTTTGGCCCGCGATCCTGGCCGATACGGGCGCAACCGTCCTGGTCACCCTGAATGCGCTGCGGCTGCTGCGCCCGGTTAGAGCCCCGACTTGAGCCAGGTGAAGGATCAGGTGTCCGGCCCCACCTTCATGACCACCGAAACCTTGCCATCCTTGCTGAGTTCGGACTGGGTTTGCGCGATCAAAGCCGGAGTACACAGCTTGCCGACCGCTCTGTGGTGACTGAGCGGCCGGCAAGATACCCGTTTGGGACATTGCGTCGATGTTGGTGACGACGACGCATCGCCCGGCGAGTTGTGCCGGAAGATCGGCAACGTGGAAAAGCGTTCGAAGCCGGCGAGTAGATACAAAGCATACTAAGGATACATTTTACTATGATTTTTCTGTTTAACTAATTCTGCATAGTTAAACTGAGTATTCAGGATACACATTTTTTTCCGAAGGCCTCGATGTAGTAATTTGCAATCAGCGATGGGGATCCGAAGTCATGTCGTCGGCGAGTGAAGTGACTCCCACGGCGCTATGGAACATTGGGCTCCGCGCCGAGAAAATCCCGGCGCTTGCGAATGCGGTGCTTCCCGCCGAGAGGAGCGGCCTCGTCTGCAGAGACGACATGAAGAATCCGAGCAGAATTCCTCCTCGCGCGCCCCTCCCTGAAGCAGCAGGGCTGAGTCAGATGGTATAGTCCACTCTGAAGCGCTCGGCGCGCTGACCAGTGTCAGATCTCGCATTTGACAAGGCGCAGATATTGAGTCTATAGGCGGCGCCCATCCTAGGGAAACCAACTGCATCGCTCTTCGGCACGACGAGCGGCGACCCTCGACGGAGAACCGTGTGCATTCTCGTCAATACCAGAACCCTACAGCCCCGGTGGAGAATCGGTCCGACATAAACATGCGGGCGATTCAGGAAGCGTTTGGCGCTGCCTCGGAAGCGTCGAACATTGCCGACATTGCTGTTGAAGAAGTGATGCTGCGCGCTGCAAACGCGATGCCGGAGGGGGCATCGGAGTTCGACCGCGGCATCGCTGTCGGCATGGTCCTTACTCGTCTATATCCTGCGCTCATCCGATAGCCGAAAGGCTTGGCATTCGCTTTGCCAGTTTGATCGCACGCCACGCCGGCCTTGGCACAGGCGCCCTGGAGATGCGCAGGAGCGAAATCGTGTCCGGTTCTGTCGATCGATCTCGTGGCTTGTCGGCAATCCCATCGACACTTTGCGGCCCCGTGCGTAGTGAGGTCGAACAGGGTTTCCATCAACTCCCGAGAGACCGCATTATTCGCGACCTTCATGGCCGTGAACATCCTTGCGAATCGCACGGACTGGTATTGATTACTTCAACAAGGACAGGCTTTGTTGCCGGCAGCGAAATGGTATGTTGGCGCGTCGGGGGTCGCTCCATGGGTTCCCGATGACTTCCCGGTAGGGCGTTCCCGCGGGAAGCGCTGCATGGGGCCGGCAGGCTCGTTCCTGCCGGTCCTCGGCCGGCCACCTGCTTTGCTACACTTGGTCGGCGAGCAATCACGTCGGGAAGGCGTCGCTACCGTTCAAATCGTTCCGGGCGACATGTTGGACATAATCGATGAGCAGAGCCTCGTTCACCACGATCGCTTTCATCTCGCAAAAGGAAAAGAACGCCTCGCACTCCGCTGGCGTCTGTCGCGTTTCCTGGCTCGCAAACCTGCTGGAAAGATGCTTGTCGACCTTCCCGAAGGCGGTCGGCGATCGTATTTCATCCGCTCGCTTCAGCCAGATCGACGCGGTCTTGAACGAACAATCGAGCGCGAAGCAAATGTCCCTCAGGGTGAGCTGCTCGCCCAGCGCGTTATGCATGATGAAGAAATGGAAATACTTGTAGACCGGCATCTTGGAGCCGTGGAAGATCGTGCCGGAGAGCGAATTGAACATATAGCTGCAATCGACGCAGCGATACAACTGACGGAACACGTTGGTGTTGACGCGCTTGGTGAATTTCGATGCGCATCGGGGGCAGTGCGGCTGCCCCCCGCCCCATCGCAACGCATCGACAAGATCATGCGCCAGCCCATTGTTACTCAGATAAGGCAACGACCGGGCAGAGACGTAAGGACTTTCATCTTGTACGTCGCCTGTATTCTCAACCTCCATCGGTACAAACGCTCCCCCTAACATAACAATGGCGCCGCTCCTGCTGACTTTGATATCTTCAATGCTACTTGTACGTTTGTGCAAATTACAGATAATCGTCGCATGATTGTGTATTTCATAACCAGACGATCCATGGAAGTGCGGACTTTTTAAAATAGTAAAATGAAACATATGCCATCAACGGTTCATTAATGGTGAAAATTCGCAGAGAAACCTATTTTTCGCCAGAAAACGCCGACCCTGTTGTACATCAGCTCCAAAATTGACTTCCTCAATCTGGGTATTCCTGCGGAATTTTAACGCGCGGCATCAATGCTCACCATGCGCGTCAATGAGGAAGGGTTTGTTGTAGTCGGCAATCCAACGTGGCTACTCGACCACTCCTGCGATTCGCCCGCCGCCGTTGTTCAAGGAACCGGATCAACATTCTTCCACGACGCGGCGCCGTCTCAATCGTAACCTTCCGTTATGGCTTCCGCGAGCGCCGCGACCTCAGGCACCGTCGTGGCGCCCACCCGCAGTACGACGCATTGGCCGCCCGACCGGAGCGAGGAGCTGGTCCAGGCGTTCGGCGAGGCCCTCGGGCGAAAAGGCGATGCCGGGCTGCTCCAGGAATGCAATGACGGACGGAAACTCCTCGAACGGCAGGTGATCACTCACCGAAAACGCGAACGGCGTCCGCGGCAGCGCGTCGAGCATCTGAATCTGGCGCTGAATCGTCGTCTGCTTCATGCCGAAGAGCTTGCCGAGCTGGGTCTTGCGCGGAGAGGCATCGAAAAATTCGAACGCCGCCACCAGCTGCAGCCGCATATAGACCGGAGTCCGGCTGCTATGGAAGAAGGTGCAGGCGGTGGTCGTGAAGTTGTAGCGGCAGTCGCTGCATGAAAAGGCCTCAAGCACGCGAATCGTCCTCACCTCGCGGACGTTCCTCGACCCGCAGCGCGGGCAGAACAACCCATTCCTCCACCGGCGCGACCTGAGCAAGGCGAAAGCCGCCCGCTGATCATAGAGAAAAGGCGTGGCTTCGGGCGAAAAGCGCTGTGTCATGAGCAATTGCGATCTGTCCTCGGGCTCGGCTTCTGGCTCTGCAGACCGAAACATCAAGCCGGCCGGCGGGCCGGAGAGCTGCATCATCGAAACGCCGCGGGGGCCGGGCCGGAATATGGGGCACGGACGATTCTGTTCACGCAAGTCGCTCGGCGACTTCGCGCGTGCCGGACTCAAAAACTACCTCACGCCTGGCACCGCAAGCAGCAAGCATCAAGAACAAACGCGAAATTTGAAGTCAAGCACACCTCAAGCATAGAATAGCAGTAGCATGATCATGCATCATAAGGGAATACATGAGCTTGTTAAAATGGTAAATACTTAACCAAATCGTATTTGTTTGACGTAAGCCTATTAGCTTGCAATGAAGGGCGGACTCGGGACGGGTCAAGAGTACCGCTATGGGCTCTTCTCGATTGAAGACGAAGTCCAAGCCTACCCGCAAACGCGGTCAAACATGGAGACACAGTCATGGCAAAGAAGCCAAAAAAAATCGTACTAAATGACGACGCAAACAACTTTACCGGCTCGAACGCGTCCGAAAAGATCTTCGGTAATGGCGGAGACGACAATATTTCGGGTGGCCGCGGCAACGATAAGATTTACGGCGGAGACGGCAACGACTCTCTCAAGGGCGGCCGCGGAAACGACCGCCTCGACGGCGGGGCCGGCGACGACAATATGCTTGGCGGCGACGGCGATGATCTCATCATTGCTGGCGTCGGAACCGACACGGTTGACGGTGGCGCGGGTGATGACACCCTGAAGATCAATGTGAACTATGCTGACGCGACAGTTACAAAAGACGGCGACGGCTTTGAGATCACGACTGCCACCGGCACCATTTCCGTCAAGAACGTCGAACTTTTCCAGTTTGCGGACAAAACGCTTACGGCCGACAATGTGGTGCCGCCGCCGGATGGCATCTTTCTGACCGAGCAGGCCGACACTGTCACAGGCGACAAGATCTTCGCACCTCGTGGCTTCACGCCCGGTGGCACCGATCAGGTCAACACGCTCAATGACGATGACGTCATCAACGGCACCGGCGATGACGCGACGCTGACGGTCGATTTTGTAAATGACGCCGACACAGGCGACAACAACATTCAGGCCACAATTAAGAACGTTGCCAACATCATCACCAACGTTCGCACCGATGGCGATGCCACGATTGACCTGCAGGACTCCTCAGGCGCGACCACTGGCTACAAAAACCTGGAAGTGCGCGGCGTCGACGATTTCGCAACCTTCACCTATGACAACATTCAGAATGACGTTGCCCAGTTGACGGTTAGGGACAGCAGTGCCGACAACGGCTTCATTAATTTCCTCTTCGATGAGGATGCTGTTTCGGACGCGGCCGATTCTACCAAACTCGTTCTGGAGAATGCATCGGTTGCTGAACTCTCGATTGATCCCGAGAGCGGCGCAGCGGGCGTCGGCATTGAAAAGGTCGCCGTCGAAGTCACCGACGACAACGTGATCGGCGTGCTGTCTATCGAAGACGTCGAAGAAATCACGGTGACGGGCGCCGGTGATCTGGAGATCGGCTCGGAAGACGACTTCACGTTCAACAACCGTGTCGAGGCAACGATCTACACTGCGGGTCTGGCCAATGTCGCTGGCTCGCTCACCAAGATCGATGCAACTGGCCTCACCGGTGACCTCGTACTGAATCTCGGAGATGAAGTCACCGGCGTTAAGGATGACACCTCCGGCACAAAGCTCGACATCACCGTCATTGGCGGCGACGGCAACGACACATTCCGTCTGTTGTCCGGCTTCGACTCGGCCGGCGATAGCATCGACGGCGGCAAGGGTGACAATACGCTCGTCGTATTCAGCTCGGTCGCCGACGGCAAGATCACGAACGTCCCGCATCTCGAAGTTCGCAACCAGGTTGACACGACGGGTGGCGGCGCTGTGAATGCGATAACTGTAGATGCGTCGCTCTTCACCGGTCTCACAGATATTCTCGTGCGGAACGAGGGTTTCTTCACTGGTCCTGCGCAGGCTTTGGACTCGACAGTGACCCTGAACAAGCTGACGGCAGCGCAGGCCGCCGCCATCACGGTTCTTCACAGCACGACCGGATCGAATGATGTAGACGACAACACCATTGTCGCAAACCTTGCGGCCGACACTGCAGCCGATACGGTTGCATTGACGATCAAGGACGGCGTGAACTCCGATCCGCGTTTCAACCTCGAACTCACGGCGGACAGCGGCCTGCTCGCGACCAATTTGGTTGAGAGCATCACGCTGGACGACCAGGACACGGAGAGCAATACCGTTGACGTCACCAATGCTGCCGAGCACACGGGCACGATAACGCTCAAGGGCGGCAAGGCGGGAGATTTCCTCAATCTTGACGTGAATGTTTTTGGCGGTGGCGGCGAAGGCATTTATGGCCTCGATACCGACGGCGGTACCGACGACGATGGTTCGACGGGCACGGTGAAGGACGCAACGACCGGGTCGGCCGCAAACGCGCTGGACGTCTTTGGTGGCGCGGCAAATCGGTTCGGCGCGTCCACAATCGATGCGTCGACATATACAGGTGACGTCGTAATCCGTGTGTCCGACCAATCAACGGCAGCTGGCGTGTTCACGGCACTCGGCGGTCAGAAGATCACCATGGGGGCTGGCAACGACACGGTCATCTTTGACCAGATCAGTGCTGCTGGCAATGAAACCACGGCAGGCCTTACGATCAGCGACGTAGTTGATGGTGGTGCCGGAAACGACACGCTGGCGCTCGACGGCAACGGCTTCTTGATCAACATTTCGGCGTCGGAGTGGACGAACGTCTCGAATTTCGAGAACATTCGCCTCATCGGCAACGGCTTGGGCGGCACCAACGACGTCTACGGCAACAACTCTTATAACCTTACGCTGACGAATGACCTGGTCAGCAAGAACGGTGTTGCCGTAACGGGTGGTCGGGTCATCAATATCATCAATGATAATGATCTTACCGATGGCCTGAACAACTCTGGCACCGGACTTGGCTTCGCCAATCAAGGCGTTACGATCGACGCTCGCACGCTCGACTCGAAGAGCAGCTTCAGCTACAATGGTGCTGAAGGTCCGACGATGACCGCCGACCGCTTCATCATGTCGGATGCCAACATCAACGGTCTGGCGATTATTGATGGCGGTGCCGCTTTCCTGGCGGGCTACGCCGCAAGCGCCGCCGCAAATGACGACGTTCTCGAGATCCGGAACGCCGCCGTTGCTACCCTTGGGGATCTTGCAAACCTCAAGAATATTGGGACGCTCGAGTTCACGAACGATACAGCAGCGACACAAAGCTCCAACATTCAGCTGAGCACCGCTGTCATCGATGCGCTTGTGAATTCAGAGCATACGGCGTCTACGACGGAAGTGGAAACACTTACGGTTCGTGCGGTCGGAAATAGTCTCGTACCTGGCGCAAACACCGTCGTCACAATCGACGGCTCGGGTATCGACTTCACCAAGGTCGGTCTGACACTGGAAACCGACGCCGGCGGCTTCTTCGTTCTGAGTAGTGTGGCTGGCCCGGTGACATTCAACGGCGGAGATGGTGATGATAACTTCACCGGCACGGCTCAAGATGACACCATCAACGGCGGTCTCGGTGATGACACGCTGAATGGCGGCGCCGGCGATGACACAATCAACGCTGGTGTTGGCGCGGACAGAGTGGATGGCGGTGCGGGTGATGACACTATTGACTTTGGTGCTGATGCCGACGTCGACACGCTGGTCTTCTCTAGTTCGACCGATGGCTTCGACACAGTGACGAACTTCTTCGCCGCTAATGATGTTATCGATATTGGTGGTCTCATCAACGACGTGGGTGCTGCTGGGATCAACGGTGTTGAAGCTGCAAATGGCGACGCTACTGCTCTGGCCGCAAATATCGATGCGCTTGAGTTCATAATCGTCGACAACTTCGAAGGCGGCGAAATCACTTCGTTCAACTTCGATAATCTTATAGCGGTTGCGGCCGAGATCGAGGAAGAGTTCAACCTGACGAACGATACCTTTGTCGGCGAAGATATGTTCATAGCCGTGGAGACCAGCGACACGGGCGACACGGCGCTCTACTACTTCCACAACCTCGACAGCGATAATACTTTCGACGCCAATGAGCTAACGCTGCTGGGTATTGTTGATCAAGAAGTGACAACTACAAACTTCACGCTCTGAGAGGGCATGATAGGTTTGAATGGTGGGGGGCCTTGGCCCCCCATTTTCATTGAGATGTTTCCGGCCCGATCAGTCAGAAGCGGCTCAGAAGACGGCATCAGCGGCTGAAGCGTATCGTTTTCTGAAGCTGTGGATTGCTACCCTCAAAGGGTGTTGTGAGACGCCGCAAGGAGCAACGACAAGATGGTGCTCAGGGCACCTCTGCCCACCGATGCCCTATCACTTCGGAAAGGTTCAGGTGGTTCCACTGCCAGCACATGCGGATCAAAGATCTCGCGAATAGCGAGCCACGACCTGTTTCGCGCTTTCGCCCTCCACATCGGACACAAAGCGCTTCCAGCAGGGATTGGCGGCTGATCGATGTCGCCCTTTAGGCGCCGTAGCTCAGCGGGGGATGATTGCGCTCCTACTGATCTGAACCCTTCAAACTGGACCAGATTTGGTTAGAGTTTTCCGGTGCATTTTCCCGGCTGGGAGAGGAACGGAAGACGATGAAGGCATCGCAGTTTTCGGACGCCCAGAAGGCGTTTGTCTTGAAGCAGGCCGACGAGGGTGTGCCTGTTGCGGAGATTTGCCGCAAGGCGGGCATCAGTCAGGCGACTTATTTCAATTGGAAGAGGAAGTATGCCGGCATGTTGCCGCCGGAGATGAAGAAGCTCAAGCAGTTCGAGGACGAGAGTGAGACAGGGATTAGCATGATCCAGTGAATCATGCGCCTGTCGAACGCGTTGAAGAAGATTGTCGCGGACCTGACTCTTGATCGCGAGATGCTTCAGGTTGTTGTCCGCCGAAAACTCTAAGGCCTGCTCGGAAGCGGGAGATGGTGAAGGGCATGTGCCGGGATTGGGCGATTTCAATCCGGCGTGCCTGCGGGGCATTGGACGTCGATCGCTCCACCTACCACTACACCTCTCGCCGCCCCGATCAGGCCGGTCTCGAACGACACATCCGCGAGATTTGCGAAACGCGTGTGCGATATGGCTATCGTCGCGTGCAAGCGCTCCTGGAGCGCGAGGGCTGGCGCACGAATATCAAGCGAACCTACCACATTTACAGGGACTTGGGCCTGCAACTTCGGAACAAGACGCCGAAACGCAGGGTCAAGGCGAAGCTTCGGGAGGATCGGCAGAAGGCTGTCGGACCTAACGACGTCTGGGCGATGGACTTCGTGCATGACCAGCTCGCGACCGGCAAGAAACTGCGTGTCCTGACCGTGGTCGATACCTTCTCGCGCTATGTCCCGGTTCTTGATCCGCGACACAGCTATCGCGGTGAAGACGTCGTGCAGACGCTCGAACGGATATGCCGCCAGGTGGGCTATCCGAGGACGATCCGTGTCGACCAGGGGACGGAGTTTGTGTCACGCGATCTTGACCTATGGGCCTATGCCCGGGGGCACACACCTGGGCTTCTCACGTCCGGGCAAGCCCACGGACAATGCCTTCAACTTGCGTCGGGACAATCGCTCCACTGGATTGATTGTAATTCCCTCCTCACATTCAACGGCCGCTTCCGGGCGGAATGCCTGAACCAACACTGGTTCCTGACCCTTGCGGATGCCCGCGAAAAGATGGAGGATTGGCGTAGAGACTACAATGACGCTCGGCCACATGGCGCAATCGGCAACTAGGCCGATCGCGCTCATGAATTGGGGGGCGCAACCAGCCCACCTCCCTGAATGATGCCGGAAAACTCCAGCCTCCGCTGGTCCAGAAACCTGGGGCGGTTCAAAACCACTGAGGCTCTAATCGCAGCCGGATGAAAATTCAGTGGCAGGTCACCATAGTCCGAAATTCGAACTCCGAGACAAGACGCCATATGTTCGAAATGGCTATTGCCGGCCCTCACCCCACTCCTAGCGCCTTCAGCACCGGCAGCTGCTTTTCGGCAAAAGCTTTGGCCTGGGCGGTGAGCTCGGCGATATTTTCCTCCACTGCCTCGATCGGCTTGCCATCCTTAATGAGGCGCTGGCCCTGCGAGGCGAGGATCTGCCAGGCGAAATCGCCCCATTCGGCCGGCTGCTTGCGGCCGTTGTCCCATGCCAGCAGGAAGAGCTGCTGGAAGCGGCCGACGGTGATGCCGCCGCCGGTGACGGGGCTCGCAAGATAATTCACATCGGCGCTGCCACGGGCTTTGGTCTTGAGATGGGCATTGAGCCGCTCCGAAGGCTTTCGTGCCTTGGCGATCACCGCATCGTCCTGGACGCTGGTGAGCACACCCTGATTGGCCAGGACCACGATCGCCTGCACGAGTTGTGCGAAAGGAATGGCTGCGCTCTTGATCGCTTGTTCGACATAGCCGATCGTCCGAATCTTTTGATCGGCAAGCGCATCCAGGATCGGTGCATAGACCGTCTCCGTCATTGTGGCCTCGCCGAGCGACCCCGTGACCTTCAGCGACACGTCCGGCCGGTGCGCTATAAGCGTCACGCGCTGCTTGCGCAGTTCCTCGGCCCGCTCGAGGGGCAAAATCCGCCGTAGGCCCCTGACCCAGTAGTCGCGCCGGAACTGCTGGTTGACCATGAAGTCGCGCGTGCTCTGGCGGAACATGGGATCTGGTATTTCGTTGAGGAATGCGATCTGGTCGGGCGCCAGGTTGATCGCGTCAATATGGTCGAGGAAGTGCGCGGAGCAGGCATATTGCAGCTTGGCCGGCTCGAGCCAGTCGGCCATGGTGGCGAAATGCATCGGGTGCCAGTCGCGATTGAAATATTCATGCGCGAGATAGTGACGGTTCTGGTCCTTGAGCTTGGCGAGCCGTTCCTTCAGCTGCGGATTGGCGCGCAGGAAGTTCGGATTGGTGGCGAGCAGCCTTTCTGCGAAGTCAAGCGCACCGTCAACGCGGCTTATTATGCCGCGACCCTCGGAGCCAAGCACCTCGGCATGCTCCACCATCAGGTGGCGCATCGGGGCGAAAGCGGCCCAGCCCGGCAGGGTGTTGTAGCTGATGTAGAGCACGCCGCCGACTTTCAGCTTGCGGCGGATGAAATCGACGATCACGGCGCGGTTCTCGTCGGAGATCCAGCTCCAGATGCCGTGCAGGCCGATGAAGTCGAAGTCGGGCAGGTCCGACCGGCTCGCGAAATCTGCAAAGGCTTCGTCATAGAGCTTCGCACCCGCGCCCGTGATCTGGGCCAGTTCCTGTGCGAAGGCAGCCTGCGAGGGATTGAAATCCGTGCCGTGCCATTGGACGATGGAGGCTGCGGCATGCAGGTTCGCCGACAGGCCTTGGCCGAAGCCGAGTTCGCAGGCCGTGCCGATCTCGGGAGCCACGAGCCCGGCATTGAGAAAGGCCAGCTTGACCCTGAGTGGGTTCAGCTCGGAATAGTAGCCGTAAGTATAGCCGATGTCGGCCACATAACCCGCACTCCAATCACTCATCGACGTCCCCCGTTTCAAAGTTTCTCACAACAATATCAGTCGTGCTCTATCTATATTCATCGATCGTCCGATTATCATCCTATACCTTTTAAAGTTGTAATTAGCTCCCTAACAGTCGTTGCCGGGCGTTTAGAAGATGTTATGAACAACTCATCTATCTCTTGTGCAAGAAATCTGCTCCACGGCGCGAGTCGTTCATGAACGGCACCAGACATATCGGACATCAGGTCGTCGCGATGATGGACCGGCTTGGCGTTTCCCCGCTCACGCGCAACTATCATCTGTTCTACCTGTGCATCGCCAATTCCGATCCGGCGCTTCGAAAAGCCGTGCGCAATCTCGGCATGCTGCCCACCCAGCCCGAACTGGATCAGGTCATTGCGGAATTCTGCCCCGACGCAGTGGATTCCCAGATGCTGCGCCGGCATGAGAATGCGGTTCTCTGCGCCATCGACGAGCTCGCGCTTCGCCTGCAATCCGAGCAGTCGGAGATGACGGGCTTTCATCGCGCGGTCGAACGCGTCGCGGCAGCGCTGTCGCGGTCGGCCGACGAGGACAAGGTGACGACGGAACTGCTCCTGCGCGCCGTCCGGGCTATCGAGGAGACCAGCAGACTAAGGGCAGCCTGCAGCGACCGGACGCTCAAGCATGTGGACGACAATCGCCGGGAAGTTACTGCTCTGCGAAGCGAACTGCTCGCTGCGCGCAAGCTCGCCAATACCGACGCGCTGACCGGACTGGCCAACCGCCGGAGCTTCGACGAGACGCTTGCATCGACCATGGGAAACAGCACGGAGTTCGCGCTGATCCTCATCGATATCGATCACTTCAAGCGTATCAACGACGCTTATGGCCATACGTTCGGAGATCATATCCTCAGGACGGTCGCCGTCGTGGCGCGCCGCGCCTTGCGCGAGGGTGCGTTCCTGGCCCGGACGGGCGGCGAGGAATTCGCCATCATCGTTTTGAAGACGACGGAGCGCGACGCGATATCGATCGCCGAACGCGTGCGCCAGGCCATCGAACAGATCGCAATTCGCCGGGAGGAAGACCAGATCGGCATCACCATATCGCTGGGCGTCGCTCTTTCGCGGTCCGGGGAAACACCCAACCGGCTCTACGAGGCCGCCGATGTCGCGCTCTACCGCGCCAAGAACGCCGGCCGCAACCGGGTCAACTTCCTTGATCCATTGCATGACGAAAGCAGCACCAATCGCTACAGGATCTATGCCGGCTGAACGCACGCGTGCCGCCGCGATACATGTTTTCAATCTCGCGGCAAGAAAAGACGGATCACTTGCATTTTGACGGCGGCAGGCGCACAAAAACAGGGCATTTTTTTTGAATTTTGACTAAGCACATTTCAGCGCGGGAGGCCGCGCGCGTGATTCGAGAGACGCATGGTGGGAACTGTCACTGAAAATACCTCTCCCCAGGACATCAGCAATGATGGATTGAACCTGGACGCCGTTTTCCGGGCAGCCGAGGGGGTGTGCCCCGATGCCGAAACCACGGCTTGCGACGTCATTCTGAGGGCGGCAGCTGCGATGCCAGGTGATGCGTCCGATTTTGATCGTGGCATGGCGGCGGGCGTTGCCCTCGCCCGCTTTTTCGACGCTGCCAAAGACAAATAGAGCATGTCGTTCCAGCATCGAATTCCGTCTCGGTGCCCGTCTTGACCTTGATGTTGGCAATGTAGCTCGACCACAATCAAGTGGTTGCTTGCCTATCCCCTTATGTATTTTTTTGCGCATCTCCCCCAAGTGGGTGATGCGGAGCCAAACAATTTCCTTCATACTTGTTTAAACTTGCGGCAAAGATCTGGTTCTGCTGGCGATGTTTTGATGGGAGAAAATGACATGAACACTTTGGAACTAGGTAAATACTGGTTATCGAGACTCTGTCACACACTGCCGGATAGTTCGACGCGAATGCGAACTCGGATGGCTTGGCGGCTCGCTGCATTGTCTGTGGCAACCGATCAGGCGCTTGCCGAGTTGAGCGATGCAGATTTGACGAAGTTCGGCGGAGGGTCGGCAGCGCTTTTGGATATCAGAGATCAGTATGTCAAGCTGCGGTGCTAGGGGCGCGGCGCCGAGAAAACAACAAGACAGCGGTTCAACTTCGGCGGCGGCGAGAGGCCCGTCTGATCGACAAGGCGCAAACATCCAACCCACGCAATAGAGTTGCCGTGCGCAACGCTCTGGAGAACCTCGCCCAATCTGGATGTCAGAAAGAACGAGGTTCCGGCCGGCGTCGGGGCCTAGCAGGCGGCTGGGGTCGCTCTTGATCGCCTACTTGACTTTATCTTTATCCGATCATGGCCATCGCGCTGTTCCGTGAGAGACAGCCGCGACCCCCGCATTCGCCGTCCGACCATAATGCTTCCGCCGACCCTTGCAGAAATCAACAGACCTGGTGGCGAACATCACCTTCACTGCACCGGATGGGCCAAATGCGACGGAGCCTTCAAGGGCTGGGCACGGCAGAAATGACTGCGGCATCGTTGCGCTGCGGCGGGCAAGCCGGCAGCTTAGCACTACTTTGGCAGATTTTT
>NZ_JBYCZP010000032.1:0-26589 GCF_057586295.1 Rhizobium sp. SRI_017 | reverse complement strand
CTTCGTGAGTGGGATGGCGGAGTTGAACAAGTTCACTGAAGATTCCGTCAGAACAGCACTCACGCTTCTTGATGACGCCGTCCGAATCAACCCTGAATACGCTAAGGCACATGCCAAGGCTTGCTGGGCGCACCTGTTCAACGTCATTTTTTACTGGGCAGACGACGAAGACAGCTCTCGGACGATGGCGTATGAAGCAGCGAAGCGAGCGTTGGCGGCGGATGATTCAGAGGCATGGAGCCACTGGGCCAAGGCAGCGTGTGATTTGTACAGTGGCAATCATGATAGAGCGATCGAAGCGATGCGGCGCGCGGTCGAACTAAACCCCAACGACGCCGATGTCCTTGCGGATATGGGCCTTTTTCTGTCGTACGCTGGAAAGCCCGAAGAAGGGCTGAGGTATGCGCTAAAGGCAAGTCGCATAAATCCTAATCACCCTGAATACTACGATGACCAGCTAGGCCAGTTGTATTTTTCCGCTAAGCAATACGACAGCGCGATCAGCACATTGGAGAAAGTACGCAGTGAAGGTCGGCTGGGAATGCTTGTCTACCTGGCCGCAAGTTACGCTGCCGTCGGAAATCTTGACATGGCCCGCTCTACCATAGGCAAGCTCTTGGCCGCCGCGCCGGGTGGGACAGTTACTCAATGGACCGCAACCAACGTGGTGCCGTATGCAAATCGAGCCGATGTTGAGCATCTCGCCGAAAACCTGCGTCGTGCAGGTTTACCAGAATAGACACCGCCAAGAGCCTCAGCCCTTATCGAGCAGAGCGCACTACTGTTGGCCGCCTCGCGCCAAATCGAGCTAAGTGTTCGAAGCGCCGCAAGCGGTATCAATGCACCGCTTGGCGTGGGAACCACGGCTAAGCTGAATCAAAAGGTCAAGCGACGATTGGAGCTCCTGCCATCCGAAAGCCCTGGACCCAAAGCTCCTTGTCCTCTGCTAGCGCGCAGACACGCGCACTATTTTTCACGTAGGCGGCGGTATCGAAAGCTTTGGGTAAAGAGTCCACGATCGCCCTGGCCTCATCTATCCTGCCCAATTGTGCTAGGCAGGCGGCTTCGTTCATCTTGAAATAGTCGGGTCGATCAATCAGGCCCCGGTATGTCTTCAGAGCGGCTTCGAAATCCCTGGTGAGATAATAACAATCGCCCAAACTCGAAATGTAGCCTGGGGCAAGATGCGGTTCGAACCTGCATGCCCTCTTGGCCAATTCGAGCCCCTCGTCATGCCTTCCGCAGAAGGCGATCACGAATGCATGTGAGACGAGCGTGGATGAGTCGCGGGGACAGAGTGCAAGAGCCATTTCCGAGTACCGCATTGCCTCGCTGTGATCCCCAATCATCAGGAAGCAGGAACTTACGCCGCTCAGGACTTCCGTATCGGTCCGATCATTCGCAATTGCGCGCGCGGCAAACTCCCGCGCTCGAATTTCCCGTTCGCTGTCCAACTCGGCATCCGGGGCGCTGAAGCGCCAATACGCATAGAGGAAGGCGAGAGAAGACAGTGCGCGAGCATAGTTCGGATCGACGGTGACAGCATCATGCCAATAGTCGCGTGCGCGACGTTCATCTCCGATCCGGAAGGCGGCAGTGCCCCGCAGCCACAGCGTATAGGCGGAGCTACTGGAGGTCGGTGACTTCTCGCGCTGACGGAATGCAGCGTCCATGAGTTTGAATGAGAGCCGCCCGATGATCGCTTCAACAATCTCGTCCTGGACGGCAAAGATATCCTCCATCTCGCGATCGAACTTTTCGGCAAACACATGCGCGCCGTTGGTGACGTCGATCAGCTGCACCGTGACCCGCACGCGACGGCCAGCCTGACGCACGCTGCCTTCCAACACGAAGTCGGCATCGAGTTGGCGGCCGATCTCAGCTACGTTCACAGATTTGTTCTTAAAGGTGAATGTCGTGTTGCGCGCCACGACGGAGAGGTGCTTCGAACGGCTCAACTCGGTTATCAGGTCTTCGGTGACGCCATCCGCAAAATAGTCGTCATCCGCATTGCCGGACATGTTGGTGAGGGGCAGTACCGCGAGCTTAGTGAACTCCATCCCTTCAGGCTGCGCCACGCCCTTCGGCCCCAGTGTCGTCGGCTCTGCCCCGATCGAATAGACCCTGATAGCTGCGCCGATGTTCTTGAGCCGCTGCGGGCCAAGGTCAACGATTTCGCGGTCGATCTTGCCCCGTATTTCGGCAAAAACCTTCTCGGAGATGGCGATGCCACCCGGCTGGGCCAAGGGTTCGAGCCTGGCCGCGATATTGACGCCCTCACCAAAAATGTCATCACCCTCACCGACGACTTCGCCAAGATTGATGCCGATGCGCAACGAGAGCGTATTACCGTCCACCGCAGCCGCGTTGAAGGCTTGCATTTGCTCCTGGATTTCGATCGCAGCGTTTGCCGCACCGACGGCGCTTGAAAACTCCATAAGAATGCCGTCGCCGATAAGCTTGACAATCCTGCCGCGATTGTGGGCGACGATAGGTTCAACCACAGTCGCGCGACATCGTCGCAAGCTTTGCAGCGTCTTGATTTCGCTGATTTCCATCAGCTTGGAATAGCCAACCACGTCTGCCATGACGATCGCAGCAAGGCGACGTTCCAGACGTTCGTTCTCCATCCTTCCAATCCATCCTGAGGAATTTAGTACGGCAGCTTGAAGCATAGATTGAAGTGAAACGGCCACCAAGAAGTTTGTGGCGCGGCGCAAATGGAGAAGACGGTAGCTCGCGCGATTTCGTAGCTTCAACGGGAGTATCAAAGCTCGGCCTCATGTCCGCATCGGGCCAACAGAAAGCCCAACCAGGTCTCTGAAGCGCCAACCTGAGGCGTGGCCCATATCGCTGAAGCGCCAACTTCAGTCATGACCTCAGGTCTCAAAAGAGCCAAAATGAGCTAAGTCGCTAGTTCTTTAAAGCGGCACAAACCGTCTTTGTGATTTTCGCCGGCTAACGCCAGATGACTATCGCCGCCAACCGAGCGACCGATACTGCGATCCGCGATACCTCGTCGCGCACGACCAATCGCTAGCGCTCGGCCACACCTCGATACTCGTCTCGACGGAGCAAAACTCGCGATGGCGACTCGTCACCGCAATTGAAGTGAAATAAGGTCGCGTGCAACTCACACGATTGCGGCAGGTGCGTTGTGCTCGTCAGACGCCTAACGATTCAAAATGTCCGAAGCTTCCTCGATCGGCGTGAAATCCTTTTCGATGGACAGATTTCGATATTGATCGGTCCTAACGGTGGCGGAAAGACAAACCTCCTCGACACACTCGTCACCATGTTGAGACGCTACCTCTTCAACGCCCCATTTTATCGCCACAACCCGACACCGGAGCAGCCTGACAGATGGGAGGAGGTCTACAACGACCAGCTCAACCAATTGTTCTTCGAAAGGCACAGCGGAGGTGTGCGCCAGCCGCAATTTGTCGAACTGGAGATCGAGGTCACCGAAGATGACCTCCTTAACATGAGGGCGATCCATGCCGACCACCAACAGGTGCTGGCCCGGCTCAACCGCCGCTTCATCACCAACCCATGGCAAGGCGTCGCAGACTGGAACGTTGATGCGATCCAACCGAAGACCAGGGTAATCGCGACATGGACGAACGACCATCTCGTCCAGCCGGACGACATTGTCGCTCGACAATTTCTCCAATATCTACATGTCTTCGAGACGGACAACATGTACAGAGCGATGCTTGGAATGGGCTCTCTGCGCATGCCAATGGCCTATTTGCCCGTTAACCGCGCCGCTGGCGGGTTCAACTCCAATGTCAGTCTCGCGGGATACAACGACTATGACCAAAAGCGGTCATCCGACGCGGCGTCCTCGCGCACCGGAACGAACATCATCCCGCTGGCAATCGGAAGGCTCGCGCAGAAGTTTCGCCTGCTGCAGGAAAACTCGAATGTGGGGGCGCGCGAGACGTTTATCGCAGATACGAATCTCGTGGAGTTGTCACGCGACCTGAAGGACCTCGGCTATTCTTGGGAGCTGGTGACGGTCGACGCACTGAGCAACACCTATGACATCAAGCTTACCAAACAGGGCTCCTCGTTCCTTGTAAGCGCCGCCTCGTCCGGCGAGCGCGAACTCCTGACATACCTGTTTGCGATCTACGCCCTAAACGTTCGCAATGCGCTGATTGTTGTGGATGAACCGGAACTGCACCTCCACCCGCGGTGGCAGATCAAGCTGCTTGCGTTGTTCGAGAAGCTTTCGAAGACGACCGGAAACCAGTTCGTGCTCGCAACGCATTCTCCCACATTCATTTCTCCGGCCTCGATCCAATACGTTTCGCGCGTATTTTCAGAAAACCAGAAGAGCGACATCGTCCGGCTGAACTCGGCGGAATTGCCGAACGCGAAGCATCTCTTCAATGTCGTCAACAGCCAGAATAACGAGCGTGTGTTCTTCGCGGACAAGGTTTTGCTTGTCGAAGGGCTGACGGATCGGATCGTCATCGAAAAAATCCTCGAGATAGTCGCGGCCTCCAATGAAACGCACGGGCTTCCCTCGCTGGAGGTTGTCAGCGTAGGTGGGAAAAACCTGTTCCCGGCCTACCAAAAGCTTCTCGATGCATGCCACGTCGCCTGGGTGGTCATGGCCGACCTGGACTATATCGAGCAGGTCGGCGACAACAGCGTGAAAGCGCTTTTCGCAGTCGACGCCGCAGAGATCAAAAAGGACGTGATTGACAACGTTGGAAGCATGGATGGCGCTTCGCTTGTCACTCGCATCGATGAGGCAATGAAGTCGGGCAATTGGGAGGACGCGCAAGGTACATGGGACTACATCAAGTCCCGACGCCGCCGATTGGCACCGGATTTGACCGCGGCCCAGACCAAGACCCTGGACGACTTCATTTCAAAGAAAGAGGCCGAAAACCTCTTCATCCTGAGGGGCGGTGCCCTTGAAGACTATCTACCCGACGGACATCGGAACAAGGATGTCGGGAAGCTCATCGCGCTCGTATCGGAGCCAGATTTCTTGGCCAAGCTTCCCGGAAAATCCCGTGATGATCTTGAACGTATCGCGAAGGCGGCCCTTGGATTGGCGTTCGCTTCAGACGAGGCCCCGACTCAGACTGTGACGCAGGCCATAAATCAACATTTTCGCAAGGCCTATCTGAACCGAACGCGCGTCGCAGAACAACCTAAGGCCGATGCAAAAGAGTGAGCAAGGAGTCGCGGGAACCTGGAAGTTCGAACGTTGCGCTTTGATAGACACGGGGGCCGCTTTGGGCCGATATTGTTGACAAAGTCGCGTCGAGATCGCGTGGCAGCATTTGGATTGCGGCGCGCGCGCCGAGGTATATTTCCCCTCACGCCGGTTTCGGCATCGGCGTCGGGATCAGCTTTGCGAGTTTCCGGAGGTTTTGGGCTGCGGCTGCGAGGTGGAACTCATCACGCGCTCCGTTCGGCCCTCGGAGTCGCAAGCGATCCAATCTGAGGATGCGTTTGAGGTGGGCAAAGAGCATCTCGACCTTCTTCCGCTCTCGCCTCGACGTGACATAGGCTTCAGTTTTGGTGATATCGCGTGCCATGTCGCGAGTGCCCTCATGGATGGAGCGCGGTATCTTGCGCGCCGGGGTGGTCGGGCAGCATTTGGGTTTCAGGGCGCAGGCATCGCAGTCGTGCTTGCTGGCGCGGTAGCGTACCATGCCATCCTCATCGACGAGCGGACGTTCGTTTTTGTAGGTGATCTGCCGCGAGCGTAACGCCTTGCCGCCAGGGCAGGTATAGAGATCGCGATTGTGGTCGTAGACAAAGTCTGCTTTTTCGAAGGCACCGTCGCGCCGTTCGGACTTGTCGAAGACTGGAATGTGCGGCTCGATCCCCCGCTCGTGCACCAGCCAGCCCAGCATCTCGGCAGAACCATAAGCACTATCGGCGGCAAGCCGCTCCGGATAAAGGCCGAAGCGATCCTGGGTGCGTTCGATCATGGTGCGTGCCGCGCCGACTTCGGCCTGTCGGATCGCCCGGCTCGCCTCGACGTCGACATGACGGCATTGTTCATATCGATCAGATAGTTGGTGGCGTAGGCGAAGAACGCATGGCCCTTCTGTGCTCCCGTCCACTGCGCCGCCGGGTCTGACCTCGATACGAACTTCGGCTTCACCTCACTGGCCGCACCCCATGCCGCGTCATCGAGCGTGTCGAGATACTCCTGGACCGAGCGACGGGTCTCGGCCATCGACGTCCAGTCGACCTGCTCCGACGCTTCCGCTGAGCGCTGCTTGTTCGCATCCGCCTTGATCAGACTCGCATCGACGGCAAATCCTTCGCCGCCGACAAGACCCTCCTCAATGCAACGCCTTACTGTCGTCTCGAATAGCTCGCGCAGCAGATCACTATCCCGGAAGCGGCCATGCCGGTTCTTGGAGAAGGTTGAATGATCCGGCACATCGCCTTCCAGGCCGAGCCGGCAGAACCACCGATAGGCGAGGTTCAGATGCACCTCCTCACACAGCCGGCGCTCCGAACGGATGCCGAAGCAGTAGCCTACGATCAGCATGCGGATCATCAGTTCCGAATCGATCGAGGGCCGCCCGATCTCGCTATAGAAAGGGCGCAAATGGGACCGCAGTCCGGACAGATCGACGAAGCGGTCGATAGAGCGCAATAGGTGGTCCGCAGGAACATGACGGTCGACACTGAACTCGTAGAACGGCGCTTCCTGCATCACGGTCCGCTCGCCCATCATCGTCCTGTCCTCCCAATGCCTGGAACGACTGAATCAGAACTTCACACCAACAGCAACGCCGACTTTTTCAACGGTATCGGCCAACAGCGGTCGAGGTAACGAGTGTTTGCCCTACCTTTGCTTCCGTATCCCATCCTTGGCTCGCCTTATCGGCCCTTGCCCACCGATGCATTGCGATCGCGCTATATGCCTTCCTACTCGCGTAACGGGCCTTGGTTCGACGATCAGGCCGGCCCCCGCGCTCCCATAAGGAACGCAGAAGCGGAAATGATTTCCGTTTCCTCCGTTACTCCTCGACGAAGAAATCCTCGTCGAGCCGCTTAACCTCCACCGTCCGCGCCACCCTAACACCGACGCCGTGCTCAATCATAAGATCGGCGAGGCGATCACCGTCGATGAGGATGACGCGCTGCGGTAGGTGTCGGACGAAATCGGCGGCGGGGGTGCTGAAGCTTGAGGTCGTGACAAAGACGCCCTTGGATGCGCCGTTACCCACGAGGCTGCCGACGAAGGCCTGCACCTCGGGACGGCCGACGCCGACATGGACAGCATACCGCTTGGCCTGGACATAGATGCGGTCGAGGCCGAGCCGGTCTTCGTCGATCACGCCGTCGATGCCGCCATCGCCGGACTTGCCGATCCGGCGCGCGGCGTCCTCATGGCTGCCGCCATATCCCATGGCAACGAGGAGGTCGACGATGGCGCGTTCGAAGAAGGTCGGGCGTTGCGCCAGGATGCGCTGGAGGAGGTCGGCCTTGAGGGCAGCATGCAGCACAGATTGGGCGGCATCGATCTGCTCCTCCGGCGTTGCGCTCGCTTCCGGCGCGCTTGGAGAAGTCTGCAGATCCGAAGGCGTTTCCGCCCGGCTCGCCTCGTAGAATTGGACGAAGGCAGGATAGACCTTGAGCGTTTCGACGTCGATCGATTGGGGATTGCCGGCCAGCAATTTTCGCCCTTCGGCGCTTGCGGCGAAACGGCCGCGGGACGGGCTGTCGATCAGACCGGCCTTGCCCATGTAGAACTTGGCCCAGTGTATGCGGTTGTGAAGGATACGTTGTCGGCCGCTCGGCAGAATTTCGTCCCGCTCGGCCTGCGTGAGGCCAAGCTCGTCGGCGATCCGCTCGGCGATGTCAGGTACCTTGGTCTCGCCTTGAGCGGCAAAGCGGAGGACGGGCAGCATCAGGGATTGGTAGTCCGGAATTGTCATGATCCACCATATGAGCAGGGCACCACGTTTCGCAATCTAACTTAATTGACCAGCGACCCCGAGTATCCAGCCCTCGACGCCGGCAACCACTTTCTCCGCATCACTGATGTTCGGGCGGAGCATTTCCCGCAAAGCATCCGAGCGGTCCGCCATGGATAGCTTGGCGGCAATGACATAGGCGTCGTGCTGATCGCCAGTTCGATCCGCCGTCGCGAAATCGCGCGACCATAGGGCGGGGTAGACCTCGGCGATCGAGGAGTGTCCTGCTGGTATGTCCCATCCATCAAACGGCCAGAAATAAACACGCTCACCGATCTGCCGTCGGACGTAGAGCAGCCAGGGAATTCCGGAATGGCTGGACTTTGCCACCGATCCCTGGACGTCGAAATGGAAAGCAGATTTTGCGCCTCGTGCTCGCTCCTCGGTTAATCGCCGCCAGCGAGCGTTGCCGCCGCGCGCAGTACCATTGCCCACTGCGCCTTCCCGGATGAAGTCGACATAGACGTGGTCTTCATCGGTCGGCCAATGGCGCTGGAAATCTTCCAGAAATCTCGGCCAATCCGGCAGGAGGCCGTGCGTCTCGAAATAGCGCAGTGGAAACGAGAAGGCATGATCGATGCCGACAATCGTCGGCTCGTCTTCGGAGAGAATCTGGATCAACCACTCCGCCACGCCACGCCTCGTCCAGTATTTTTTGTTCGATGGGGGCGGCAGGATTTCGACGGGCGGATCACCGCCGTTCGCCATGTAGACCCGCAGGCCTTTGAGACTGGACGTCGGCGTTTCCGCGCCGGAATAATCGATGCCGATGTATCGAGAAAACTGCGTCATGGTACCTTGGGCCAATCGAGTTCGGCGAGCGCGCTTTGTGGAATTTTCCCTTTGGCGTCAAATGTTGCCTGAAGACGTTCGCCAAGCCACGATGCGCCAAGGTCCGAGAGCTCAACAGCTGCCTGCTGCTGGTACGCCTTTCGTGGGTCCACATTTCCATTGCCGAGGGCGGCATTACGCTTTGTGGGCGCGAAAGAGTTCGATCCGAGGTCGTTCATGAGTTCGTTGAGAGATACACCATTCGACATTGTCCCAGCAACGAACTCTGCGTGATGAACACGGACGTAGCGCGACCACGTTTCCTTCCAACCCCGGAGCGCTATGTCCTGCGGCGTGGCGTCGTCTCGTCCAGGCACATGACGCATTCCGATCGCTCGCCCGAAGATTCGTATGTCGTTCGGATCGGATGTCAGTCTGGCGATATAGATAACTGCATTGTCCTTGACTGACCGAGGTCGTTTGGTGGCCGGATACGCAACCGCCCAGTGGCAGCCTGAACGCTGTATCTCGTCTATCGTGGGGGTCGACAAGGGTACTCGATTGTGGCCCTCACCCAAGAATTTCACGAAAGCCTGGGGGGCATCAGAAACGCTTGGGGGCATTGGAATAGGCGACACGGAGGCAACGCCCACGTCAGCGCCAAAGTCGCCGAGTTCAGCGGGTCGGGGGACGCTCCCTCCCGTCGCTCTGCAGCGTGTCACTATATTCTGCCACGCATCCAACTGCTCCAATTTCAAGTCTTCACCCCCACGATTCCATAGATCGTCGAAGTACGTTCTGCAGGCGGCGAGGATCGCAGGCTCGTCAGATATCAGGCCGAACTCGTGGTTCCTGCCAAGCGCGGCCTCCGTTAGATTGGCCGAAGTCACAATGGCTCTCGTCCCCCCGAACAGGTACATCTTCGCGTGAAGGTTCCTGACCCCACGAATTGACGCCCCCGCGACCAGCAACTTGCGCAAGGCCTCTATGTCGCTTACGCCGTCTGCAAAGTCCGCGAGACTAAACCGCGTCAAAACTCTGACTACGTTCGGGCGAGCCACATCCAGGCGGCGCAACGCACCTGCCTTGATAAAGGGCGAGACGATACGCAACTCGCTCCCATCCACCCTAAGGGCGTCGACGATCTCCTTCGACCATCCCGAATCGACAAGGCGCGAGTTCAATTTTCTGCCTCCCCGGTGCAAACTTGATTAGGTCCTCGGTGCCCTTACGCCCATGGCATGAAGGCACCCATTGATGAAGTTGCTGCGCTCATTTCGATCTGCAAGTTCCTTCATTCTTCGCCCTTCCTCATCCCATTGATCAACCTGCTGTTTCTGTCGCCTGAACGTCCGAAACCGATCCCAGATGAACGCCAAGATATTCGGCCATAGGAGCTGGACGACCGAGGGATAGGCTTCTGTAAGGACAGTGCTTTTTTCGGCACCTATTGCAATGAGTCGAATTCGGAGCCCCAGCTCACTTCCATGGACACCGGAGCGATAAATGTCTTCCGCGGCCCTCTCTATGAGTTCGGAGGGAAGGCAGCCCAGCGCCGCAATCACACGGTGCACATTTTGCTTTTCATTGTTTGTCCATGGACCGTTCAGGGTACAGGGCTGGTTGGTTTTCACCTCTGCGATCACGACATCGATCATCCGATCGGTCAACCCAAGGGGGCCTCTATCGTCCTCCATAATGTCGCCGGGGTCGTCGAACAGACGCTCGGCGCGGAAGGGAAAGCGCACACCCAAGATGTCGGCATCCGTGCGTTGGCTACCGCTTCGCTCCGGGTGAACGACAAAATTCTCGATCTGCAGGAACCCGTTCAAGCGGAAGTACCAGTAAGCCACCTTCTCAGGAGTGAAATAGGTTGAGCGAATCGCGGTCCTGCCCAAAATGAAACTCCTCCCCATGTCTGCGCTATCTGACTTTGAGCGGTTTGCCACCGATAATGATCACCGTGCACGCGCCGCATCGTTCCGGGAAGCGGATCACGTGTACCAATCCAGGAGATCGTTAAGAGCCGTGATGTTTTCAACTTCGAGGTAGACGCTCTTGCCGTGAGACAGGGCAGATAGCTCTTTGCGATTGAGATCGTGACACGATTTTGTTGGATGAACGACCACACCTGTGACCCGCATGGAAAAGGGCGGCTCAATCCACAATTTGACCCGTTCCAGGTTCTGCGTATAGACATCGAGCGCGAGAACCTTTCCAGATTTGGTAATGAAGCCCATTGCCTTCTGGTTTTCCAAGCCGGCTCTGCCTCCGCTCGGAACCTTGTTGATGGTTTCTCCCAAGCGGAGGCTAAGAACCGGCAGGGCGTCCAGCACGCGAAAAGTCATTCGGCCGCCTCCTGCAGCGCCTCTACATCGGCGGGTGCAAGCGCCTCGGCCAGCAACGCTTCGAGCAGTTTTTTTCGCATCTCGTCGGCGCTGATCAGGCTGGCTTCCAACTGGTCACAGACTGCCATCAACTCTTCCACCTTGGCGACGATGCGGTGTTGCTCGGCGAGTGGTGGAAGTGGAAACGGGCATGCTCGAAGCTGGGTCATGTTGATCGAGGCAAGATTGGTTGTTTGCTTCGACGCTTCTTCAAAAAAAGCCCGCCCGACGTGGCTATTTACATAGGTGATGATCCACTCCGAACAAATGTCTGCCGAAGGCGGTCTTACGCGGAATATGTGATTCTGATGGATGCAATTGGGTATCTCTTCGCGCCATATCGCAGCGCGACCCAACTTGTCCCAGTCACCACCCTCAGTCATAAGAACGTCACCATACCGAAGAGCATATCGCTCGGCCTCGCTACGGCGAACGGAAATGGTCTTGATCACTGCAAGGTCCAGATGCTCCCTTTGCACATTGGCAACCCGAAGATAGGGCGTATCTTTTGCCTCAGACGGCGTCACCTTCTGTCCCTTCGTCACGCCGCTTACGATTACGAAAAGATCATCAAAGGACGACAAAACCCATTCATCCGGAAATTCAAACCAAAGATCAGAACGGCCCAACTTTTTCACTGGTGGCCGCGCCCGAAGCCCCTCATATCGACACGCAGCATCCTGAGCGGCCACCAAACGCCTTAACAACTCCTCCGCGGGCTCATCCGCCGGGTCCTGCGGCACGAGCTTGCCGCGAACGGCGAGGTTGAGGATGGTCTGGCGCAACTGCTTGATCTGGCCCGACCGGGCCGTGAGCGCCGGCAGGGCATCGAGCGCGAAGCGGGCGTCGTTGTGGAAGGTTTCCGGGTCGGGGGTGTTGAGGCGAGCGAGGCTTGCCGCGGCAAGGTGGTCCCGCTTCGTCTCCCGCTCCTTTCGCGCCGCTTCCACCTCGTCGCACAGCGCCATCAGTTCATCGACCTTGGCGACGATGCGGTGTTGTTCGGCGAGGGGTGGGAGGGGAAAGACAAAATCTTCAACGTCTTCCCGAGCGATACCAGGAATCAGGCTCCGAGCCTGAGATTGGAGAGCGATGGCCAACCGATGCGTGATAATTTCCAGGAAGCCCAAATCCCAGCAAATCGGCGTCAGAGACATAAGCTGACGGCTAATCGCCACTTCATTCAGATCGCAGATGGTCGTCTTTCCTACACCCGATCCCTTGACCGTCAGCAGCAACTGGCCCTTCCGCGCAACTGCTTTTCGCACGAGCGCATACCGTGAAATACTCAGTCCGTTTGCCGAGAAGTCAGAAGGTCCCGTGATGTAAGGAACGCCTGCCCCGGTCACCTCGGAGTATTCCGACGGCTGTAGGTGTTGACCGGACAGAAGTACAATTATGTCGCCTAAGCGGGTCAGCACCCAACCATTGGAAACGCTGAAAGGCATCTCCGCCGAAGGCACTGAAAGCGAAGCTTTAGACTTCCCATTCCTCCCTGCCTTCACCAGCCGCGCTTTCTCGGTCACAATCCTCTTCAAAAGCTCCGACGCCGGTCCATCCGCCGGGTCCTGCGGCACCAGCTTGCCCCGAACCGCCAGATCGAGAATGAACCGCCGCAGCCGGGCAATCGCATCCGGGGCGTCGGCTATCTGTTCGTAATGCTGCAACAGGCGCTCGGAATTCATCGGGCAAGCGCCTCCGCCAAAATGTTCTTCAGCCGGTCGCGCAGCCGTGCCGCATTGGCCTCGGCAGCCACCAGCTCTTCCAGCAGCTCTTCCGGATCGCCATGATCATCGGCCACCGCATGCGGGTTCTTGAAATCGAGATTGTAGCCGCGCGCCTTGATCTCCTCGAGGGTCACGCGCCAGGCCTGCGGACCTTCCTCGCGGCCCTTGCGCTCCTTGCCGCCCCACCAGTCGGCGCAATCTTGAAGATGCTCCTGCCGGATCGGTTTGGTCATGGAATAGGCCTTCTGGTCCTCCGGCACCCGGTGCTCCCAATACCAGATGTCCCTGGTCGGCGTGCCTTTTTCAAAGAACAGCAGATTGGTGCCGATCGAGGCATAGGGCTTGAAGACGGAATTGGGCAGGCGGACGATGGTGTGGAGGTTGCACTCCTCGAGCAGATGTTCCTTGAGCCGCGTCTTGATGCCTTCGCCGAACAGCGAGCCATCCGGCAGGACGACCGCTGCGCGGCCGCCATCCTTCAGCAGCCGTACGATCAGCGCCAGAAACAGGTCGGCGGTTTCCTTGGTGCGGAAGGTGGGGAAGTTGTTTTCGATGCCGTCTTCCTCGCGCCCGCCAAAGGGCGGGTTGGTCAGCACGATATCGACGCGCTCGTCCTTGCTCCAGGAGATAAGCGGCCGCGCCAGCGTGTTGTCGTGGCGCACGAAGCTCGGGTCCTCAATGCCGTGCAGCAGCATGTTGGTGACGCAGAGCATGTGTGGCAGCGGCTTCTTCTCCACGGCCCGCAGGCCCGCCTGCATCATCTCGCGCTGCTCGGGCGTGCGCACATGGTTCTTTTCCATGTGACGGATCGAGCAGGTGAGGAAGCCTCCCGTACCACAGGCGGGATCGAACAGCGTCTCACCAGGCTTGGGATCGATGCGGTCGACCATGAAGGCGGTGAGCGCCCGGGGCGTATAGTATTCACCGGCGTTGCCGGCCGACTGCAGGTCGTTGAGAATCTGTTCGTAGATTTCGCCGAAATGCTGGCGCTCGGTCAGGCTGTTGAAATCGATGTCGCTGATCTTGTTGACCACCTGCCGGATCAACTGGCCGGACTTCATGTAGTTATAGGCGTCCTCGAACAGGTCGCGTACCACCCGACGGCGATCACCCGGCAACGCCGACAAAGGAAGGCCTTTCAGCGCCGGAAACATGTCGTTGTTGACGAAGGCGAGCAGTGCTTCCCCGGTGATCCCCTCCGGATCAGCCGCCCAATTCCGCCACTGGAACTTTTCCGGGATCGGCGAGACATACTCGTCTCGGGTCAGCTCCAGTTCCTGATCCTGGTCGTCCATGATCTTGAGGAAGAACATCCAGCAGAGCTGACTGATGCGCTGGGCATCGCCATCGACGCCAGCGTCCTGGCGCATGACATCTTGGATGGATTTGACGGTGTTGCGGACTGACATGGCTATTCTCTTATAACGGTTCGAATACCAGTCACGACGCTGGAACTTGAGCCTGATCTTGGTGACTGGATTGCGGCGGCCACCATTTGGCAGCCGCCTTGCGGCTTGGCATGGCCACTCTTATCGAACTGTGAAATCTGTGAAAACCGGGATGTGATCGCTTGGTCTATCGTCGGCCTTGGCACCCGTGCCCGCTGTATGAACCTTCGAGATTTCATGCGCGATGGTAGCCGAGCCAGGTTTCACCTGGAGCCAGAATTCGGGGTCACTCAGCGCAGGGGTGACTAAGATGTGATCGATCAGCTCGCGTGTGATTCCGCGCTTCTCAGGGCTTCGGAATTCCACGGTGTAGGTATCCTTCCTTCGGAGCTGTGTTTCGTCCAAGACGTGATCGAGCAACGCGCTTTGACGTCGAAAACTACCGCGAAGTTCGTCCACCAGACTCTGCATAAGAAACTCTGTCTCGAAGACGCTGCGCGTGAAACCATCATTTAGGTCGCCCATGACGATCACGCCGCTCGCATTTCGGCGTTCGAGGATCACGTTCGTTATATGGCGTCGAAGTGCTGCGATATCGGCGCTGAGCTTTTGACGTGAGAAGATCGCCTCCCGCATTGCCTCCGGCTCTCGAGCATCAAACTTTGCCTTGGTAAAGCCGCTTGTGAACTGGCTCTTTGTGTGGGCAACAACGATATGAATCGGCTTGTTGTCGTCCTCGCCTGCCAACCTGATGAGTGCCGGAGGCCGCGCCATCTTGTATTTCTTGGCGTTGTTAACTTCACCCCAGGGCTGAAACTGGACCGGCTTCAAGAGCCTCTTGTAATAGACACTGCTGGAATCGTACGGCGTTGCCTTCACGGGGCAGTCGTTGCGAACCAGCGCATAAACGCTTTGCGAGCCCGACTCGATCCCCGACGCCGTATAGCGGCCGTCCAGGAACTCGTCTGAGAAGAACTGCATCTGACTAAGTTTCGAAGGCCCTTCTTGTACGCCAATGATGTGCGCATCCAAATCCTTTATGACGCCAGCAATCCGTTCAGCGACACCGCGCGGATCGGTCGGGAAGCGCCCCATACCCTTGGCCGGCTTATCCCTAAGCTTTGCTTCACCCTTCACGAAGAGATTGTTCATCCACTCGACGTTATACGTAGCAATTCTAAGCGTAGACATCATAGCTCCTCCCCTTACGCGGTTTCCTGGTAAATGGCGTCCTGCAATTCATGAACGGCCTTTTCAAATCCCTCCCTGCCGCCGAAGGACTTGATGAGTTGGACGACGCTGCCCATGGCGTTGAAGGGAGCGATCTTCAGCACATTGGCGTCATCGAGATTTAAAACTCCCTCATCAGCGTACTTCGCGAGCAGCGCGTTAAGCACAGCTCTCGCATTGCCCTCATAACGGCCGAAAACATCCCGCTTCTTGACGTTGTCGGCGCGCTCCTGGCGGGTCAGCGGTTTTCTGTCGAAGGCAACGTGGCAGACGAGATCAAAGGGATCGAGATCGACGCCAAGTTCCTTGGCAATGGCATCGAGCGGCAGACCTTCGG
The DNA here is from genome assembly GCF_057586295.1 of Rhizobium sp. SRI_017. NCBI lineage: Bacteria > Pseudomonadati > Pseudomonadota > Alphaproteobacteria > Hyphomicrobiales > Rhizobiaceae > Rhizobium > Rhizobium sp. SRI_017. The sequence goes on along the minus strand of NZ_JBYCZP010000032.1, from coordinate 10,782 downwards.
CCGCGAGTTCCTTCACGAGCGCGTCTTTGCGCTCCTCCGATTTCCAGCGCTTCAAGAAATCGTCGAGGCTCGCAAAGTGCTTGAGGAGTGCCGCTTTGGTATAGTCGCGGAGGCTTTCTGTGACGAGTTTGCCATTGGCATCGAGATATTCGACACGCTCTGCGACAATGCGGGCCGCGACGCCGTCGACAAAAACCTTCTTCTGACGTTCGCCGCCACCGGGCGGGAAGGTTACGCCATCCTCTTCTGCGTCTGAATCAACTGCCATATAATCGTCCTGTTCGCCCTCGCCGAAACCGTCCGGTTCGACATCCGGCGGCGTGATTGGGTCATGCTCGCCGGGTTCATAAATCTGCACAGGATCGCCGTCGAATTCCGGATCGGCGAAATGGTTGGTCGCGCCGCGGAAATCCATGAGGGTGAAATAGAACTTCTGTGTATCCTCATGAACGCGGGTGCCGCGACCAACGATCTGCTTGAATTCCGTCATCGAGCCGACCTGGCGGTCGAGAACGATGAGACGGCAAGTCTGGGCGTCGACCCCTGTGGAGAGCAACCGCGATGTCGTGACGATAACGGGATAGCGCGACTCCGGATCGATGAAATTGCCGATCTGCGCCTGGCCCAATGCGTCGCTTCCAGTGATGCGCATGACATAGCGCGCATTCTCGTCGCAGAGGTCCTTGTTCTCGTTGATGAGCGCTTGGCGCATCCGAGCTGCATGTTCCTCGTCCACGCAGAAAACGATGGTCTTCTGATACCTGTCGCCGCTTTCCCTGAGGAATTCCGTGACCTTTGCCGCGACCAATTTTGTGCGCTCGTCCAGCACCAGCGTCCGGTCGAAATCCTTGGTGTTGTAGATGCGGTCCTCGACTTCTTCGCCGTCGCGGTCCAATTGACCCTTTTCCGGCCTGTAGCCTTCGACGTCGCGGTCGATGTGAACCTTGATGACCTTGTACGGTGCCAGGAAGCCGTCGCTGATGCCCTGCTTCAGGGAATAGGTGAAGACCGGCTCGCCGAAGTAGGCGGTGTTGGAGACATACTCCGTCTCCTTTGGCGTCGCCGTCAGGCCGATTTGGGTGGCTGATGAAAAGTACTCGAGGATTTCGCGCCAGGCGGAATCTTCGGCGGCGCTGCCGCGGTGGCATTCGTCGATCACGATGAGATCGAAGAAGTCCTGTGAAAATTCGCGGAATAGCTTCTGCCGCTCCTCCGGTCCGGTGATAGCCTGATATAGGCCAAGATAAATCTCGTAGGCGGTGTCGATACGCCGCTTTCTGTCCAGCGCCAGCGGGAGGTCGACCTCGCTACCATCGGGGCGCTCGATCGTCTTCGATTTGGTCGACAGCTTCGCCATCGCGCCGCCGAAGGGCCGGAAGTCGTTGACCATGGTCTGATCGATCAGGACGTTTCGATCGGCCAGAAAAAGGATGCGCTTCTTGCGTCCTGCCTTCCACAAACGCCAGATGATCTGGAAGGCGGTGTAGGTCTTGCCGGTGCCCGTCGCCATGACGAGGAGCACGCGATCCTGCCCCTTGGCGATAGCCTCGACGGCGGCATTGATCGCGTTGACCTGATAGTAGCGCGGAGCCTTTCCGCTGCCATCGTCGTAGTAGTCCTGAAGGACCAAAGCCTCTGCGGAACTGTCGAGACCCTTCCATGAGCGGAACAGACGCCATAGTTCTGCCGGAGACGGGAATTGATCAAGTCGGAGCGTTTCCTCCTTGGCCGCGCGTTGACCCGTGCGGTCGTGGAAGATGAAACCATCGCCATTCGACGAAAAGACGAAGGGGATCGACAGGGTTTCTGCGTAGTCGAGACCCTGCTGAAGGCCGTCGCCGACCGAATGGTTGTTGTCCTTCGCCTCGATGAGCGCGATGGGGATATTCGGCTTGTAGTAGAGAACGATGTCCGCCTTCTTCGCATTCCCGCGGGCGACCAGCCGTCCGCGCACGGTGATCCGACCCTTCGTGAAGAACACCTCCTCACGCACCTGTAGCATCATGTCCCAACCCGCCTGCTTGACGGCCGGCAGAATGAACTTGGTACAGATATCGCGTTCGGTAAGCGACTTCTTGAGCATCCAAATGAATCTCCCCTCCGCAATTGATTGCATGCATGGGATAAGATTGCACGCAGGATTTGTCTTCTTTGCGCTGGCCCCATTGCTTCGAAAGCGGAAATGATTTCCTCCTTTCGGCGAGACGAAGTGCGATTCTCGAGCAAACGCCGTTTAAGGAAGTAATGGGGGGACTACGAGCGAATCTATACGAACACCGTTTGCAGAGGCCATGCTGGCGAAGCTTGGATCAGGACGGATGCGTGCCCAGATAACACGACGCTACCAGGCAAGCAAAACCCCGATCCCAGAGGCAGGTCAGCCAGCTCGCTCCAGATGCCGCTTGACCCTGAACGGCATCATGGCTCCAGAGTAGCGCCCGAGCAGGTCCTCGAACACGATACCAGCCTCTTCGGCCTCGAACCCCTGTGCAACAAGGTTGTCGATGAGGATCGCCGCGAGCTTGTCGATCGGACCACTCACCTCTTGTCGCCGCGCCTCCTCCTTGACCTTACGGAGAGTCAGCCAGAGCAATATCCGCGCAAAGTCATCCCGGCCCGGCCGGCATTTCTTGTTCGCCTCCGCTCTGATCTCCGCCTGACGCTTGCGCTGTTCTTCGTTGCGCTTGCCTTTCGATTTGCGTGCCATGCTTTCCTCCTGTGTCTTGCGTTGGCCCACACAGCCTGCATCCGCCGGTCGCAAGCGACAAACGCCGTTCACGCAAGAATCCGAAATCCCGTTCGCACCCACGCCCACCGCTGCGTCCCGGAATCGCAGTTTCTTGATCCGGAATCGCATGATGGTAAATTGAGATGAAGTGCGATGACGTGCAGGCACATTGCCACCATTCGGGTCAGCGTTCCGGCACGTCTTGGCGATCTGCGATCAACCATCAAACCTGAGACGACTCCGGCTCGGCACGCCTAACGACGCCCTGCATACTCCGCGATGCAAGCACCCACTCCACAGGCGAAGAATCGCTTTTTCAGCGTTCGGCATCGAATGTTTCGACTCTGGAATCGACAGGCGCCCGAATGGAATCGCGGAATTGCAGTTCCTTAACGCCCTTCCCCGGATGGGAATCGAACAGTTTGCATTCGGAATCTCCATAACCGGATTTCGAAACGATCATCCAGACTTCGGTATCGCAGTTCCGGACGCCGCCGAATGGCTGTTCGCTCTGACAAGAGCCGCGACGACCTCGGCACCCTCCATCACGCGGACCTGCCGCAGTTGCTCGGCGAGGCTGGTCAGGGCATCGTGGTGCTGTTGCAGAATATTGCGTGCCATCGCATCCGCCGCTTCGAGCCGAGCGTTGATCCGACGGGCCAGGTTCGGATTGTAATGAAGCACGTCATAGCCGTTGGACGGCGGACAGTAGAGAAGCGGCATCTCGGCTCCAAGACCGAGCGATGTCTCAGTCTCTGTCGCCAGCTGGGTTGCTTTGGCAAGATCGCTATCGGCATTGCCGCCGGCTCCAATGCCAACCCGTCCCAACACGACCTGTTCGGCCACCCGGCCTGCCAACAACGCGGCCATCAGTTTCATCACGCCTTGGTCGTCCTGCACCGCCGCCACATGCATATCGATGCTGACCACCCCTCCCGGCCCGCCGATCCGCACAGTCGTGACGGTGCCGATGCCGAGCGAGATGTAGACTATGGCGTGCCCCATCTCGTGAATGGCGATTTGGCGATCGAGCGAATCATGGGACGGGCGTGTCGCCGATGTCAGCGCCGTTTCGATGTCCGACCAGACCATGGATCGCTTCTGCCGGCGCGCATGACCGCGGGCCTCGCGAACGACACGCTCGATATCGGCCCCGGTCGAACCGGTCGCGAGCAGTGCCAGTTGCCACAAGGCATCGTGTGTGCCAGCGTCGAGGTTTGGAATATTGTTCATGTGCGGGCTCCTCGAACAGGTCTTTTGTCAGCCTTGGCCGCGATCACCGACGTCGGATTACTCTCCGCGCTTGCGGCAGGCATGATCGATGCCGACGGCCGGCTCGCAAGCACCGGATCGAGATCGCGGCCGAGATGATGTGCGAGGATGCCGACGAGTGCATCCGTGTCCGGCGGCGGAATGACGACATGCTTTTCGAGACGACCGGAGCGCAGAAGAGCGGGATCAATGCGATCTGGATCGTTCGTCGCGCCGACCACAATGACGCCGGAACGCTTGCTCGCCCCATCCAGCAGTTCGAGCATTCGGTTGATCAACGAATCCCAGTAATCCGCATTCTGTCCGGCTCCACCCCGACGACCGATATTGTCAAATTCATCGAGGAAGAGAATGCAAGGCGCATGCGCGGCGGCCGCGTCGAAGGCAGATGTCATGGCTTTGAGCACGTCCCCGAGATAGCCAGGCTCCAACCAGTGGGCGACCGATGTCGCCAGCATCGGAACTTGGAGCGTGTTTCGCAAGGCGCGGGCAAAGGTCGTCTTGCCTGTCCCCGGCGGCCCGGAAAGCAGAAGCCGTGTGCTCATGTCCGACCAGTCGAGCGTGCCTTCGCGCCAGAGCGCAAGATCGAACTTGAGATCGAGCGACCACGACTTTGCCGCACCGTAGCCGGCCAGGGTTTCTACGCTCACGACAGAGCAATTTGCGTTGGCACCGTCTCGGCCAGTCGAAGGCACGTCGGGTTGCGTCACGTCGAACTTCACTGCTTGCGAGGCAGCCGCCTCTTTGGTTTTGCCTTTCCCGGGCATTGTCTTCTGATCGTCGTCCGTTTCATCCGCCTCCCCCGCTCGCTTGCCTGAGGTTCCGAGCAGCTTCAACGTCTCGATGATGCGATCCACGCCGCGGCCTGGTCTGATCGCCAGCACCAGATCATCGAGGCCGACACCGTCAGGATCGAACCCAATCCTCTTCATCGCCGCGAATGACGCCGTCGGCGCAATGCCGGCACAGACATGCAAAAGCTTGGCGATGAGGGACTGATCGACCTCTCCTAGCTCAATGACGAGATCGGCAGTCGCCGTGACGCGGACGTCCAGATCACCTTCGCCCTCGTCGGCAACGATGATGGGCGTGCCGACTTGTGATCTTGCCTTGGCCAAGGAGCGGCGCAGAACGTCCGGAGTTTTCTGCCGGATTTCGCGACCACTGAACGTGATGATCTTCGTGCCCGAGGATGGCATGTCGCGATAGCTTCCGGACAACGCATAGCTTCCGAGCCCGTCGACTTGCGGGATGCAGGAGGGCAATATGAGACCGTCCTCAAGCATTTTCCCAAGCTGGCGTTCAAACCCCTCTACGGGAACCTTTACAAGAACCATGCAGTCGCGCTGCCGCAGAACTCGGAGCAGGAGTTGGATATCCGCAACGTTTTCACCGATCGCGCGAGCCAGAAGCAGGACCACCGCTGCATCTGCCACCGCAGGCCGTGGGGCCAGAGCCCGCAGCGTCCGAAGGATCACAGCGCGCCCAGGCGATGAACAAGCCTTCGCTTCCGCGGCGACCTTGGCCTCCTTCGTCTTTGCTCGCGCCTGCTCTTCCTGCTCCCGGCGGCCCTCCTGCACCTCCTGCGGCTCATCCTCGTACAGGTGGATAATCTCGCCATTGTCGCCGAATGCCGACCGCGGCGCGCGCAGCAAGCGTGCGATGTGATCACGGTCCGCAGCCTCGTCGCCGGAGAGACGGAGTGGCATAGCCGATGCGAGCCGCCAGACAAGGCCGGCCTGCTCTTTCCGGTCGACGAACGTCGTTTCCAACAATCCAGCTTCTGCGGCATCTTCATAGGCATGATGGATCGATGCGCGGCGAAGCCGGGCTAGGAGATAGCGGGTGACACGATCAGCAATGGCCGTCATACGTCAGCCCTCCCACCGGCAAGGCGATCGAAGTCTGTATCTCGATCGATCCATTTCCTGAGCATGAGCGCCGTGGGATCACAACGCTGGCAATGCCGGTCGAGCTCCGCGGCGATCAGCGGACGCAAGCATGATGGACGCCGCCCGAGACGCCGGCTGGCCTGAACGATTAGAGCGACGAGACGCTCGATCGCGATGAAGGGCTCGGATGTTTCAGCTGTAGCGGCAGGTGTGGTAATGGCGAGCGCCAGCGCCATCGCCGAGGCCGGCGGAACCGCAACGCTGTGCGGCATCGGCATTCTACACGCTTTCTCCACCGGCGCCGGCTTTTTTGGACCAAAGGATTTCGGGTCGAACGGGAGGATATCGGGCATGGGAGCTCCTTGGGCCGGGAGATGCTCGACCGGCCATGCATGGGATCTGAGACTTCCGTGTGCGGCTGTTCAGGCCTGATCGAGCGATAGCTGGGCGAGACGGATCGTAACGTCGCGCCTGATCTCTCCGTCAAAGACGGTGCCGCTGCCGATCCTTCGACGCCGGACCTCGATGTCGATCAGGGACTGCAATGCCGCCTCGAACTGCGCCTTCGTCCGCTGTTCGAAGATGTCGCGTAGCGCCGTAATCCGCAGGGCGGCACCGGGAACGCCAAGCAACTGATCGAGCTGTGCAAGCGACCAGACCCCACCCTCGACATCTGCGCGCCCTGCGTCGATGCTGATCACGGCAATCCTGATCTCACCGATATCAACCGCGATGCCGGCCTGTTCCAGCAGTGCCGGCAGGTTGACGGCCGCCTTCAACATCCTCTCCTTCAGATGATCAATGCGATGGCTCTCATATGAGTTGAGACTGCGCTTGATATCGACGATGTCAGCGATGCCGGCTACGCTGTCGACGAGAATGAGATCGGGTTTATACGTCGGACCTGCTTTGGCCGACGTGCCGCCGACTCGAAGCGGCAGCCGGCAGCCGACGAAGACTGTGCGGTCGGGATTGCTCGAGGCCAGGTGCAGAATGGCCTTCTCGAGCAACCGGCCTTCCTCGACAGGTGGCAGATTGCCGAGCCGGGCATAGTCAAGCGGCTCCCTCGTGATCAGCGACGCAATCCGCTCAATCGACAGCGGTCCAGCAAAGGTCTCGTGGAGAAGCTGTTCGATATGCGCATCCACAGTCGCATGGTCGATCGGGGCCGTGGCGCGAAGCGCGCAATGAGATGACAATGTCATTGGCTTGCTCTCCTCAGTAGAGCGCGCGCGACGGCAACGACGCCGACGGCTTGCGATCGACGAGGATAAGGCGGAAAGACGCTTCCAGGACGGAAGCGAGTTGGGTATGGCTGATCATAGCCTGGGGTCCTTTGAGCTAAGGATTTCGGGTCAGGCATCGGCCGGGATTGCCGTCCCGATCGATGCCGCTTGCCGCGGGCAGGATTGCCGTCCCGCTCGCAGTCCTGGCATAAAGGGCTCGGATGCAACTTGGCAAGCAAGAACGGACCCGGAACGACAAGATTGCCGGTTGATGGTTAACCAGTAACGCGTGGACAAAAAAATACCCCGCCGAAGCGGGGTAGATCATGGCAACATGTCTCGTTGCATTCGCCTTAGCTCACGCCACTGCCGTTTTGTCGTCCGCTGGTTCAGCATGCCGCGACATCATATCGACAACATTATCCATGTGCCCTGACGGCGGATCGATGATGAGGCGGGTCTTGTCGAGATCGCGCTGGACTTCCCTTGCGTGGATCGCGCGGGCCTCTGCTTCGATCTCCTCCGGCGACATTGTAGAACCATCCTTCAGTGGCTCGCCTCGCACCACAAACTTGAGCAGCGGATAGACTTCATCAGCGATCCAGGGACGGAAGGCCTGGCGCTCGGGCCAGCTTGCGCTACCGCCAAGCTTGTGTAGAACCCCCTGGAACCGGCCCCAGCCCGAGCCAGTCCCGTATTGCGTGGTCTTCCAGTTCATCCGCTCACTATATGTGGCAGTGAACAACGGCGCGAGGGTCAGTTCGAACAGGTCATTAGCATGCCGGCAGTCGATCTCGATCTTTTCGGCCAAAGTCGTCTTGGCGACATTCTTGCCGGAGCCAAAGGTTTCGACCGCCGCCTCGACATGCGTTAGCACCTTCGTCAGCAGGCCGTAGAACAAGTCGATCTGGTCTTTCATGCGCTTCTCGGCGACCTTGAGGCAACCGGCGCGACCCGGCATGTTCAGCGGGTCGATCGCGGCGGACTTCTCCCCCCGCTCGCCCGCAACCATCGCCTTGATTTTTGCGACCGTCAGGTGCTCACCGCTCTCGATCGTCTCAAGCACCTCTTCAATGTCGGCGTCGTCGGCACCGAGCAGGGCGAACATCGCCGCCGAAGGCAGGGCAGCCGCTTCCATCCGCTCCCTGTACCAGGCAAACTCGTGATGAACACGTGTGTAGTTCTTCGCAGACTTCGTCGAGAAGCCTACATGAGCCTTGAGCCACGCCCCGAACTTCTTGGCCGGCAGGATCGCCTGGACCTTGGAGAGCTCGGCCCCATACTCGAATGTCTGCGCCGTCGAGCGACGGCCGAGCGCGCCGATCCGCTCGGCGCAGGCCGCGAGCTCCTGCTCCTGTTCCGGCGTCAACACCTCGGTCTCATCCTTGACCGCGCCACCAGCCTTGCCCGTTGCCGTCGAGGCCTTGAGCGTGTCCGTTTTCGTCTGCGTATGCTGCGCCATTCCTTACTCCGAACTCAAATGACGATTGATCTTGGAGACCAATGGTCGTTTGGAACGAACGGGCTGTCAAACGGCCAAGATCACTAACACATTGTTTTAACTATGTTTCGAAGCGAAGAAGCGGGCGAAACAGGCCATTTCGGCCGCCAAAACGACGCTTGATGTGCGGCAGGTTGTCGCAGATTAGGGAGTGCGTTGCGCTCGGCCGCAGGCACCGCGAATGCCGAGGAATGCGGCAATCATTTCCGCTTTCGCCCGCCGCGGCAGGCACTTCAGAGGGCGGCTTCCGCAGATTTTAACCAAAGGCTAATCTTGCCGCGTATCTTTCTGGGGCCGGCTACTTTTCCGCGAACCGATGCCCATGTATGGAGACCGACCGACACGCATGCAGGAATATCATGACCAAGACCGTTCTATTCTACGCGCGCTATTCGACCGATCGGCAAAATGAGGTCTCGATTGAGACCCAGGTCGAGATCGGACGGGAGTTCGTCAGGAAGCAGGGCTGGAAGCTGATTGAGGTCTATTCGGATGCCGCGGTGAGCGGCACGAGCTTCAAGCAGCGTCCCGGCATCCAGGCTCTTCTGAAGCATATCAAAAGGGAGAAGATCGACGTCGTCCTCTGCGTCACGGTCGACCGCCTGTCGCGCGATATGGAGCACAGCGTCAAAATCCTCAAGGACCTTCGCTACCACGATGTAGAACTCTGGCACTGCTATGGCGGCTCGGTCGTTACGGACATGGAACTGGCAATGCGGGCCGTTCTTAGTCACGAGATGATCGAGAACATCCGGTATCGCACGCGCGAGGGGATGAAGACGGCGACACGCAAAGGTCAGGCCGCCGGTGGCCTGGCTTATGGCTACAGGATCAAGGCGGTCTACGACGCAAGAGGCGATCGCATCCCCGGCTTCCGCGAGATCGTGCCGGAGGAAGCTGCAGTCATTGTATGGATTTTCGAGCAGTACGCGCTGGGCCGGTCGCCGAAGGAGATCGCTGTCGAACTCAATGGCAGAGAGCCGCGGGTCCCAGGGCCTCAGGGGCTGAGGTGGCGTGACACGGCAATCCGTGGCCATCGTGATCGTGGCACGGGCATTCTCAACAACGAGACCTATATCGGCCGGCTCGTGTTCAATCGCCGCCAGTTTCGCAAGAACCCTGAGACGGAGAACCGCGAGGCGCGGATGAACGACAAGTCTGAATGGGTCTATGGGGAAGCGCCCGAGCTTCGCATCGTCAGCGACGAGCTATGGGCAAAGGTCAAACGGCGGCAGATCGAGGTCGAGGCCAACTTTTCACATACGACCACGAACCGGCTCAACAAGACACATCGGGCTCAATATCTCCTGAGCGGACTGCTGGAATGCGCCCATTGCGGCGGGCCTTACGCGATCATGGCAAAAGACCGCTATGGCTGTACGAACCGTCAGAAGAAGCTGCCGATGGATCAACTTGGAGGCATCGTCTGCACCAATGGAAAGACGATCAGCCGACACGAACTCGAAGAGCGGGTCCTCGACGCGATCCCGGCCAATCTTTTGTCGGTCGAGAATACGGCTTCGCTACAGCAGAAGATCGACGCCCAATTGAGGTCTGGCCGCCAAGATGTAGAGAACCGGACGGAACGGCTCGAAGCTGATTTGGGGAAGGTTGCCGCCAAGCAGAAGCTTTTGACTGAGAAGATGTTGGAACAGATGCTGGAGGGGGTCAGGGTTACATCCTTTGACGAGATGCTGAAGGACCTCGAGATTCAACGTAATGCGATCAGCGCCGAACTGACGACCGTCAGTGCACGCGCGGGTTCAGCTGGAGGAACAAGCCGGATCATCGTTAACCCGTCAATGTATCAGTTGGCGATGAGCGCGCTCACCCATGTCGTTCGCAGCGGCAAATCAACTCAGGACCAGGTGCAAAACCATTTTCAGTTTCTGAGATCGCTGGTCCAGAAGGTCACGATCGCACCATCGGTCGACGGCAAGAAGGCCGACCTTTCGATCAACGGGCGGCTCGCATCGATCCTCGCCTCAATGGCGGCATGGCAGGAGTATTCGGCGGCACTGCGCAAGCAGCATCACACGGAGTTCGTCCGTCGCCGGAAGGAGAATGAGTTTGGATCGCAGGAAGAGAAGGTGGACTATTTGAACCGCTTCCATTCGGTCCTCAAGGAGAGGGAAGCCGAATGGAAGGTGTTACAAGTGTCGG
>NZ_JBYCZP010000031.1:0-30031 GCF_057586295.1 Rhizobium sp. SRI_017 | reverse complement strand
CGGCCTCGCGTTTTGGCTTCTGTTGGCGGATACTGTTGAAAAAGTCGGCGTTGCTGTTGGTGTGAAGTTCTGATTCAGTCTTCCCAGACATTGGGAGGACTTGGTAATGATGGGCGAGCGGACCGTGATGCAGGAAGCGCTGTTTTACGAATTCAGCATCGACCGTCATGTTCCGGCGGACCATTCGCTTCGGTCTATTGACCGCTTCGTCGACCTGTCCGGCCTGCGGTCCCACATGCGGCCCTTCTACAGCGAGATTGGCCGCCCCTCAATTGATCCCGAGCTTATGATCCGCATGCTGATCGTCGGGTACTGCTTCGGCATTCGTTCCGAGCGGCGACTGTGTGAGGAGGTGCATCTGAACCTGGCCTATCGCTGGTTCTGCCGGCTTGGCTTGGAAGGCAATGTGCCGGATCATTCGACCTTCTCCAAGAACCGGCATGGCCGTTTCCGGGACAGCGATCTGCTGCGCGAGCTATTCGAGACGACGGTACGCCGCTGCATCGAGGAGGGTCTTGTCGGCGGCGAAGGATTTGCCGTGATACGAGCCTTATCAAGGCGGATGCCAACAAACAGCGCTCGGCGGAAGCGTCGGAACAGGTCGACTGGACGTCGATGGCCGAGACCTGCCGTGCGGTCCAGGAATATCTCGACACGCTCGACGACGCGGCATGGGTGCGGCCAGTGAGGTGAAGCCGAAGTTCGTGTCGAGGTCCGACCCGGCGGCGCAGTGGACGGGAGCGCAGAAGGGCCATGCCTTCTTCGCTTACGCTACCAACTATCTGATCGACATGAACAATGCCGTCATCGTCGACGTCGAAGCGAGCAGGGCGATCCGACAGGCCGAGGTCGGCGAAGCGCGAACCATGATCGAACGCACCCAGAATCTCTTCGGCCTTTATCCGGAGCGGCTTGCCGCCGACAGCGCCTATGGTTCGGCCGAGATGCTGGGCTGGGGCTGGCTAGTGCACGAGCGGGGGATCGAGCCGCATATCCCGGTCTTCGACAAGTCCGAACGGCGCGACGGCACTTTCGAAAAGGGCGACTTTGCCTATGACAACAAGCGCGATCTCTATACCTGCCCTGGCGGCAAGGAATTGCGCTCGCGGCAGATCACCTACAAGAATGAGCGTCCGCTTGTCGATGAGAACGGCATGATACGCTACCGCGCCAGCAAGCTCGACTGCGATGCCTGTGCCCTGAAACCCAAATGCTGTCCGAACGCCCCAGCACGCAAAATACCGCGCTCCATATATGAGGGCGCTCGCGATATGGCGCGCGATATCGCCAAGACGGAAGCTTATGTCACATCGAGGCGGGAGAGGAAGAAGGTCGAGATGCTCTTTGCCCACCTCAAACGCATTCTCAGGCTGGATCGCCTGAGACTACGAGGGCCGAATGGAGCTCGCGATGAGTTCCACCTCGCAGCCGCAGCCCAAACCTCAGGAAACTCGCAAAGCTGATGCCGATACCGGTGCCGAAACCGGCGTGAGGGGCGCTTGACCTCGACACGCCGGCCGCAATCCAGATGCTGCCGCACGATCTCGACGCGACTTTATCAACGGTATCCGACGGAAGAAGTCGTTTTGCGTGAGGATTTGGCCGCCGGGGCCGTCCCGGACAACTTGTCCTCTAGTCGCGCAGCGTCGCCGGATGCACTGGATTCCTCGGCCTCGTTACGCACTGAGGGCTCGGTCAACGGGAAGTCGCATTGATCCCCGTTCCCCAAATTCACTCTCCGATAGTATCCGTTGGGATCGCTGCCCTCGCCGTGTATGTCGACGGTTGCCAACCCGCCGATATCAGCGGCGGAAAACTCTCCCTGATCGTCTTTCTTCGCTTTACTCCACTTGCCAACAACAGTGTAGCTATCCAGCACGTCCTCGATCCGAACATTCGTCATAGCGGTTTTGAAGTAGATTCTCGCCGTGATCATCGCGATTCCCCTCGTTTCAGCAATTCATTCCCGGTTAAGACGCCCGTCCCGGTGTCCCATCGACATGGTGATCGCATAGGATGAGGGCGACCGTTTGCCCGGCAGGTTTGCGTCGAGAATCAGTTTCTTGACATCGCCGTAGTTCAGGGTGAGCTCGAGCAATTCCTCTGATGAGCGAATGCGCCACATTTGATACACGGGCCCGACCACGGCCCCGGTGGGGGGCGCAACAGCGGTCGGGACAACAGCGGTCTGGACAACTGATTCGAAGCCGCCCCCGACTGCTGGCTCCGCCCGGGCCCCCTTGACGATGAAAATCCTCTTTGCGTCGAGGCGATAGCAATGACCTTCGAAAGCATAGGCATAGCCCAGTACGATTGAGTAGTCCCCTTCCTTTTGCAGCGCGCCTCCTCTGAACAATTGCATCTGCAACGCCGCGTTTCCGTTTTCTCCTGCATCGAACTCGCCATACGCCCTCCCCGTGTTGAGTTTGACGCCGTAGAGGATCACCATGTCGGAGAAATATATCCCCGGCTTGTCAGGCGCGGGTACGCTTACATCGACCATTTTCCTGCCTCCTTCACCATATTTGCCTCCATCTGAAACAGTCTTCGATCTGCCTAAGATATGGACGGGCGCGACCTTCGTAACTCAACCCCAGGAACGCTTCCGCGGCCCGCTGGAATGTGAGATGGTCAGGGTTGAGAGAGGTCCATGACCGGACGAGCGCCTCGCCGACGATGTCTCGCGCCTCCTGCAACGCGGCCTTGCTCGCAAAATGCCTGTTCTCATAGTCAATTCGAGAACTCCTAAGGCCTTCCTCCATGAGCGCGGGTGCCATCTCTCGGCGTAGGTTGCTGAATCGTCGGGGATCGAGGTCCGACAAGCCCCGTTCGAAAAGCAACGTCTGGTATATCTCAACGAGGGTGTCGAACATCGCCGCTGCGAACGGCTTCGACCTGTCGTGCACGTCGTCGCCGACGTCGGCGGTCCGGAGCGAATTGTTGACCGACCTGATCTGCTTCTCGTCGCTGAGTTCCGCAAAGCGATCGAGCTCGTTGTGGATGAGAAGGTTTCCTCTTGTGCGCCGGAGCAACCTGTCGAGGGCTGTGTCGAAGTGCATGAGACCGAGGAGCGAGATGAAGTCCGCCACGGCCTCGTGATAGGCAAAGAAGTCGAAATCCTCTCCACTTTCGTCTGGAATGCCGAGTTCACCAAGGAGGACCAGATGACCCATCTCATGGGCCACCGCATCAAAATTCAGCGCGAAACTCGCGGGAGGCGACAGCGTCTCGCTCTCGCCAAGCTCGAGAAAGCCGAAGCCCGACTGGGCGTTTTCCCAATGAGGAATGTGCGGAACGATCTCAAGCCGCTCGTATGATGAAGAGAAGTACCAGTCGATGCGCCGTCCGGCATATCCTTCGCAGATATCGAGCACGCGACGCGAACAGGCATAGCTGTGGGCCGATAGAAAAGCAGGCGATCCCGGGAATATGTGGTCGAAATGCCCATCCGGCCCCGGCTCAGCCGGGGCACGCCGGAGACCCGAATAGGGCGGAAGATAGGGAACGGAATAAGGTTGCTTGGTCTCGACCGGATCGACGACATACATGCGGCTGTCTGACGGGCCGGCCAAAATCGTTCCGGCGGAACGTCCAATCCAGACGACTTCAGGCTTGTCGTATCCTGGGATGAATGGCGGTTGCGGGAAGACCAGGAAACGAGTCCCGATCAGTGGTTCGGAAACCACCGCTCGTCCCGCACCACCCAGATTTGCGATGGCATCCAAGGTTGCCCCCACCCGCTTCTCTCAACGAGCAGGGAGATCGTACCTTAACAAGGAGAAACTATCAACGTCATTGGGACTCAACAACAAATCTAAGATCGTAGTATTCCATGTCGTAGGCAAAGGCTTCTGTCAGTTCAAACTCTATCAGCCCGGATTGCTTCTCGCCCCTGCCACCTCCATTCGCCAATAGCGAAAGAAGACCAACTGCATCGACTTCCTTCTGCTTGCGTTTATTTCCCACGAGCCAAAGCTCAAGCGCGCGGAGTTCTCGGGCGGGAATGCCGCATCTGGCCGCAATTGAAAGAAGTTCACCGTAGCTTCTCTCCGTATGGTGTATCGAGCGGGCAAGCCTCTCGAGCGCGGCTTGCGTCTGTCGCCCTATGACGCGGTCCCGCGCAGCCCTTTTCAGCGTCAGCCGCATGTCGATCAAAGCATCACCGAGTGCGAATGAGCCCAGTTGCGCCGGGGCCATTGCCACAGCCACGTCCGCATCATCGGCGAGATGGTTGCCGCGGTACCATCTGAACACCATACCGTAACCGACCATTCCATAGTCTGCCAATTCCGCAGCCCTTACGGCCCCCATGCTAGAAGCGCCGTAAACCCGCACGCCGCGTGAAATCGCCCAAAGGATTTCTTTGTGGCGAACTGCCGGGCATTGGGCGAATACGCCGTCGATGAGCGCGATTGCGCTCGGGGAATGTTCGATCACCACCCTCACGATATCGCCGTTGCCTGCGGGCGTGAGGTACAATGCGTCGAGGTAACGCCTGGCGTCGGTGACGTTGAGGGTCGGCCCGAGGAACACGACGATCTCACGGCCCATCCCCGACCTCCGGGGCGGTTTCGAGTGGAGGAGTCACAACCCTCACCACATGGATCGGTATCGCGGCATCAGAAAAGAGCACGACTACGATGACTCCCTGCGCTCCAGCACGTCGCAACGCTTCCAGCGGCAGCGGCGACGACGCCACGTCCAATTCTATCCCTCCTAGATACGGCAATCCCGGTGCTGCGAGTTGTTGACGCCATTCCGACAACTGCGCCTCGTCCTGGTACCGATATAAATGTCCCGTGATGTCTTCCCGCCCCGCCGAGATGATCCCGAGGCGGGACTGGCAAGCCTCCAAGAGCGCCTTCGCCAGCGCCCGGTCGTGGGTCCGATCGCAGCCGAAGCCTTCGGCAGGCCAGGGGGCCAAGGGCGGATGCAGGTCGCTTTCCATGACCTGACACCAGTAGAACGGCAGCCCGTGTTCTGACGGCATGGACCAGATTCCAACCGAACAGCCCGCCGAAAATAGTTTGCCCATAATTTCCCCGGACGAGCCCGAAAGGACCGAACGGCTGTCCAGCTTGAACCGGTCGAAAAAGTGCGGAACTCTCAGCGCCGCGCAATGAGCATGCCTCTCGAGCGCCTCGTAGCAGGCATGTTCGATCGCGCCGCGCAGGCCTGTCCCAGCCGCCAGCCCCGTCGTATTCCTCGGCAACCAACCGGGATGGGGAGAGGGTATGGTATAGGCGGTATCGACAAGAGCGAGGGGCACTGACACCGCGCTGGACGACAAGAGGTCCCAGCCTTCGATCCACGCAACGCTGTCGTCAAGCACCTCATCTCCGGCAAGATGCGACCATAGACCATTCTTGTCCATGACACGAAAACTCGCCCAGGTGACCCGGTTGGCGGGAATGCGTTCCGAGGCCCACCCTTCCAGCGACTCCATGAGGGCGGAAATCGCCGCCTGGTGTTGGGTCAGCCCCTTTCCCTGGTTCACGCTCACCGAGCGGGACAACGGCCTCACCGCCTGCACGACCGGGATGCCAATACGGTCAAGCTCGGTGATGGACCCCAATCTGGTGATGCCGAAGTCTCGCTTCCGATCGAGAATGCAGCGAACGGTTTCCATTGAATCGGCGAGCGGGTCCACCGCGGATGCCAAAATCCGTTCGATTTCCTCTCCACCAAGCAAGATCGCCCCCGTCCGAACTTAATCCATCGCGCGCAAGTCCCGTTTAGCCCGACCCAAAAGCCATGCCGCCCCTTGCGCGTCAGCGATCCTGATCGCATGGGTGAGATCGCTTCTGACCCGATGCTCCCGTTCTCCCATTCCATGTCTCAGCCTGGCTCTGTGTCGATAAAGCTCGGCAAGCCAGAACCATTGGCCACTCTTCTGACCCAACCTGATCGCGTTATCGACGACCGACAGGGCTTCGAGCGGCTTTCCGATCCGCTCCAGAACCTGAGCATGCATGTCACTGTGGATCGACACGTTGTCGTCGGTCCCGGACCGCTGGTGCATTGCAAGCCCTTCCTCAAAACGCCTTGCTCCATCGCCAGATGGCGAGGTCATCAAATCCGCCCATCCGCAATACATGCGGGCGCGCGCCTGGCTCGCGACTAGGCCGTGCTGTTGCGCCAGTGACAACATCCGCTCGCCGAGGTCTTGGATGTCCCCGTACAGTCGCTGGCAATAGCGCAGCACTAGAGCGTAGTAGAGCGCGTGCACGAGGCTTCCGACATGTTCAATGACATCCGCATGTTCGAGAGCGAGCGTGATCGCATGTTCGCTGGCCTCGACCCGATCAACGAGGAGATTGGACAGCGCGCGCTCACCCAGTCCGCAAACCTTTGCATCGTGACCGCCGAAAAAAGCCCTGTTCCTCACCGCTCGATCCTGATCGTAGAGTTCGAGACCGCGTTCGACGCAGTCCTGGCAAAACGCGTGCTCTCCCGCGTGGAAACTTGTTGCCCAGGCGCAGTGGAAGGATTGCAGCCTCGTTTCCGCGTCGTTGACGGTCATCATGTCGTCGACAAGGATGTGGGCACGCGACTGTTGGGTCCGCACATTGGGCGCAGTGAACCACCATCCCCAGTAGGCAGGAAAATACTCCGCCCTTAGTGTCGGCGGCCGACGCCTGACCAATTGCATTGCGCGCGAATAAAGCCTTCGCGCCGTCTCCGATCCTTCACCTTCCAGCGCCGTCGCGACAACGCCCTGAAGCTGCAGCATGGTCAGCAGGAGTTCGCGCCGATCTGGATTGCGCCTCGAAACTAGGTCTATCTCCCTGCCGCATAGGTCAAGCGAAATCGACGCCTCTTTCATTGCCGATCGAAGTACGCATCCCTCGGCGGCGGCCAGGGCGAACCGGACGGCGTCGCGATGCATGCGTGCCTCCGCGCACTGCCAAGCCGCAATCGCGTCGGGCAGAGACGGCACGCTCGACTCTACCAGCGACCGGGCGATACGCTTGTGCATTTTCAACCTGTCGCTTTTCAGCAGACTGCCATAGGCGGCCTCTTGCAGGAGCACATGGCGAAATTGGTAAGTGTTGGCGTGGTGCGGAGATGGCTCGACGATGCCGTGCGCTGCGAGAACCTCCAGATGGGCCGCCAACCCTTCGCGGTCGGCCCCGTCCAGGAGTTCTTCAAGGAGCGCGGTCGTGAATTCCTTGCCTATGACGCTCGCAAACTGCGCCACCCGGCGTGCCGATCCCGAACCAGCAAGCCTTGATGCAAGCAGATCGTTCAACGACGAGACCTCGCCGTCAAGCAGGAGGTCCCTCCATCCGGTGCCGAGCCTGTGATATTCCGAATTGGCACGGAGGAAGTGCATTAACTCTTCCGCGTAAAGCGGCATTCCGTCGGACTTTTCCAATATGAGATCGGGCAACCCACGGGGTGGCATCCCGCCCCAGCCCGCTGCCACCAAGTCACGCATTGCCGCAGGCGGCAGGCCCGCAAGCAACAGCTGCGTCACCCCCTCCTGTGGGCGACTTTGGCGAGAGGTCTGGACGACAAGCATTGGCATCGTCGGCGCGAGCCTGCACAGATGATGAAGCAATTCCAGCGTCATTTCGTCGGCCCAGTGAACATCTTCAAGGACGATCGCGCTCGCGCCGGCCGAGGCGCGGGAACACAAGAGTTCAATCGCAGCGTCGATCACCTGACGACGGGCGGCGCGGCCCGTAAGATCGGTCACCCGGATGTTTCTCGCCGTCCCTCCGGATCGCTTCTTGGTGAAGACTTCTATAGCCTCAACAGCCTTGGGGCCGATATCCATTCCGGCATCACGGAATGCGGAACGAAGGCCGAGACCACCCCGTTTCAGGGCCAGGGGATCGAGGACGGTCTGGAGAAAACTGGTGAACGGATGCAGCGGCTCTCCTTCCAGTCGCTTGCTGCATTGGAGGACGATCCCATCGCCATCGATACTATCGAGGAACTCCGACACGAGCCTCGACTTTCCGATACCTGCCTCGCCGACAATTGCGAACGCCTCTCCCCTACCCGACTTGGCCCGGTTCCACGCGTCGACGAGCGTGGCCAGTTCTCCATCCCGCCCAATCATGACCCGCCCGGCGTTGTGGGACCATGGCCGCTCCGCACGAAGCCTCGCCTCGGGCCGCCAGAGGACGGCGGGCTTCTTAAAGCCCTTCAGCTGGGCCTCACCGATGCGGCGGTAGACGAACCAGTCTCGGGTGAGCTCAAACGTCTCTTCCGCGACAAGGACCGAATTCGGCTCGGCCTGCGCCTGCAGACGCGCGGCAAGTACGGGAGCCGTGCCCACGATCTCACCGCTCTCGGCCGACAACATTACGAGACCCGTTGCGATCCCTATTCTCAAACTGAACGCGGCATCGTTCCTCCGCGTCCGCTCCGTCGCCGTCCGGATGAGTTCGAGGCCCGCATCGACTGCGCCTTCGGCGGCGTTTTCGGATTGCTCGGGATATCCGAAGAAGCAGCACCCTCCATCTCCGAGCTTCTTGTGCAGGAAGCCTCCGCGACTGCCGACGATCCTTTCGGCAGTCGCATGAAGGCTGTTCACGGATCGAAAGTACTTTTCCAGGTCGCCACCGACCATGATTTCGGTCGAACCGACAACATCATAGAAGAGAGCGGTTACCTGTCGCCGCTCGCCTTCAAGCCGGAATTGTGCGTTGGGGCTTTTCATGCAACGGCCCACCCGGTTCCAGGAACCAAACCAACCACAACTGATACACCTTGTGCAAGCGGCGCAACGCATTTCTCGGGAGGGCACATCGACTGGGAGTCGCTGCGCCGGCTACAACTTCTTATCCGCCCGACGGGAATTTTCGGATATTGCGGAAGCGGCGCTAATGGCGCACCGAAGGGACTTCCGTCCGGTAGTCGGCAATCTAAGCGCCTTTGAGAATGTCACCTAAGGTGTTGTGGCGCTCGATCAAAAGCTGCTCGACCCGATCAGGAGAGACAAATATCTTCCTCTCTCCACGGCTGCGAAGCACCGGAAGCGGACACGAAGTCGTTGCGAGCGGGTATCCGCGGCCTCGCGGCCGCTATGTTCACTCGCGTGGGAGGGATATGCAGTTTTCCCTCAGTATCTCCTGAAATCTTATGACCTTGGCTTTTAGGGTGGTGACCTTATTTCTCAAGAGGGAAACCGAGATATCTGCTTCTGCCAACTTGGTCTCGGCGATCTGGCATTGTTTGACCGCCTCTTCCTTGGCCAGCGGGTTTGAGAACGTGCACCCATACTGCACTCAATAACCGCCCTAGAGACGGTCTTTTCATTGGTCATTCCGCCTCGCGGGCATAGCTGCCTTCGAAAGGAAAAGCCGATGAGCAAGTCGGATCATCTACATCACGACCTCGATTCCCTACGTCAACGCGGCGCCCCATGTCGGATTCGCGCTGCAGCTGGTCCAGGCTGACGCCTACGCACGCCACTACCATCTTCTGGGACGTGACGTCAGGTTCCAGTGCGGAACCGATGACAATAGTCTGAAGAACGTGAGGTCCGGCCGAAGCGGCTGGACTGCCTGTGGGAGAATTCGTCAATTCGAACGCTGACAGGTTCGAACACCTGGCAAACTCCTCGATATCTCTAACGACGAGTTCGTGCGCCCCTCCCGTGACCCGAGGCATGTCGCGTGCGTCCATGGACTGTGGCAGGCGTGCGCTGCCAATGGAGACATCTATCGGAAGGCATACGAGGGCCTCTATTGTGTCGGGTGCGAGCAATTCTACGAAGCGCCGGTACTCGATGACGGCCGATGCCCGGAGCATGGAGTTCCGCTCGAAAACATCCAGGTGGCCAAGCCGAAGTCTCTCGATCCAGAGACAGTTCAGAGAGTTTTGAGTTCGCTTGTCGCGGAAGGCATAGAGTTAACACCGCAAAGCGAAACCTACGGAGTTGGCGTCAGAAAGCGCCTGTCAGCTCAATCTGAACAGTTCGACCCCGCATAAGGTTCGAATCCCGCCACTCCGACCATTTTTTCCAGAAGTATCAGATCAATGCGCCGCGGTGATCTGCCCCCGTTCGGCGGAGATCAGCTGTGCGGTGATTTCGGCGATCTCGGCCTCGAGCTTGCTGATCGACTGCTCGTTCTTCGTCATGTGGAACTTGTAGCCGGCGGATTTGGCGGCTTCGACGAGGAAGATGCGGGCGATTTCGTCGGAGATCAGGCCCTTGAGCGCTCGGGAACAGCCCATCACCGCATGCTTGTAGGCCTTGTTATTTTTGCGCGGCCAGCGCTCGAGCAGGCATTCAGCAGCCTGCCGTGAATTCGAAACCCTAAGGCGTGCGGGGTTCACATCGCCGATTTCGAGCCATACAACCTTGGACCATTCTGCCGCCCTCATGCCGGCACTCCTTTTCATGACAGAGTCATTCTGTAGGACGAGCCGTAAACCCGATTCCTTGCACGAGGATTGCGGAATGCACGCCAGTCCTCTAATCGGGCCGCGCGCGAAACGCAGAGTCTCGAGAAAAACAGAGCGATCCGGATGGCAGGCACAGAAATCGAAACGTCGCGCCTTATGCTCCGGCCCTGGGACGAGCGGGATGTCGACCGGCTTGTGCTGGGGCTGAACGATCTCGATATCGCAAAGTGGCTGGCCTTCGTCCCCCATCCGTACCTGGCGTCACACGCGAAGGACTGGGTCGGCAAATGCCAGGACATTTCGAAGGCGGGCAGCCGTCCGACGGCCTACGAGTTCGCAGTCGAGCTGAGATCCGAACGCGTGGTGATCGGCGGCGTCAGTCTCAACAAGATCGACTGGAATGCCGGGACCGCCGGCGGCGGGATATGGATCGCCAACGGCTATCAGGGGCGAGGTCTCGGGCGCGAGGCCTTTGAGGCGAAAATCCGCTTCGCCTTTGGCGGCTTGGGCCTAGGCAAGCTGGTCAACGGCTATTTCGACGGCAACGAGGCGTCCTGGGCCATGCAGCGCAAATTGGGATATCGGCGTATCGCCGAGGTCGCCAGCCGATGCATGGCAGACGGGCGACAAACGATCGAACACGTCACGCAATTGTTGCGCAGTGATTGGGAGGTTCTCCAGGATGAGCCGTCCAACCGGACGTGAGTCCGGCGCGGCCTAACGAACCTGGTCGAGCAGCCGCTTGCATTCGAGCAGGTCGAACAGCGCTTCCTGCAGCAATGCGCGGTCTTCCTTGCCGATCATGCTGCCGGTCGCCGAAAAATCCTGATCTTCACCACTGCCCATAAGGCCGAAGAAACGGCGATTGGACGGCGGCTTGGGCCTTCCGACGATCTGGTCGTCTTCGAAGACAACATTCTTCTGCCCGGCGTGGCTATGCTGCGGTGCTGCCTGCTCGGCCTCGCTCTGGGCGGCGAGCGCCTCCATGGTAGCGAGATCGCCGCTCGCGGCTGCAGCCACGAACTTGTTGCCATTGGTCTTGAGCAGTTTCTGCACGCCCTTGATCGTATAGCCGTGGTCATACAACAGGTGCCGGATGCCCTTGAGCAGTTCGACATCTTCGGGGCGATAGTAGCGCCGGCCGCCGCCGCGCTTCATCGGCTTGATCTGCGGAAAACGCGTCTCCCAGAAGCGCAACACATGCTGCGGCAGGTCGAGATCATCGGCGACCTCGCTGATCGTGCGGAAGGCGTCGGGGCTCTTTTCCATCTATCAGGACGCCTTGGCGGTCTTTGCCTTGCGCGCGAGGTGGCTCTTGAGAATGCGATTCTTGAGCACGTTCGACGCCTTGAAGGTCATCACCCGGCGTGGCGAGATCGGCACTTCCTCGCCGGTCTTCGGGTTGCGGCCGATGCGCTCATTCTTGGCACGGACCTGAAATGTGGCGAAGGAGGAAAGCTTGACGCTCTCGCCGCGGACAATGGCGTTGCAGATCTCGTCGATGACGGTTTCCACCAGTTGCGCGGACTCGGTGCGCGATAAGCCAACCTTGCGGAAAACTGACTCTGCCAGATCCGCTCTTGTCACAGTCTTGCCGCTCATGATTCCCCGCCTATCATCGCTGACATAAGTGGATTTGGCGCGAGAGTAAGTGTGTTGATTGCCGGGGTCAAGCGGCATCATCATGCTCTATGAGATTGAATTCGTTACCAGCGCAGCAGCACCGAGCCCCAGGTGAAGCCACCGCCCATCGCTTCGAGCATGACGAGATCGCCACGCTTGATACGGCCGTCGCGCACCGCCTCGGCAAGCGCCAGCGGTATCGATGCCGCCGACGTGTTGCCATGCTTGTCGACGGTCACCACGACTTTTTCCATGGGGATGCCGAGCTTCTTGGCCGAGCCTTCTATGATGCGGACATTGGCTTGGTGCGGAACCAGCCAGTCGATATCCTCGGCGCTGATGCCGACGGCGTTGAAGGCGTCGTAAATCACGTCGGTGATCATGCCGACCGCATGCTTGAAGACCTCGCGGCCTTCCATATGAATGAAGCCTGCGGTGCCTGTCGTCGACGGGCCGCCATCGACATAGAGTTTGTCCTTGTGCGAACCGTCCGACCGCAGATGCGAGGTCAGGATGCCCTGGTCGCCGGCCGTGCCCTGCCCTTCCTGAGCCTCGAGCACCACAGCACCGGCACCATCGCCGAACAGCACGCAAGTCGTGCGGTCGTTCCAATCGAGAATGCGGGAGAAGGTCTCGGCGCCGATCACCAGCACCCGCTTGGCCATGCCGCCCTTGATGTAGAGATCGGCAGTCGCCATCGCATAGACGAAACCGGTGCACACCGCCTGGATGTCGAAGGCGGCGCCGTGCTTCATCCCGAGGCGGTTCTGGATATTGACCGCGCTTGCCGGAAACGTGTTGTCGGGGGTCGAGGTCGCCAGAATGATGAGGTCGATATCATCGGGCTTGAGGCCGGCATCGGCAAGCGCCGCTCGCGCGGCCGCTTCGCCGAGCGATGCCGTGGTTTCCCCCTCGCCTGCAATGTAGCGCTGGCGAATGCCGGTCCGCTGCACGATCCATTCGTCGGTCGTATCGACCAAGGATTCCATTTCCTGGTTCGTCAGCACACGCTTGGGCAGTGCCGAGCCAACGCCACGGACCACAGATCGGATCATGCTCAACTCAAATCGTTCCTGTCGCGGGTTCCTCTTCAACGTCCGATGGCGGCACGATGAGAGTATGATATTTTCTTAAGTCGGCCTCGATCTTCTCGAACAGGCCGTTGCGGACCATGTCATAGCCGACCTTGATGGCTGCCGCATAGCCCTCGCCATCCGTTCCGCCATGACTTTTTATGACAATACCGTTCAATCCGAGAAAGACACCGCCATTGACTTTACGGGGGTCCATCTTCTCGCGGACGCGGTCGAAAGCGCTCTTGGCCAGCAGGTAGCCGATCCTGGCGGTCCAACTGCGCATGATCGATTCCCGGAGATAGTCGGCGATCTGGCGGGCGGTTCCCTCGGCTGCCTTGAGCGCGATATTGCCAGTGAAACCCTCGGTCACCACCACGTCTACCGTACCCTTGCCAATGTCGTCGCCTTCGACGAAGCCGAAATAGTTGATCGTGTCGAGATTGGCCTCGCGCAGCAGCCTTCCGGCCTCCTTGACCTCTTCCTGACCCTTGATTTCCTCGACACCGACATTAAGCAGGCCGACAGTCGGGCGCCTGACTTCGAAGAGCGCCCGCGCCATGGCGCCACCCATGATCGCGTAGTCGAGAAGCGCTTGCGAATCCGCGCCGATCGTGGCGCCGATATCCAGCACGATGCTCTCGCCGCGCTTGGTCGGCCAGATGCCGGCGATCGCCGGGCGTTCGACATTGGACATGGTGCGCAGACAGAATTTCGACATGGCCATCAGCGCGCCGGTATTGCCTGCGGATACCGCAGCGTCGGCTTCCTTCAGCTTCACCGCCTCGATCGCCTTCCACATCGAGGACGTGTAACGGCCGCGCCTGAGTGCCTGGCTCGGCTTCTCGTCCATGCGGATGGCAACGTCGCAATGCCTGAGTTCCGACTTGGCGCGAAGCCTCGGATACTTGTCGAGAACCGGACGGCAGGCTGCCTCCTGTCCATAGATCAGATATTCGATGTCGGGCTGGCGCTCGAGTGCCCGTTCGGCACCCTCGAGGCTGACCTCGGGGCCGTGATCACCGCCCATGGCATCGATCGCGATTTTGACCACTCTTGTTATTTCCTTCCCTGCGCCGCTAGCGGCCTGTCACGCGTATTTTATTTTTCAAGCTTCAGGTTCTTGAGCACGGCGAAAGGCGACGGCTTCTTGTTGTCTGTCGCGTCCCCTTCGATATGTCCACCGAACTCGACATCCGGCTTGCGCGGATAGGGGTCGAGCGCCATTGCCGCCATTTCCGCGACGAGGGCGCCCACATCGATCTCGTCGCCGGTAAACAATTCCGGCAGGTCCGGCCCATCGGCATCGACTACGATTTCACCCGCGTCATTTGCCGGCATGCGTGCAAGCGCCGAACCCTCGGGCACGAAGATCTCCTCGATCTCCTCGTCGATCACCTCCGGCACCGGATCGAGCGTCACCACGCAGGCCTGCGTCACCTCGGCATGAACAGTGCCCATGACCTTGACGCCATCCTTCTTCCAGCGCCGGATCCTGAGCTCGGCGGTTAGCGCCTCGACACCCAGGATGTCCCAGAGCTTGGCGAGTGCCTTGCGCTCGCGCTCGTCGGCCCTGATCCGCAGTTCGATCGGATTGTGCGACACATTGCCGACCTTGATCCGGTAGCTGAAGGGTACGCCCTCCGTCATGCTTCCTCCTTCACCGGGGCATAGAGGCTTGCCTCGCCATTCGCCAGAACGGATTCGGGAACGATTTTCAGTTCGTTCTCCGCCTTCATCATATAGTCAGCCAGCATCCGCATAGAAAGCGCTTCATCGGCATTTTCCGGATGAATATTGCGGCGAAGAGCCGCTTCCAGCGCATCCATATCGTTGGCTTCGAGCGCCCGGGCGTAAGAGTCGAGACGGCCGTAGAACATGCCGGCGAGCTTCTTCATCCGCTTCGGCACGCCGTTGTCGCCGATGCCCAACTCACGCATCGAATGGTCTAGATCCTCGAAGAAGGCCTCGACGACCTCCTGGGCGATCGCCTTGACCTGGTCGCCCGCCGTCGCCGTGCGCCGGAAATAGAGAATCAGGGTGATGGACAGCATTTCGAAGCGGCCCATGACCGTGTCGGGCACATTCATGCTCTCGAAAAACGCCGGATTGCGGGCCGCGCGCGTCAGTGCATCATACTGCCGAACCATCAGCGCATGGTTCACCTTATTTTTCCGAAACAGTCCAAATATCATCAATTCGCCCTGATTTGAGGCTCTGAAATCCGTAGCAATCGTGGCTCGGCTTGTTGCATCCCAAGGGAAGCTGGTTTACCGAAGCAGGCACGAATTGCAATGGCGCAGGCTTGTTCGGGGAAAACTGCGTCGCTTCGATGGCAATTATCAAGGAAATGGCGGCTTCCCACCCGCCGGACGGACAGTTCGGGAGAATGCATTGAGAATTGATGTCAGGCATAACCGTATGTTGAAGGCGAGCGGCATCGTGACGGCCGTTCTTGCCGCGACGGTTTCGCTCTCCTCCTGCACGACCGGCGACGTCATCCAGAACGGCTATGTGGTCGACGAACAGACGCTGGCCCTCGCGCCGGTGGGCTCCAGCCGCGAGCAGGTGATGCTGTCGCTCGGCACACCGTCGGCGACCGCGACCTTCGACACAGAAGTGTTCTATTACATTTCCCAGAAGCGCACCCGCGCCGTGAAGTTCATGAAGCCTTCGCTGCAAGAGCAAAGCATCCTGGCCGTCTATTTCAACAAGGACGGCGAAGTCGATCGCCTAGCCAACTACAAGCTCGCGGACGGCCGCGTCGTCGACATGCTGTCGAAGACCACGCCGACCGGCGGCGGCGAACTCACCTTCCTGATGCGTCTGCTCAAGGGTGGCGTCAACCCGACGCAGGCCGCTCAGACTGTTCTCGGTACCAGACGCTACTAAGACGCTGGCGCGGAACACGCGTCAGCCCTCGTCTCAAAAATACGATCACACAAAACAAATGGCGCCGGATTGCTCCGGCGCCATCTTCATTCGAAGCATCCGCTTATCCGGCCAGGACGGCCAGGAGCAGCAGAGCCACGATATTGGTGATCTTGATGGCAGGATTGACCGCCGGACCAGCCGTATCCTTATAGGGATCGCCGACGGTATCGCCGGTTACCGAGGCCTTATGGGCATCGGAGCCCTTGAGGTGCTTGACGCCGTCCTTGTCGACGAAGCCGTCCTCGAAGCTCTTTTTCGCATTGTCCCAGGCGCCGCCGCCCGAGGTCATGGAGATCGCGACGAAGAGGCCGTTGACGATGACGCCGAGCAGCGAGGCGCCGAGCGCAGCAAAGGCCGAGGCCTTGGAGCCGGAGATCAGCAGCACGCCGAAATACACGACCAGCGGCGCCAGCACCGGCAACAGGGACGGAACGATCATTTCCCTGATCGCCGCCTTGGTCAGCAGGTCGACGGCGCGGCCATAGTCAGGCTTTTCGGTCCCGGCCATGATGCCGGGCCGCTCCTTGAACTGGCGGCGCACTTCCTCGACGATTGAACCCGCCGCACGTCCAACGGCCGTCATCGCGATACCGCCGAAGAGGTAGGGGATGAGACCGCCGAAGATCAAGCCGGCCACGACATAGGGGTTGGACAGATCGAAGGAGATCGTGCCGACATCGGCGAAATACGGATACTGCGCGCCATTCGCCGCGAAGTAACGCAGGTCGTTCGCGTAGGCCGCGAAGAGCACCAGCGCACCGAGACCGGCAGAGCCGATCGCATAGCCCTTGGTGACCGCTTTGGTCGTATTGCCGACGGCGTCCAGCGCGTCGGTGACCTTGCGGACTTCGGGGTCGAGATGGCTCATTTCGGCAATGCCGCCGGCATTGTCGGTGACAGGTCCAAAAGCATCCAATGCCACGATCATGCCGGCAATGCCGAGCATGGAGGTGACCGCGATGCCGGTGCCGAAGAGGCCGCCGAGCTGGTAGGTGGCGATGATGCCAGCGACGATGACGATCGCGGGAAGCGCGGTTGACTCAAGCGAAACCGCAAGACCCTGGATGACGTTCGTGCCGTGTCCTGTTACGGAAGCCTGGGCGATCGAATTGACCGGCCGCTTGTTGGTGCCGGTATAGTATTCGGTGATCACGACGATGAGTGCCGTGACCACGAGGCCGATCAGGCCGCAGAAGAAGAGATTGGCCCCGTTGACCATCTCGCCGCCTTCCTTGCCGAAAGTTCCCCAGCCCACGGTCAGATGCGTCGCACCGGCGAGCGCAATGATCGACAGCAGGCCTGTCACGATCAGGCCCTTGTAGAGGGCGTTCATGATGTTGTTGTCGGAGCCGAGCTTGACGAAGAACGTGCCGATGATCGAGGTGATGATCGAGCCGCCGCAGATCGCGAGCGGATAGATCATGGCGCTTTCCAGCGACGGTGTGCCGGCGAAGAAGATCGCCGCCAGAACCATCGTGGCCACCACGGTCACTGCGTAGGTTTCGAACAGGTCGGCGGCCATGCCGGCGCAATCGCCGACATTGTCACCGACATTGTCGGCGATCGTCGCGGGGTTGCGTGGATCGTCTTCCGGGATACCGGCTTCGACCTTGCCGACGAGGTCGCCGCCTACGTCGGCACCCTTGGTAAAGATGCCGCCGCCGAGACGAGCGAAGATGGAAATGAGTGAAGCACCGAAGCCGAGCGACACCAGCGCATCGATCACATCGCGGCTACCACGCTCATGGCCAATGACATCGGTAAGGATCCAGTAATAGACTGCAACGCCGAGGAGTGCGAGGCCAGCGACCAGCATGCCGGTGATGGCGCCGGACTTGAAGGCGATGTCGAGGCCAGCCGCGAGGCTCTTGGACGAGGCCTGTGCGGTGCGCACATTGGCGCGAACCGAGACATGCATGCCGATGAAACCTGCAGCACCGGAGAGAATAGCGCCGATGAGGAAGCCAATGCCGGCTTCCACCGACAGGAGAGCCAAAGCGAGAATGAATACGACGACACCGACGATGCCGATGGTGCGATACTGACGCGTCAGGTAGGCTTGGGCGCCCTCTCGAATATATCCTGCAATTTCCTGCATTCGGGCATTGCCTTGGTCGGCCGCCAAGACCGACTGGGTCGCCCAGATCGCATAGGCTACGGATAGAAGGCCGCAGACTATGACGGCGAACATAATGCTCATTCCATCATTCCTCCAAAATCGGCAGAACGAATCCCGCCTCGAATATCGCCGCCGCCCACATACTCCCCCGCAGGCACGCGGAACCGGCGCGAGATTGCTTGCTGCAAAATGCCGCGTCAAGTCTCCGGAACCCCATTAATTCAATCGGGGCCGCGGAATTCAGTTGTTTCTTTTAAAATGTTTAGATCGACGGCTCAGGCCGTCTTTCCTCGGCGCGAGAGGAAGAACAGGAGCACCATTCCGGTGATGGCAAGCGGCCAAACAGGGAGAATCATTGCCGCCCAGCCGAAGGCGCTGAACACCGCACCCGACGCGAAGGAAGACAGCGCCACGCAGGAAAACAGGATGATGTCGTTGAAGCCCTGGACCTTGTCGGCCTCGCTCGGCCGATAGCTTGCCGCCACGATCGCCGTCGAGCCGATGAAGCCGAAGTTCCAGCCGATACCGAGCAGGATGAGCGAACCCCAGAAGTTCCAGAGTTCGATGCCGGCATGCGCCACTGCCGCACAAACCATCAGGATGCCGAGGCCCACTGCGACCACCTTCTCGGCGCCGAAACGGTTGATCAGTCTGCCCGTGAAGAAGCTGGGGCCGAACATACCAAGCACGTGGAACTGGATGCCAAGATAAGAGAGATCGCTGGAGAAGCCGCATTCATAGACCATGGCAAGCGGCGCGCCTGTCATCATGAATGTCATCAGGCAATATGTTGAGATGCCGCAGAACATGCCCGTCATGAAACGCTGTGTGACGACAATCTGGGACAGCGGCCGCGCCGGCTCGACACCCGTGGCCGCGTGATCCGTCAGTCCTGGCAAATTCATGAAGAGCATGACTGCGGCAGCGGCGAGCCCGAGCGGCAGGAACATCAGGAATGCGCCGGCATAGAGCACGGTCGGGAACAGCTTTTCCGTATAGATGGCGAGTTGCGGACCGACGATCGCCGAGATGATGCCGCCCGCGAGAATCCAGGAAATCGCAGTCGCCTTGTAGGACGACGGCGACGCGTCGGCCGCCGCGAACCTGATCTTCTGGGTGAAACCGGCCGAGAAGCCGCAGACCAGGAAGCCTGATATCATCAGCCAGAAGTTTTGCTGAAAGAGCGCGATGGTCACGACCAGTCCGCTCATCGCCATGATTGAGGATCCGACGATAAAGCCCAGCTTGCGTCCCAGAAACCGCGCTGCGATGGCAACGCCGACCGCGCCAAGCGCCGTGCCGACATTGAAGCCCGTGAGCGGCGCGGTCGCGAGGCTCTTGTCGTCTCCGAGCATCTGATAGGCGGCGAGGCCACCCGCGGCGAAAGCGATTGGTGGCGCGCTGCCGAGAATGGCCTGGGCGATGGTCAGCAGGGCAACATTGCGCTTGGCCGAAGCGAGATCGATCCCGACATCCGAATCCGCTGCGACTGCCATGCTGAACCTGCCCTGCCCTACTTGCTGGAGCCGCGGATCTTGCGGGCCACCGAGTCGAGGACCGCATTGACGAGCTTCGGCTCTTCTTCATTGAAGAAGGCGTTAGCGATCTCGACATATTCAGTGATGATGACGGGCGCCGGCACATCCTTGCGCTCGCGCAGCTCGAACACGCCGGCGCGAAGGATCGCGCGAAGCGTCGCGTCGAGCCGCGAGAGCGGCCAGCCTTCTACGAGCGAATCCGCGATGACCGGATCAAGCAAGCGCTGGTCCTTGACGACGCCGGCGACGATCGAGCGGAACCAGGAAGCGTCGGCCTTGAGATACTGTTCGCCGTCGATCTCCTGACCCAGGCGGAAGTTCTCGTATTCCGAGACGATTTCCAGGACGCCGGTGCCCGACAGGTCCATCTGGTAGAGCGCCTGCACGGCAGCAAGGCGCGCTGCGCCACGCTGATTGGCGCGCTTGACCTCGTCAGATGTCGTTTCGTCGCTCATCTTATGCGCCGAACTTCTTCTTGAGCGCGATCATGGTGAGCGCTGCCTTGGCGGCAAAGCCGCCCTTGTCGAGTTCCTTGAGCTTGGCGCGACGCCAGCCCTGCGCATCGTTCTCGACGGTCAGAATGCCGTTGCCGATGGCAAGGGACTCGCTGACGGCAAGGTCCATCAGCGCCCGCGAGGACTCGTTGGAGACGATGTCGAAGTGATATGTCTCACCGCGGATGACCATGCCGAGCGCTACGAAGCCGTCATATTTGGTGCCGCCATTGTCCGCACCGTCGAGCGCCATGGCGATCGCAGCGGGAATTTCGAGCGCGCCGGGGACGGTCACCACATCGAAGGTCGCATCGGCCGCCTTGAGCGCTTCGGTCGCGCCTTCAAGCAAAGCGTCGGCCATGTCGTCATAGAACCGCGCTTCAACGATCAGAATATGCGGTGCATGTTTTTTCTTCGACATATCAATCCTCGGGGGAAATTCGGGCAGCTTTGCTGCTATTTGAGCGCGTCAAACCACGGACCGGCGGCATTGGCAAGTCAATTCTCCAAATGCCACACCTCAACAATAATGAACGGTGCGCCACGGCGTGCGCTTTCCAAATCAATATGATTGCCCTAGTGTGAATCGAGATCAACAGTCGCCTGCCGGAGTATCCCATGAACCGCTCACTTCCTCTCCTCCTTGCATTTGCGGGAGCGCTCGTTGCGGGCAACGCATTCGCGCAAGCGACAACCGGCGATCCGCTCGGCATCAATGTGCTGGACGAGCCGACGATCACCAGCCAGCGCGCTGCGATCGGCAATTCGACTTCCAGCACCATTCCGCGTAACCAGAGCAATCCCTGGGACAACGGTACGCTCGACGATCTGAATCTCGACGGCCAAATCGACCAGTAAGCTTCAACGGTATTTGTTTCGGGCGCGGTTGCCATCGGCAGCCGCGCTTTTTCGTGGCCGGATGTGTCCACCTGCCGCATTTGAATTTGGGCAAACCCGCGGCAAGCAATATTACAAATTATTAATTTATTTCAGACTCTTACGGACATTGAAGCGTGGGCGACCGCTTCCCAGATCATTGATGTAAGCGCGACGGTGGACCGGATGAATGATCCTCGCCGCAAGTAATGGCCTTTGAACTCACGAAAGGAGAGTTGCCATGAACCGCTTCGTCACTTCGAGCATCGCAATAGGGCTCGCAGCCATCACCATCGCCGGCACCGTTCTCAGCGGGCCGGTGCTGGCCCGCTCCCTCGGCCACGAGGGTTATTTCAAAGAGCATCCCGACACGGAAGCGACCGACACTATTTCCGGCCCTGCGACCGGTAGCGGCGGCTATCGCACCTGGCACATCGCCGGAATAGCCTCTGACGCGGCTGCGATCGACCGGCAAATTCGCCACCTGCCCGCCGGCCGCTTCAACGTGGTGGGGCTGGCCGCCACGGCGTGCGACAGCCAATCGAGCAGCTTCATGCTGCGCAAGAACGAGCCCGGCTATCTCGCGGGCCTTCAACGGGCGATCGAGAGCAACCATCCTCTTGTCGCACGGCTTGAAGCCCGCAATGTCGAGATCCGCAACGTGGTCGGCGCCGAACCTGGTGGCAACGGATCGATGACCTTCTACGTGCAGTGATCTTCAGTTAATTGAGAGAGGCGCGCGGCGATCAACCGCGCGCAGAACTGCCCCAGGCTATTGCCCTGCGCTTTCCTCGCGGAACCGCGCCACCCAGCGCGCACTCTCTTCGTCGGCTAGCCTGGCCGTCGCCGGCGTACTGTGGTCGGCGAGCGATGCATCCCGGCCAAGCGCGGTCAAGACCTTCCGCAGGTTCGATCGTGGATCTCGGGAAAGGTCCTCATATTTGAGTTGTAGCGGTGCGATCGCGTGCGCGGCAAACCACTCATGCCAGCCGCGATCCTGCGCCGAGAGCTCGGCGACTGTGGCTCCGATCTTGTCGGCGTCATAGTCGGCATCCTGATGGGGCGCTGTGCGCTCCATCTCCGAGCCGTCGGCGGCGCGATGCCACAGGCCGGTGCGCGACGCTTTGTAGAGGGACACAGCCTGAGCCACCTTGTCCTCACGAGAGAGATAGATGTAGAGCGGCCGACCGAATGCGCGCTCAAGACGCTGCGGGGCATTGTCGAGCCCCGGAAACAGCGGATCGAGGCGCGCCGAGAGATCTTCGACCGTGTCGAACATGAGCCTGAGGCCGAATATATTGGATCCACCCCTTCTTCCGTCGGTCAATACCGCGTCGAGGTAGCGTCGATTGAAATCCAGCCCGTCGACATCGCCATCATTGGAAACACCGAGATCACGGGCGAAATCAAGGAGCCACGGTCGGCCGAAATAGGAATCTGGACGGCCGCAGCGGGCGTTTGCGAGCATACCGCACAGCAAGGTGCTGCCGCTCCTCGGCGTGCCACAGATGATGTAGGACTGAAATGACATCACCGCACTCCTGGGGCACGAGATCTTTGCGACGGGACGCGGCCCGGCCGATCTTCGAAAAACCTAGTCGAATTCCATGAGCCGCGCCGCATAGCGCGCCATCGTATCGGCCTCGAAATTCACGAAGTCGCCCGCCTTGCGGTCGCCCCAAGTCGTGACCTCGAGCGTATGGCGGATCAGCAATACGTCGAACAGGTCGCCATCGACCTTGTTGACGGTCAGCGAGGTGCCGTCCAGCGCTACCGAACCCTTTTGCGCCACGAACTTGGCGTGTCCTGCCGGCGCGCGCAGCGTGTAGCGCACAGCGTCACCCTCTTCCTCGACCTTGACGATCTCCGCCATGCCATCGACGTGCCCTGAAACGATATGGCCGCCGAGTTCATCGCCGATCTTCAGCGAGCGCTCGAGGTTGACGCGCGCCCCTTCCTGCCAGCCGCCGATCGTGGTGAGGCGGAGCGCCTCTTCCCAGGCCTCGACTTCATGCCAGCGCTCGTTCGAACCCTGCTGCGGCAACGCGGTCACCGTCAGGCAGACGCCGGCATGGGAGATGGAAGCACCGATGGCGATGCTCGCCGGATCGTCATTGGTCGCGACACGAAGCCGGACGCCCTCATTGAGCGGGATGATCTTCTCGACGGTGCCGATGTCGGTGACGATGCCAGTGAACATGTCTCAAGCCTTTATATATTCGAGTAGCTGGTCGGCGCCGAAGCGGACGCTCGACCGAAGCCTAAATCCTGACGGGATCGCGCCTGATGCCAATGGCGAAACGATGCCCCCTTCTCCAACCACGACGTCGGAGGTGAAGAGCATAATCCGGTCGACAAGCCCCTGCGCGAGAAACGCCGTCGCCGCGCGTCGTCCACCCTCGACCACGAGAGAGGAAACGCCACGCGCAGCCAGCGCTTCGAGAAGTATCTGGTAATCCGGGCCATCGAGATCAAGCATCTCGGCGCCGGCCGCCTCGACTGCTGCACGGCGCTCGGGATCGGCAGTGGGCGGAGCGGCGATCAGCAACGGGTGACCCTCGGCGATGCCGCGAACGAGTTTGGAGGACAGTGGTGTTTCCAAACGCCGGTCGAGCACGATGCGCACCGGCGAACGGTTTTCAAGGCCCGGCAGCCGGCAGGTGAGTTCCGGATCGTCGGCCAGCACCGTGCCGACGCCGACCAGGATCGCATCACTCTCGGCGCGCAGGATGTGCGACTGCGCGCGCGCCCCGCGCCCGGTGATCGCCACCTGCCCCTCGCCGCGCCGGCCGATCATGCCGTCTGCGGAAACCGCAAGCTTCAGAGTCACTTGCGGCTGTTTCCTGCGCTGCCGATTCATATAGGCTTCAAGTGCCATCTCAGCTTCGGCTTCGAGCACGCCGGATGTAACCGCGATGCCGGCATCGGCCAGCATGCGCAGTCCCCTGCCCGAAACTCGCGGGTCTGGATCCGTCGCCGCAACGACAACACGGCCGACGCCATAGGCAATGAGCGCCTCGGCACAGGGCGGCGTCCTGCCGTGATGCGAGCAGGGCTCGAGAGTGATGTAGGCTGTGGCGCCACGCGCAGCCTCTCCGGCCTCGGCCAATGCCTGCGTCTCGGCATGCGGCCGCCCGTTCCGTGCGGTAACGCCGCGGCCGATGATCACGCCGTCCTTGATGATGAGGCAGCCGACGGAAGGGTTGTCGCCCGTGGCACCGAGATGCCAGCGCGACAGGCGTATGGCGGTCGCCATGAAACGCTCGTCATCATGCCGCCGGTCAGTCATGAGCTCAGCGCTCGCCGCCCGGATCGCGCGCGATCTTTGCAGAGATCTGCCGGATCGCCTGGGAGAAATCCTCGATATGGGTGAAGTCGCGATAGACCGAGGCATAGCGAACGAAGGCGACATCATCGAGCGTCTTCAACGCCTCCAGCACCTGCGTTCCGATTTCCTCGGAGCTGATTTCCGTCTCGCCCGAGCTTTCCAGCCGACGGATGATGCCGGAAACCGCACGGTCGATGCGGTCGTGATCGACGGGCCGCTTGCGCAGCGCGATGTCGAAGCTGCGCACCAGCTTCTCGCGGTTGAAAGGCACCTTGCGGCCGGATTTCTTGAGCACGGTCAGCTCGCGGAGCTGCACGCGCTCGAATGTCGTGAACCGGCCGCCGCAATCCGGGCAGATGCGCCGGCGCCGGATCGCCGCGCCGTCCTCGGCGGGACGGGAATCCTTGACCTGCGTATCTTCGGAATTGCAGAACGGGCAGCGCATGGGAACCTTGGAAACGATTTGCAGTAGCCCAAAGCCTTTAGCCTCCGGAGCCTCTCGCTACAAGGGGCGCAAGCGCTGGAACGGTGATGTGACCCTATGCGGCATGTGAGGGTGCTTGACTTGCGCCCGCCTTTGGGAAGTATGCCAGCCGAAACGGCGACCGACTCTGGAGCTTGTCCTTGGCCGCGAAAACGATCGAGATTATCTACTTCGATGCTGGCGGCGGCCATCGCAATGCCATGCATGCTCTCTCCCGGCTGATCGCCACCCAACATCCCAACTGGAATGTCGTTCCCGTCGATCTGCAGCAGCTTCTCGAACCGATCGACCCCATCAACCGGCTGACCCGGCGGCTGACCGGCTCGCTGAAGCGGCTGCTGGTTCCCGTCGCGCCGAATATCCAGATGGCGACCTGGCAGGCACAGGATATCTACAACACGGCGCTGAAGCGCGGCACGACGCGCGGGCTCGGCGCGATCCTGCCGATTCTCCAGGGTTTCGTCCGCCGCTATGCGCAGGAGATCGAGGAGATCCTCGTCGATCGCTGGCGCGACCCGAGAACCGCGCGGCCCGATCTCGTACTGTCGGTCATCCCGAATTTCAATCGCGTAATGTTCTGCGCGCTCCGCGCCTTTGCCGCCGACATTCCCTATGCGACCGTCATCACCGACATGTTCGATTACCCGCCGCATTTCTGGATGGAAGACCAGGACCAGTTCATCATCTGCGGCACGCCGAAGGCCGCCAAGCAGGCGCGCGCAACGGGCTACTATGCCGAGAACAAGATCTTTCAGGTGTCGGGCATGATCCTGAAAGAGTCCTTTTACCAGCCGCCCGGCGCGGATGGCCCGACTCTCACCAGCCTCGGCCTGACCGAGGGTAAGCCGACCGCCCTCATCATGTTCGGCGGCAATGGCTCGTTCCGTGCCACGCACACCATTCTCGGCCAGTTCGAAAAAGCGCGGCTCGACATCCAGACGATCGTCATGTGCGGTAACAATAAGAACCTTCTGGAAAGCCTCAAGGGCCGGCGCGGCTGCCACGCCGTCGGCTTCGTCAATAATGTCGCCGACTATATGCGGATCGCCGATTTCTTCATCGGCAAGCCCGGCCCCGGAAGCCTGAGCGAAGCCGTACATATGGGCTGCCCCGTCATCATCGAGCGCAATGCGAGCACGCTGCCGCAAGAGCGCGCCAATGTCGAATGGGTGCGCGACAACGGCGTCGGCATCGTGGTCAGGAGCTTCCGCAAGGATGTCGCCACCGCCGGCGAGCGCATGTTGCGCGATCTTGATCGCTACAAGGCGAATATTGCCGCCAATATTCCGGAGAATCGCGCGGTGTACGAGATTGTCGATGTGCTGGGCCGCATCGTCAATGAGCGCGCCGGTCGGCACGCCGGTCCCGCGCTGGTCGCTTCGTAAGAGCGCTGGGAACACATTCAAAACAAATGCGCGGCCCCGTTTCCGGAGCCGCGCAATCTTAGATCAGGTGAATAAAGCTCACATATAGCCGTACATCGGGAAGCGGTCAGTCAGCGACATGACCTTGCCGCGCACATTCGCTTCCACTGCAGCATTGCCTTCATCGGAATTGGCCTCGCGCAACCCGTCGAGCACCTCGACGATCAGTTCGCCGATCTCGGTGAACTCGGCTTCCTTGAAGCCGCGTGTCGTGCCGGCCGGGGTGCCGAGGCGGACGCCCGAGGTGACGAAGGGCTTTTCCGGGTCGAAGGGGATCCCGTTCTTGTTGCAGGTGATGAAAGCGCGGCCGAGCGCGGTTTCGGCGCGCTTGCCGGTGGCGTTCTTCTTGCGCAGGTCGACCAGCATCAGGTGGTTGTCGGTGCCGCCGGAGACGACGTCAAGGCCGTTCTTCTTGAGCGACTCGGCAAGCGCCTTGGCGTTCTTGACGACCTGGGCCGCGTAGTCTTTGAACTCGGGCTGCAGCGCTTCGCCGAAGGCGACCGCCTTGGCGGCGATGACATGCATCAGCGGGCCGCCCTGGAGGCCGGGGAACACAGCCGAATTGAACTTCTTCGCCAGATCCTCGTCATTGGTGAGGATCATGCCGCCACGCGGGCCGCGCAGCGATTTGTGCGTCGTGGTGGTCGCGACATGACAATGCGGGAACGGTGACGGATGCTGGCCACCCGCGACGAGGCCGGCGATGTGGGCCATGTCGACCATGAGATAGGCCCCGACGGAGTCGGCGATATCGCGGAAGGCCTTCCAGTCCCAGATGCGGGAATAGGCGGTACCGCCGGCGATGATCAGCTTCGGCTTGTGCTGCTCGGCCTTCTTGCGGACGTCTTCCATATCGAGGAGATGGTCTTCCTCGCGTACGCCGTAGGAGATGACGTTGAACCACTTGCCGGACATATTGACCGGCGAGCCGTGGGTCAGGTGACCGCCCGAATTGAGGTCGAGGCCCATGAACGTATCGCCGGGCTGGAGCAGCGCCAGGAACACGGCCTGGTTCATCTGCGAACCGGAATTCGGCTGGACATTGGCGAAGTTGACGCCGAACAGCTGCTTGGCACGGTCGATCGCGAGTTGCTCGGCGATGTCGACGTACTGGCAGCCGCCATAGTAGCGCTTGCCCGGATAACCCTCGGCATATTTGTTGGTCATGATCGAACCCTGCGCCTCGAGCACGGCGCGGGAGACGATGTTTTCCGAGGCGATCAGCTCGATCTCGTGACGCTGACGACCGAGCTCCTTGGAGATCGCGCCGAAAATGTCGGCATCGGTGTCGGCAAGCGTACGGGTGAAAAAGGCGTCTCTGGCGCTCATGTCTGGCTCTCGCTCCGGGGTGGTGACCTCTGACGCTCTGGCTCTTAGCGGGAGAGCGACGCCGGGGCAAGACGGATTGCGCCGGGCGATGTGACACTTGCGCCGTGGCGCAAAAACAAACCCGCCGGCGCGCGGTTTCGGCACGCCGGCGGGTCGTACGTATGGCCTGTCAGAGTTCGAGAACGAAGTCGTTGAGTTCCATCGTCTGGATGTCGGAATTCTCGAACTGCGCGACATAGACCCGGCCTCCGTCTTCGCTGCCGTTGGCATCGAACCACAGCTTGCCGTCGTCACCTTCGAAGATGAATTGGGCATGCGTGCCTTGCGCTGTTGCGGTGTCTGAGTTCCGGAGCTCATTGAGATCGAACGTATCGCCAAGACCGAAATCCGAGAGCGAGATAACGAACATATCGGCACCTTCCTCGAAATTGTATATCGTGTCGTAGCCGCTATCGTTCTTCAGCACGACCTCGGTGTCACCGTAGCCCATGCGCAGCGTGTCGAGACCGTCGTCGCCCTGGATACGGCCGCCATCGTCGTGGCTCATGAAATCGCCACCGCCGATGATCTCATCATTGCCTTCGCCGCCACGGGTGAAACCG
The DNA here is from genome assembly GCF_057586295.1 of Rhizobium sp. SRI_017. Classification (NCBI taxonomy): domain Bacteria; kingdom Pseudomonadati; phylum Pseudomonadota; class Alphaproteobacteria; order Hyphomicrobiales; family Rhizobiaceae; genus Rhizobium; species Rhizobium sp. SRI_017. The sequence continues at coordinate 1,842 of NZ_JBYCZP010000031.1, read as the reverse complement.
CCGACGGTGCCCTGCAGGATGTCGCCATAGGCGCTGCCCGTCAGGTTTTCGACGCCGCTGAACTCATCGCCAGTCGCGCCATCGGCCGCGACGGCGGCGCTCATCTGCACGTTGACCTTCTCGGTCGAGGTGGAATAGTCGACGGTGTCGATACCCTTGCCGCCGCGGAATTCGTCGGCGCCTTCGCCACCGATCATGGTGTCATTGCCATTGCCGCCGATCAGGGTGTCGTCGCCTTCACCGCCGTCAAGGGAGTCGTTACCCTTGCCGCCGTTCAGCAAGTCATTGCCACCGAAGCCACGCAGGTCGTCCAAACCACCCTTACCGAGCAGGGTGTCGTCATTGTCCGTTCCGATCAGTTCGTTATTCTTACCGTTACCAGTCTTTACTACCACGATTTCATTCCTTCGATTTGTTTTGGCGGCTGGGAGGGTGTGTGCCGCACTTTGATCGGCCGGAAGATGTTGCAGTTTCGATCCTGGTGCTGTTCCCCGTGTGACTGAACGCTATGATCGCGAATGTTACGCCCGACCCCGCCTCCACTGAAATTTCTGTAAATATCTCTTCAGCCGCACTCCTTCCGGGGTCTCCGATTCCAGTCCGAAATATCTTCCTTCATGAACGCAAAAGGCCGGCACCTCCCGGTGCCGGCCTCGACGTCATTGTGAAACATTCATAGCTGAGTTTCAAAGTCAGCCAGATCCAGAGTGCCATTGACGACGGTGGAGTTGACCAGATCGGCGATGAGGGTCAGGCCACCCGAAGCAGTGCCGTTGGAGTCAAGATAAAGTCGGCTGTCATCGCCATCATAGATGAGCTGCGCATTGGAACCGACCGCGGTGACCGAGTTGGAATTGGTAAGCTCCCAGGAGTCGAAGCTTCCACCAAGGCCAAAGTTCGACAGGTCGAAGAAGAAATTGTCCTGGTTTTCAACGAAGCGGTCGATCACATCGTAGCCCAGACCATTCTGGATCATTGCGGTGGTCGCGCCGTAATCCATTCTGAGCGTGTCGAACCCGTTGTCGCCGCGGATTCGTCCGCCTTCGTTGGCCGAGTTGATGGCGCCGCTGCCAAAGAGGGTGTCATTGCCGGAGCCGCCATAGGCCGTGCCGCCGCCACTGTTCTGCAGCCGATCATTATAGGCGCTGCCGTACACAATTTCCACGCTCGAGAAAGTGTCGCCAACCGCGCCGCCACCGACCTGGTTGCTGGCGAGAAAGACTGTCACCGCCGATGTCGAGGTAGAATAGTCGGCGACGTCGTAGCCCGCGCCGCCGATGAACCTATCAGCGCCAAGGCCGCCATCCATGATGTCGTTGCCGTCGCCGCCCTCAAGCGTGTCGTTGCCTGTGCCACCATTAAGATAGTCGTTGCCGAGGCCGCCGTTCAGATAGTCATTGCCGCCATTGCCGAACAGTCGATCGTCTCCGCCGAAGCCGAACATGCTGTCTGCAAGATTGCCGCCGGAGGCGACGTCGTTGCTGCTAGTGCCTATGTAAGCCATTGTTTCGTTCCTTTGTCGTGGGAGGAGCGGCAGCCTGATGTGGGAGCCTACTGCCGCGGTTCATGGACAAAGGTTGGGGCAATTCGGTCGTTCGTATTGTTCCCACGGGAACAGAGACCAACAATGGCACTCGCGGTAGACTTCTGAATATCGGCCACACGGATCGTACTGATTTGCGGTCGCTTCGACATTCCAACCCCTTCGGCTGCCGGGACCTGCTTGTGCGTCAACCCAATGTCGGCGACGTTGCGCCCAGTCCGCGTCCGTTCGGCATCCAGGCCCTTCTGAGGTCGGTTCCCGATGCGTTGATCCGGGTCAGCCGGGCAATTCGAACGACT
>NZ_JBYCZP010000030.1:0-45581 GCF_057586295.1 Rhizobium sp. SRI_017 | reverse complement strand
TAGGCCATGTCGGCAGCCATGAAGGCACCGTCATTCGACGACCGTTTAAGCAAGCGCAACTTCGAGGCCCTGTCGCGCTATATCTATGACTATAGCGGCATCAAGATGCCGATCACCAAGATCACGATGCTGGAAGGCCGCCTGCGACGGCGGCTCCGCGCCACCGGCATCTCAACGCTCGACGCCTATTGCGAGTTTCTGTTCATGCAGAATGGGCTTGCGACCGAGTCGACCTATCTCATCGATGCGGTCACGACCAACAAAACAGACTTCTTCCGCGAGCCCAAGCACTTCGAATATATGGCGCAGGTAGGGTTGCCTGAGATGCTTGCGGCGGGACACAAGCAGCTTCGCCTCTGGAGTTCGGCTTGCTCGACGGGCGCTGAGCCCTATACGATGGCGATGGTTCTACAGGAATTCGCGAGCACCAATCGCGAGGTCGACTACCGAATTCTGGCGACGGACCTCTCGACCGACGTGTTGCAGGCGGCGCAGCGCGGGGTCTATCCGCGCGACATGGTCGCACCCGTGCCGAAGAGCATCCAGCAGAAATATGTGATGGTGGCTCGCGAGAGGGGCCGTACCGATGTTCGCATCAGTGCTCGCCTGCGTGCCAAGGTCGGGTTCGCCCGGCTCAATCTGATGGACGACAGCTATCCGGTTGGCGATCCCATGCACATGATCTTTTGCCGCAATGTGCTGATCTACTTCGACAAGGTGACGCAGGCCAAGGTCCTTACCCGGCTATGCGATTGTCTCATGCCCGGCGGCTATCTCTTCGTCGGCCATTCAGAAAGCGTTACCGGCATACCTCTTCCGGTGAAGCAGGTTGCCAACACCGTGTTCCGGAAGATTTGATGGCTTTGACTCCAAAGAAGATCCGCGTCCTCATCATCGACGACTCGGCGAGCGTCCGGCAGGCACTGACCAAGGTGCTGGAAGAAGATCCCGAGATCGAAGTGATGGGCTCGGCCTCCGACCCGTTCATGGCTGCGCGGAAGATCCAGGAGGACCTTCCCGATGTCATAACGCTCGACGTCGAGATGCCGCGCATGGATGGCATTACCTTCCTGCGCAAGATCATGTCGCAACGGCCGATACCTGTTGTGATGTGCTCGTCGCTCACGGAGGAGGGATCGGCAACCCTGATGCAGGCGCTGGAAGCCGGCGCCGTCGACATCATTCTCAAGCCGAAGATCGGTGCCGCGGACTATCTCGCGGAATCAGGCATGCGCATCCGTGACGCCGTCAAAGGTGCGGCGATCGCACGGATTGGTGCCGGACGGCGCAGCATGGGTTCTGCAACGCAAGCCAAACTCACCGCCGACGCGGTGCTGCCGCCGCCGAGCGGTCGGGCCATGGCCAAGACGACCGAAATGGTGGTCTGTGTCGGCGCCTCGACCGGGGGTACCGAAGCGTTGAGAGAGATGCTCGAGCAACTGCCGGCCAACTCTCCCGGCATCGTCATCGTCCAGCATATGCCGGAGAAGTTCACGGCCGCCTTCGCGCAGCGCCTCAACACGCTGTGCGAGGTGGAGATCAAGGAAGCGGAGAACGGCGATCCCGTGTTGCGCGGCCACGTGCTGATCGCGCCGGGCGACCGCCACACGCTGCTCGAGCGGCAGGGCGCGCGCTATGTCGTCTCCGTCCGGACCGGTCCGCTCGTCTCCCGTCATCGGCCTTCGGTCGACGTGCTCTTCCGTTCGGCGGCGCGTTCCGCCGGCGGTAATGCGATGGGCGTCATCATGACCGGCATGGGCGACGATGGGGCGCGCGGAATGGCCGAAATGCACACGGCCGGCGCCTATACGATCGCGCAGGACGAGGCGAGTTCGGTGGTCTTCGGCATGCCGAAGGAAGCCATCGCGCATGGCGGTGTCGACCGGGTCGTATCCCTTGATCAGATCGCTCGCGAAATCCTCGCGACGGACCGCCGCAGGTGAGAGATGGAGAGGATCCTCTATGATTGACAAGGACAAGGCAGTCGACGCGGCAGAGTGTATCTTACTGGCGTTCGCCAAAGATGCATCTGCTGGACAGGAAGTGTCGTATATCCTGGTCGAGGATTACTTCGTACGCCACAATTGTTCACTGAAGAACACCACCATTGGACTGCGTTACGCACAACAGATGGGCTGGATCAAGGTTAAGTCATTTCGTTCGATAATCCTTCTCGAACCGGGCCTCCTATATCTCACTGAGCTGAGAGCAATAGGCGCTGAGCGTGGACGAAACGACTACATCGGGTTGCGCGCGGGAACTGAAACCAAAATTGCTCGCGCACTGCAAAGCCAACTCTAGCACCGCGCAACAAATTGTGATCAACGGTGCGCGCATGAGGGTGAGGTACTCTTTCGCCGGGCGTCGGCGGCTGCCCAGGCCCGAAAAGGCGATCCGCTCCGGTTGAGAGGCGTCGTCCCTGTTCAGTCCTGCACCCCGGGCTGAGGCGATTTCGTCCCAGGCACGAAAAAGCCGACCGTCCAGACAGGATCGGCCGGCGAAAAGTCCGCGGCGTGGCCCAGGGAACGAGCGTCGCGCGCAAGCGGACAACCAACCATCGTCGAGTTTGCTGTGCGAAGTCAAGCCTGAACAGAATTCTAAGAGTCGAGCCAGCGACCCCTCTCTGCTCGTGCCTCCATAAAGCGAAGGATCGGACACCGCCATTGCCAAGGCAAAGCAGGCGGCACCTGCGGCAGTTCCCACGAAAGATGGAAGCGGCACTCGCGAGGCGATTTTCGACAGTGAACATCTGATCGGCGTTGATGCACGGACCAAATTTGAACAGTTCCCGGTTATGTAGCTGCGATTGAAAACAGTTCGATTGATCGCCCATTCTGCCCTTCAGCTCTCCAACCCACGCTCTGGAGCATCGAACGATACCTCGCTCGATGGGCCTCGGGAAAGTACAAGTCCCTGCGTGGGCACAAGCGGCGATCCCGGCATTGGCTCTTGCGCATCGCGCAGCGCCAACCTCGGTTGGTCGCCCATTGGCCTCTGCTTCATGGATACGGTCGAACAATGGGAGCCGGATGATGCGAGAGTATCGCGTCCGGTTCTGAGAGAGCGTGGGGGAGAAACTCCCCCACGCCACTCGCCTGGGTCTGTTGGCCGCTGCTCAATGCCATTCGAACGTTGTCGATACAACACCATTCGAGGAGATCACGATGGCGGACAACAGCACCACCACCATTCGCGCCACATTCGAAACGCGGGAGGCAGCCGATCTAGCCGTCGAGTACCTCGTTCAGCAACATGGCGTTTCCAGGCCGGATATATTCATCCAAGCTGCAGGCAACGACAACACCACGGGCTCGGAGCCATCGGGCGGAGACGCATCTCACGAATTAGGATCGCGCAGAGACGCGCCGCTCAATGGCGAGATCGAGGTTTCTGCTGACATTCCGTTGAGTCAAATTGCGGCCGTCCAGCGCAGCTTCGGAGATGCGGGGGCGACATGGGTCTCAGGAAAATAGGTTCGCCTCGATTAAGCCGACGATTGGCAGGGTGATAGTTCGACACGTCCGACATGCCGTGAGTATGGAGCGCGTCACCTGGTCAGAACCGTGATGATCTGAGCGCGATCGTCGATCAGAAGATTGCGTCGCTGATTTCTGAGTTTGAGGACGCGGATTAGCGAGACCACGACACTAGCAATTGGTCGCACTTGGCACGTCGCCTGCCGATTGCGGCGCGTCTGGCATGGGGGCGAGAAATGTGTCCACAAGCCTTTTCGTCAACTGAGAAGCGTCGGACAGAGCATCCGCCTATTGGCCGAAGTCCAACGCCGTCTTTGCGGGGTCGATTGGATAGATGCCGGCGTCCATCAACGGCGCAATCACGTTCTCCGCGAAGTCTCGCTGATAAAACGGTTCAAGATTAGTGAGTGTCTTGCAAAACTCTGCATCCGAAACGTCCTGCCGCTGAAATCTCAGGTATTCGATGCACCTTGTGATATGCGGCGCAGTGGTGTCGGCAAATACGATTTTTCCTCCGTTCAATCTGAATGGGCAGTCGACCTCGACAGCGCGTCCGTCATTGCCCGCGAACATTATGGCTACGGTTGCTCCTGTCATCGACCAAGCCTGTCGCGAGAATCCAATCTCCGCTGCAGTTCGGCCGTCGAAGCGACTGCGTTCGCAGACCTCGACCGCCGGGTCCTCCGGGTTTGCCTGTTGCGCATGGGAGCCAGAGGGGAGAAGCGTGGTGCTAATGATTAGCAAAGAGAGAAGACGAGACATGATCATGAGTTTACCTTCTTGTGTTCAGGTCGCCTACCTAGGGCGACATCGCCCCTCAGTTCCCTCAGGCACAGGGGGACACATTTGAAACCTCTTCGCTGGGGGCGGCATTTGCTTGAAACGTTAGTCAAATTCGTAAAGCGGAAACCGCTGAAACAGGATCTAAAGTGCAGATTATCATTCGATCGCTCCTTATCGCTTCCATGCTTGTAACCACGACCCAGCAAGCTCTTGCGGGATGGTATCGCGTCGACATTTACAGAGGCCACTTCCGGAAGGCGCGCCCATTCCTGCCGTTCAAGCATGCCGGGGGAGTTCCTAAGAGCTGCCGTTCCACCAGATTGGTCGTCAAGAATCACGAGCATCAGCAAAACAACCGTCTGAAGGTGCGTTTCAGGTTTTGTCTTCCATGAACTGCGGGATATCGAGTTGATGGAGCCAAGGTTCCCGGCGCTTCACCCAAATTTCCGCAGCGGGCCCGATAGCGTTGGGTGCATCATCCAAGGTGCCGAGATAGATTTCGACCTGATGAGGCGAGACGTTGAAGACACGCGATCCACAGACCGGGCAGAAAGAGCGCCCGTCATAAGTCCGAACCTCGCCCGAGCTCTCAAATTGGTCCGGGCGCCAGTCGGCAAAGGACAAGAAAGATGTTCCGGTCACTTTTCGACAGTCGCCGCAATGGCAGAGACCAGACTGGAAGGGTTCATCTCTGACGGTGTAGCGAATAGCGCCGCAAAGGCAGCCACCACGACGAATGATCGTTTCTGGCAAGGTCCAACTCCATAATGGGTGATCGCAAGATAGCGCACGTTGCCGTCGCTGTCATTGTGGACGATCGGCACGCTCTGTGTCGGCGCGATGTTATAGCGCGGCAGCATGTCGTTACGGACTTCCGTCGTGATCCGATTGCCCCACATGATCGCGTGGCCATTCTCTTCTGCCCATGCCGCGATCGGGCCATCGATATAGTCGGGCGTGTCGCAAAGCGGTCGGCCAAACGCGTTGAGCCGAAATACGCCCTGCTCTTCATGCCTTGTTAACCTTTTGAAGTCCGAAGAGACGCGCGAGCAAGTCGTTCTGATCGTTGACGGTCCAATCGCCAGTGAAGCCGAAGCCCTTCTTCAGCCAGAGCATCGCTTCGAAACCCGCAATCGTTCGGCGCGCGGTTTTGAAGGATTGGAATCCGCCGATCTTCGGCAAATGCAGCTCGCTCGCTCGGATCACCCAGTTTGCGATCGCACCGCGGCTGACGGACACATTGGCGTGGTCGAGCGCCTGCGACAGACGATAGAGCGGAGTGCAATCGACATATTTGTTGGCCAGCACCAGCGCCAAGTGTCGCCGGCGTCGCCACGCTGCCCGGCAAAGGCTGGGCCGGCATGGGGGCGAGCACCATCGGCGTCTTGATGCCGGTGCGGTCGCAATGCCTGCAGGCGTATTCGAACCGGACATTCTGCAGCACTTTCGCCTTGATCTCGATATGCAGCTGTTCGCTCATCGCCTCACCCATCCGGTGAAGCGGGTTTTTGCAGCAAGGGCAGAGCTTCTGGTCCTCAGGCAGGTCGTATTCCACGCGCTCACGCGGCAGATCGGCCGGCAGGGGCTTGCGGCCCTCGGGTGTTCCCAGCTGGGGTAAACCTGTGTCGGGAAGATCGACGGTGTCGAGGCCCGCAATGTCGGCGTCAAGGTCACCATCAACATCAGCGGCGGAGCCGGCATCCTGTTCGGCCTCGTTGAACAGGCGGTCCATATGCTTTTCGCTTCTGGGCGCAAAGCGGTGCGCGCGCGCCAGCCGCAACTCTTCCTCCAGCGCGCTGACTCGCGCAGACAAGGCCTCCTTATCGGCCTTCAACGCGGCTATTTCGGCCGCGTTTGCCGCAAGCTGCGCCACCGCTTCCCGGCGGTTTGGCCAGCAAACCGGTCTTCCTCAAGGCGCTTCAAAATTAATACGAAGCCTGACCGATCAAAAAATAAAAGCTTCACCCGATCCTTGCGACGGTTGCAGAACCCAAATACAGCCCGCGCAAAAGGATCAAGTGACATCGATTGTTCAACCAGAATGGCGAGGCTGTCGATGCCGGCGCGGAAGTCGACCGGATCCTGGTGCAGATAGACCTCAACATCAGCTGACAGACGGAACATTGCCCAAAGCTCCGATCATGGCGGCTATCATCGACGCGTCGTCCAGTTCCACCGAAAGCGTGACGCCGTTCGGCAAAGATACCTGCGCTCTCAGCCCTGATGTCCACCTTCACCGCTCGCAAGAACCGATCGCTCACGCCGTTCCACTGATCGTCCCATCAATCCGCCCTGTCTGCGATCGCCATCGGCTGCGCGTTCAGCCCGAGCCTCTACGACCGGAAGGAACATCGACGCCTCCACTCGTGGCGAAAGCGTCTGCAGGCCCGGCGTTTTCGACTTGCGCTGCTTGCGGATCCAGGTCCGTAGCAGGTTCGCATTAATACCATTCTCAAGCGCGAGTTTCGATATCGAAACCCCGGGCGTCAGGCACGCTTCCACCAATCTGGCTTTTGAGGCCACGTCAAACGCCCGTTTCCCACCGCGACCAGCATGCAATACTTGCAAGAGCCGCGTCTCGTTCACATCATCCATCGCATTGTGTCCGCTACGTTGCTTGTGGACACAACCTGCCTAAACACCATCCCGATTCATAGGTGACCCAAAAATCGCGGTTACCGCGCTTTGGCATGCTATTTCTGAATGATGGCTGCGAGGCTGGAAACCAAGTCGTTCCGAGGTCATGGGTCAAAGAGGCCATCACGGCATATTCGCGAACCGACCGCGGGCAACTGGGATATGGTTATCTTTGGTGGACTGCACCACCCGGCAGTCGGTTCGGCGCGGGTGCTTACTTCGCACTAGGGGCAGGAGGCCAAGGGTTGGGCGAGTTCTAGGAGCTTGGACGAAAGTCGTTGGGCAGTTCTCAAACATCACTGACAAATTTGGACACTCCGACCAACCATGATGATCGACTTCTGCGTCGGTGAGGAGAGCTTTTTGCCATCCTCGGGCGCGTCGGCGCGAAGAGCAGCCTCACGCTTCTTCAGGTCCTGGATCAACGCTTGTCCGCGGTCGCTCACGTTAAAGATCTGCGAAAGCTCTTCGATCTCCTGGTAAAGTGTCGCCATATTCCAAAGCTGGTTCCGGTTGCCATAACCAAACTTATCCTTGGCAACACCTTCCGCAACGCAAGCGCTCGGCGACAGATAGGCTGGAATGCCAAGGTTTTCGAAATCTTCCCGTTTGGCGACCTTGCTTGACGGCCCCATCAGGCTCGGGAGGGCTGCTGCCACGAAGTCGGGCTGCTGGGAGAGGACGGACTCGAAGGTCGGAAACTCGATGGATAGAAGCTTGACCTGGGCATACGCCTCCGCGAGTTGGGGCAGGGGTTTGTTCGGCCAGAAGGCGGTTCCCACCATCTTGTCTTCCAGGCCGAGCATCAGCATGATCTCAGCGCTGCCCTGGCCAAGGCCAACAGCGCGCTCCGGCGCCTTTGCAAACGTCACCTTTACGCCGCAGTTTTCGACAATCAGCGGATAGGAAGTGGACGCTGCGGATGCGGAGTTGGTTGTTAAGCCGAGCAAAGTGCATAGACCCGCGATTGCCAGTAGTGTTTTCATTGCTGTTGCCATCTTTTTTGTCAAAGCTGACTGTTGAGCGCGTATTCTGTCCGTTGTCGTCTAACTTTGTTCAGGTCCTAAAACAAGAGGCGCGTTCTCATGTTTGTGGGTACAAAAAAAGCGATCGGATTGCACGGCACGATACGGGAATGCGGATCGGAGGGGCGATCCGGCTCAAACGTTCGGATGTAGATCTTCAAGAAAGGCCTCCGCCAGGCAGCCGCCTTTCAAGCTGCGCCAGCTTACTAGACCGCCTTCGAAGGCATCCCACACGCGTCTTGGGGACGACAAGCAGCACATTGCGAAACGCGACCGATTTCCGAAGGCGACTTATCAAAGCTGAATTCCGTCATGCGGCCTTAGGAAAAGTCATCGAAGTTGATGGGAACGGAGAAGCCGGCTTTCACTCTGTCCATTATGACCATTGTCTTGAAGCCTTTGATGTCGGGATTTTCATAGAAGAACTTCCGTGTAAAACCTTCGTAATCCTCCATGCTTTGCGCGGTCACGATGAGTACAAAATCTGACTCTCCCGTGACATAGTACCCGTTCATCACCTCCGGCGTGTGGCGGATCGACTGTTTGAAGCGGTCGACAATGTCGGCCCTTTCGCGCTCAAGCGACACGAGAACCAGCATTGCGATGGGCCGTCCGACGGCTTTCGGTGTCACGATCGACACATCTGCTTCTATTACTCCCTTTTCGCGCATTCGCTTGAGGCGACGCTGGACTGCAGTGGCCGATAGACCAACCATCGCACCGAGCTCTTCGCTGCCGTGGCGGTTGTGGCTTTGCATAATGCTGAGCAGGCGAGCATCAATGCGATCTAGGTTCATCGGAAAATCCGCACAATTTCTTCGTCTGGGACGGATAGAAAGCAGGTTTTCTGCGGCTCTGCAACAAATCAAACGAAATACTGCGGCGATATGAACTAAGCTTTGCCTAACAAACGCGGAGCACGAACAGACATGCTTGAGATATCGATGATGGCGGGCCGCGCGCTCGGACATCTCAACGATCCGGACCTGCTGCATTCTCAGCCGTTTATTGATGGCCAGGGGCAACACTCCAGCAGTGGAACCCAGGTTACTGACCCGGCCAGAGGTGATGAAATCGCCAGGGTTGGCGATTGCAATGTGGCGATGATTGATCAGGCGATCAACGCGGCCGACAGTGCTTTCAAGGTCTGGCGATAAGGAAATGACGATGACGAGTATTGCTGAAATCGCAGAGATGGACCGCAGAACGGTTCTCCATCCTTTCACTTACCTGAAGGACTATGCGTCCGGCGACACCGATCCGACCATCATGGAAACAGGCAAGGGCGTTCGTATCAAGGACGCGACCGGCAGGGAGTATCTTGACGGGTTCGCGGGTCTCTATTGTGTGAACATCGGCTACGGTCGCACCGAAGTCGCCGAAGCGATCGCGCGGCAGGCTTACAAGCTTGCCTACTACCATTCCTATGCCGCTCACACGACCGAAGAATTGGCGCGTCTGTCTGATCGGCTCGTCAGAATGGCGCCGGGAAATATGTCGAAAGTCTTCTACGGCCTGTCAGGCTCCGACGCGAACGAGACCCAGGCAAAAATCGTTTGGTACTACAATAATCTTCGCGGAATGCCGCAGAAGAAGAAGATCGTCGCGCGTGAGCGCGGATATCACGGGTGCTCCGTTGTCGCCGGCTCCATGACCGGGCTCAGTTTTTACCACGACCATATGGATCTGCCGGTTTCAGGTATCCTCCGGACCGGCGTTCCGCATTTCTACCGTGGTGGACTGCCCGGAGAGACAGAAGAAGCGTTTTCTCAGCGCCGCGCCGACGAACTGGAGGCACTTATTATCGCTGAAGGTCCGGAAACCGTTGGCGCGTTCATTGCCGAGCCGGTGCTTGGAACCGGCGGCATCACGCCACCGCCGGCCGGATACTGGCGCAAGATACAGGCCGTTCTCCAGAGATATGACGTGCTGCTAATCGCCGACGAAGTTATCTGCGGGTTCGGTCGCACCGGCGCCATGTTCGGCTCGGATCTTTATGGGATGAAGCCGGATCTCGTGACGGTCGCCAAGGGTCTGACCTCCGGCTATGTGCCCCTGTCGGCCTCGATTGTGTCGCAGAAGGTTTACGACGTCATGGCGGAAGCGACGCCACGTGTGGGGTCTTTCTCCCATGGATACACCTATTCGGGCCATCCCATCGGCGCTGCGGCGGCAAACGCAGTGCTCGATATCGTCGAGCGGGAGGATCTGGCGGGCCAGTCCGCGACGAAAGGCGCATACCTGTTGAAGCGCCTAAAGGCCGAGTTCGAGCAAAACCCGATCGTCGGCGAAGTTCGCGGTGTCGGGATGCTGGCAGCAGTCGAGTTTGTGTCCAACCGAGGCACCAAGGCTTCGTTCGATCCGGGTCTGAAGGTTGGAGCGCGTATTTCCCAAGCGGCCCGCAATCGCAATCTGATTGCCCGAGCGATGCCACACGGAGACATCCTGGGTTTCGCTCCGCCGCTGGTCATGACGGAATCGGAAATCGACGAAATGATCGCGATCGCGAAAGCCGCGGTCGACGAGGTGCTCAAGGAACTGGACGCTGAAGCCGCTGTGACCGGCTAAAGGATGTCAATCATGAAGAGGTGTCATGCATGAGCGAGATCCTAAAAGTCCACGAACTGACCAAGGCGTTCGGCGCCACGAAGGTACTGAACGGGGTCAGCTTCCGCATGAGCGAAGGTGAGGTCATTTCTCTGATCGGATCGTCTGGATGCGGAAAGAGCACCGCCCTTCGCTGCATCAATTTCCTGGAGACGCCGACGTCCGGAGAGATCGAGTTCATGGGTCGGGCGGTCTCTGTCAATTGCAACACGAGGGGCGAGAGCAAGATCGCCAACCCTTCCCATATCACAGCGTTTCGTCAGCGGATCGGCATGGTATTTCAGAACTTCAACCTCTGGCCTCATCGCACCGTCCTGGGCAACGTGACAGAGGCCTTGGTCTACGTGCTGAGCATGAGCAAAAAGGACGCCGAAGAGGTTGCGCTGTCTGCCTTGTCGAAAGTGGGCATGGCGAACTTCCGCGACCGCTATCCGCATCAACTATCGGGCGGTCAACAGCAACGGGTCGCCTTCGCACGCGTGCTGGCAATGCGACCAAAGTTAATGTTGTGCGACGAACCGACATCGGCACTCGACCCGGAACTTGTCGGAGAGGTGCTGAAGGTTATCCGCACGCTGGCTGAAGAGGGCGCCACGATCCTCCTCGTCACGCATGAAATGCGGTTCGCACGCGATGTGTCGAACCGGATGATATTTCTGCAAGAGGGCCGCCTTGAGCAGGATGACACGCCGACAGAATTGCTTCGAAATCCCGCGACAGAAGGGGTGAAGAAATTTCTGTCAGGCGTAATGCCGGCCTGCGCAGCCTAGAGCGCGCCAGGCCACAACAACAACCATAAGAGGGTAACAGACATGATCACCAACATCATCAAGTCAGCATTGGCAACCAGCCTGCTCGTCGCCATTTTGGCCACTGCGGCGTCGGCCAAGGACGGAGTGCTGCGCATCGGCACGGAAGGCGATGCGCCGAAATTCAGCATGGCCGATCCAAGCGGTAATGTGACCGGTTTTGACGCCGATATCGCAAATGGCATCTGCGCCGAACTCAAGTTGAAATGCGAGTTCGTGGTGCAGACATTCAGTTCGCTGGTACCGTCCATGGATAGCGATCGGTTCGACGTCATCATATCCGGCCTTGGCATCACTGCCGAGCGCCAGAAAAAGATCGACTATTCAATCCCTTATGCAACTACACCGCTCTACTTCGCGGTCGCCAAGGACTCGCCGCTGGCAGGGCTCAAGAGCGTCGACGAGATCAAGAAGGCGATTGTCGGCAAGACTGTCGGCGTCGTCACGGGTACCACATACGCACGATTCATCGAAAAAGAGATGACGGGTGCGGATCTGAAGACCTACGACGCTGTCACTCAGCTAACCGCCGATCTCGCCAACGGCCGCATCGATGCCGCCTTCGACGGTTCACCGACCTGGGTGGACTTTTTGGCGACACCGGACGGCGCCAATTTCACGAAGATCGACGTCAAGATCATGGCCATGGATGCTCCGGATGTCCTGGGGCATGGCATGGGCGTCGGAATACGGAAGGGCAACACCGAGCTCAAGGCCAAACTCGACGCTGCGCTTTGCAAGATGGTCAATGATGGCAAAGTGAAGGAAGCCTCGATGCACTGGTTCCAGGACGACTATACCATTTCCTGCAACAAGTGATCTTTGAAGATGGGACCTGTCTTGGCTTGGTCCAAGGCAGGTCCTTGGGATGGTGGCAATGCTGGCTGATTTCTGGAAATTGATGGTGGAGCAAGGCTGGGCGCTTGCTCTGCTGCGGGGAAGTGCCGTCACGATCGCGATCGGCCTGCTCGGCATGTTTTTGGGTTTTGTTGTTGCAACCCCGTTAGCTGTATTGCGCTGGCAGAAAGTTGCCGTGGTTTCGCAATTGGTCGACGCGTATAGCGTCATCGTGCGTGGTGTTCCAGGGTTGCTGGTAATCTACCTGCTGTTTTTTGGGTCTCTCGATATGGTCAAAGCCGTCGCGATCACGTTCGGCTACCAGGACTCCGTTGACAGTGCCTACCCGTATATTGTCGGCGTGATCGCCATAGCTGCAATCTCGTGCGCCTATTCCATTGAGGTCATCCGCGGCGCACTTGAGGCGGTGCCATTCGGCCTGCTTGAAGCTGCGAAGTCGCTCGCCTTGCCTACTCGGATCACGTTCTCCCGCATCACCTTGCCACTGGCATTGCGGCTGGCGCTTGGGGGGATCAACAACGTGTGGCAGATGACGATTAAAGACACATCGCTCATTTCGGTGGTCGGACTTCAAGAGCTAATGAGAACCGCTGCCATCGGAGCGGGAATTACCCGATCTTCTCTGCTGTTTTATTGCATCGCTGCGGCCTTGTTCTTCTGCATGACGGCGGTCAGTCAAACCCTGTTTTCCAGAGCCGAGCGTGTGCTGAACCGCGGTTTCGGAGGGCAATGACATGGATCTTGATATCATAGCGTATGCCATCCCTTTCCTGCTTGTTGGCGCGAAGACGACCCTGCTGATTGCGCTGTGTGGAATTGTCCTTGGGTTCCCGTTCGGCATCGTTGTGGCTCTGGGGCGCGGCTCAAGGAATGGGATTCTGCGCAACATCTGCGATACCTACTGCGCAATATTCCGTGGGACGCCGATGCTCGTGCAGATATTCGTCATCTATTACGGGTTAGCACAAATTAGCTTCATTCGCCATAACCCAGTGCTTTGGTGGATGATTGGCGACGCGTTACACGCGGCCATCCTTGCCGTGTTGCTGAATACCGGCGCTTATACGGCTGAAATTTTCCGAACGGCTTTCCTTTCTCTGCCCAAGGGTCTTATCGAAGCGGCCGAAGCCTGCGGAATGTCTCCCTGGCACGTATTTACCCGGGTGAAGTTTCCGCTGGCATTGCGGCAGGCTCTGCCGGCATACAGCAGCGAAGCGGCCATTATCGTCAAGGAATCAAGCCTTGCATCGACCATCACCGTGCTGGAAATCACGGGCTATGCGAAGAGGTTGATGAGCGAGACCTTCGCGATCATGGACATCTTCATTATCACTGCCGCTTTCTATCTCGCCATCAACGTCGTTGTTCTAACGGCATTGAAAATTCTCGAACGACGCTTGTCGCTCGTCCGATAACCCTCCCCAGAAAGGACAAATCATGACCAAGCTCACTTTCGTAGATCAGAACAACCTTCCCGAACCGCGCAAGGGTCAGCCCGCGCCTGACAGGCTCATCGAAGGCAACCCGCAGTTCCTGTCCTGGGACATCGCCCAAACTGCTGACGGCGTGGTCCGTTCGGGCGTATGGGAAGCGACGCCTGGTGCCTACCGCTCGATCAAGGGCGAAACCTTCGAAGTCTGCGTCATCCTCTCAGGTGTCTCGGAACTAACTGAGGACGGCTGCGAACCACGCCGGATCGCGGCGGGCGACAGCTTTGTCATGCATCCCGGTTTCGTGGGTACCTGGAAGGTCATCGAGACCACGCGCAAGCTCTGGGTGTCCCGCGACTAATCATCGACGGCACGGTTCATCATATCCACTACGGCACCGCTCATGACCCAAACTCTTCAGCATTCGGTTAAATCAACGCCATACTGGTGGGATGACTGCGTCTTCCCGTCATTACCGGATCGAGAGGTGGACAAGACCTGTGACGTGGTTATTGTCGGAGGAGGGTATACAGGCCTGTCGGCGGCAATCGTCCTGGCGCAAGCTGGCAAGCATGTCCAACTCTTCGACCGCCAGTCGTTGGGTCAGGCAGCATCCGGCCGTAACGGTGGCATGGCCAGCGGAAGCATCCGACCTGGGCGCAAGGAGCTCATCAAGCGGTTCGGGCAGGTGAGGGCAAATGGTATTCTCCAGGAAGGCAAGACCGCCCGAGAGGATCTCGGGCGTTACCTGAAGGAGGAGAACATCGAATGCGACTTCTCCTTGTCGGGTGTTTTCGACGGAGCGATAACGGCTGACGAGGCCGATGACCTTCGCCGCCACGCCGATTTCCTTCACCACAGCCTCGGTATCGAGGCATTTCAGGTCGGACGGCAGGAGGTTAGAGAGTACATCGGGACCGATTTCTATGTTGGCGGCCTGGTGCGCAGGGACATTGGCGGCCTGCATCCCGCAAAGCTGCTTGCGGGTATGATCCGCATAGCGAGTTTGTCGAATGTTCTCATCCACGAGAACACCGCTGTTCTGGGTTCGGTCAACGAAGCCGGTGGCGTACGCGTGCGAACGCAGCGCGGGGATGTGCTCGCCAAAAAGCTGCTTGTCTGCACCGATGGATACACTGATGGTTTTGATCCGTGGCTGCGTCGTCGCCTGGTCCCGGTCCGTAGTAGGATCATAGCGACAGAGCCATTGGGCAAAGAGATTATGGACCGTCTGATGCCGGCGCGCATGATGTACGGCGACATGCGAAAGCTGAGCTACTATTATCGCCCTTCACCGGATGGCACTCGGATTTTGTTCGGTGGACGAGACGGGACGACTGAAGGCGACCCTATCGCTCCGACCATGCATCTAAAGACCGAACTGGCGAGGCTCTTCCCGGAACTCGCCGATGTCGGCCTTACGCATAGTTGGTTCGGCTACGTTGCCATGAACCGCGATATGATTCCGCGTATTTTTTCATCCGGCAACACTGTCTATGCAACCGGCTTTTGTGGCTCCGGTATTGTATGGGGGCGCTGGCTGGGCAAGAAGGCGGCATTCAAGGTCCTCGGCGACGAGGAGCAATCCCGGTCCGCCTTCGATTTCGATCCAGCTCCCAAGGCGGTGCCGTTTTATTCGGGCAAACCTTGGTTCATCCCGATCGTCTATTCGATGTATGAGCGGCAGGACAGGAAGACACTTCGCCGTCGCGAGAACAGCTGAAGCAACAAGTGGTGCTTATCTGCCTGAATGGCGCTGTTCGAAGGGCGGTCTGCGCTAAAGCATTAAGCCAATACTGCGCGGATCAATGAGGGAAGCCGGGCCCGATGACGCTCCGTCGGACGTAACGGCTTCGGGAGAAAGTGAACACTATGATTAGCCAAGATTTGATCGAGCAGGCAGGTGAGCGCATCGCCAGTCATGTCCTCCGTACCCCTCTAGCGACATCGCCGTCGCTATCGGAACGGATCGGAGCCCAAGTCAGCTTGAAGCTCGAGAATCGCCAATTGACCGGTAGCTTCAAGCTCCGGGGTGCAACAAACGCAGTTCTTCAACTCAGCCAATTGGAGCGCGATCGCGGCGTCATCGCAGCCTCAACCGGCAATCACGGAAGAGCACTTTCCTATGCTGCGCGTGCAGTTGGCTCGCACGCGACCATTTGCATGTCGCGTCTGGTGCCGGAAAACAAAGTCGCCGAAATCCGACGGCTGGGCGCGACAGTGCACATAGTGGGTTCGTCGCAGGACGATGCACAAAAGGAAGTCGAGCGGCTGGTTGCTGAAGATGGTCTCACTATGATCCCGCCGTTTGATCATCCCCACGTCATCGCCGGCCAGGGAACGATCGGGCTAGAAATCGCCGAGGCGATCCCCGAGGTCGCCGCGGTTCTCGTTCCTCTTTCCGGAGGTGGCTTGGCAGCAGGCGTTGCTGCAGCCGTAAAGGCCATGCGGCCGGCGACTAAGGTCATCGGTGTCACCATGGACCGCGGAGCAGCCATGAAGGCTAGCATCGACGCGGGCCACCCAGTGCAAGTGATGGAATATCGCAGTTTGGCCGACTCGCTGGGAGGGGGCATCGATTTGGACAACGATTGGACTTTCCCGATGTGCAAAGCCCTTCTCGACGATGTTGTCCTCGTCACCGAACGCGAAATAGCGAGCGGTATCCGGCACGCCTATGAGTGTGAGCGTGAAATAGTCGAAGGCGCTGGCGCCGTTGGTATCGCGGCGCTGCTTTCCGGCAAGTTGGCCTATCTCAAAGGTCCAGTAGCAATAATCCTCACAGGCCAAAATA
Organism: Rhizobium sp. SRI_017; assembly: GCF_057586295.1. Lineage (NCBI taxonomy): Bacteria > Pseudomonadati > Pseudomonadota > Alphaproteobacteria > Hyphomicrobiales > Rhizobiaceae > Rhizobium > Rhizobium sp. SRI_017. Next base: position 29,162 of record NZ_JBYCZP010000030.1, on the reverse strand, counting down.
TCGACATGACACTGCATCGAAAAGTCATCAACGGATTTAACTTAGCGACTGAGGTGGATTGATGTCGACTATGAAAATACTCACTGAGCTTGAGCTCAAACACATCGTCCCGCTGGATCTCGATGCAGTCAAATGTGTGGAAGGTGCTTTTCGAGCCCTAGCCGTCGAAGGTGGCGTGAATATGCCGCCTATTTTACGTCTGGATGTGCCTGAGAGCAGAGGCGAAGTCGATGTCAAAACCGCGTATATTCCAGGGCTGAGCGGTTTCGCGATCAAAATTAGCTCCGGCTTCTTTGACAATCCGAAGATCGGTCTTCCGAGCACAAGCGGAATGATGATTTTGCTCTCAAGCAAAACCGGAATGATTCAGGCCCTTCTCCTAGACAATGGCTATCTGACCGATGTCAGGACGGCGGCTGCCGGCGCTGTCGCCGCAAAACATCTGTCGCGGGAAGATGCCTCGATCGCAACCATCTTCGGTGCCGGAGTCCAGGCAAGACTGCAACTCCAAGCGCTCACTCTGGTGAGGGCAATCCGAGAGGTGCGTATATGGGCACGTGATCGGCACAAAGCCGAGGCGCTGGCCGAACAGTTGAAGCGCGAGCACCGCCTGCCGGTCACTGCATTCGCCGATGCGCAGGAAGCAGTATTGGGTTCCCATATCATTGTGACAACGACACCTGCGGACCGGCCGATTCTTCATGCCTCTTGGCTTGAACCTGGGCAGCACGTTACAGCCATGGGCTCTGATGCTGAACATAAAAACGAGATCGATCCGGGCGCGATTGCGCGTGCAGAGATTTACGTGGCGGACAGCCTGAAACAGACACGAAGGCTGGGTGAACTCCATCATGCTATCGAGGCTGGGCTCATTTCGAGCGACGCAGATTTTCCGGAACTGGGTCAAATTATTGCAGGCCGGAAAATCGGACGTACTCGCAATGAAGACATCACGATCGCCGATCTGACCGGTACAGGAGTTCAAGATACGGCGATCGCCACGTTGGCCTTTCAGCGCGCTGAAGAGCTTGACGCCGGCTTGGTAAGCAGCTTTTGAATGGACATCCATGCGGGTAGGCCGGCCACTGACGTTAGGCGGCTTCTTTGTTAATACTCTTCTAAATCCACCATTCAGACGACATAAACTGTCATGTTCTAGTCGTTTCGGGCATCTTCATCAGGCAGCTCGAAAGGCCGCGTGACACGAGGTAAGACATGTTGACCGAACGCGAAAACCAGTTCTACATTGGTGGGGAATGGCGGGAATTTGCGGATGTAACCCGTCTGCCTGTCGTGGATCCGGCCTCTGAACAGGTAATTGGGCATATTGCTGCGGGCGGTGCAAATCACGTCGATCTTGCGGTTGCAGCGGCGCGCAAAGCCTTCCCCGCCTACTCTCGATCGTCCGTGTCCGAAAGACTGGGTCTGCTCGGCAGGATGCATTCGCTCCTGAAGGAAAGAGCTGAGACATTCGCGCAAGCCCTCGTTATGGAAATGGGAGCAGCGATCAGCTTCGCGCGGGCTTCCCAGGTTCCATTCGCCGCCGAGCACATACGCGTCCAGATGGACGTTCTGGAAAAGTATCAGTTTGTGACGGTCAATGAGCGCACCGCGACCGCCAAGGAGGCGATTGGCGTTTGCGCTTTGATTACTCCCTGGAACTGGCCGCTCTACCAGATCACCGCCAAGGTCGCCCCCGCGATCGCGGCAGGCTGCACGATCGTCCTCAAGCCCAGCGAACTGTCACCCTATAGTGCTCTGCTCTTTGCCCAATTGATGCATGATGCCGGAACGCCGCCGGGCGTATTCAATCTGGTCAATGGTTCTGGCGAGAGCGTCGGCGCAGCGCTCGCCAGCCATGCGGATGTTGACATGATTTCGATCACGGGCTCGACGCGCGCTGGCGTGCTCGTCGCGCAGGCGGCCGCGCCGACGGTGAAGCGGGTTGTCCAGGAGCTCGGCGGCAAGTCGCCCAACCTTTTCCTCAATGACGCCGACTTCAGTGAGGCTGTGCCGAAGGGGGTCCTCGCCGGCATGCGCAATGTCGGCCAGTCGTGCAGCGCCCCGACGCGCATGCTTGTCCCCGCGCATCGGCTCGCCGAAGTCGAGGAACTGGCAAGCACAACTGCGTGCGCCGTCATTGTTGGCGCCCCACTTGATCCGGCGACGACCATGGGTCCTATAGCAAATCGTGCCCAGTTTGAGCGGGTGCAAACCATGATTCAGGCGGGTATCGACGACGGCGCTAAACTGCTTTGCGGCGGACTGGGCCGGCCGGAGGGCCTCGATAGCGGCTTCTTCGTACAGCCGACGATCTTTTCCGAAGTGACGTCCGACATGCGCATCGCTCGTGAGGAGATCTTCGGCCCCGTGCTTTCGATCATGCCGTACAAGAACGAGGAAGAGGCAATCGCGATTGCCAACGACACCGTTTATGGATTAGGCGCCCATGTCCAGTCTTCGGATCCGGATCGGGCACGACAGGTCGCAGCGTGTATCCGTGCTGGCCAGGTTCATATCAACTATCCGGTGTGGGACGGAGCGGCCGCGTTCGGTGGCTACAAGCGCTCGGGCAACGGACGCGAGTATGGCGTTCACGGACTCGAAGAGTACCTCGAGACGAAGTCCATTCTCGGTTATTGACGCGGCGGCGTCGCAGGGTCTGCTCGCCAGGGCAGCGGCTTCAGCGACTGACGAAGCATTGTCAAGAAAGCGGTGGTCCGCGCACTTCGCCCGTGCCGCGACCCGAGCATGGCGACGATATCGGCCGGTGGAAGTTTCCAGTCCGGAAGTACGTGCTGCAGACGTCCCTCGGCGAGATCTTCTGCCACGTTCCACTGGGAACGGATCATTATGCCTTGATGTGCGAGTGCCCATTCGCGGATGACGGCGCCGTCGTTACTCGACATGACGGGATCTACACGCACCGTCGCATTCTCCTGTCGCGGCCCCGTGAAACGCCACAGCGTCACGTCCTCTTCATTCTCCCGAATAGCAAGACAGCGATGTTTAGCAAGGTCAGCGGGCGAAGAAATGGGCGGAGCCGAGCTAAGGTATTTCGTAGTTGCGCAGAGAACCCGCGGATTCGGCGCCAATGTCGTGACGACCTGGTCCAGATGTCCCGGCGCCCCGATATGGACAACGACATCATAGCTGTCAACGCGCAGGGCAATTGGATGATCCGACAGCTGCAAGGTCGCGGTCGCGCCGTCGTGCTCGCGCGCGAATGCTTCCACGACCGGCGCCACATAGAGACGTCCGAACCCGTGTGGCGCCGCGACCCTCAGGTGTCCGCGAACCGCACCCTTGCGATCAGCTAATGCCTCTGCCAGCGAGTCGATGGCGTCACTGACGATAACACTGTGAGACGCGACCAAAGAGCCCTCTTCGGTCAGGAGCAGGTGGCGCCCGGAGCGGTCGATCAGACGTACCCCGACTTTCTCTTCAAGCGCGCGCAAACGCTGGGTCACAGCCGGAGGCGTCACGTTCAGTTTTCTCGCGCTTTCGGCGAGAGATTTCGAGCCTGTGAGGACCGAAAAAAAAGCGAGCTCCTCGGAGGTCAGCATTAATTCGCACCTGAAGTGAACATTCACTGACCATTAATTGCCATCTTTATGGTTTCGCGACAAGCTTGAATCGGAAATGGAGATCGGATTCATGGATCTAGCGACGATCAAGGCCACCATCCATTCGGCCGCAACGACCAGTATTGAAGCGCTGGAAACGCCCTGTCTGGTTCTGGATGTGGACCGGATGGATCGGAATGTCTCGCGGCTCAGGTGCCGGCTTGATGGCTTCGGCGTGTCACTGCGGCCGCATCTGAAGACGGCGAAGTCGATTGAAGCGGCCCGGCGGTTCATGAGCACACCCGAGGGCCCCGCGACTGTCTCCACCTTGAAAGAAGCCGAGCAGTTCGCCGCCGCAGGTGTTCGCGACATGATCTACGCGGTCGGCATCGCCCCGGCGAAGCTCGTGCGTGTCGCCGAGTTACGCGCCAAGGGCGTTGATCTCGTGGTCATTCTGGACACCGTCGAGCAAGCACGGGTGGTGGCCGACGCATCCCGCAATACAGGAACGCGCATCCCGGCCATGATCGAGATTGATTGTGACGGTCACCGCTCGGGTGTTGTGCCCGCCAATCACGCCCTGTTGCTGGAGATTGGGCAGACTCTGGCGGCAGGTGCCGAGCTGCGTGGTGTGCTGACCCATGCCGGCGATAGCTACAAAGGTGGGGGCGTCGAGGCCCAACAGCGTTATGCGGAAGCGGAGCGATTGGCCGTTGTGGAAGCCGCGCAGGTACTTCGCAGGGCGGGCCTGCAGTGCCCGATCGTCAGCGTCGGCTCGACGCCGACGGCCCATCACGCGAAGGATCTCGCCGGAGTGACCGAAGTCCGCGCCGGCGTGTTCGTGTTCTTCGATCTGGTGATGGCAGGAATCGGGGTCTGCCAAGTCGATGACGTTGCGCTCAGCGTTCTTGCGACGGTTATCGGACACCAGCGTGAGAAGGGCTGGATCATAACCGATGGCGGATGGATGTCGCTGTCGCGGGACCGTGGCACCAGCAAGCAGGCTATCGATCAAGGCTACGGGCTCGTCTGTGACATCGACGGCGATGCCTATCGTGACATTATCGTTATCGACGCGAACCAGGAGCATGGAATCATCGCGGTACGGCCCGGGTCGGACGCACACCTGCCCGATCTGGCGGTCGGAGATCGGGTACGGATACTGCCAAACCACGCGTGCGCGACTGCTGCGCAGCACGCAGCCTATCATGTGGTGCGCGGCCGCTCGCATGTCGTCGAGGCCTGCTGGCCACGTTTCGGAGGCTGGTGATGTCCCAATCCATAACAGTAAGTACCGATCGTGCACCCCGTCCCGCGGGTCATTACGTCCAGGCGAAACTGGCGGGTCAGCATCTCTATATTTCCGGGCAGCTCCCAATTCGCCCGGATGGGCAGTCGCTTGTCGACGACAGTTTTGAAATGCAGGCGGCGCTGGCCGTCGACAACATGCTGGCGGTTCTAGAAGCCGCAGGCGGAACTCCGGCTGATCTCGTCAGGGTAACTGCCTACATCGTCGGTGTGGGCAATTGGCCCCGCTTCAACCAGGTTTATGCTGCAAGGCTGGGGGATGCCTGCCCAGCGCGCACCGTCGTCCCAGTACCTGAACTCCATTACGGCTATCTCGTCGAAGTCGATGCGATCGCAGTGTTCGACCAAAATCCTCCCCCCAACCCGGCATAAAACAGCCCAGAATACCCAAGGTGGGGCAGCTCAAGGGCTGAGAGCGATAGAGGCAAGGACGGCGAACGGGAAGTGTCTCCGGAAGGAAAGTCTGAGATGAATGCTAAGGACATATTGGACCGGCTGGTCGGCTTCCCCTCCGTTGTAGGCACTCCGAACGGTGAGATTGTCGCATGGGTCAGGGATTTTTTCGAGAGTTACGGTGCCTTCGCGACTGTCTTGCCGGGACCGGAAGGTGATCGCGCCAATCTCTTCGCCTCCATTGGGCCGAGAGACAAGCCCGGCTACATTCTTTCAGGACATATGGACGTCGTTCCCGCGTCTGAGCCGAGCTGGACATCCGATCCCTTTCGCCTGCGGGCGGAGGGCAATCAGCTCTTCGGCAGAGGGGCGTGCGACATGAAAGGTTTTCTCGCCGCGGCTCTTTCTGCGCTTCCCGCTATGACAAAGATGCCATTAAGCAGCCCGATCCACTTCGCCTTTTCGTATGATGAGGAAGCCGGGTGCCGGGGCGTGCCACATATGATCCGACAGATTGAGGATCTGTGCGCACCGCCGTTGGGCGCAATTATCGGTGAGCCGAGCGGCATGGTTGCGGTCCGGGGACACAAGGGAAAGGCAGCCGCTCGAATCGAAATCCATGGCGCGACCGGCCATTCGTCGCGCCCCGATAAGGGCCTCAACGCCATTCACGCTATGACCGCGGTGATGAATGCGGCGATGAAGACGATCAATACTATTCGGAACGGGCCCTTCGATCAGAATTTCGAGCCCCCTTATTCTACCCTGCAGATCGGCACAATTGTGGGTGGCCGCAGCGTCAATATTATCCCCGATCTGTGCGCTCTTGAACTGGAAGCCCGAGCCGTTGTCGGTGTGTCCCCAACGGTCCTGCTGGAACCCATCAAGGCCGCCGCGGAAGCGCTAGCGAAGGGCGGCTATCAGATGATATGGGAGATCTGCAGCAACTATCCAGCGCTCTCGCTTGATGCCGAAGCGCCGCTCGCCCAGCTGATGCAGGAACTGACCGGCATGCCGACCTTGGCGGCCGTCAGCTATGGCACCGAAGCCGGACTCTATCAGGCTGCCGGGATCGACGCGATCATCTGCGGCCCGGGCGACATCGCGCGCGCTCATCGCGCCGACGAATTCATTCGCATCGACGAGCTGGCTGCCTGCGAGGAAATGATCCTGCGGCTAGCCAAAACCTTGCAACACTGAGAGGGCTCTATGGTTTTCTGGTTCAATTCGGATCGAGAAAGAGGCCGCGTCTTCGCCGAAGTTTTTGCACGCGAGCTGCCCGATCTGCCTTTCGTCATGGATATCTCAGAGCGCGCACCGGAAGAGATCCGCTACATTCTCACCTGGACGGCGCCCCCCGATCTTCATCGCTTCAGGAACCTGGAAATTGTCTTCTCCATCGGCGCCGGCGTCGACCAGTTCGATACGGAGACGCTTCCTTCGAACGTCATGCTCGTCCGCATGGTCGAGGACGGTATCGTGCGCATGATGCAGGAATATGTGACACTTGCCGTGCTCGCCCTGCACCGCAACCTGAAAGCCTATATCGGCCAGCAGGCTGCCGCCACGTGGCGCTCCCTTCCTGTGCGCCAGGCAGCTCAGCGGCGGATTGGCATCCTTGGCCTTGGCATGCTCGCCCACTCCGTCATCGAGCGCCTGAAACCATTCGGATTTCCACTCGCCGCCTGGAGCCGCTCGGAACGACGCCTGGATGGTGTCGAGTGCTATCACGGCCCGGATGGGCTTACTCCGTTTCTGTCGCAGACAGACATCCTTATCTGTCTCCTGCCGCTGACGCAGGATACACACGGACTGCTCGACGGCGGGTTGTTCGCGGCCCTTCCTCCGGGTGCGGCGCTCGTCCATGTCGGACGCGGCGCGCAACTCGATCACGACGCACTCATTGCGGCTCTCGATGACGAGCATCTATCGGGCGCCGTCATCGATGTGACCGAACCGGAGCCGTTGCCTCCCGAACATACGTTCTGGCGGCATCCAAAAATCATGCTGACACCGCACGTTGCAAGCGTCACGCAGCCGGAGACGGCAGCCCGTGCCGTCATCGACAATATCAAACGCCATCGCGACGGCCTCGATCCGATCGGCCTCGTCGATCGTGCCCGCGGCTATTGAGCACAACCAGGGAGCAAGGAGAAAACATGTCCCACCTCAAGACCATCGTACCAAACAGCACCGATACTCCGCGTGAATCCAAGCCCGGCCCGGATCGCCTTATATCCGGCGACCCCTCGTTCAAGAGCTGGGCCCAAGACGTGGCTCGAGGTGAAATGATCCATACCGGCGTCTGGGAAGCAACTCCGGGACTGACACACTCCATCAAAGGCGAGACCTTCGAGTTTTGCCACATCCTGCAAGGCGTCGTGGAGATCACTCCAGTTGGCGGTGAACCGGTCACGTATAGGGCAGGCGACAATTTCGTGATGAAACCTGGTTTTGTTGGCACCTGGCGCACTGTGGAGACTGTGAGGAAGATCTACGTGACGGTCATGTAGCAGGCCGGTGGCCGTGCTGGGGTTTGCGCGAAGAACAGTTCCTCTACGCTGCGGCGGAAAAAGAAGACTTTCCGCCGCGCAAAGTTCCGGGGAACGCGGTAAATATCGCGCGCATAGAAGCGGACAAAACTTGGTATTAAGATGAGGATCTCTGCCATGACAGGTAGGGTTTGAAATTCCGGTGTTTGGCCTCGGGATTTACAGGGGGTGACGATGGCTGTTTTTACGGAGCTTTCTGACGAAGATCGCCAAGCGATTACTGCTGCTTATGGCTTTACTTCGCTCTCGTCAGTCGTCGGGATCGCTGATGGCGACACCGATACAACGTACCTATTTCGCGCCGCGGAAGGCGAGTTCATAGTAACGCTTTTTGAGAACGGAGCCCAGCCTCTGGATCTGGAAAGAGCTTTTGAAACCATGGAAGCGCTCTCTCAGAAGGGCGTCCCATGCCCCGCGCCGCTGCGGACGCTCGAAGGCAACGCCACGTGTCGGGCTGCAAACCGGTTGGTTGCCACTGTCAGCTTTGTACAGGGCTCCTCGTCCACCGTTGCAGGTCCCGCAAAATGCCGAAGCTTGGGGCGCACGATGGCTCAAATCCATACTGTTTTTGAACGGAAGGCAAAGCCAATTTCGCCCGGTCTTCCAACAGGGACCGTTCACGGTGCATTGGTCCAACCGAATGTCTTTTTTCTTGGAGACGAAGTTGGAGGGATCATTAACTTCAGGATGCGCCACGACGATGCACTCGTGTCGGAGATTGCCGATGTGCTGGTCGGCTGGGCGGGAGAAGCCAACGGAGACCTGAACAAAGATCGCGCGCGTGCGCTGCTGAAGGGTTATGAAGAGGTCCGACAATTGATCGGTGGAGAAAGGAAAGCGCTGCCCGGCTTCATTATGGCTTCCACGGCGAGGCGATTTGCGAGCCAGACGGAAAGAACCTTCCTTCCGGAAATTGCCGTGACAGCTTATCGTTCAGCAACTTCGGACATTCTAGGTTATTTGCCGGCTCCGACCCCATGAAATATCTTCTTGATCGAACCGACGAACAGATAATGGCCGCTCTGAAGGCCAACGCTCGAACCTCCCACGCGGAGTTGTCCGCGAAGGTGAACCTGTCGCGCAACGCTGTTCGTGTGCGGATCGAGCGACTTGAGCGAGAGGGCTTTATCAAAGGGTATACGATCATCACCGGTGGTGGAGAAACCAGCCAACACCTCACGACCGCTCTGATCTTCGTCTATCGGCACGATCGCATGAGGGGCGGGGACGTTATTCAGGCGCTTCAAAAGATTCCGGAAGTGGTAACTTGCGATGTGATGACGGGTGATTTCGATCTCCTGGTCAGGGTCGAGTCTCCCGACGCGGACCGCATAGCGAAGATTTGGAACGTGATAGCTGAGATGCCAAGCGTGCGCGACACGTTGACTTCTTTTGCGCTCTCCTCCGTCATCCGAAAATAGCGCGCCGCGCTTGGGTCGATCAATGGAACCACCGCTTTTTTCGTCCGTCGAGGATCGGCCCTGCGTTTGACCCGAGGGCTGTACGGTTACTGTCAGGCGTCGCGCTAATGCAGGCCTTCGCCGGGGACGCCAGGAAGGATCGATAGTATCCCCTCGAATACCTCACCTTTGTCTCCACTACTGTAAAATGCCGGCGTGGCGCATCGCATCGGCGATGGCTTGCTGTATGGGAGTGCTGACCTCCACGAGGGGAAGACGCAGCTCGTCGCGGATCTTAGAAAGTCGCGCCAACGCGAATTTCACACCGGCTGGGCTGGCTTCGAGGAACAGTGCGCGGTGAAGGGGCATCAGTCGATCTTGAAGAGCCAGTGCCGAGGTGAAATCGCCCTTCAAGCACGCCTTCTGCAAGTCTGCACACAGTCGGGGAGTAACATTCGCGGTGACCGAGATGCAGCCGTGACCCCCATGGGCCATGTAACCGAGCGCCGTGCCGTCTTCGCCAGTCAGCAGATTAAACTCCTTGCCGCAAGCCATCCGCTCAAGCGAGGGGCGTAAAAGATTGCCCGTTGCATCCTTGACGCCCTTGACGTTCGAGCAATCGTTATAAATGCGAGCAAGCGTTTCGACCTGAATATCAATCACACTCCGACCCGGAATATTGTAGACGATTATCGGAACCGTAGCTTCGGCATCGATGGCCTTGAAGTGCCGATAAATCCCCTCCTGCGTGGGCTTATTGTAGTACGGAGCGACGATTAGCAGACCGTCCGCGCCAGCCTCCTGGGCGTGCCGCACGAAGCCTATTGCTTCCTCGGTGCTGTTGGAGCCCGCACCGGCAATGACCGGAACGCGACCCTTGGCAGTCTCGATCGTAATTTCAACGACGCGTTTATGCTCGTTATGGCTGAGAGTTGGGCTTTCCCCTGTGGTTCCGCAGGGGACAAGCCCTGCCGTGCCCTCGGCGATCTGCCATTCGATGAGGCTGCGAAATGCAACCTCATCGACTTTTCCATCGGCGAACGGGGTGACAAGTGCGGTGATAGATCCTTTGAACATCTTAACTTCCAGGCAACGAGGGACTTGAAAAGACTGCAGCGCCGATTAGCGCTGCAGCGTAGTGATGCAAACAACCTTCGGTTGCGTCATGTCTTCGTAGGCAAAACGGACGCCTTCGCGTCCCATGCTACCGTATTTGAACCCGCCAAAGGGCATGGCGTCGAACCGATAGTCGGATGATTGGTTGATCATGATACCGCCGGCATCGATGCGCTTGGCAGCATCGAGGGCCGTGGCAAGATCGTTGGTAAAAATCCCTGCATGGAGGCTGTATTCCGGTTGGTTTGCCAGCTGTATTGCCTCATCCAGTCCCTCGAACGGCTGCAAGATCACAACCGGTGCAAAGACTTCTTCATTCAATACGTCGCAGGTCGCCGGCACGTTCTCGAGTACGGTCGGAGGATAGAGCGTGCCTGAGGGAACGTGGCCGCAAAGCAGCGTCGCCCCGGCAACGATTGCGCTCTCGACCATGGCAGTGGTTCGTTTGACCGCCTTCTCGGAAATCATCGGGCCCACATCGGTGTCCGATTCCATCGGGTTGCCGGTCTTCAGTTTGACGGTCTGGGCCAAGAACTCGGTCTTGAACCGTTCATAGATCGGACGCTGGATCAAAATCCGCTGCGTTCCGATGCAGTTCTGGCCCGCCGCCCAGAAGGCACCCGACACGCAATCTTCAACAGCGGCGTCAACTTCGCTGTTTTCCATCACGATCACTGGTGCATTGCCACCAAGATCCATCGCGAGCTTCTTGATGCCAGCAGTTTTTGCGATGGCCTCACCGCTTGCAAACCCGCCTGTGAAGGAGATCATTCGAACGTCCTTGGCTGCCACGAGCGCCTTGCCCAGATCCGCGCCGCCGACAGCGACGGTGATAACTTCCTCCGGCAGACCGCTTTCGACCAACACGTCTACCAGCTTAATCGCCGAGAGAGGCGTAAGCTCGGAGGGTTTCAGGATAATTGCATTGCCGCCGGCGAGCGCCGGGCCGAGTTTGTGCGCCACGAGGTTCAGCGGGTCGTTGTAAGGTGTGATCGCCGTAATGATGCCCAGCGGCTCACGGGTGTACCAGCCTTGACGGGACTCCGATCCGGCATAGGCATCGAAAGGGATGACTTCTCCGGCGTTCCGCTTAGCTTCCTCCGCCGAGAGCTTCAAGGTGTTGACGCAGCGCGTCGTCTCCTTGCGGGCCTGCGTGATTGTCTTCCCGGCTTCCCGCACGATCAGGAGCGCGAATTCCTCTTTGCGGGCTTCGACTGTTGCTGCAGCAATTTCCAGAATTGTGGAACGCTGGTGACGGGGGAGCGACCGCGCAGTTTGCGCGCCACGTTTGGCACGCTCCAGCAGCAGGTTCACAGCGTCCGCACTGGTCTCGGGGACCGCTCCTACGAAGCTGCCGTCGAAGGGGTTCCTGACGATAATCTCGTCTGAAGAGGTCTTTTTGTTCACGGCAAAGCTCGGCATCACGCAACCTCCTGCGCGAGCTTGGCCGACTGGGCTTTGTGGATGGCAACTATGTCTGACAGCAGGGCATAGGCGGTCTCGACCCGACCGGCGCCCGGGCCGGTGACGGTGACAGAGCCGAGCAGCTCGGTATTAAGCGACACTGCATTGGTGGCGCCGTTCACGCCGGCGAGCGGATGCTCGAGGGGTAGCTGCCTGGGAGCAACGCTGCCGGTTATTGTCCCGTCGGCATCGCGCACCGCCGATCCGATTAGCTTCCAACGGCTGTTCGCCCTTGCCGCTGTTTCTATGTCGAACGCCGAAAGCTCGGAAATGCCCTTGCAGGAGACTTCCTCCGGCTTAAGGTTTGCCCCTAGCAGCTCGTTTGCCAGGATCACGACTTTGAGGCGAACGTCGAAACCTTCGACGTCGGCGGTCGGATCGGCTTCGGCATATCCGAGGGCCTGGGCTTCTGCGACGGCGCTGGCGAAATCGAGACCACTCTCCATTCGGCCGAGAACGAAGTTGGATGTGCCGTTCAAGATTCCCTCAAACCCATTCAGCTCCGCGCCGGCGAGAGTCTTTGCTACCATGCGGATGACCGGGGTGCCGCTCATAACGGAACCCTCATACTCGAAATGAACGCAGTTCGCCTTGGCAAGAGCCTTGAGCTCCCGGGCCGCGATTGCCACCGGCCCCTTGTTCGTGGTGACGACGTGCTTGCCGGACTGAAGCGCCCAGCGGCAATGCGAAACAGCCGGCTCGCCGTCCTTGGGGTTTGTGAATGTTGCTTCCACGATGATATCAGCGGGCGCCGTATTGATGACCGTCTCGTTGTCCGCTTGCACGGTCCCGCCGGAGAGGCCGCCAAAGCCGCCTTTTGCGAATTTCGCTTCAACCAGCGTCTTCGCGTCAAGGCCGTTTGCCGAAATGACCGAGCCGAGATAGAGGTCACTGACGGCGACGATGTTCAGGCGGAACCCGAGATCTCGCTCCCACAGTGAGTTTTTCGTCGCAATGAGCTCGGCCAACGCGCGGTTGACGCCACCAAATCCGATCAGAGCAATATTGTAGATTTTCATGTGGTTCCCTCCAGTGAAGCGAATTTATGCCCACATCATCTGGGGTGAAACATCCAGTGGGAACGGCACAAACAGACCAATCTGCCGCGCATATTGCTCAAACTAGTGCCGTCTTGCTCTGTGACGGTTCTTGGCCAGCGTTAAGATCTCGAACTATCAAATGATCAGGCTGAGGGAAGCCGACGCGCTTCGAGTCCAGTTCGTCGATATGGCAATCGCTCCGCGAAGCGAGGCGTCTGAGCCGGATCTTGGTGGGAACAAAAGGGCCTGGAAACGGTGATCGTAGGCAATCGGAACTGAAACGGCGGTCTCGGCCCTGTGCATTACCACCATTGGCTTGAAACGTTTGATATAGAGCCATTCAGGGAAGAACTTCCGGGGTGACGACCTCGTAGTCCTCCATGCTTTGAGCGGAGACAATCAAGGCGAAGTCCGCATCTCCCCGCGTCTCTTTGTCGGCTGGGATTTCGATCTCTGGCGATTGCACAAGGCCTTTGTGCGGCCTCCAGGGAGCATCCTTTGCTCCCAGATTGAATAGTTCTCCAGAACCGGCACCTTGGCTTGCGCGCCATTCAACTGGCTGTTTTGCGAGCTTACGATCCGAATCTCGCCGTGGCTTGCTCCGGCGACTGAGACAGAAAGCGCTTGATCGAATAATGGTCGATCGCGATGGATGTCTCGCGCGTAGCGATCAATTCTGCCATCACATCTCCAACACCTGGCCCGGTTTGAAAGCCGTGCCCGCTGAAGCCGAAAGCGTAGAAAAGGCCGCCATGGCAGGAGCTTGGACCCATGACAGGTAGATCGTCTGGAAAATAGCTCTCGATACCGGACCAGGTCCGGATGATGTTCGCGTGTTGCAGGGCCGGGACGAGGCGAATAAGCTGCTTGAACTGCGCAGTAAGGACGTCCGGCTGATACTTGGCCCAGTCTTCACCAAAATTTATAGAGGCACGTCGAAGCCCCCCGAATATAACATTTCCCCGCGGGATCTGACGGAGATACAACTCTTCCTCGGATTTCCGTGTGGATACACCGACAACTGGCCGTATGAAGTAGGGCAATGGCTCTGTGACCGCCATCTGTGGCCCGGCGGGCAACAACGGTACCGGTTCTCCGAGCTCTGCCGAAAGCCTGCTTGCCCAGGCACCGCCGCTCACGAGAAGTTGCGTTGAGGTAAATCTGCCGAGCGACGTTTCAACGGTGAAGCCTGAATCTCTGGGATGGATATGCTCGACCCTGCAATGTTCGAGCACGGTTGCGCCATATCGTTTGGCGGCCCGCGCGAAGGCAGGTGCGGCGAGCCTGGGGTTCGCATGCCCGTCCTCAGCGGAATAGGATGCGGCGACAGCTTCTGGCCCGATGAATGGAAATCTGTCGCTGAGCGCGTTTTTGCCGATGATTTCGAGCTTCAGGCCATATTCCAGAGCCCCGCGAGCATAGGATTCGATGGCTTCGAGTTCGGACTCCTCCCAGATAAAGCGGACATGGCCGACTCCCATGAACTCGACGTCCGACCCCGTAAGCTCCGGGATCCTGCCCCAGATTTCACGCGATCTGTTCGCTAACGGAAGCTGGGGCAGGAAACGGCCCTGCCGGCGCACATTGCCGAAATTCACGCCGCTGGCCTGTTGTCCAACCGTGAATTGTTCAAGCAGAATAACCGACAGGCCACGCTGGCGTAAAAAAAATGCAGTCGCGGACCCGACTATGCCGCCGCCGACGATAATGACGTCTACTTTTTGATGAGCGTTAGTCATCGCGTGCTCCGATGAGCATCGAAACTGGTAGCGGCTTTACGGGAGCCTGACTCCTCAATCGCCCCGCGCTTTCGAGAGGCATTTTCCTTTGAGCAGAGACGATTTCCTGACTGGCCGCGCCGCAGAACCGGCCCTGGCATCGGCCCATACCTGCGCGTGTGAAGGCTTTGGCACGGTTCACTTCTTCGGCACCCAGCGCCGTGGCGGCCGCTCTGACTTCTCCAACCGTGATCTCTTCGCATCGACACACGATCGTGTCGTCAGATATTTCGGCGATATTCTGTGACGGCAAAGGAAACGCGCGTGCGATGCCACGTGCAAACCTTCGATTTCGTTGCAGAAGACGAATTTGTTGCGAGGTTTCGGATGATGGCGCGCGCTGCATCAAGTCGCTGATCACCGCTTTTGCAGCGAGTGCCCCGGCAACTTCAGCGCCGTCGGCGCCAAGCAATCTGGTGCAATCGCCAGCGAGGTAGACACCGCTGACAGTGCTGCGACCAAAGTCGTCTGTTTGGGGTAGCCACTGGCGCATGAAGGGGTCGAACGAGAATTCGCAGCCCGCCAGATCTGCAAGCTGGCTTTCGGCTCGAATGTGGTAACCCATGGCGACGGCGTCGCACTCGATTGTATGTTCCTTGCCGTTTGCAGCGGTGAACCGGACTCCGGAAACAGCCGTCTCAGGTCCAAGAATCTCCCTCGGCACAATCCCTCGATGAATGGCTACCTTGGCGCGTTTCAGGTCCTGCACGAGACGCATACCCTTGCATAAGGCGAGGGGGCGAGCCGCAAGCCAGGGAAGAGCGAGCAGCTGTAGTCGGAAAGGGCTTGTGTCGAGGATAGCGACCGGAGGATGTCCCGCGTTGAGATATTGCCACGCGAGAAGGTAAAGAAGCGGCCCTGTTCCAAGCAGAACAACGCGTTGGCCGATGGCGCAGCCTTGTACCTTTAGGGCGATCTGCGTGCCGCCCAAAGTGTAGCAGCCGGGCTTGGTCCAGCCTTTGACCGGCAGGATCCTATCAGTCGCACCGGATGCGATCACGATGCCGTCGAACGACACAATATCGCCGACCTTCTCGTCATCCACAGTCTTGATCGTGTGCAGTGTGTTCTTTGCTATCGCCCAAGCAAGGGTTGACGGCCGGTAGTCGATCTGAGGTGTGATCTCGTCGAACGCGGTGTGCAGACGGACGGCCTTGTCAGCCTCCGTGCCATAAAGTTCCGCAGGCGGGCGTGAAAAATTCGAGGGCTGCCGCCGATAGATCTGGCCGCCGCTGGCCGATCCTTCGTCCACAATGATTGGACGCAACCCCGCATTAACCAATTCCAAGGTCGCCCTGATACCCGCCGGCCCGGCTCCTACAACAACTACTTGAGGGGTGGCCATGTTGTCTCCGGTGCTCTGGTTAGTACGCTCATGCCTTCAGTGACCTGCGCGGTGCACGCTCGGATCCTGTTTCCACCTGGCGTCCAAGACCAACAGTCCTGACAGGCTCCCATCATGCAGAAGCCGGCGCGGGGGCTGCTGCTGAACTCGGAGATTCTGGCGTGTCCGCGATGAAGCATGAGTGCCGTCAGCAGAAAGTCACCGTCGAATGTTTCGACAATCTCGCCGTCGATGGAGATCTTTACCGTGCGTCGCTGTTTCTCTTTGATTCTGACAAATCGAGGAGATGAGACATCCATTTTTACTCGGTCCCCACGTGGTAACCTGCTGAAATCGGAGATCCTGCAGTCATTTGTTGCCCGCACCAATCTGCCGGAGAGCACCATTCCGCACCGTCTGTCGTTCATTATCTTTCATGCGGGATAAGGAGGCAATTAACGTTTCCTTCACCTAGCATTAATGAGGGCCTTTATTGACTCCAATCGCAAATCCCACCCTTCATTAGGTTATGATGATTAGTAGCGAAGGGTGCTGAACGTGAATAAAAATCACACATATGAAACGACCCGCGTTGCTTCGAAGGCTGTCGTAGGGTGCGATACTCCCCGTCAACTACTCATTGGCGGCGAATGGATTTCGGCGAGAGGGAACGGGACCTTCGACGTGATCGATCCGTCGACCGCAAATGTAGTTGCCACGGTCTGCGACGGCGACGTCCCAGATGCCAGAGCTGCCGTTGACGCAGCAGAAATGGCGGCTGCGGCCTGGAAGGCAACCTCGCCGAGGCGGCGTTCAGACATTCTTATGAAGTGCTTTCACCTTATGCTCGATCAAGCAGAACGGCTGGCACAAATGATAACCGTGGAAAACGGCAAGGCCCTTCCCGACGCAAGGTCCGAAGTGAGTTATGCGGCCGAGTTTTTCCGCTGGTATGCGGAAGAGGCTGTAAGGGCACCCGGTGAACTCGGGTCAGCACCTTCAGGCTTGAATCGGATCATGGTGACCCATGAGCCGATCGGTATCGCTGTACTGGTAACACCTTGGAACTTCCCGGCGGCAATGGCGACGCGGAAGATCGCTCCCGCGTTGGCAGCAGGCTGCACCTGCATCCTGAAACCCGCAGCGGAAACCCCTCTGACGGCGCTGGCTGTTGGCGAGATCATGCGGCAGGCGGGCGTGCCGGCAGGGGTGGTCAATATTTTGACAACCACGAAAGCCGGCCCCGTCGTAAGCGCGATGCTGCATGACAAGCGGGTGCGCAAGCTATCGTTTACCGGCTCGACAAACATCGGCCGGATACTGTTACGTGAAGCTGCAGACCAGGTCATTAGTTGCTCGATGGAACTTGGTGGCAATGCGCCCTTCGTCGTATTTGACGATGCCGATCTAGAGACGGCTGTCGAAGGTGCAATGGTAGCCAAGATGCGCAATGGCGGTGAGGCATGCACTGCCGCGAACCGTTTCTATGTCCAGAAAGGGATTCTGGCGGATTTCACACGGCGGTTTGCGGAAGAAATGGCCGCGCTTCAGGTCGGATCGGGATTGGACCCACACACGCAGCTCGGGCCTCTGATCACAGAAGTCGCGGTCGCCAAAGTGGAGCGTCTGGTGGCCGACGCTGTTGCCAAAGGAGCCCGCGTTGTTACAGGTGGCACCAAATTCGGTGGCGTGGGCTTCTACTACCCGCCGACCGTACTGGCCGACGTCTCTCCCGATGCCGAGATGCTTCGCGAAGAGATCTTTGGGCCCGTTGCGCCGATCATCGCATTTGAGACTGAAGACGAGGTGGTCCAGATGGCCAACGACACCGAATACGGATTGGTATCCTATGTATTCAGTGGGGACCTCAAGCGCGCGCTTGCGGTGGCTGGGCGGCTGGAAAGTGGCATGGTTGGAATTAACCGAGGCGTCGTCTCGGATGCTGCCGCACCGTTCGGCGGTATGAAACAGAGCGGCCTCGGCCGCGAAGGAAGCCACCACGGCATGCTTGAGTTTCTTGAAACGAAATACATCGCCGCGAATTGGTAGGCTCCCAGCGATTTAGACCGCTCCTCTCGTCGTGCTACGGCAATCTCGTAGCGATGCCGAAGTCGGTTTGATTCCGCCTTTCCTCGCGAAGACGCGGATTTTGCTTTCCCTGAGAAAAATGGAGAACCAGATGTCACTACTCAAAACTATCGACCCGAATCCTTCGTTCGAACCGGAGCACGCGACCCCCGTGCCGGACCGCCTGATCGCGGGTGCCCCCGCCTTCAAAAAATGGGCGCAGGACAGCGCCAAAGAGGGCAGGGTGAATACCGGTGTCTTCGAAGCCACTCCTGGGGAGACGCACTCGATCAAGGGCGAGACTTTTGAGTTCTGCCATCTCCTGCAAGGAGTGATTGAGCTGAAGGAGAAGGGTCAGGAGCCGGTCATCTATCGGGCGGGCGATAATTTCGTGATGAAACCCGGCTATGTCGGTGTGTGGAAAACGATCGAAACAGTTAGAAAAATCTACGTAACCGTCACTTGATCGTTGCACCCAGAGACCGTTCCAAAAGACGGGAATGGAGCGACTGGCAGAGCGGTCTTTAATCCCCGAAAATGGCGGGGGATTATCCCAAGCGGCTCCTTGAGCTAGCGGGTGCTTCCCGCGTGATGCCGCTCACGAAGAGCTTGCGCGTCGCCGTCTCGCGGCACAGCCTGACATCTCATTTCTTGACAGCGGGGTTGGGTAAAACCTGGCGCTGTTGTTTCGGAGGTGAGCGAAGATACCAACGAACGGGTTAACCCATGGAAACGGATACGATCGCCCTCTCGCCCTTCGAGGCTTACCATCTGGATGGTGCCCTTGCGCTGTCACGCGCAGCGGGCTGGCCGCACAGGAGAGAAGATTGGGAAATGATAAGGTCGCTGAGCGAGGGACGGGTTGCGCTTGTGCGTGACCATGTGGTGGGCACGGCACTCATGACTCCCTTTGGCGACGCTTGCTCTGCCGTCAACATGATTATTGTCGATGAAAGCCAGCGCGGTCGTGGATTGGGCAGACGATTGACCAGCGCCGTCTTGGAACTGGCAGGGGATCGGGAATGCCGTTTGACTGCCACAAGTGATGGCTTACCTCTGTACGAAAAGTTGGGTTTCGTTGCGACGCATCAAATCGTTCGGCACCAGGGAGTGGTCGGCCTGGTTGATACTCCTGAGAATGTTGAGTGGACGGGGTATCATGCCCTGGCGGCAATCAAAGCGCTCGATAATATGGCTTTCGGCGGCGACCGCAACGCACTCCACAATGCATTGGCGAAGGTGGGGAGGTTTGCCGTCATCCGGAACGGCGACGATATCGTTGCCTTCGCGGCTACACGGCCGTTCGGGAAGGGCGAAGTGGTCGGGCCGGTCGTAGCAGCGAACGCCGAACAGGCGAGAGATCTGATTGGTTTCATCTTGGCGGGTAAGCAAGGGCGCTTCGTACGCATTGATGTCCCTTCGCAGGGCGGCCTTTCATCGTCCCTCGAAGGCTGGGGACTGGCCCATGAGGGCGGAGTTGTTGCGATGGTAAGAGGTGCATCAAGGGAGACACAAACTCCCGGTGTTCGAACTTTCGTCCTCGCCAGCCAAGCTCTCGGCTGAGTAGCCAGTCTATTGCGAGGCCTCGCATGCTCGACATTCTGTCCCGCCGACCTCACGCGCGCTGTCGGCGGTGATCTCACGGCCTTTTCCGGCTCTATCAGAGCCCGCCCACCTCGAGCCTGGAACCGTCAAAGAAGCGGGACAGGCGGAAGGGCGCGGGATCAACGCATGGCTCATCGTTAGCCACCAGGTCAGCCGCTAGGCGGCCGATGCCAGGGCCAATGCCGAAACCATGACCTGAGCCGCCCGCGGCCAGATAAAGGCCTTTCACGTGATCGGACGCCGAGATGACCGGTACCGCGTCCGGCGTGCAATCCACATAAGCGCCCCAACTATCGGCGACTTCGATGCCCGCTAGCGCAGGGAACTGCTCCGTGACACCTTTCAGAATAGCCGCGATCGTACGGCGGCTGGGCGTCGGGTCGAGAACACGGATCCGCTCGAAAGGCGATTGCGTCTCCATGTTCCAGCGCGCGAGCGCTTCCGGTCCATGGATCATTGATTTGCCGACGCCGATCTGAACCGCTTTTAGTCGCTTCAGAAACATGGGCATGAACCAGCGCGCATAGCGCAGGCCTTGCGGGGTGATATCCAGCGTTGCCCTGCCGCTTATGGCAAGCGTGTAGCTACCATCCAACCTGCGGGTCAACGAGCACTCTGGCGTATAGATGGCCTCACCGAGATTGACTGTGGGCCGCGTACGAATTGCGGTCTGGCGCACGCTGGCCTGCGGGAATTCAACACCGTACTGGCGGCAGAACAAGGAAGTCCACGCACCGCCGGCGCTCAGCACGGCCTGCGTCCTGATACGCCCTTTTTCGGTGACAACACCCTCAACCGCACCATTGACGATATCAAGTCCTCGCGCAGCGCATTCCTGGTGGACAGTCGCGCCATACTTGCGAGCACCGTTCGCGATCGTCGGCGCGGCAATGGCCGGCTCGCCTTTGCCATCATCAACTGAATGGACCCCGCCGAGCCATTGGCGACCGTGGGCCGGAATCTTGTCATAAGCTTCTCTGGCGGTAAGCATCTTCGTATTGACGTCGAACTGCCGGGCAATGTTTAGCCATTGTTCCCATTCCGCCAGTTGCTGGGCATTATCCGTCGCATAGAACAGGCCGCATCGGCGGAAGCCGACGTCGTCGTCGATCTTGGCTGAAAACTCGTCCCACAACTGCAGGGAGACACCAGAAAGCGGCAGTTCGCGCTCATCGCGGTTCTGCCGGCGACACCAGCCCCAATTGCGGCTCGACTGTTCGCCACCGACATAGCCCTTTTCCACCAGGGCAACGGAAAGCCCCCGTTCCGCGAGAGAAAATGCCGCCGACGCGCCGACAATGCCGCCGCCGATGACGACGACATCAGCCTTCGCGGGAAGCTCTTGATCGCTCTGTAAACGTTTGAGGAGTGGTGACATCGGGTCTGACCTGATTAGTTGATTGAAAATGTATCCTGCCTGCGGGAAAGGCGTCTTGAGCGAGTATGGCAATCATGGTCAACGAGTTGGCCGCAGTGGAGTTCGGGAAATCGAAACGCGAGACATCCCAGGCCCTTCGATCTGCATCCAGAACAGACACCGCGTTTCCAGCGCCTCCCGACTGGTCGTCGCGACCGAATGAACTGGCAGGTCAATCATCGATGGATCCATGGACGCGGTCTCCAATTCGATTTTCATCTTGTCGCGAAACCATAAAGACAGCAATTAATGGTCCGCGAATGTTCGCTTCAGATCCGGGTTAATGCTGACGAGGCCAACATCGCCGCGGTCGGCCTGGATCCGTTCGAGCACGTCGATCTCAGTCTCGATCTCCAATTGGAGGGTGGCACTGCCGGAAAAGGCGCCGTTGAAAGCTGCCGTTCCAATGGTAAACCCTGCCGCACCAGACCGCACTACGGCTGCCAGCCTTTCCGGGCTATCGATCGACCCGGCAATCACCACAGGCTTTTCGACGGCCTCGCATACGCGCGTCATCAGTGCTTCGACATCGCCGTCAAAGCGATAGGCGAGCAAATCGAGACCGCTGACGCCGTCGATCGCGGTCAATTGACGCGCACTTTCAACGATCGTCTCGATCGTCCCTTCGAGCTTGCTCGGATGCCCGACGATCTTACCGGGGAACGGATAATAGCCGATGTTCCTGCTGGCGATAAGCGGCAGAACGACATTCGGTCGGGTCCCACCCATCAGGATATCGACGCCTAGGTCGACCGCGGCCTGCGCGGATCGTTGCTCGCTCGCCTCGTCGAGGCTGACCACCTCTAGGTAAAGCGTCGCACCCGCCGCCTTGATTGCTGAGGCAAGGCCCAAGAGTTCATCGAACGGCAGGCCGATATCTTTGAAGCCGACATGCGTGATGCCGGCGGCAAGCACATCCTTGAGGCGTTCAGCCGCGTCGGCAACAGTCCGGTCCTGGTTGGTCAGCATGAAAATGAAGTCGGGAGAGGTCTGGGGCATCGAAAACGCTCCTAGATTGCGTTGAGAAGCAGCGCCTGATCGAAGGCGTAGCGAAGAGAGGAATGGTCGGCCGTACCTTGGCCCGCGATGTCGAACGCGGTGCCGTGATCGACGCTGGTACGAATGAAGGGCAGACCGACGGTGACGTTGACGCCATTGTCGATGCCAAGATACTTGACGGGGATAAGGCCCTGGTCATGATATTGAGCGACGACGATATCGAACTCGCCCTTGCGGGCGCGCATGAAAATCGTATCTCCGGGCCAGGGACCCGATGCGTTTATTCCGGACTCCTGAGCTCGGCCGATCGCCGGCGCAATAATGTCGAGATCTTCGCGTCCGAACATGCCGTTTTCACCGGCATGGGGGTTGAGGCCGGCGACGGCAACGCGTGGCGAAGCAATGCCATAAGCCTTGCCTGCCCTGTGCGCCAGTTCGATCGTTCTGAGCACGGAATCCTGTGTCATGAGCTCGATGGCATCGCGCAACGAAACATGGATCGTGACCAGGATGACACGCAGTTCGTCGTTTGCCAGCATCATCGCGAACTTATCGGTCCCCGACCGTTCTGCGAGAATTTCAGTATGCCCGGGATAATTGAGCCCGCCCTTCTTCATCGCTTCCTTGTTTATCGGGGCGGTAACAATTGCTGCGATGTTGCCCGCCAGGGCTTCGTCGATCGCTCTCACCACATAGTCGTAGCTGGCACGGCCAGCACGAGCGTCCACCTGACCAATCGGCAGATCGTCCGGCAAATTGGAGACGTTGAGAACGGTGATAAGCTTGCTGTCTAGGACAGCGTCATTGACTGACGTGATGGTCTGCACCTGGAGAGGGAGGTCGAGGGCTCGGACCGCACGCTCCATCATCCTGGCGTCACCAATCACCACCGCGTGCTCCGGCAGGCCGTCCGCGAACAAGCGTGCGATAATTTCCGGACCGATCCCACAGGGATCGCCCATCGTGATTCCAATAGGCTTCTTCATTTCTTGTCTCCAAGCCAGAGGCCTCGAAGCACCTCAGCTGATTTCAGCAGGATATTTGGCGAACCGAAGCCGCCCGCCTTTGTGATAATGTAAATGGGATGCGGTCCGGCCGTCCGGCCGATTGGAATTCCGGGCTCGATCTCGCCCAGAAGATCCAGTGAACCAATCTCGAGTTCGCTCAACACGGATTCGGCAGTGTCGCCGCCAGTCAGGAAGAGCCCCGTCACGGGTTGACGCTCCGTAATCGCGCGTACCACCTGGCCAAGCGCGACCGCGATGGCCCGAGGATTGGCCGACGTGCCGCTCTCAGACGTCGTGAGAATGACATCTCCACCAGATCCATATTGGCTGTGTTGCGCAACGGCGTTTTGAGCTGCGAGAATGGGAGAGCGAGACGCCTCCTCGGCGTCGACCACGATCTGCCGGACATTGCTGGTGCTTGTCAGTCTTGAACATTGCTCACGGCTCAGCGGATTGACACTGCCGATGACGAAGAGATTTTGTGATGCCGCGGCGGACGACGTTGTCATGTCGTCCGCCCAACCTACGTAGTCCGCCAACGCGGTCGCCAGACCGGGAGAACCGCACCAAAGGATGGACTTCGGATCCGCCGCCGATTTCACCAACAGGGCCAGATCTTCCTGCAGGGCCGCATCGGCAATCAGCAATTTCCGGCCATCCGCGACAAGTTCGCCAGACCTCAATGCTCGAATTTCCGAGAGCCCAAGAACACGAACTTCCGCATCCGGGATATCTGGAAACAAAGCCCGAAGATGCGAGTCTGTTATCGGGTGCAGCGGGTCCCTTGCAAATTCTGTGTACTCCAACGGCACGCCACGAAGAAGCTGACGCCCGCCTTCAGTGGTCCGGCCACATCCGGGGAAAGCCGGCGCAACAATTGCCATAGACCGACCGGAGGCCGCGAGAGCAGCCGCTATTTCAGCTCCAAGGTGGCCGCGAATGGTGGAATCGATGGTGTTGTAAAGAATATCCGCGGCCACTAGATTTCTTGCGGCCCGCGTCGCCCGATCAACAGCGTCTTCAACGGATGCTGTGCGGCTTGCCTTGTTCACCGAGACAATCGCGGCATCATTTGGGGGCGATCGCCGGTGATCGGTAAAGACGACGCATCTGTGTCCCATACTCACGAATGGTGCGGCGCCATCCGTTGCACTGGTCAGATCATCGGCTAGAATTCCTACCTTCAAAATCGTTGTTCCGTCGGTTTCCATGTGACGACAAGGATATTAGCGCTATTGCTTCTGACGGAAAAACGATGAATTGTGACAGAAATTGATAACTTAAAGTCACAGATATGGCCTCCCGAGTCCCGTCACTATCCGCATTGAGAGCCTTTGAATCGGCTGCACGTCATTTGAATTTCGGGCGGGCTGGCGATGAATTGTTTGTTACGCATAGCGCGGTCAGCAAGCAGATCCGCTTGCTTGAGGAGGATCTGGGAGTAATGCTTTTCGAACGACGGAACAGGGCCGTCTTCCTCACCGCAGCGGGGCGACGCCTGCTTGTTACGATGAGCGACGTGCTCCGTCAGATCGGCGATTGTTGCGATGAAATCAGAGGCGGGGGTTCGGCACCGCTGGTGGTCTCATGCGAACCGACATTCACGCAGCGCTGGCTAATCCCTCGCCTCCCACAATTCAATGCACTTCATCCAGATGTCGAGGTTCTCGTATTGGCCGCGGGCGGTCCGGTGAACTTCGACAGAAGCCATATCGATCTGGCACTAAGGAGAAGCGATTTTTCCTGGTCGCCGGAGCTCTTTATGGAAACGGTGGTCGAGGAGCGTGTCGGCCCCGTATGTGCGCCACGCCTGTTGGTTTCGGACAGCGATGATATCCTTTCCTTGCCTCGCATTCATTCGGCCACGCGTCGAGATGCATGGTCGCGATACATGGCGGATAACCAAATCGGCGGTCCAAATCCACCCGGCGGCCAAGTGTTCGAACACTTCTATCTGAGCATTGAGGCGGCAATCGCTGGGCTGGGCGCCGCAATCGGCCCAGAGCCGTTGGTAGCCGACGCGGTGGGAAGCGGGCAACTGGTGGCGCCACGGGGATTCTCGAGCAATGGCTATAGCTACATCCTCTTGAGCCGCCTTCCCTTCGAAGGTGATGCCAGACGACGAAACTTCCTCTCCTGGCTTCGATGGCAGTTTGGACTCTGAACGGTTGCAAACTTTCGGATTCCGCGTCGATTGGCAGCCTGGGAGATCCACGTTTTGAACGGTTTCTGGCTGGCCGGGGAAGATTGATCCCAGCGGCATTAATCTCAGCCTGAAGCAAACATTCACTCTTCATTAATTGTCATTTTAATGGTTTCGCGAGAAGGTTAAGTCCGAATTGGAGATCCGATACAAGTTATGCGCTGCCTGAAAAAGGGGAGCAGCGCCAATAGAGCAGCCATAAAAGTCGCAAAGTGACAGCTGCGTTCAAAAAGGAGGAATTCGATGGCCGCTAGCATTCAGGCTATTGCCGTGGACGTGCCCGCGCTTTCGGTGCGTGACCTGACCATCGACCTGCCGAAAGGCATGGAGCGAGCTCGTGCCGTCGAGAACATCTCGTTTGATCTCAAGCGAGGTCAGATCCTATGCATTATCGGTGAGTCCGGGTCCGGCAAGTCGGTAACCGCGAATACGATCATGGGACTCTTGCCGAAGATAATCCGTGTCTCGTCTGGTTCCATTCATATTGACGGCACGGCCATGATCGGCGCGTCACCGAAAGAACTACGAGATATGCGCGGTCGCGTCGTCTCGATGATCTTTCAGGATCCGCTGTCAGCGCTCAATCCGCTGATGACCGTCGGCGAACAGATTATGGAGGCGATGGCCGCACATGGTGTTGGCACGAAGGCATCGCGGCGCAGCCGGGCCGTCGAGTTGCTGACTGAAGTGCGCCTGCCTGATCCGGAGCTCATGTTTTTCCAATACCCGTTCCGGCTCTCAGGCGGTCAACGCCAGCGAGTGATGATCGCCATGGCTCTGGCGCTAGAGCCGAGCGTCCTGATCGCCGACGAACCGACGACAGCCCTCGACGTTACCACTCAGGCGCAGATTCTCGAGTTGATCCGGGACATTCAACGTCGCAAAGGCATGAGTGTGATGTTCATCACCCATGACTTCGGCGTCGTGGCTGAGATCGCGGACAGTGTCGTGGTCATGGAGAAAGGACGCATCGTCGAGCAGGGTACTGCCGAGCAAGTCCTGGAATCACCCACCCATCCCTACACAAAGCGGCTGATCGCAGCCGTCCCGCACCTGACCGGCGTGGATCGCTTTGCCGAGGAGACCGACAGTGAGAAGCCGATCCTGAAGGTCGAGGCACTGGCCAAGATCTATCGAAGCGGCAGCGCACTATTCGGCAGCCAGCGCGTCGTGCCTGCGGTGACCGATGTTTCGTTCGATTTGGCGTCCGGTCGTACCTTGGGCATCGTCGGTGAAAGCGGCTCAGGAAAGTCATCGCTCGGGCGGCTGCTGATCAAGCTCCAAGACAGTGACGGCGGGCGGATTCTGTTTGAGGGCCACGACATCGCCAAGCTTTCGGAATCCGACTTCCGTCCGCTTCGAC
The DNA here is from genome assembly GCF_057586295.1 of Rhizobium sp. SRI_017. NCBI lineage: Bacteria > Pseudomonadati > Pseudomonadota > Alphaproteobacteria > Hyphomicrobiales > Rhizobiaceae > Rhizobium > Rhizobium sp. SRI_017. Next base: position 2,560 of record NZ_JBYCZP010000030.1, on the reverse strand, counting down.
CGCGGATCCAGATGATCTTCCAGGATCCATTCGCGTCCCTGAATCCTCGTTCGACGATTGGGCAGATTCTTACCGTTGGACCCGTGGCCCACGGTATGCCTTATGCCCAGGCCCGGGAGGAGGCGAAGGCGCTGCTGTCCCATGTGGGACTCGATGCAGGTGCCTTCGGTCGCTATCCGCACGAATTTTCCGGCGGCCAACGCCAGCGTATCGGGATCGCCCGGGCATTGATGTTCAAGCCGACGCTTCTCATTGCGGATGAGGCAGTCTCTGCCCTCGACGTTTCGATCCAGGCCCAGATCTTGAAACTTCTCGACCAGATCCAGCGCGAAACCGGCGTATCGATGATCTTCATCACTCATGATCTGCGGGTCGCCAGCCAGATCTGCGACGAAATCGCTGTGATGCAAAAGGGCCGGATCGTTGAACACGGTCCGCCATCTCAAATCTTCCTGGACCCACAATCTGCCTACACGCGCGAGCTGGTGGCAGCCATCCCCGGAGAGCGGCCGAGGAGCACCCGGCCGATTGCTGCAAATATTTGATAGCCACGGCGGACATCGCCACTCAAGGAGCAGAAATCATGACAAAGGATCTTATCACCACATCGACCTATTCGAGACGTGATGCTCTACGCCTAATGGCGGCAGGCGGCGTTGCGTGCTTTGTCGCACCCAACCTGCTCGGCAAACCCGCGCTTGCGGCGAACCTTCCGACAACGCCGACCGGCCGCGTGGTCGTCGGGCTCTCGCAAGAACCCACCGTCTTCAATCCGCTGATGGCACATATCGAGGTCGACGACGCGGTACATTTCTCCCTATTCGACGCGCTCTTTCGGATGGACCCCGAGGGCGTTCTTCAGCCCAATCTTGCCGCCGAAGTGCCGACCCAAAAGAATGGCGGGATTTCGGAGGACGGCCTGCAGTGGCGCGTTCGTCTGCGTGACGACGTCCGCTGGCACGACGGCGAGCCCTTCACGGCCGAGGATGTGAAGTTCACTCTCGAACTCATCACCAACCCCAATTTCCGCGCTTGGCGTACGGGCGGCCATTCGCTGGTGCGCGATATCAAGGTGGTCTCCCCAACCGAGATCACCTGGCGGATGGAGAGCGTTTTTGCCCCCTACCTGTCGTTTCTCGCCGAAACCTTCATTGTGCCCAAGCACATTCTCGGGAAAGAGGCCGACCCCAATGCGGCCGCCTTCAATCAAGCGCCTGTCGGCACTGGCGCATTCAAATGGGCGCAGCGTATCGCAGGCGACCATATCGAACTCGTCGCCAACCCGAATTACTTCGGGGACGGCCCGTATATCGAGCGGCTCGTCTTTAAATACATTCCTGACATGACGGTGCTCTACACCCAGTTCAAGAGCGGCGACATTGATCTTACAGACCAATCATACATTACAGCCGACCACTATGAGGAAGCGAAAACATTACCGGGCCGCGTGGTGACTCTACTCCCAGGAGGATCAGTCGAGTCGGTCTATCTCAATCTGGAGAAACCGCAGTTCAAGGACCCGGCCGTGCGTCAGGCGCTTTACGCCGCCATGGACAGAAAAGCGATTATCGACACGATCTACTTCGGGGTTGTCACGCCGACAGAGACGTTCATGCCGCGGGAGTCTTACTACTACAATCCAAATCTCCCGCCGCAGGAGTACAACCTTGATCTCGCGCGCAAGATCCTTGACGAAGCCGGCTGGGTGCCGGGATCGGACGGCATCCGCGCCAAGAACGGCGTTCGGTTGTCGTTCGCCAACTCTACGACGGCCGGCAACAATCTGCGTGAGCAGGTGCAGCAGTTCCTGCAACAGACGTTTGCCGAAATTGGCGTCGAAATGACTATATCGAACCTGCCTGCAGCCGTTATGTTTGGTGAATTTTGGCTTAAGTCGCAGTTCGACTCGGCCATCGCGGGTGTCACCCATCTCATTGCGGCGGATCCGGATGCCACCAACCGGCTCGCAACAAGTGCAATTGCAGCAAAGGGCGGAAAAGGCTCCAACGTCGGCCAATACTCGAACCCCGAGGTCGATGCGCTGCTCAAGAAAGGTGCTCAAACCTTCGATCCGGAAGCACGCCGCGTGATCTACACCCGTATGCAGGAAATCGTCCGTCAGGACCTGCCCTTCTTGCCGTTGTTCGCCGCCACTTATGTCGTCGGCAGGAAGGAAGGCTTCGAAGGCTGGGAGCCGAATACAAACACCCGTACTGCATCCTGGCATGCCGCTGGATGGCATTGGAAGAGCTGACCTACGCCGCCGCCGCCGCGTATTGCGGCGGCGGCCATCCATTGACGCTGTCATGAGGATAGACGAATGCGCGGCTTCCTACTCAACCGGTTATTCCAGAGCCTCATCCTGCTCGTGATTGTTTCGGTCATCGGGTTCGTCATCCTGAACCTGATCCCGGGCGGCCCGTTGGCGCAATTTGGGCTCGATCCCAGCATGACGCAGGACGATCTGGATCGGCTTAAAGAACAACTGGGGCTCAATCGGCCGCTTTGGATGCAGTATTTCGACTGGGCCTGGCGCCTTCTGCAGGGCGATTGGGGCCAT
>NZ_JBYCZP010000029.1:0-46735 GCF_057586295.1 Rhizobium sp. SRI_017 | reverse complement strand
AAAAATCTGCCAAAGTAGTGCTAGGTTCCTCAGATCTTCAATCAGATCAGGAACACGCTGATAATGGGGAATGCCGTCAGGAGTGTGATACGAAGCAGGTCCGCACCGACGAACCATATGATCGCCCGATAGGTCTCGCGGATTGGCACCTCCTTGGCCATCGCGGCTATGATGAAAAGATTGAGGCCCACGGGTGGCGTGATCAGGCCAATCTCCGCCACCATCAGCACCAGGATACCGAACCAGATTGCAAAATGCTCCGGCGAGAGGCCGAAATCCATCGCGGTGACGATCGGGAAGAAGATCGGCACCGTGAGCACGATCATCGAAAGCGAGTCCATGACGCAGCCGAAGATGATGTAGAGGACCAGGATGATGATCATGACCGTCATCGGCGCGAAGCCCTGGGCGGTCACCCATTCGGCGCCGACCTGGGGCAGACGCGAGAAGGCAAGGAAGGAATTGAACACCGTCGCGCCGAGCACGATGAAGAAGATCATGCCGGTCGAAACCGCCGTTTCCTTGAGGCATTGGAAAAGCGCGCCCTTGGCGAGCCCGCCGTTCAGCCAGGCGATCAGGCCGGTGCCGACCGCGCCGACGGCTGCTGCCTGTGTGGGCGTGAACCAGCCGAGATAGATGCCGCCGACCACCAGCAGGAAGATGAGCAGAACGGGCCAAACCGCAACCAGCGGCTGGACGCGATCAGCCCAGGGCAGCCTTGCGACGGTCCCGGCCGAGCCCGGGTTGAGGCGGACATAGATCGCAATGACGGTCAGGTAGGAAAGTGCGGCGATTATCCCGGGCACAAAGGCTGCAAGGAAAAGCTTTGCGATATTCTGCTCGGTGAGGATCGCATAGAGCACCAGCACCACGGAGGGCGGGATCAGGATGCCGAGGGTGCCGCCCGCTGCCAGCGTGGCGGTCGCGAGACCGCCGGCATAGCCGTTGCGGCGAAGTTCCGGCAGAGCGACCTGCGCCATGGTCGCCGCCGTGGCGAGCGAGGAGCCGCAGATCGATCCGAAGCCCGCGCAGGCGCCGACGGCGGCCATGGCGACGCCGCCCTTTCGGTGGCCAAGGAAGGCCGAGGCCGCATTGAACAGGGCTTGGCTCAGGCCGCCGCGTGCTGCGAATTGGCCCATTAGCAGGAAGAGCGGGATGATCGACAGCGAATAGTTCGCGTTCGTGTTCCAGGGCACCGCCTTCAACTGGTTGAAGATGATCATCCATTTGCCGGTCACCAGCCAGGTGCCGATGATGCCGGTGCCGAGCATGGCGGCCGCGATCGGGATCCGGAGGAAGATCAGGAAAATCAAGACTGGAAAGGACCAAAGGCCGATTTCGATATTGCTCATCCGTGGCCCCCGAGCGGCAATTCGACGTCGATGCCACGCCTGATATCGTGGATGTCGGCATAGACCGTCCAACCGCTGACCACGAGATTGATGACGAGCAGGATCATGGCCGCGGCAAAACCCCACCAGATTGGAATGAAGAGGATCGGCGTGAACTCTCCGTTGCGGAACTTGTCGAGCGTGCCGATCCAGTGCCGCCATGTCAGGAGCGCGAAGAGCACGGTGATGATGACGTCACCGATCAACTGCGTCCAGTTGATTGCCTTGTGCCCCAGCATGCCGATGAAGAGATCGACCCCGACATGGCCCTTGTGGAGCTGGCAGTAGGGCAGGAAGGCGAAAACCGCCAGACCGCACAGGATCTCGACCACTTCGATCTCGCCCGGCAGCGGCTTGTAGGTCAGACTGCCGGCGATGGAGATGCCCGTGAGCACAGAGGCCGCCACGAGGCAGAGGCCTCCGACGATGGCGACCCATTCGGCGAGCTTGTGTATCGTCCGTCCGGCGGTGCCGGAGGAAGCAGTGTTTTGCATCGAACTCTCCCCCGGGATCGCCTGGTGTTTCGCGTTATTGGTTGTATTTGTCGATCAGGGCAACAGCGTCGTTGAACAGGGTGGTTCCATCCAGGCCCTTGCCATTCATGTCCTCGATCCAGGCCGTCGTAACCGTCTCCGAAAGTGTCTTCCACTTCTCGGTTTCGGCTTCATCGAGCATGATGATCTTGTTGCCGGCGTCCTCGGCGATCTTCTTGCCGCGCACGTCGCCTTCATCCATGGCGATGCCGAACTTCCTGGCCAGCTCCATGCCGGAATTCTTGTCGATCACCTGCTTGAGATCGTCGGGCAACGCATCATAGGCATCCTTGTTCATGGCAAACAGGAAGGTTGCCGTGTAGAGGCCCTTGTCGCCGCTGAAGCCGGTGTGATTGGGCGCGAGCTCGGCAATCTTGATGGCAGGCGTCACCTCCCAAGGAACGACCGAGCCGTCGATCACGCTCTTGGACAGCGCTTCCGGCACTGCGGTGACCGGCATGCCGACAGGCGAAGCGCCCATGGCCTCGAGCAAGGCGTTGACGACTTTCGAGGTGCCGCGCAGCTTAAGACCGCTCATGTCCTCGACACTGTTGATCGGCTTGCTTGCAATCGTGTGGATCAGCCCCGGGCCGTGCGTATGAACGGCGAGTACGTGGTAGTCGGCGAACTCGTCCTTCAGATGCTTTTCATAATATTCGTAAAACGCCTGCGAACTCTTCTCTGCCGTGGTGATCATGAAGGGCAGCTCGAATGCTTCGGTCTTGGGGAAGCGGCCTGGCGTGTAACCGATGACCGTCCAAACGAGATCGACGACACCGTCGCGCGCCTGATCGACCAAGTCGGCGGGCTTGCCGCCAAGCTGCATGGCCGGATAAAGCTCGACCTCGATACGGCCGCCTGAATCCTTCTTGATCTGCTCCGCCCAGGGCGTCAGCACCTTCGACGGAATCGTTGCTTGCGGCGGCAGCATCTGGTGCAGCTTGAGCGTCACGTCTGCGGCCAGCGCGGCCCCACCGGTAACGAGCAGCGTGAATGCGGACAAACCGGCCAAAACGAACTTTTTCAACATTGGCTCTCCTCCTCGATCGCCTTTGGCTCGCTCGGGTGTCGCGCTTCCTCCCGACGCCCTTCGAGCGACTGGATACTTTCAAATTGCGAGTGCAGGTTCAAATAAAATAATGCGGTCCAATCATAACGAAATGGTTATGTTTTGGCGGCATTCCACAGAAACTCGATTACATCTCAGGCACGCATCCATGTGGTCCAAGCGCCGTGCATCTTCTTGCCATCCGGATACGGTTCCGAATTGTTTGGCACCCGGTCTGTTCCCAATCAAGAGGTGCGGTCACGAATGGCGGCATCGGCTGGTCGGCATCCGGCCAACGGACGCCTGATGTTCCGCCCAGTGAAGCTCCTAGAGGCCGGACGCCGCTCAGGAAAGCGTTTCGCGGCACCCCAACAGCCTGAGGAACCAAGCGGTTGAGCGGGTCGACACCGGCGAGCTGCCGCATGCTTCCCCCCTCATCACCGGTCTTCGGCAACCAGCGACGACACGATGATGAAGAGCGCGGCCATCAGGGGTCCGATGACGTTGGCTTCGTCGTGGCATTCTATGTTGTTCTTGTCGCCGCTGTCATGGTGACAAGAGATGAAGAAGGCGAACCGGCCATAGGGAACGTCCACGTCTAGCTTGGCGTCTTTGCTGCAAAGTCGGGTTCGAATGCAAACGCAATACGTCCAGCAAAACTTTAGACTTCGGTAACGGAACTCACGGATTTCCTGACCGCGCTCGACGTTCGCAGGGTCTTGATGGGAATCGAACCGCCGACATAGCTTTATTCTGAGACCGCAATGCGCACACCGCTCGCTCGGTCGAACAGATGCGCGTGCTCGGAGGCTAGCGACACCATGAGCTGGCTGCCTGGCTGTATCTCCAGCCGTTCCTTGGATACAATTGTGATCTCATGTCGCGCCAGGCGCACAGTGACATGCGTTTCAGATCCCGTTGGTTCAACCACCAAGACTTCCGCAGGTACCGCATCCGCGCCGCCGATGGAGATATGGTCGGGCCGGATCCCGTAGGAAATGTCGGTACCCGGGGCGACGCTCTCTTTGCCGGCCACAGTCACGATGCCCGCTACCAGGATTCCCGTCTCCGTCGCCCGTGCCGGCAGAATGTTCATTGCCGGACTGCCCATGAAGGTGGCAACGAAGAGATTTGCCGGCCTGTCGTAGAGTTCGAGCGGCGTGCCGATCTGCTCGACGCGGCCGGCATTCATCACCACGATCTTGTCGGCCATGGTCATCGCCTCGATCTGGTCATGCGTGACATAGACGATCGTCGACTTCAGCCGCTGGTGCAGCGCCTTGATCTCGGCACGCATCTTTACACGCAGCTTGGCATCGAGGTTCGACAATGGTTCGTCGAACAGGAAGACCTTAGGGTGGCGCACGATGGCGCGGCCCATCGCGACCCGCTGACGCTGGCCGCCCGACAACTGCGCCGGCTTGCGGTCGAGCAGCGGGGTGAGCGACAAGATATCGGCTGCCTTCTCCACCTCCGCCTTAATCTCGGCCCTGGCTCGGCCGGCGAGTTCGAGCGCGAAGCCCATGTTCTGGGCGACAGTCATCTGCGGGTAGAGCGCGTAATTCTGGAACACCATGGCGATGTCGCGGTCCTTGGGTTCGAGATCGTTGACCCGCCTTCCGTCGATCGCGATGTCACCCGCCGTGACGGTCTCGAGCCCTGCGATCATACGGAGCAGTGTGGACTTGCCGCAGCCTGAGGGGCCGACGAGGATGACGAATTCGCCGTCGGCGATCGGAACATCGACGCCGTGCATGACGGGCACCGCACCAAAGGACTTCTTCACGTTGGAGATTTCGACGGACGCCATGATGTTACCTCAGTCGAGTTTGCGCACGCGCAGTGCAAGATAGGGCTTGCCCGGCAGTTCGACGCCGAAGGCGGCATCGGCCTTGCCGCCGCGGATCACGCTGCCATGCCGCTGCGGATGCGGCACAAAGGCATCGATCCGCTTGGCCGGCGTCACCGTCATCGCCCAGGTGTCGATGAGGTCGACCTCGTAGGACCCATTCTCGGTCGGCAGGCCGGTGGTCCACTGGGTCGGCTGGTGCTCGCCGAAATAGAGGAAGCTCACCTTGCCGCCGAGATCATGCGCGCCGGATATGCGGCTCCAGGGCCACTGGTCGTTCATGCCGATCGGTTCGAGGCCCTGCAGGCCGTCTTCCTGCATCAGCTCAAGGAGGAATTTTATCCGCTTCCAGCTCTCGCCATGCAGCGTGCCGCCCTTGGCCCACCAGATCAGATCGCCGGGGTCGACATAGGTCTCGCCGTGGCCGGCATACCCGCCGCGCGTGAGCGTGATCCAGAAGCGGTGCACCAGCTCCTCGGCGCTGATATTGCCCCAGTTATAGACGATGTTGCCTTCATATTCCGGCTCGTCGTTGACCACCGGCTTGCCATAGGCGAGGCGCCATTCCGGCGTGCGCTTCACATCCCAGTTCTGAATGCAGACATGGGTGATCCAGGGCTTGCGGTGATCGAAATTCATGTTCTGGTCGCCATTGTGGATCGACCGGAGATGCTGGGCGGGATCGTTTTCCTCAAGGATATGGCAGAAGCGATCCCAGGTCTGGACCGGGATCGTGTCGAGCAGGAAATCATATTCATTGGCCATCGCCCACCAGACATTGCGGAAGGCGGAGAGCCGCGCGGCGGCATATTCGACATAGCGCAGGTTCTGCGCCTCGCTCATCGTCGCGTAACCCCAGCGGTCATAGGGGTGGAACAGGATCAGGTCGGCCTCGATGCCGAGTTCGCCCAACCGGGCGATCTGCTTTTCCAGATGGCGGAAGGCTTCCGGATTGGGACGATCGAAGTCGATGCCGCCTTCTGCTTTCTCGGTGAAGATCGGCTGCAGCGGCTCGTTGGTGTTGAAGGGGTAATCCTTCGGGAACACGGCCATGCGGATCTTGTTGAACCCGCTCTTCTTCAGGCTTTCCAGCGTCTCTTCCTGCATCTCCAGCGGTTGGTGCGTCCAAGCATAGCAGGTCGTGCCGAAGGGATAGTAGGGCTTGCCGTCGTCATAGGCGAAGTGGAAGCGGTTGCGCACGCGTACCGGTCCATGCACGCCGCCCCGCGCCGGGGTGACTGTCAACTTGCCCGACTTGCCATCGAGGGCCGGCGCCGACGACGTCGTCGTGAACGTCCACTCCCCCACCATGTCCGGCATGAAGCGGATTACATAATCATCGCCGCCATCATAAAACCCCGTGACCCGAACCGAGCGATTGCCCTGGCTGAAATGCGCATGAAAGGTGACATCGAGATAGGGATTGCCGTCGGACGGACCTTTGAAGCGGACTTCGCAGATGTCGTAGAGATGGGTCATTGTCATTCCTTGACCGCCCCGGTCGTGAGGCCGGCGACGAAATAGCGTTGGAACATGAGATAGACGATGGCCGCCGGGAGCACGGTCATGATGATGGCGGCGTTGAGCTCGCCGTAATTGCGCGAGAACTGGCCCTGGAAATTCATCAGTCCGAGCGGCAGCGTCCACATGTCGGGGTCCTGCAGGATGACGAGCGCCATGGCGAACTCGTTCCAGGTGGCGACGAAATCCAGGATCAGTAGCGCCGAGAGCACCGGCAGTGACACCGGCAGGAAGATCCGGCGGAAGACCGTGAAATGCGAGGCGCCGTCGATGCGCGCGGCTTCGGAAAGCTCCTTCGGCACGGCGGAGAAGAAGCCGTAGAGAATGAAAACCTGATAGGGGATGCCGAAAGCGAGATAGGGCAGGATGATGCCGGGATAGGTGTTGATCAGGCCGAAGGCATTCACCTGCCGGAAGATCGGCGCCAGCATGACCTGGAAGGGCAGCATCGTACCGAAGACGAAAAGCGCGAACAGTGCCTTGTTGATCCGCATCGGCACCTTGGCCAGCGCGTAGGCCGCCATCGCGGAGATGAAGAGACCGAGCGGCACCTTGATGACCGTGATGACGATGCCGTTGAAGGCCGTTGTCGAGAAATTGCCGCGCTGCCATGCGGAGGCGTAGTTCGAAACTGCGAACTCTTCCGGCAGGTTGAAGGCGCTGGAACCCATCACTTCAGCTGTCGATTTCAGCGACGTGAAGACGATGAAGACGAAGGGTGCGATCCAGATGATGGCCAGCAGGATCAGCGAGATCCAGAGCGCGACGAGCACGGGGTCGATCTTGTTGGAGCCGATCGGGCGGAAGGCCTGGGCGAACAGGTTCATCGGCCCATCTCCTCGCGGCGGAACATCCAGCGCATGTAGGGAATGACGATCACCAGCGTGATCAGCAGCAGCACGACCGAGACGGCGGCGCCGCGGCCGAAGACGCCGAGCTGCATGGATTGCGTATAGGCCCACATGGCCAGCATCTGCGTCGACTGGGCTGGACCGCCGCCGGTCATGCCGTAGACGATGTCGAAGGCCTTCAGCGAATTGATCAGCGACAGCACGAAGACGATGGTGATGGTCGGCCCCAGCGCCGGTAGCGTGACGTAGCGGAAGACGCCCCAGCGTCCGGCGCCGTCGATCCGCGCGGCCTCGATCAGGGTGATCGAGACGCTCTGCAGGCCGGCGAGGAACAGCACCATGGAGAAACCGACCGTCTGCCACGCATGGGCGACGAAGACCGACCAGAGCGCCACCTTCCGGTCGCCGAGCCAGTCGAGGATCAGTCCGTCGAGCCCCCAGCTCATCAGCAGGCCGTTGAACAGGCCGAAGAACGGGTCATACATCCACTTCCAGATCGTGGCGACAGCGATCGAGGCGATGATGACGGGAAGGTAGAAGACGACCCGCAGGCTCGAACGCCCGGGAAGGTTCTGGTTGAGCGCCAGCGCCAGGCCGAAGCTGATCAGGTTGGGAATGACGACAGCCAGCGCCGTCCACCAGATCGTGTTCCAGAGCGCCCCCCAGAAGACCGGGTCCTGGGTCAGGATCGCGCGGTAGTTCGCGAGCCCGACGAATTTCGCCTCCGGGCTCAACCCGTTCCATGACGAGAAGGACATGCGGATCACGTCGATCATCGGGTAGACGGCGAACAGGAGATAGACGATCAGCGCGGGTGCCAGGAGGAAATAGCCCTCCATGCCGGCCCGCAGGGGCGGCTGCTGCTTGGACATGAGATCACCAAAGTCGTGGTTGGGCCCCCGGCTTGGCCGGGGACCCGCCCTGGGAGGTTAGCCTCTGTTGGCGATGAAGGTCTGCATGGCCTTGCCGGCATCCTCGGGCTTGATGTTGCCCGAGGCCACTTCGTTGATGACGCGGAAATATTCCGTCGTCACGTCGAGCGGGAAGGCCTGGTCGCCATTCATGAAGATCTTCGTATACTTGGCGAAGATGTCCATCCATTTCTGGTCCAGCGGATCGACCTTGTCATATTTGACATTGGCGTTGATCGAGATCGAGCCGAAGGCGCCGAGGTTGTCCTGCTGAGCCTTGTCCGACAGCATGAAATCCAGGAACTTCGCCGCGTCATCGGCCTGCGTGCTCTTGGACGAGACGTAGAGATATTCGGCGAAGCCATAGAGCCGGTCGGTGCCCGTCGGGAACGGGAAGATGTCGTAATCTGCGATCTTGCCGGCGTCGCGAAGCTGCCCGACCAGCCAGTCGCCCTCCAGCATCATCGCGGCGCGGCCGGCGAGGAACAGGCTGAAACTCTGGTTGTTGTCGATACCCATGAAGGGCTTCAGGATATAGTTCTGCGACCAGTCGTTCAGCTCGACGAAGCTCGCCGTCGCGCAGGGCTCGGTCGACCAGTCGAGTTTCATGTCCATCAACTGGTCGTGCTTGTCGGCACCGCATTTGGCCTCGAGGATCACGTCCATCAGGCGCATCAGGTGCCAATTGACCGTGCCGCCGAAGGTCATCGCCGGGATGCCGGCTTCCTTCAGCTTGGCCGCCGTCGCCTTCAGCTCGTCATAGCTTTTGGGTAGCTCGCTGATACCGGCCTTCTCGAACAGCGCCTTGTTATAATAGAGCGCCTCGCCATGGAAGGTGTAGGGTACGCCGTGCAGGCCGGGCGGATAGATCTTGGAGAAGCTCGCAGCCGTTCCGACGAGCCGGTCATCCCAGCCATATTGCTTATAATAGTCATCCAGCGGCTTCGAGAGGCCCGCCTTGACGAACTCGCCGCCGAGGCCGAGGCCGGCCCACATGAAATAGATATCCGGGCCTTCGCTCGATTGCGCCGCGACGCGCAGCGCCGCCTTGTGTTCATCGACCGAGCGGCCTTCGCGCGAGATGGTAATGCCAGGATTGGCTGCCTCGAATTCCTTGATGATCTTGTCCCAGGCCACATTCGCGGAATTGTTGTCGAATGTGAGCGTCCAGATCTTCACCTCGCCGGCAGTGGCGGGGCTTGCCGCGATTGCCGCGGACATTGCCAGCGCCGACAGCGTGGCGGAAACCAGTTTCCGAATTGTCATGAATGCCTCCCTCATGCGGTCCTCACCGCTGCGGGCAATCAACCAAAGTCGAAACCATCCGTCAATTACTTTGTTCGATTTTGAAAATAATATACGGCAATTCGGCGATTAACTCTCAGACATATGTTCATAATGGCGAAAATTCATGCTGCAAGTGCGAGGACATTTGCATATTTGAAAAAAGTTGACAGCGCCTTGGGTTCGGGCAAGAAAGTACGGGATCAGAGGCAAGCCCCATGCAAAACATCAAGGATCTTTTTCTCGATCAGGAATCGCCTGCCGGACGTCTGGTGCGGGCGATGGCGGCCTTGGGGGCTGCCACGGCCGGCCAGCTCGTCAAGTCTACGGGTATCGGACGCTCAACGGTTTCGACCCTGTTGAGCGAGCTTCGCGATGCCGAGATCGTCATCGATGTCGAGGTGAAATCCACCGGCTTCGGCCGCCCATCGCAGTTGCTGTCGCTCAATCCCGCATCGGGCCGCTGTGCCGGCGTGTTGCTGGGCCTCGGCGAAATCCGCATCGTCATCTGCGATCTCACCCATGCCGTGCTGTCCGATGTCTGGCTGCCCATTCACCGCGACTACACGCCCGAGGAAGCGGCGGACCAGATCCGTGACACCCTGACCAGGCAATGCGCCGCGCTCGGCCAGTCGATCCCCGATCTGCTCGGCGTCGGCCTCGCGATATCAGCGCCGCTCAGCTATGACGGCAAGGTCATGAACGGCGATGTCCTGCCCACCTGGGGCGGCGTGGATCTGGCGGAGATCTTCTCGACCCGCATCGACTGTCCGCTTCATGCCGAGAACGAAAGCCATTGCGGGGCGCTCGCAGAAATGACCTGGGGTGCGGCGATCGGCGAGAAGGATTTCGTGCTCTACAAGTTCGACCTCGGCGTCGGCGGCGCGATCGTGCGCGATGGTGTGGTTCAGCGCGGCTTCAACGGCAGCGCTGCCGAATTCGGCCATATCGTGCTGGACCCCAATGGCAGTCTCTGCCGCTGCGGCAATCGCGGCTGCCTCACGACTTTCGTCGGCAGCTATCATCTGATGAAGCATGCCGAGGAATTCAGCGGCCATCCCGTGACCATCGACCAGTTCATCGAACGCGCCCGCGAGGGCCGTCTCGGCTACCGGCGGCTAATCGAGGATGCCGCCGAGAAGGCAGGATGGGGCATGGGCATGACCGCTACCATCCTCAACCCGCCACTGTTTATCATCGTGGGCAAATTAGCAACGGTTGGCGACGCCTTCGTCGAGCGGCTGAAATCCAGTTTCGAACGCCACACGCTGCCGCCGCCCGATAGCGGGCAACATCCGCGGCCGCGCTTCGTCATCGGCAAATTCCTGGCCAACGACGACACGGTGATGGGCGCGGTCGCGCTCGTCCTGCACCAGCACGGGCGCATCGCCGGACATGCTTCCGGACGACTGCGCGGGCGATCGGCCGCGTAATCTCCAAGGGTATCATAGAGGAAATGCGCACCCACTGAGTGGAAACGAGGAAATGGCATTCGAACAGGGCCCCTTTTGTTCCTCGAAGCCCAGGAGAACATCGCAATAACGACTTTCCGCCGACACACACGGGCGACCCCCGATGCTTCGCGTGCCTGTGAAAACCGCGTCCCTGCCAGGAAGAATTCGGTGCCCCCCCCTTCCTTGCACCCGTTGATCCGCAGCGACTTTTCTGCAGTTACAACCGCATTTTGCATCTGGAAACTCTAATAGGAAACAGTCGCCAGAATTCAGAACTACCTGTTCGGCCTGCCAGTCAATTGGACACGGCACGCTGGAAGGGGCGATGCAATTGTCCGTGAGCGGGCACCGGCAGCCCCTTATCGCGCTGTTCGATGCTTGCCAGCCCGTCACCTTGGCCTATATTCTCTCTTCGGAGGAGACGCCCTGTTATTGCACGGGGCGATACGTGCAAGATGCTGGCAGGCCACAATCCTTATCTCGTGACGCTCTCGGTGGCGGTCGCGGTCCTGGGCGGCTATACCGGTCTCGGGCTCGCTGCCCGCATCGTCGGCAAGTCCGGGCTACAGCGTCGTGGCCTCCTCGTAGGCGCCGCGGCCTTCCTCTCCATCGGCATTTGGACCATGCATTTCGTCGGCATGCTGGCCGCACCGCTTCCCCCGGATGCAGTTTATCTTGTGCTGCCGACGATCATATCCTACCTGATCTGTGCGCTGGTGGTCGGCGTCTCGGTGTTCTTCGTCATCGGCAGCCGGCCGGGCACGTTCGGAATCGTGGTGTCAGCATTTTTGCTCGGGACCGGCATATGTTCCATGCACTATGTCGGCATCCACGGCCTCGCCGGACATTTCGCCATACGTCATGACCTGCCGGTGATCGCGCTGTCTGTGCTGATTGCGATCGCCACGGCCTATGGGGCGCTTAGGATATTCCTCGCGCCGCAGGTTGGCCTTCGCCTCGCCATCGGCGCACTCGCTTTCGGCGTTGCCGTCTCGGGCATGCATTATACCGCCATGGCCGGGATGCAGTTCGTACCGCCAGCGGCCGGCCATGATATGTCGGCAATGGCGGCGGGCCTGCAGGTCAGCCCACAGATCGTGTCGCTGATTGTCGCCTGTCTCTGTTTTCTTATCGCCGCCGGCTTCCTGCTGTTCCTGTTGCCCGAGCAATGGGGCCAGGCCGAACCCGTCCCGCTGCTTGTCGCCGCCAACGGCGTGGTGCTGGAACATTCGCCGATGGATACTTTGCCTGCGCCCGACAAGGTCCAGCGTATCCCCGTGCAGAGCGGCAGCGCCACCCAGTTCGTCAATCTCGGCGATGTCCGCTCGGTCAGGGCCGATGCGCACTATACCTGGGTTCATGACGGCAGCCGCGAGCGCATGTGCAGTTGGTCGATTTCGGAGGCGGAAACATCACTCGATCCCGCAATCTTCTTCCGTGTCCACCGCAGCCATATCGTTGCCATGCCGCATGTCACCCTGATGCGCAAGGAAGGCGACGGCGCGGTGATCGAGGTCGACGGACCCAATCCGCATCTCGTTCCGGTCAGCCGGACCCGCGTGGCCGAAGTGAAGGCAAGGCTCGGCCTCGCGCGGCGCCATCCGGCACGCGGATAGGTAAACCTGCCTGACGCAGTTCGTGCGCGGAAATGCGCATTTCGTGCGAATAACCCCATTTCGTGCCGGTATCTCCGCCGTTGCCTTGCACGGGCACCAAACCGGACACAGGCTTCCTCCATCGCCGCGTCGGGAGCGTGGCTCATGCGTCGTCTGGAGGAGAAGATGATACCCGGAACTTTCGACTATCACCGGCCGTCGAGCGTCGCAGACGCCGTCAGGCTGCTCGCCGAACTCGGCGAGGAAGCGCTGCCGCTCGCCGGCGGCCACAGCCTGATACCGATGATGAAACTGCGTATGGCGACGCCGGAACATCTGGTCGACCTGCATGCGATTTCGGCGCTCAAGGGCATACGCCGCGAGGCCGGCACCATCGTCATCGGCGCCATGACCACCCAGCACGACCTGATGCAGTCGGGCGACATCGCCTCATCCCTGCCCATCCTGATCGAGACGGCCAAGCTGATCGCCGATCCGCAGGTGCGCTATCGCGGCACGATCGGCGGCAATGTCGCCAATGGCGATCCAGGCAACGACCTGCCGGCGCTGATGATGGTGCTCGGCGCGACCTATCGGCTCGAAGGCCCGTCCGGCAGCCGTGATGTCGCCGCGCGCGACTTCTATCAGGGCGCCTTTTTCACAGCGCTCCAAGCGGGCGAGATCCTGACGGCGATCACGCTGCCCATACCGCCATCCGGCCATGGCTACGCCTATGAGAAGCTCAAGCGCAAGGTCGGCGACTATGCGACGGCGGCCGCCGCCGTGGTGCTGACCATGGCCGGCGGCAATGTCGCGAGCTGTTCCATCGGACTGACCAATCTCGCCGATACGTCGCGACTCGCGGAGGCGGCGGCGGCCTCGCTTGTCGGATCCAGTCCCGACGACGCGGCCATCGCAAGAGCCGCCGATCTCGCCCGCTCGGTGATGGCGCCCGCGGCCGATGCCCGTGGCCCGGTCGATTACAAAATCCATGTCGGCGGCATCATGGTCGCCCGCGCGATTCAGCGCGCCGCCGCCCGCGCGGCCTGAGGAGGAACCAATGGCAAAGACCCATATCACGATGACGGTCAATGGCGAGGCGGTCGAGGGGCTGGCCGAGCCGCGCCTGCTGCTCGTCCACTTCATCCGGGAGAATCTCGGCCTGACAGGCGCCCATATCGGCTGCGACACCTCGCATTGCGGTGCCTGCACGGTCGATATCGACGGCATGTCGATCAAGAGCTGCACCATGTTCGCGGTCCAGGCCGAGGGCTCCAGCATCACCACGATCGAGGGAGTGGCCAATGCCGACGGCACGCTGTCGGCCCTGCAGGAGGGCTTCCGGCAGATGCACGGCCTGCAATGCGGCTTCTGCACGCCGGGCATGATCCTGCGTGCCCACCGGCTGCTGCAGGAGAACCCGGATCCGACCGAGGCGGAGATCCGCATGGGGATTTCAGGCAATCTCTGTCGCTGCACCGGCTACCAGAACATCGTCAAGGCGATCCAGCACGCGGCCGCCAAGATCAACGGCACCGAATTCAAGGAGGCAGCGGAATGAACGACATGACCCCCACGCGGGAACAACGGGAAGCCCGCCTTGAAGGCATGGGATGCAAGCGCAAGCGGGTCGAGGATGTCCGCTTCACCCAGGGCAAGGGCAACTATGTCGACGACGTCAAGCTGCCCGGCATGCTGCATGGCGATTTCGTCCGTTCGCCCTATGCGCATGCGCGCATCACCTCGATCAACACCGAAAAGGCGCTGAAAGTGCCCGGCGTGCTCGCGGTCATCACGGCGGAGACGCTGAAGACCGTCAACCTCGCCTGGATGCCGACGCTTGCCGGCGACGTGCAGATGGTGCTGGCCGACGGCAAGGTGCTGTTCCAGAACCAGGAAGTCGCCTTCGTCGTCGCCACCGACCGTTACGCCGCCGATGACGGCATCGCCGCCGTCGAGGTCGAGTACGAGGCCCTTCCGGTGATTGTCGATCCATTTCATGCGATGGATGCCGATGCCATCGTGCTGCGCGAGGATCTCGCCGGCAAGACATCAGGCGCCCATGGGCCGCGCAAGCACCATAACCACGTCTTCGAATGGGTGGTGGGCGACAAGGACCTGACCGACGCCGCCTTCCGCAATGCGGACGTGTCGATCAAGGAGATGATCTCCTATCACCGCGTGCATCCGTCGCCGCTCGAGACCTGCCAGTGCGTCTGCTCCTTCGACAAGATCAAGGGCGAGCTGACGATCTGGGGCACCTTCCAGGCACCGCATGTCATCCGCACCGTCGTGGCGCTGATTTCCAAGATCCCCGAGCACAAGATCCACGTCATCGCGCCCGATATAGGCGGCGGCTTCGGCAACAAAGTCGGGGCCTATCCGGGATACATCTGTTCAGCCGTGGCGAGCATCGTCACCGGCAAACCGGTGAAATGGGTCGAGGACCGGATGGAGAATCTGACCTCCACCTCTTTTGCCCGCGACTACCACATGACGACGGAAATTGCCGCGACCAAAGAGGGCAAGGTCACGGGCCTGCGCGTCCATGTGCTCGCCGACCATGGCGCCTTCGATGCCTGCGCCGACCCGTCGAAATGGCCGGCCGGGTTCATGAACATCGTCACGGGGTCCTACGACTTCCCCGTCGCACATCTCGCCGTCGACGGTGTCTATACCAACAAGGCACCGGGCGGCGTCGCCTATCGCTGCTCGTTCCGGGTGACGGAGGCTGCCTATTGCATCGAGCGCGGCATGGATATTCTCGCGCAGAAGCTCGGCATGGATCCCGTCGAACTGAGGATGAAGAACTTCATCAAGGCCGAGCAGTTCCCCTATCACTCGGCGCTCGGCTGGGAATATGACTCGGGCGACTATCACACCGCCATGACGAAGGCGATCGAAACGGTCGACTATGCCGGGCTGCGTCGCGAACAGGCCGCCAAGCGCAAGGCTTTCAAGCGTGGCGAGACCCGCGACATCATGGGCATCGGCGTCTCGTTCTTCACCGAGATCGTCGGCGCCGGGCCGTCGAAGAACTGCGACATTCTTGGCATTGCCATGTTCGACTCCTGCGAGATCCGGCTCCATCCCACCGGCGCTGGTATTGCGCGCGTCGGCTCCAAGAGCCAGGGCCAGGGTCATGAAACGACCTGGGCGCAGATCATCGCCACCGAGATCGGCATTCCCGCCGACGACATCATGGTCGAGGAAGGCAATACCGACACTGCACCCTACGGCCTCGGCACCTATGGCTCGCGCTCGACGCCGGTCGCGGGTGCCGCGATCGCAATGGCGGCGCGCAAGATCAAGGCAAAGGCGCAGATGATCGCCGCCTATCTGCTCGAAGTCCACGAAGGCGACCTCGAATGGGACATTGACGGCTTCCGGGTGAAAGGCCTTCCCGAAAAATTCAAGTCGATGAAGGAGCTGTGCTGGGCGGCCTACAATTCCGTGCCGCCGGGCATGGAACCGGGTCTGGAAGCGGTGAGCTACTACGACCCGCCCAACATGACCTATCCGTTCGGCGCCTATATCTGCGTGATGGACATCGACGTCGATACCGGCGTTTCCAAGACGCGCCGCTTCTACGCGTTGGACGATTGCGGCACCCGCATCAACCCGATGATCATCGAGGGACAGGTGCATGGCGGGCTGACCGAAGCCTTCGCCATCGCCATGGGCCAGGAGATCAGCTACGACGCGGCGGGCAATGTGATGGGCGGGTCCTTCATGGATTTCTTCATCCCGACGGCAGTCGAGACCCCGCATTGGGAAACCGACTTCACGGTCACGCCCTCGCCGCATCACCCGATCGGCGCCAAAGGCGTCGGCGAGAGCCCGAATGTCGGCGGCGTGCCGGCCTTCTCCAACGCGGTCAACGACGCCTTCGCCTTCCTCGGGTCGACCCATATCCAGATGCCGCACGACCATTGGCGCACCTGGCGGGCGGCGCAGAAGCTGGGCGTGGCGGCGTAAGGGTGGGCGTTCGGTGATGTATGCGTTCGGCCCCTCATCTGCCTGTGTGCTTGGCACCCTTATCCCCGTCAAACGGGGAGAAGGGACTTGTAGCATCGCCGGCGCTTCTGGGCTCCCTCTTCTCCCCTCGGGGAGAAGTGCCGAGCGTATGCGAGGCGATGAGGGGGCTTCGCGGCACGCCATATTGTGCTTCGCACCCCCCTCATCCGACCCTTCGGGCCACCTTATCCCCGCTGGGGAGAAGAGGGAGTGTGCGTCCACGGACAGCGGGCCTCAATCATGACCACCCTTGTCCGCCCCGAGATCGCAACCCGCCTCACCGCCGCCGGCTACATTGCCGACAGCGAACTGGTCACCGCGATCCAGATCATGCAGATGCTCGGCCGGCCGCTGCTGCTCGAAGGCGAGGCGGGTGTCGGCAAGACTGCGGTCGCTTCGGCGCTGGCAGCCGTCCACGGAACGGAGCTCATCCGGCTGCAATGCTACGAGGGGCTCGACCAGTCGGCCGCGCTCTATGAGTGGAACTACCAGCGCCAGCTTCTCGCCATCGAGGCCGGGCGCGGCCGCGATGCCGATGCGTTGGAAGAGCAGGTGTTTTCGGAAAAATACCTTCTCGAACGGCCGTTGCTGGCCGCGATCCGCCGGCCGAAGCCGCCGGTGCTGCTGATCGACGAGGTCGATCGTGCCGACGAGGAATTCGAGGCCTTCCTTCTCGAAGTGCTGTCGGAATTCCAGGTGACGATCCCGGAATTGGGCACGATCCGGGCGACTTCGATCCCCCATGTCGTGCTGACCTCGAACGGCACGCGCGAACTTTCCGACGCGCTGAGGCGGCGCTGCCTCTATCATTATGTCGACTATCCCGACGTCGACCGCGAGGCCCGCATCATCATGGCGCGGCTCGCGAACGCCGGCGCGTCGCTATCGCTTGCGATCGCCCGCATGGTCGAGGCGATCCGCAAGGAGGACCTGCGCAAGGTGCCTGGCATTGCCGAAACGCTCGATTGGGCGGCGGCCCTGACCGGCCTCGGCGTCGAGGTGCTGGGCAATTCGCCCGAGATCGTCCACGAGACGCTGATGTGCCTGCTCAAGACGCATGAGGACAAGGCGCGCGTCACGCCCGAAGTGACCGCCCGGCTGTTGGGGAGGGTTGGATGAACTGCTGCGGCACCCCTCTAACCCCCGAGGAATCGGACGATGTCGGCCGGTTGATGGCGAACAAACTCTCGGCCTTCGTCGCCACGCTGCGTGACAATGCCTTTGCTGTTGGCCTGCGGGAGGCACAGGATGCAGCGCTGCTGATGGCGCGCGGCTTCGCGGACAAGCCGGCACAGCTACGCTCGGCCTTCAAGCATCTCTTCACCGCCCGGCGAGACGAATGGGACAGGTTCGACGGCCTCTTCGATGCCTTCTGGCTGAACAAGCGCGTCCGGCAGCGCAGCACCGCATCGGGCAATGCGGGTCCCCAGGCCAATCCAGCGCTCAAGGGCTTGTCGGATACCAAATCCGCGAGCGCCGGCCAGAACGTCAGCGACCAGGTCCCCTCGAGCGACGAGGCCGACAGCGACGCCGGCGATATCGGCCGGATGGAGGGCGCCTCAGTGATCGAGACGATCGGCCAGACCGACTTCCGCAAGCTGTCCGACCCGGCCGAGGTCGCCAAAGCACATGAGATCGCCGCCCGTCTGGCACGGGCGATGCGGACCCGGCTGACCCGGCGTGAGCGCGCGAGACGCAAGGGCTACCGACTGGACATGCGTCGTACCATTCATGCCAATGTCAGCCATGGCGGCATACCGATCGACCTCGTCATGCGGCGGCGCAAGACCAAGCCGCTCCGGCTCGTCGTGCTGCTCGACGCCTCGGGTTCGATGCAGGCCTATACCGGCGTGTTTCTGCGCTTCATCCACGGCGTGCTCGACGAATTCCGCGAGGCCGAGGCCTTCCTGTTCGACACCAGGCTGGCGCATGTCTCGTCCGCGATGCGCGAGCGCGATCCGGCGCGCGCGCTCGACCGGCTCGGACTGATGGCGCAGGGCGCCGGTGGCGGCACGCGGATCGGCGAAAGCCTCGAGACCTTCAATCGCTGGCACGCCGCCCGCGTGATCCATTCCCGCACCTGCGTGATGATCGTCTCAGACGGCTACGAGACCGGCGATGCGAGCGCACTCGGCCATGAAATGGCTGCGCTGGCGCGGCGATGCCGTCGGATCGTCTGGCTCAATCCGATGATGGGCTGGGACGG
Source organism: Rhizobium sp. SRI_017 (assembly GCF_057586295.1). NCBI lineage: Bacteria > Pseudomonadati > Pseudomonadota > Alphaproteobacteria > Hyphomicrobiales > Rhizobiaceae > Rhizobium > Rhizobium sp. SRI_017. Next base: position 28,075 of record NZ_JBYCZP010000029.1, on the reverse strand, counting down.
CTACGCGCCGCTCGCGGCCGGGATACAGGCAGCCCTGCCGCATGTCGATCTGCATGCCCCGGCCAACACGCTTCAATCCCTGGCCGCGCTCGAACCGTATCTTGCGAGACTGTGAGGAACACCATGACCGTGCATGTCGATGTCATGGACATCATGTCGAAGATGCGATCGGCGGAAGAGAGTTTTGCAGTTGCTACCGTCGTCCGTACCGTCTCGGTCACCGCCGCCAAGGCCGGCGCCAAGGGCATCATAAAGCCTGATGGCACCATCATTGCCGGTTGGATCGGCGGTGGCTGCGCCCGGGCCGCTGTGCTGAAGGCCGCGCGCGAAGCGCTGGCTGACGGCCAGCCACGGCTGGTCTCGATCCAGCCCGAGGACCTGATGGCCGACCAGGGCCTCGGCCAGGGCGAGGAACGCGACGGCGTGACCTTCTTCGTCAACGGCTGTCCGAGCAAGGGCACGATGGACATCTTCGTCGAACCGGTCCTGCCGCGGCCGGCGCTGATCATTCTCGGCGCGAGCCCGGTGGCGCTGGCGCTCGCCGCGCTCGGCCGGCAGTTCGGTTATCATGTCGAGGTTGGGGCGCCGCGCGGCGACATCGCCGAGGCTCCGGATTGCGACAGGCTGACCGACGGCTTCGCCATCGATCCACCCGAACACGGTCGGCGCTATGTCGTGGTCTCGACCCAGGGACGCGGCGATCACGCGGCGCTGGAGGCTGCCCTCGCGCTCGAGGCGGACTATTACGGTTTCGTCGGCAGCCGCAGGAAATTTGGTGCACTCAGCGAGAAGTTTGCCTCGAGTGACGCCGTCCCGAAGCGTCTCGACGCGGTGAAGGCCCCGGCGGGCCTTGATATTGGCGGCATTGCGCCCGATGAGATCGCATTGTCGATCCTCGCCGAAATCGTCGCTGTCAGGCGTGGCAGGCAGCGGGCGGACGCAGCCCGGACAAAAGACTGAAAGCAGGAGAAAACGACATGGACATGAGCGGCAGCGAGACCATCAATGCACCGGTGGATGTGGTCTGGAAGGGTCTCAACGACCCCGACATCCTGCGCCAGTGCATCCCCGGCTGTGAGACGCTGGACAAGACATCCGACACCGAGATGACGGCGACTGTCGTCCTCAAAGTCGGGCCAGTCAAGGCGCGCTTCGAGGGCGCGGTGCAGCTTTCCAATCTCAACCCGCCGAACTCCTATACGATATCGGGCGAAGGCAAGGGCGGCATGGTCGGCTTCGCCAAGGGCGGCGCCGACGTCTCGCTTGCGGCCCAGCCGGACGGCACCACGCTCTTGACCTATTCCGTCAAGGCCGATGTCGGCGGCAAGATTGCCCAGCTCGGCGCGCGGCTGATCGACTCGACGGCTAAGAAACTGGCAGAGCAGTTCTTCTCGAGCTTCGGCGCGAGAGTCTCGGAAGCCGCGCTGTCGGCGTAACTGACCACCCAGTGGCCGTACCGGCGCGCAGCGTTCGCCACCACTGCGATGGCTGGAGGCCGACATAACGCGCGTAGGCATTGAGACTGTGGTTGAAACGGTCGAAGAGGAGCCCGAGCCGCACTGTAAACTTGACGCTTCGAAGGGACCGTGGTGCAGGGATGAGATCCTATCTGCATTTATCCCTGCAGCTATTAGAAGGGCATTTTTCGCGCCGTCGAAGCGACCCGGTCTTTCCAAAACCTTGAAGCCTTGTTGTATTCAACATCCCGCGATAACGTATACCAGTGTCAATTGTTCGCGAAGCATAATGTCATCCAATTCCGATCGGGTAGAAGTCGCCCTTCGCACGCTTCGGCAGGCGATCATCGAACAGGCGTTAAAGGCTGGAACCAAGCTGCCGGAAGACGAGATCGGCCGCCATTTTTCGATGAGCCGTACCCTGGTGCGGGCTGTGCTTGCCAAACTACAGGCCCAAGGCCTGGTCGACACCTATCACAAGCGCACGGCAACCGTCGCCCAGCCGAGCCTCGAGGAGGCGCGCGACGCCTTCGCCGTACGCCGCGCGCTTGAGCGGGAGGTGATTAAGGCGGTTGTGAAACGCTGGAGCCCGTCGGTCGAAAAGGTGCTCCGCGACCATGTGCAGGAGGAAGAGGCGGCCCATGCCAAGGGCGATGTGCGCCTCTCGACCCGGCTCGCCGGCGAATTCCACCTCAAGCTCGCCGACCTCTCCGGCAATGCGCTGCTCGAGCGCTATCTCGCCGAGTTGGTCTCCCGCTGTTCGCTGATCCTTGCCATGTACAGCCGCCCGCATTCGAGCGAATGCGCGATCAGCGAGCATTCAGGGCTCATCGCCGCGCTGAAGAAGGGCGACCTGGCATCGGCCGAGCATCTGATGGACGAGCATCTCTCGTCGGTTGAGAGCCGTGCGTTGTTCGAGGAAGAATTGGCAGCAGAGCCGGACCTCGGCTCGATCCTCTCGCGCTTTGGCGCACGCACATCGGGGTGATCTGCCGCTTTTTCAATCAAGTATACAAGATTTTGCATTTTAAGTAGACGAGAGATTGCCGACAACTGCGGTGACGGGCATTGCGTCGGCCATCTGACATGCACCGTAGCAAGTTTTATTTCAACGAATCCATGGAGCTAGATGGTCTGGCGTTCGGTCGTAGGCGATCGCGATACGTTTTGGCATCAATGTTGCATACTTGATTGGCAGGATCATGTAGCCCAGATTTTGCCCATGTCGCACACGACCCCAACGTATACCGAACATCGGCTGGAACTCCGCGGCATCCGCAAGGCCTATCCGGCTGTGGTTGCCAACGACGATATCGACCTCTGTGTCGATCCGGGTGAGATCCACGCCGTCGTCGGGGAGAACGGTGCCGGCAAGTCGACGCTGATGAAAATCATCTACGGCATGGTGCGGCCGGATTCTGGCGACATGCTGTGGGATGGCCGTGAGATTTCAGTGGCGTCACCCGCCGATGCGCAAAAGCTCGGCATCGGCATGGTGTTCCAGCATTTCGCCCTGTTCGACACGCTGACGGTGGCGGAGAATATCGCTCTGGCGCTGCCCGGCAAGCCTGGCATCGAGGCGCTGTCGAGACAGATCACCGAGGTCGCCGCCCGCTACGGCCTGCCGGTCGAGCCGGGGCGGCATATCTACACGATGTCGGTCGGCGAGCGGCAAAGGGTCGAGATCATTCGCGCGCTATTGCAGGATCCGCGCCTGCTCATCCTCGACGAACCGACCTCCGTGCTGACACCACAGGCGGTCGAGACGCTGTTCGTGACGCTGCGCCAGATCGCTGCCGAGGGCTGCAGCATTCTCTATATCAGCCACAAGCTGGGCGAGATCCGCGATCTCTGCCACAAGGCGACGATCCTGCGCGGCGGCCGTGTAACTGGCGTCTGCGATCCGCGGCAGGAAAGCCAGGCCTCGATGGCGCGGCTGATGATCGGCGCCGATCTTCCTGACTATCGCCACCGCACGGACACGTCCGCCGGATCGACGCGGTTCGCCGTCACCGGCCTGGACCTGCCGACCAGCGATCCGTTCGGGACCGTGCTATCGGGTATCGGATTTTCGGTGCGCGGCGGCGAGATCTTCGGCATCGCCGGCGTCTCCGGAAACGGCCAGCAGGAATTGCTGGCAGTGCTCGCGGGCGAGACCGTGCTCGGCAGGGCCGACACCATCATCATCGATGGCAAGCCGGCGGGACATCTCGATCCGGCCGGACGGCGCCGGCTCGGCCTTTGCTCGGTGCCGGAGGATCGGCTGAAGCAGGGCTCGGTGCCATCGCTGCCGCTCTCTGAAAATGTGCTGCTGACCGCCAATCGCGACGGCGCCGTGCAGGCCGGCCTCATTCGCTTCGACCGCGTCGCCGCCTTCGCCGAGCGCTGCATCCAGGCCTTCGACGTCCGTTGCCCTGGACCGACCGCGCGCGCCGGCAGCCTCTCGGGCGGCAATCTGCAGAAGTTCATCATCGGCCGCGAAACCCTGCAGGAGCCCGGCGTGCTCGTCGTCTCCCAGCCGACCTGGGGTGTCGATGTCGGCGCCGCAATGGTCATCCGCCAGGCTCTGCTCGACCTGCGCGACCGGGGTGCCGCCATCGTCGTCATCTCGGAGGAACTCGACGAGCTCTTTGAAATCGCCGACCGCATCGCCGTGATATCGGGCGGCCGCCTCACCGAGGCCGAACCCGTCGCCCGCGCCAGCCGCGACGCGATCGGCATCGCCATGTCGGGTGAACCGCCGGGTGACGTTTCCGGCCAACGCGCCACGCGGGAGTCCGCCCATGCGCTTTGAGCCGCGCCCCAAGCCATCGACACTGATGGTGCTGATGTCGCCCGTCATCGCCATCGCGCTGACCTCGGTCGTCGCCATGGTGATCTTCGCCTCGGCCGGCCTTAGCCCGTTCGAAGCGCTCGCGACCTTCCTGACCGCCCCGCTCGCCGATCTCTACGGACTCGGCGAACTGCTGATCAAGGCGGCCCCCCTGGTGCTGATCGGCATCGGCCTTGCCATCGGCTTCAAGGCCGGCATCTGGAATGTCGGGGCCGAGGGCCAGCTGACATCGGGCGTGATCTTCGCCGGCTATGTCGCGCTGAAATACGGTCCTGCAGGCGGCATCTGGGTTCTGCCGGCCATGGTTCTGGCCGGCGCGCTCGGCGGCATGGTCTGGGCGGCCATTCCCGCGCTGCTGCGCACCATGTTCAATGCCAGCGAGATCCTCGTCAGCCTGATGCTGAACTATGTCGCGGCCCTCTGGCTCTCCTGGCTGATCTTCGGCCTGTGGCGCGATCCGGCCGGCTTCAACTTCCCACAATCCGAGCCTTTGGCTCCCTCGGCGCTGTTCCCTATCCTGATCGAGAACACCCGCGCCAATATCAGCGTGCTTTTCGCGCTGGTCGCCGTGCTGGTGGGATGGATATTCATGAGCCGCAGCTTCGTCGGTTTCCAGCTCAAGGTGACGGGTCTCTCCGAGGGCGCGGCGCGCTATGCCGGCTTCGGCGTCCGGCGTGCCGTCTGGATCGGAATGCTGGCCAGCGGCGCGGCTGCTGGAATCGCCGGCGTCGGCGAGATCGCCGGTCCGCTGGCCCAGATCTTCCCGACCGCATCGCCCGGCTACGGCTATTCGGCAATCATCGTCGCCTTTCTCGGCCGGCTGCATCCGGTCGGCATCCTGTTTTCCGGCTTGCTGATGGCGCTGCTCTATCTCGCCGGCGACCTGGCGCAGATGTCGCTCGGCATGCCGTCCTCGATCACCGGCCTGCTGCAGAGCACGTTGCTGTTCTTCCTGCTGACATCAGACGTCTTCATCCAGTACCGCATCCGGTTCCGGTCCGCGACACCGCAGGGAGCCTCCGCCTGATGGACCAGCTTCTTCCCATTCTCGTTGCGACATTGGTGGCCGGCACGCCGCTGGTCTATGCCGCGCTCGGCGAACTGGTGGTCGAGCGCGCGGGCGTGCTCAACATGGGTGTCGAGGGCATGATGGTGATCGGCGCCGTCATCGCTTTCATCGTCATGATGGCAACGGGCAGCCTCGTGCTGTCGGTCGTCGCCGCCATGCTGGCCGCTATGCTGCTGGCGCTGATGTTTGCCGTGCTTGCCGTCAGCTTCCGCGCCAACCAGGTGGCGGTCGGGCTGGCGCTCACCATCTTCGGCACCAGCCTCGCCTCCTTCATCGGCAAGGCCTATATCGGCATGGCGATTGTGGTCGAGCCATCGTCGGTGTCGGCACGCGCAGCGAAGATCCCGCTGTTCGGCGCCGTACTCGGCCAGCTACACCCGCTGGTGTGGATGTCCTGGGTGTTCTTCGCCGGCGTCTGGTACTTCATGACCAGGAGCCGGGCCGGCCTCATCCTCCGCGCCGTGGGCGAATCCCCGACCTCGGCCCATGCGCTCGGCTATTCCGTCAACACGATCCGGTATCTCGCGACCGTGTTCGGTGGCGCCGCGGCGGGCATTGCAGGCGCCTATGTGTCGATCATCTACACCTCGCTCTGGACAGAAGGCCTGATCGCCGGCCGCGGCTGGATTGCGGTCGCGCTGGTGGTGTTTGCCACCTGGCGGCCCGGCCGCTGCTTCCTTGGCGCCTATCTGTTTGGCGGCGCCACCATCGCCCAGCTCTTCGCCCAGAGCGCCGGCATTGGTCTGCCGTCCGAGCTGATGTCCGCCCTGCCATACATCGTCACCATTGTCGTCCTGGTGCTGATCTCGCGTAATGCCGCGCTGATGCGCCTCAACGTCCCCGCTTCCCTCGGCAAGCCGTTTGCCGCCGAGGGCTGAATATCAATGCCGCCTGCCAATCAACCTTATCAACAAGAGGGAACCGACATGACAGCATTTTCCAGACGCGACTTCCTCAAGACCAGCGCCGCCGGGGCATTGGCGCTCGGTGCCGGCACAAGGCCGCTTTTCGCCGCCGAGGAACCACTCAAGATCGGCGTCATCCACATGGGCGCGATCTCCGATACCGGCTGGGAGTATTTCCAGGCCAATGCCTGGAAGTCGCTCGAGAAGGAATATGGCGACAAGGTCAAGGTGACCGTGCTCGAGAACATCGCCCAGATCCAGGATTGCGAGCGGTTGTTCCGCCAATTGTCCTCGCAGGGCAATAAGCTGATCTTCGGCACCACCTTCTCGCAATATGCCTCGTTGAAGAAGCTGGCGCCGATGCTGCCGAACTCACATTTCGAATGCTGCGCCGGCATCGAGGCGGGCAACAATCTCGGCGTCTTCGAGGCGCGTCACTACGAAGGCACCTATCTGACCGGCATCGCCGCCGGCCGCATGACCAAGACCAATGTGCTGGGCTGGGTCGGCGCCTTCCCGGTGCCACAGGTCATCTACAGCCTCAATGCCTTCCTACTCGGCGCTCGCTCGGTCAATCCCGATGTCACGCTCAAGGTGGTCTGGGCCAATGCCTGGGTCGACCCCGGCAAGGAGAAGGATGCCGTCGCCGCGCTGATTGCACAAGGCGCCGACGTGCTGTCCGGCAGCCCGAACACGCCGGTCCAGGGACTTGCCGCCGAGGAAAAGGGCGTCTGGTCGATCGGCTCGACCGGCGACTTCTCGGCCTATGTCAAGAAGAAGCAGCTCGTCTCCTTCGAACTCGACTGGAGTTCGGCGCATATCAACGCCGCCAAGGGCGTGATGGCCGGCGACTGGAAGCCCGAGAGCCGGTGGCTCGGCCTCGGACCCGGTGGCTATGTCAAGATGACGACCAGCAGCGCGGACCTGCCGGAACCGGTCGCCGCCGAGTTGAAGGCCGCCGAAGAGGCGATCATATCCGGCAAGCTCAAGCCGTTCACCGGCGAGATCAAGGACCAGGCCGGCACGGTCAAGGTCGCCAAGGGCCAGGAAATGGCCGATGCCGACATCAAGGGCATGACCTGGCTGATCGAGGGTGTCCAGGGGACGCTGCCGCAGAATTGATAGTGGGGGGTAGAATTTAACCCCTCACCAACTTCGGCCAGGGGTTCACTACGTTCACCCGGCCTGCATATCCTCTCCCACAGGGGGAGAGGTAGTGTGCCACAAGCGCGACCCCTGCTTGAGGCGAATCGGTGCCGCAAGTCTACCTCTCCCCTTGTGGGAGAGGATAGCAAGCCCGCATGAGACATCGTCGAATGCATGGGCGCGCTTGGTGAGGGGTGAACCCACGCCAACGAAACAAGAAGACAGATCAAGGGAGACCCCCGGTGACCGACACACTCTTCACCAACGCAATGCTGGCCGATGGCTCGCTCAACGATATCGCCGTCTCCGCCGGCCGCATCACCATGATCACGCCTGCAGGTTCAGGCGCCCCTTCCGCCAGCGTGGTCGACATCGCCGGCGCCCTCCTCGTGCCGAGCTTCGTCGAAGGCCATATCCATCTCGACACCAGCTTCTACGGCGACAAATGGATCCCCCACAAACCCTGCACCAACGGCTTCGACGTCCACGAACGCGTCGCGTTCCAGGCCGAGAACATGGCCACCGCCGCGCCGATGGACCAGCGCGCCCGCAGCCAGCTCGATCTCTGCATCGCCAACGGAACAGTGCAGATGCGCAGCCATGTCATGGTTGACGGCTCGGTCGGGCTGAAGTCGCTCGAAACCATCCTTGGGGTCCGCGAGGACTACAAGGATATCATCGACATCCAGCTCGTCGCCTTCCCGCAGAATGGTATCCTCAAGAGCCCAGGCACGCCTGAGCTGATGGACGAGGCGATCGCCATGGGTGCGGATCTCGTCGGCGGACTTGATCCGCTGTCCTTCGATCGCGACATCAAGGGCCATCTCGACGTGATTTTCGGCATCGCCGAAAAGCGCGGCGTCGATATCGATATCCATCTCCATGATGCCGGCACGCTCGGTGCCATGACGATCGAGGATATCTGTGCCCGCACCACCGCGCTCAGCATGCAGGGCCATGTCGCCGTCAGCCATGCCTATGGAATGGGCGATCTCGGGCCGGATGCCGCGAAGAAGATCGCCGCACTGATCGCGAAGAGCGGCGTCTCGATCATGACCAATGCACCGGGCAACCACAATTTCCCGCCGGTCGCCCTGCTGCGCGCTGCGGGCGTCACCGTCTTTTCGGGCAGCGACAATATCCGGGATTCCTGGTGGCCCTTCGGCGATGGCGACATGCTGCGCCGGGCAGAGATCATCGCCTATCGCTCCGGCTTCTACACTGATCCCGAACTGTGCGCCGCCTTCGACGTGGTCACCGCAGGTGGTGCGAAGGCGCTTTGCCTCGAAGGCTATGGCATAACCGTCGGTGCCAAGGCCGATTTCGTAACGCTTGGCGCCGAGCACGTGCCGGAGGCCGTCGTGACCATCCCCAGACCGCGCCGCGTGTTCAAGGGCGGCAAGCTCGTGGCCGAGAACGGCGCCGTGATCCGCTAATGCCATCCGTGACAAGACAGACCGCTGGGGCCAATGCGACATCGCGCCGCGGCATGGTGACGACGCCGCACTGGCGCGCCAGCGAGGCCGGCGCCAAGGTGCTGCGGGGCGGCGGGACTGCGATCGAGGCGCTGGTCGCGGCAGGTGCGGTGCTGTCGGTCGTCTATCCGCATTTCTGCGGCCTCGGCGGCGATGGCGTCTGGATTGTCTCGGACGAGACGGGAAGCGCCACGACCTTCCTCGGCATCGGCCAGGCGGCGGCCAATGCCACGCCGATGGGCGGTATCCCGTTGCGCGGCGCGGGTTCTACCCTGACGACGGCCTGCCTGGTCGACAGCTGGAACACGGCGCTCGACCATTCCACGACCGCTTGGGGCGGCACGGAGCGACTGGCGGGTCTGCTCGTCGATGCGATCGCGCTGGCCGGTGACGGCTTTGCGATCAGCCCCTCGCAACAATTCTGGTTCGATTTCCGACGCACGGATCTGGACGCCTGGCCGGGCTTTGCCGATCTCTTCCAACGCGAGGGCATCCAGCGCCAGCCGGCGCTCGCCCGGACGCTGGGTGACATCGCCCGGCATGGCGCGCGCGAATTCTACGACGGCGTGCTTGCCGATCGGATCGCGAAAGGGCTGGCGGAGGCCGGATCACCGCTGACCGCAGCCGACCTCGCGGCCACGCACACGCAGATCGCCGAACCCTTACGGATGACCTATCGCGATACGACCCTGCTCGCGCCACTGCCGCCGACCCAGGGCGTCACGACGCTCGGCATCATGGGCGTGCTCGGACACCACCGAATGGCGGACCTGCCGATCGACAGTGCGGGCTACTATCACCACCTCGTGGAAGCCGTGAAACAGGCCTTTGTCGACCGGCATTCCATCGCCGACCCGGCGTTCGGCAACGATGTGTCTCAGCAGCTTCTCGACCCCGCCCGGCTTGCCGCAAAGGTGGACTCCATCGACCCTGAGCGTGCGCTACCATGGTCGCAGCCCTGCAGGCATGGCGACACGGCGCTGCTGGCGGCGGTGGACGATAAGGGTCGCGTCGCGTCGCTGCTGCAAAGCCTCTATTTCGACTGGGGCAGCGGCGTCATCGCCGGTGACACCGGCATCCTTTGGCAGAACCGGGGCGCTGCCTTCAGCACGGACCCTGAAAGTCCCAATCGCTTCCAGCCGGGAAAGCGGCCGTTCTACACGCTCAATCCCGGACTGGCGTTGAGGGGCGGCCGACCGCATCTGGCCTATGGCACGCAGGGCGCCGATGGCCAGCCACAGACGCTTGCGCTACTCCTGAGCCTTCTCATTGACCACGGCCTCGATCCGCTCGCCGCGCTCAAGCGTCCGCGTTTCCTGCTCGGCCGCACCTTTTCCGACGGCCGCGACAGCCTCAAGATCGAGGCCAATGTCGGCGCCGGCACGGTCGCCGGGCTCGCGGCGAGGGGTCATGAAATCTCCGAGATTGACGCTTACAGCCCGCTCGGCGGACAGGCCGGTATGATCCGCATCGGTGGCGACGGATTGATCGAAGGCGCGCATGATCCGCGCAGCGACGGCGGCGCGATCGGCCTATGAGGACTGTCACCGACATGATGTTCGATCTCGTGATCCGCAATGTCAGGGTCGAGGAAAATGGCCCGCCTATCGATGTCGCCGTACAGCATGGCCGGATCGCGACCATGCAGCCGAACCTCCTCTGCACGGCGATCGAGACCTTCGATGGCGAGGGCGCCTATGCCTTTGGCGGCTTCGTCGACACCCACATCCATCTCGACAAGGCCTGCATCCTCGACCGATGCACGATTTGTGAGGGCACGCTAGCGGAGGCCGTGCGGGAGACGGCCAGCGCCAAGGCCGGCTTTGCGGAGGACGAAGTCTATGCCCGGGCGGCGCGCGTGGTCGAAAAGGCGATCTCGCATGGCACGGTCCGCATGCGGACCTTTGTAGAGATCGATCCGCGGGCCGGCTTCCGGTCGTTCGCGGCGATCAAGCGCATCAAGGCCGACTATGCCTTCGCTGTGGATATCGAGATCTGCGCCTTCGCGCAGGACGGGCTGACCAACGAGCCCGCAACGTTAGCAATGCTGGGCGCCGCGCTCTCGGATGGCGCTGACCTGGTCGGCGGATGCCCCTATACGGATCCCGATCCCATCGGCCATGTCGACCTGATTTTCGAGCTCGCCACCAGACACGACGTCGGCGTCGATTTTCACCTCGATTTCGACCTCGACCCCGGCCACACCGATCTTCCCGCCGTCGTCACCGCGACCTTGCGCCATGGCTGGCAAGGACGCGTCGCGGTCGGTCATGTCACGAACCTCTCGGCCATGCCCGAAGCGGAGGTCCTGGCGATCGCAGACCGGCTGGCTGAGGCGGGCATAGCACTTTCGGTGCTGCCCGCCACCGATCTCTTCCTCACTGGCCGCGGCAACGATCGGTTGGTGCCACGCGGCATTGCCCCCGCCCATCTCCTGGCAGCCCGGGGGGTGGTGGCGTCGATCGCCACCAACAATATTCTCAACCCATTCACGCCCTATGGTGATGCTTCGCTGATCCGCATGGCCAATCTCTATGCCAATGTCGCCCAGCTTTCGCGGGATTCCGATATGTCGCTGGTATTCGACATGGTGAGCCGGTCAGCGGCGCAGCAGCTCGGCACTGTCAATCGCCTCGAACCCGGCTCAGACGCGACAGTCGTATTGCTCGACAGCCCGGGTCCCCAATCGGCGGTACGCGAGATTGGCCGCGTCATCGCCGGCTGGAAAAATGGCTATCAGAGCTTCGACAACGGCCGGCCCCGGATTCTTCGGCCCAACTCACAAGGAACACGCCTATGATCACGGATACGGATCTCAAGCACTTGCGCCGCTGTGTCGAACTCGCCGCCGAGGCAGTCGACGCTGGCGACGAACCGTTCGGCTCAATATTGGTGGGCGAGGACGGCACGGTATTGGCGGAGGACCGCAATCGCATCCACACGACGGGGGACGGCACTCGCCATCCGGAATTCACCCTCGCTCGCTGGTCGGCTGAAAACATGCCACCCGATTCCCGCGCCCGCGCGACAGTCTATACGTCCGGCGAGCATTGTCCGATGTGTGCTGCCGCCCATGGATGGGTCGGGCTTGGCCGCATTGTCTATGCCAGTTCTTCCGAACAACTCGGGCAGTGGCTCTTGGAAATGGGAATCCCGGAATCTACGGTTCGAAGGATCGCTATCGAGGAGATTCTCACCACGGCCATCGTCGATGGCCCGGTGCTCGAACTCTCGGCCGAGGTGCGAAAGCTTCATATGCGCCGGCACAGCAAGGCATGAGAGATATATTGTCCTCCTCTGCGCCACAAATGCCCCGACTGTTGGACAAGGTAATGTGCCAACGTGTCGAATAGTCGTCCCGGTTCAATTCGGCTCGGCCACTCCTCCTACAGAAGGTGGCAATCATTCTTATTCTCAGGGCCGCCTTTTGATCGCTCGGCATTGCGCCGATCAGATTGTGAATCCTTGCTTGGCTCCGCTTTGGACGACGCAATAAAGCGATCACATCGTTGATCCGGTTCCCGCGGCAAGGCAAACCGGAGCATCTGGAAGAGGGCGCTGCCGGCTTCCGGGTGTTGATGGAAGACCTGGGAAAGAACCGAGAGCGCCGGCTTGAAACCCGCATCACGCAGTCGGTTAACATCTTCTTAAAGCCCGGGATGCATAATCGAAGTCGAGCATGATTCATCGCCGAACAGCTCGACGCTACCGCCGTCGCCGGCTTCCTCTCGTAGACAATTGATCCCTCGCAGACGCAACATGATATCAAGTGTCAATTCACTGGCGACCCACGCCGTCACAGTTCTCACAGGTCAGAAAAGGGCTACCATTCCGGTCGAGCCCGTTGCTCCCATCAAGGTTGTGAAGAGGCGCACCGGCCATGCGGACGACGTCTTCAAAGCTGGAAATGCTATCGGTTCGATGATCGTGATCGCCTCGAGGCTAGACCAGTCGAGTCGCGCCGTCGACACAGGCTCTGCCGATGGAATCGCTGACCCCGGCACTGACACGACAACGGAGCAAACCGGAATCGGCAATGTCCCCTCCAACGCGGATCGCCGAGAGCGTGGCATGGAAGCGATACGGCAGCACGCCGCCGGTACCGGCCCCCTCGCCGAGTGGGCGAGAGCTTACCTGGACGCCCAGGAGAAGCACCACGATAGCGAGTTTCGGCCCACGCGCACGGACGGTCCCCGACACATCGCCGTCTTGTAAAGAAACATCCCGGTCGCATCGGGCCGGCCATAGCGAACGTTGTCGTCGACCGATCGGTGCAACAGAGCAAAATCGTGTGCGAAGTGGTGGAACGAGCTTGATGCGATCATGGCCGATTATCCCATCATCGATGAAGGATCCGTCCACCAAAGCGGTCAGGAAGGGCTTCAGGTCAGCCCGACATTTCCCGCGTTTCACTTCAAGTCATGACCCTGTCGCTACCGCGCCGGTTAGATGCGCACCGCCAGAACGGAGACACAGTCGCCTGGCTTGACGAGCCCCGGATAGTGGCGGGCGGCGAGTATCCCGTTCATCTTGGCTTTGATCTCCCTAGGCGTGGCACCCGTGCGATCGGTCGGATAGATCAGCGCGATCGTTTCGTCCTTCTGGAATTCGTCTCCGAGATCCTTCACAAATTCGATCAGCCCTCCATCCTCGGCGAAGCAAAAACAGTCGCCATCGGGCATGTCGAGCCGCACCGAGGCCTGTGGCTCGATCTGGCCTTGGAGGATACCGGCCTTGATCAGCACGTTACGAACGCCGCGCTTGGCGATGCCCGCGGTGCGCGCCGTGGCAGAGCCGCCGCCGCCGAGTTCTGTCGTGACGAAGACCTTGCCCATCTCCTCTGCCGCCGTGTCGTACATGCCGACTGCATCAATCTCCAGCATCGCCATGGAATAGGGAGCGCCGAAGGCTTCCACGAATTCGAAACTCCTTCGCTCCTGCTTCTTGTCCGGCAGCCGATGCGCCGCGCAGTAGGGCAGGAAATCCAGCGTCTTGCCACCAGAATGGAAGTCGAGAACGATGTTTGCCATTGGCAACAGATGGCGCTGGAAATAGTCGGCGATCTTCTGGGTCACCGTTCCGTCGGGCGCGCCGGGGAAGGAGCGATTCATGTTGCCCTTGTCAACAGGCGAGGTGCGGGTGCCAGCGAGGAATGCCGGGTAGTTCATCGCCGGCACGATGATGACCGTGCCGGTCACGTCCTCGCCTTTCAACGAACGCGCGAGGTCGAACAGCGCAATTGGTCCTTCATATTCGTCGCCGTGGTTGCCGCCCGTGAGAAGGGCGGTCGGTCCCTCCCCGTTGCGGACCACCGTGATCGGGATCATCACCGAGCCCCAGGCGGAATCGTCGCGGCTATAGGGCAGCTTGAGGAACCCGTGGTTCACGCCCTGCGCCATCAGGTCGATGGTCGGAGCAATCGGCGACGGCCGCAGTACAGACGCAGCCATGGCTCAATCCCTGACAAGCAGCTTGCGCGGCACGTTGGCCAGGCATTCGACGCCAGTTTCGGTGATCAGGATGCTTTCGGTGATCTCGAGGCCCATGGTCTCCAACCAGAGGCCGGTCATGAAATGGAAGGTCATGCCGGGCTTGAGCTCGCTCTTGTCGCCCGGGCGCAGGCTCATCGTGCGCTCGCCCCAATCCGGCGGATAGGAAACGCCGATGCCGTAACCTGTGCGGTTGTCTTTCACGATGCCGTATTTCTTGAGAACTGCGAAGAAGGCATTGGCGATGTCCTCGCAGCTATTGCCGGGCTTGGCGGCGGCGAGACCGGCATCCATACCCTCCAACGTCGCCTTCTCGGCATCGAGGAATTCCTGGGTTGGCTTCCCCAAGAAGATCGTGCGCGACAGCGGCACGTGGTAGCGATGGTAACAGCCCGCGATTTCGAAGAAGGTGCCTTGGCCTGATTTCATCGGCTTGTCGTCCCAGGTGAGATGCGGCGCCGACGCGTCGCGGCCCGACGGAAGCAGCGGCACGATCGCCGGATAGTCGCCGCCGATGCCGTCGACGCCGCGCGTGCCCGCATCGTAAATCTCGGCCACGAGATCGCATTTGCGCATGCCCACTTCGATCTTGTCGGCGATGCGCTGATGCATGGCCTCGACAATGCGCGCGGCATTGCGCATGTATTGGATCTCGGTCGGGCTTTTGACCGCGCGCTGCCAGTTCACCAGCGCGGTGCAATCGACGAATGTCGCATTCGGCAGATGCCTGACCAGCGAGGCGAAGGCGGCCGCCGAGAACCAGTAATTGTCCATCTCCACGCCGATGCGTAGCGTGTCGAAGCCGCGCTCGGCGAGCTTGGCGGCGAGATAGTCCATCGGATGCCGGTCGGTCGACTGCACATAGTGGTCGGCATAGGGGATGATGTTTTCTTGGCTGAGATAGGCGGTAAGCTTGGCGCCGTTGGCGTCCTGGCCACGGCCGTACCAGATCGGCTCGCCATGCGGCGGCACGATCACCGCCTGATGGACATAGAAGGACCAGCCGTCATAACCGGTCAGCCAGTTCATGTTGGAGGGATCGCTGACGATGAGAAGATCGACGCCCTTGGCTTCCATGGCGGTCCGCGTCTTTTCAAGGCGCTGCGCATATTCCTCGCGGGTGAATTTGAGTTCGACGTCGGGCATTGTCTTCCTTCCCGTGCGGTTTGCCGCACTCACATTTCAAATGTCGTACCGGCGCCCGAAGCCCGGGCGCGGGCATAGGCAAGCGTCGCGATTGCCGTGTCCTGGATGCCGGTGCCGGTGAGGTCGGCATAGGTGATTTCGCCGTCCGACGAGCGGCCTGGCGCGAGCCCTGCCACCACTTGGCCGAGTTCGGGGAATTCCTGATCGGCCGCGACGAGGCCGGCGGCGATGGCGTGATGCAGTTCGCCGAGCTTGCGGGTCTGAGACAGGCGGTCGGCGACATACATGTCGGCGCGGATGACGAGGCGCGGATCGACCTCGTTCTTGTGCTCGGCATCCGAGCCCATGGCGGTGAGATGCTGGCCGGGCGTAAGCCACTCGGCCTTCACCAGCGGCGTGTTCGACGGCGTGGTGGTGACGATGATGTCGGCGCCAGAGATCGCCCGTTCCGGATCGCATTCGGCGGTGACTTTGATGCCGAGCCGACTGGCCAACGCCTTCGCCGACGCCTCGGCCTTGGCAAGATCACGTGCCCAGATGCGCGCTTCACGGATTGGTCGCACCAGCGTCAGCGCTTCGAGTTGCATGGTGGCCTGCATGCCGGCGCCGAAGATCGCCGCGACGGAGGCATCCACGCGCGAAAGATGCTCGGCGGCGACCGCGCCAGCGGCGGCGGTGCGGACATCGGTCAGGTAGCCGTTGTCGAGCAGCAGCGCCTGGGCAAGCCCGGTCTTGGCCGACAGCAGCACCATCATGCCATTGGTCGAGGCGAGGCCGAGCTTGGGATTGTCGAAGAAGCCGGGGCTTATCTTGATCGCGAAACCATCAAGGCCGGGCACGTAGGCCGTCTTCACATCGACCTCGCCGCGTGCCTCGACGATGTCGAGCCGAAGGATCGGCGGCATGACGACGGGCTTGGTGGCTAGCGCGCGAAAAGCTTCCTCGATGCAGGTCACCACATCGGCATCGAGCCGGATGATGCCTTTCAATTCCTTCTCGGTCAGGATCGATATGCTGCTCATGGCGCGTCCTCCAGTTCACCGCCATTGATGATGTAACGGTGGCGCCGCATATCGATATTGCGGCCGGAGAGCAGCACGGCGGTCGGCCCTTTCGGTTTGACCTTGCCGGCGAGCAGGGCAGCGATGCCGATGGCGCCGGCACCTTCGAGCACTTCCCGCTCCTGGCTGTAGGCGTGGCGGATACCCTCGGCGATTTCCGGTTCCGTCACCAGCACGATGTCGTCGAGCAGGGTCGAGCACATGGCGAAGGTCAGCCGGTTGTCGAGGCCGATGCCGCCGCCGAGTGAGTCCGCAAGGCTGGGATATTCCTCGACCGAAACAGGGCGGCCGGCATCGATGCTGACCTTCATCGCAGCGCCGCGATCCATTGTGATGCCGATGACCGTCGTGCCGGGTCTCAGCGCCTTCACGGCAGCCGCGATGCCCGAGGCGAGTCCGCCGCCCGAGACCTGCACCAGGATCATTTCGACATCCGGAAGATCCTCGACTATTTCGAGACCGATCGTGCCCTGGCCGGCGATAACATCAACATCATCGAAGGGCGGCACCATGATCATGCCTTCCTCGGCGACCAGACGGTCGACTTCCTCCTGCGCCTCGTCCTGCGACCGGCCCACGATCTTCACCGTCGCGCCGAGCCGCTTGACCTCGGCGATCTTGTTCTCAGGCACCAGGCCCGACATGCAGATCGTCGCCTTGGATCCCACCGATCGCGCTGCATAGGCCAGTGCCCGTCCGTGATTGCCCGTCGAGGCAGCCACAACGCCATGCTCCCGTTGGTCCGCGGAAAGCGAGAGCATGGCGTTGGTGGCACCCCTGAGCTTGAAGGCCCCGGTCCGCTGGTGGCTTTCGAGCTTGAGATTTACCGGCACGCCCATCCGTTTTGTCAGGCTCGCCGATAGCGCCATCGGCGTTCTCAGCACATGGCCGCGGATGCGTTCAGCGGCGGCGCGGATATCGTCGAGGCCGATATGTTTCGCGGCATGCATGATCAGGCTCCCGGCAGTGACAGGGTCATCAGCCGACCAAGTTCCGGCCGCGATGCCTCGTCGCCGCAGATCCTGAGGCACTGCCAGGCCGTCGCGAGATTGCTGGTCACGACGGGCTTGCCAATGGCCTGCTCGATCTCTGCGGCGACGCCGGCGGCACGCAGCGCGGTGCAGGAGACGAAGAGTGCATCCGAGGCCGGGTCGAGTGCCTCCTCGGCGAATGCGACGATCTCGGACGGTGAAACGCGGGCCATCTCGCGGTCGTCGGTCATGTCGAGGCAGGTGAAGCGGTCGATGTCGAAACCTAAGCCGGCGAAATAATCGGCCATCGGCCGGCTGGTCTCTCGCGTGTAAGGTGTCAGGATGCTGATGCGCTTGGCGCCGAAAGCCCTAAGGCCGAGCACCGCGGCCGCGGTCGGCGTAACCACCTGCGCGCCGGGCTTGGCTTTGCGGATTGCCGCGGCGATCTCGTTGTCGCCGATGACGACGGAGGCCGAGGTGCAGGAATACATGATGGCATCGAGCGGTTCGCCAGGCAGGATGAGGCCGGCGCCCGCGGACAGCGACGGCTGCATGGCGCGCAGGTTTTCCGGCGTCGTCGGATTGGCGAAGTGGATGCGGCTGACATAGATGCCGATTTCCTCGCTCGCGACCATGCGGGCGAAGTCCGGCTCCGTCGTGTGGTCTGTAGCAAGGATTACGAGGCCGATGCGCTTGGCGAGCGGCCGGCTGTCGAGCCGTGGCGGGCGCGAAGCCACGCCGATTTCGATGTCACGGATCATCTGTAGTCCCTCCGGGCAAAGCGTTCCTCGAGCCAGCGCAGGACGATGACCGAGATCAGGCTCATGATGAGGAAGAAGACGCCGACCATGGTGATCGGCTCGATATAGCGGTAGCTCGAATTCGCCACGCTTTTCGCCTGGTTCATCAGTTCGAGCACGGTGATCGCCGAGAGCAGCGGCGTCTCCTTGAACATGGCGACGAGATAGTTGGCGAGCGCCGGGATCATTGGCGGGATCGCCTGCGGCAGGATCACGTGGACCCAGGTCTGGCGCTCGGTGAGGTTCGCAGCCTTCGCCGCCTCCCACTGGCCGCGCGGCACATTCTCGATGCCGGAGCGATAGACTTCGGCGGTATAGGTGCCGTAGTGCAGGCCGAGGCCGATCACACCCGCCACCAGTGCCGGCAGGCGGATGCCGATATCGGGCAGGACATAGAAGATGAAATAGAGCTGCACGAGCAGCGGCGTGCCGCGGATGAACTCGACCATGAAGCCCGTTGTCTTCGACACCACGGCGACCGGCGAGCGGCGCAGCACGGCAAAGACCATGCCGACGATGGCGGCAACGATGGCGCCGAGCACGCTGGCGATCAGCGTGATCTTCAAGCCCTGAAGCAGGGTCGGCATGATCTGCCAGACGAAGTTCCAATCCCACTCCATCAGACCCTCACGCCATCGAGGTTGCGGGTGACGCGGCGTTCGAGCCGGCGCATGAGGAAGGAGATGACCCAGGACATCAGGAAATAGAGGATCAGGATCGTGCCGAAGGGGACCAGCGTGTTGCCGGTCTGGGCGCGTACGACCTGCGCCTGGAATGTCATGTCGGTCAGTGAGATCAACGAGACGACGGCCGTACCCTTGAGCAGTTCGATCGCATTGTTGCCAAAGGTCGGCAGCATCAGCGGCAGCGCCTGCGGCAGGATGATGTAGCGCATGCGCTGGTAGCGCGAAAAATTGAGCGCGATGGAAGCTTCGAGCTGTTCACGCGGCACCGACTTCACCGCGCCGCGCACCACCTCGGCACCATAGGCCCCGACATTGAGGCCGAGCGCCAGCACGCCGGCCTGCAACGGCGAGAGGCTGACACCGGCAAAGGGCAGCACGAAATAGACCCAGAACAGCTGGACGAAGATCGAGGTGCCGCGAAAGAATTCGATATAGGTGGTAGCCAGTGCCCGGACAGCGAAGAAGCGCGACAGCCGCGCAAGGCCGGCAGTGAAGGCGACGACAAGGGCCAGCGCGGAGCCGAGCACGGTTAGCTCCAGCGTCACCAATGCGCCTTGCAATATGAGGCCTATATAGCCGGACCAGTCGATCATCGGTTCCGCGTTCCGTTTGCCTGTCGCAGGCAGGACGATTCAGATGGAGTGCAGCGCGAGCCGCGTCCTCCCGCTTCTCCCCTTGGGGAGAAGATGCCCGAAGGGCAGATGAGGGGTTCTAAGCCTTGCCCTTCGCTTCATGGGAACCCCTCATCCGGCCCTTCGGGCCACCTTCTCCCCAAGGGGAGAAGCGGGAACGAACCGGATGAGGGCCTTCACTTTACTTCGCCGCGCAGAGCTTTTCGCGCGAGGTCGACATCGCCGCCTGGGCGGAGAAGCCGTAGGGCTCGATGATTTTGGCGAATTCGCCGGATTCCTTCAGCTTCTTGAGCTCGACATCGAAGGCATCGCGCAGCGCCACGTCGTCCTTGTGGAAGGCCGCGCCGTCGCAATAGACTGGCGTATTGATGACCGGGGCGATCACTTCAAGGTTCGGGTCATTGGCCTTCTTGACGAGGTCGTTGATCGACAGAACCGGCAGCGAATAGGCGTCGATGCGGCCATCCTGCAGCATCTTGAGGCCACTCTGGCCGTCGGGAACGACGATCACTCGGTCACGCGGCACGCCAGCGTCGAGCGCGAGCTTTTCCTCGGTGCCGCCGCCCGGTGCGCCAAGCTTGGCGTCGGGGTTGGCGGCGATATCGGCATAGCTCTTGAAGCCCATCGGGTTGCCCTTCTTCACCAGCATCGCCTCGGCATCGCAGAGGATCGGCTCGGAATAGGCGACGGCGGCGCAACGCTCCGGCTTCATGAAGAGGCCGGCGGTGATGACGTCATGCCGACGCGCCTGCAGGCCAGGGATCATCGCGCCATATTCGGAGATCGAGGCGACGATCTCAGGCACGCCCAAGCGCTTGAAGATCTCGCGCGCCACGTCAGGCGCCGCGCCAGAGACTTTTCCGTCGGCGGCCACGGCCGTGAACGGTGGCTCATTGGCGATGGCGACGCGGGCAAACCCCTGGTCCTTGAGTTCCTGCAGTTTGTTGTCATCCGCCGAAACCGGCGCTGCCGCAAGCAGGGTGGCAAGGGCGGAAGCCCCGGCCATCAGCTTGATCATGGTCGAAAATTTCATGTCTGTCTCCTCTGACGGTCTTGTTGGTGTTTGTTGGAGCAAGCCCTCGCGCGAACGCTCAGACGCGGTGCCCTGCCGCTATGATCTTGCGCAGGAAGGTTTGCGTGCGTTCCTGCTTGGGATTTCGGAAAATCTCGTCGGGCTTGCCTTCCTCGACGATACGGCCGCGGTCGAAGAACAGGATTCGGTCGGCAAAATCGTGGGCGAAGCCCATTTCGTGGGTCACGAGAAGCATGGTCATGTCGGTCTCGGCGGCGAGCTTTTTCATGACATTGAGCACTTCCTCGACCAGTTCCGGGTCGAGCGCCGAGGTAACCTCGTCGAACAGCATGATGCGCGGCGAAAGCGCCAGGGCGCGGGCAATCGCAGCGCGCTGCTTCTGGCCGCCGGAGAGTTGCGCCGGGACGTGCTTTGCCTTGTCGGCCATGCCGACCATGTCGAGCAGTTCCATCGCCCGCTTCTCGGCCGCCGGTCGCGCGACACTCTTGGTCAGGATCGGCGCGAGCGTGACATTGTCGAGCACGGTCTTGTGCGGAAAGAGATTGAAGTGCTGGAAGACCATGCCGATCTTGGTCCGCATCTTCTGGAGATGCCGCTCGTCGGCCGCGACGAGCGTGCCACCCTTCGGCATGTGATAAAGCTGCTCGCCGTCGACCTGGATATGGCCGCCGGAAATGCTCTCGAGCGTCATGAGGATGCGCAGGATCGTCGTCTTGCCGGAGCCGGAGGGGCCGATAAGCGCGAGCTTCTCCCCCGGCATCACGTCCATCGACAGGCCGTCGAGCACGGTCAGCGGACCGTAGCGCTTGACGATATTGTCGATGCGGATGATGGGTTCGGGCATTCATGTCTCTCCCTGTTGAGACAAGCAGTGCCCTAACGATTATCCCGATCCGAAATCATGTCAATTGTCAAAATAATATCATGACAATTTTTCCGGATATGCCCAAAACTGGCTCATTTGCCCTATATTGCGAGCAGCAATGCCTCGGGATCCGCAATGCTCAACGACGCTACAATCCCAAGCCCGGTCTTCAGTTCCACCTCGGTTGTCGATCCCAATGAGATGCGCACGGCCGGATGCCAGGCCTCGCCGCTGGTGCGGAAGGAACTGCCCGGCGCAATGGCAACGCCGCGAAGGCGGGCTTGGGAGACGAATCCCTCCTCAGTGTGCTGGCCCTTCAGCGGCATCCATACATGCAGGCTCTGCGGATGGTCGCGATAGTCGAGCCCGGCCAGCGTCTCGGCGGCAATCGCGTGGCGGACCGCGAGTGCGCGGCGCTGCCAGCCGACCAGTTCCATCGCCGTGCCGTCGCCCACCCATTTTGTGGCGATCTCGGCGATCGACGGCGTCGCCATCCAACTGGAGACGAGATGCCGGTTGGCAACGGCGGCGACATAGCGATCGGGCGCCGCGAGATAGCCGATGCGCAGGCCGGGCACGGTGATCTTGGTGAAGCTGGTGATGTAGAGCGTCCGCTCCGGCGCAAGCGCTGCAATCGGCGGCGGGCGATTTTCCACCAGGGGACCGAGAATGTCATTCTCGATGATCGCCAGATCATGCTTGCGCGCCACCGCGGCAAGCGCCTCGCGCCGCTCGGCACCCATCATCGCCGCCATCGGATTGATCACCGTCGGCTGCAAAAACACCGCGCGGGCATTGCCCTTGCGGCAGGCCGCCTCAAGCGCTTCTGGCATCATGCCCTGTTCGTCGACGGCGACGCCTTCGAGATGGAGACCGAGATAGGTCGAGAGCGGCACCAGCGTGTGATGACTGATTGCCTCGACAACAACAGTCGAGCCCGGCGGAGCAACACTCATCAGCGCCGTTGTCATGCCCGAGGTCGCGCCGTTGGTGACGCTGATATTGAGCGGTGAGACCTCGACGCCGCAACGTGCCAGCCATTCTGCCGCGGCCACACGATGCCTGGGAAACACGACATTCGGACGGAAGGAGAGCGCCGAACTGGCCGGCAGGTTCTCGGCCAGCCAGCCGAAGGCTTCCCGCATTTTCTCAAGATGGTACTGGTCGCAGGCCGGCTTGAGAATCGAGAGATCGATCAATTCGCCCAACCGCTCCGGCAGATAGGGCGGCTCGGGCTCCTTGCGCAAGGTTTGCACGAAGGTGCCGCGGCCGATCTCGCCGGATATGAGCCCGCGGCGGATCAGGTCGTCATAGGCGCGGCTCACCGTCTGAACCGAGAGCTGGAGACTATCCGCCATCGTCCGGTGCGGAGGAAGACGGTGGCCGCTGGCGAGCGTACCATCCTGGATGGCGCGGGCGATCTGCTCGGCAAGCGAGAGATAGGCCGGCCGGCGGAGAAGGGAAGGATCGGGCTGCCAATTTGTCATGATTATAGAGCTATCAAAATCAGTTCAATTGACAACAGAAATTTACTCTTCCAATGTTCCATTGTGGAATTTGTCATGAATCCGGACTGCCGAAGCCATGAAACTCGATGCCGTCGACCTGCGTATCCTGGACGCCATTCAGCGCGACGGCCGGATCACCAAGCTCGCGCTCGCCGAGAAGGTCGGCCTGTCGCCGACGCCGTGCTGGATGCGGCTGCAGAAGCTCGAAAAAGCCGGTATCGTCAGCGGCTATCACGCCCATCTCAACCTCCGGAAGATCGCGCCTGTTGCCACCGTGCTGATGGAAGTGACGCTGGCCAATCACCGCCAGGCGGATTTCGACCGCTTCGAGCGGGCGATCACGGCACTGGACGAAGTCGTCGCCTGCTGGTCGGTCGGCGGCGGCGTCGATTATGTGCTCAAGGTCGTGGCGACTGACATCGATACCTACCAACGCTTCGTCGACGGGCTGCTGGATCGTGAGATCGGGATCGAGCGGTATTTTACTTACATCGTGACGAAGACGGTGAAGGAGGAGGTCGCGCAGCCGCTGGCGGGGTTGTTGCCGGATCCGGCATGAGGCGTTGCGGCCCTGCTTCTCCCCAAGGGGTGAAGCGGGCGCAAGCTCATGCGGGTGCACCAATCTCTCTGTTGCATGACCGGAGAAACTCTCTGGGAACTGCCGCAGATATAGAGAGACTCTCTACCCACACGCACCAGAACAGACACTTTCTCCGACCAGCACGTCTAGACTCCGCGGTATCGAACCAGACCGAGGAGACCGGAATGACCGCCATTTTCGCGCGCGCCGATTTTCACGAAGGCCTTGCGGGCCTCAAAGACCGTCATCTGCTGCGCAATCTCGCCTATATTGAGGGCCGCTGGGTCGCCGGCAATGCCGGCAAGGGGTTTGACGTCACTGATCCCTCGACGGCCAAATCGCTCGCCTGGGTCGCGGCCATCGACACGGACCAGGTCAGCGCTGCGATCGATGCCGCCAGCCGCGCCTTCCCGAAATGGCAAGGGCTGCTGCCGCAGGAGCGGGCCAAAATCCTGCGCAAATGGTGCGATCTGATGCTCGCCCATCGCGAGGATCTGGCGCTGATCATGACGCTGGAACAGGGCAAGCCGCTCGCGGAGTCGCGCGGTGAGATCGACTACGCCGCCGACTTCGTCGAATGGTATGCCGAAGAGGGCAAGCGGCTGAATGCGGAGAGCGTGACCAGCCATCTGCCCGGTGCCGAGATGATGGTTCGCCGCCAGGCGATCGGGGTTGCCGGCCTCGTCACGCCCTGGAATTTTCCTGCTGCCATGCTGACCCGCAAGGCTGCGGCGGCGCTTGCTGCCGGTTGCACGGTCGTGGCTCATCCTTCGTCGGAAACCCCGCTCTCGGCTCTGGCGCTCGCTGAACTCTCCGAGCGCGCCGGCATGCCGGCCGGTGTGTTCAACGTGTTGACGGGCGACGCTGCCGCGGTCGTCGGGCAGATGTGCCGCAATACACGCGTCCGAGCCATGAGCTTCACTGGCTCGACCGAGGTTGGTCGGTTGATCGCCCAGCAGAGTGCGCCGACGATGAAGCGGCTCGTCATGGAGCTCGGTGGGCACGCGCCGCTTATCATCTTCGAGGACGCCGATATCGACCGCGCGGTGGATATCGCCGTCGATGCCAAATTCGCGACTTCGGGCCAAGATTGTCTGGCCGCCAACCGTATCTATGTTCAGCGCTCCATCCTCGACGCCTTCTCGGCCAAGTTTGCCGACCGCATCCGGGCACTGAAGGTCGGCACCGGGCTTGAGCCCGGCGTCGATATCGGCCCGCTGATGCATGACCGCGCCGTCGCCAAGGTCGTAGAACAGGTGAAAGACGCCATCGCCCGTGGCGCGACATGCGTGACGGGCGGAAAGCGCCACAAGGCCGGACCGCTGTTCTTCGAGCCGACGCTGCTGACCCATGTGCCCGATGACGCGCTGATCATGCGCGAAGAGACTTTCGGTCCGGTCGCTGCCGTCAGCGCCTTTGACACCGAAGACGAGGTCGTCGCCCGCGCCAATGACACCGAATACGGCCTCGTTGCCTATGTCGTGACTGAAAACGGCGCCCGCCAGATGCGGCTTGGCCGCGCGCTCGACTATGGCATGGTCGCCATCAACCGGGTGAAGATCACAGGCGGGCCGGTACCGTTCGGCGGCTGGAAGCAATCCGGCCTCGGCCGCGAGGGCTCGCGCCACGGCATGGAGGCCTTCACCGAACTCAAATACATCTGCGTCGACACAGCTGCCTAGAAGGAATTCCCCCATGCTCGACCACAACAACGAACTGACCGCCTGGGACCGCGATCACTTCTTCCATCCCTCGACCCATATGGGCATGCATGCCCGCGGCGAGACCCCGACCCGGGTCATGGCGGGCGGCGAGGGCGTCTACATCACCGATGTGAACGGCAAGAAGAGCCTTGATGCCTTCGCCGGCCTCTATTGCGTCAATGTCGGCTATGGCCGGCAGAAGATCGCGGATGCAATCGCCGAGCAGGCTAGGAATCTCGCCTATTACCACGCCTATGTCGGCCACGGCACCGAGGCGTCGATCACGCTTTCCAAAATGATCATCGACCGTGCGCCCGAGCATATGAGCCGCGTCTATTTCGGCCTGTCGGGTTCGGATGCCAACGAGACCAACATCAAGCTGATCTGGTACTACAACAACGTTCTCGGCCGGCCGGAGAAGAAGAAGATCATCTCGCGCTGGCGCGGCTATCACGGTTCGGGCGTGATGACCGGTTCGCTGACCGGCCTGCATCTCTTCCACAATGCCTTCGACCTGCCGCGCGCGCCAATCCTGCACACGGAAGCGCCCTATTATTTCCGCCGAGACGATCGCTCGATGAATGAGGAACAGTTCGCCGACCATTGTGCCCAGAAGCTCGAGGAAATGATACTGGCCGAGGGCCCGGACACGGTCGCCGCTTTCATCGGCGAGCCGATCCTTGGCACCGGCGGCATCGTGACGCCGCCGAAGACCTATTGGCAGAAGATCGGCGCGGTGCTGGAGAAATACGATATCCTGCTCGTCGCCGACGAGGTCGTGACCGGCTTCGGCCGTTTGGGCACGATGTTCGGCTCGGATCACTACGGCATGAAGCCCGACCTGATCACCATCGCCAAGGGTCTGACCTCGGCCTATGCGCCGCTTTCGGGCACCATCGTTTCCGACAAGATGTGGCAGGTGCTGGTCAAGGGGTCCGATGAACTCGGCGCCATCGGCCATGGCTGGACCTATTCGTCGCATCCGATCTGTGCCGCCGCCGGCGTCGCCAATCTCGAGCTGATCGACGAACTCGGCCTGGTCGAGAATGCCCGCACCACCGGCGCCTATTTCCGTCAGCAGCTGACGGATGCGCTGGCAGGCCACAAACATGTCGGCGAAGTGCGCGGCGATGGCTTGATGGCCGCCGTGGAATTCGTCGAGGACAAGGACGACCGGAAGTTTTTCGACGTCTCACGCAAGATCGGTCCGCAGGTCTCCGCGGCACTGCTCGAACGCGGTGTCATCGGTCGCGCCATGCCGCAAGGCGACATCCTCGGCTTCGCGCCGCCGCTCTGCCTCACCAGGGACGAAGCCGATGTCGTGGTGAAGGCCGCGGTCGGCGCAGTCGACGCGGTTCTCGACTAAGGGTGGCAGGTATGAACACGATCCCAAAAACCATGGCCGCCGTGCAACTCGTCGGCCACGGCGGGTTGGATAAGCTCGTCTTCAATACCGAGACGCCAGTACCTTCCCCGGTGGCCGGCGAAGTGCTGATCAGGGTCACAGCCTGCGGAATGAACAACACCGACGTCTGGGTCCGCCAGGGCGCCTACGGCACAGAGGATGACCCCTCCGCCGTCTCGACCTGGCGGCGCCAGGGCAACACGCTGACCTTTCCGCGCATCCAGGGCACCGACACCGTCGGCCATGTGGTCGCCGTCGGCGCGGGCGTCGATGCCAGCCGCATCGGCGAGCGCGTGATGGTCGATTTCTCGATCTACAACCGCGAAGACGATAGTCTCGCCGACATTGATTACATGGGCCACGGCCGCGACGGCGGCTATGCCGAATATATGGCACTGCCCGCCGCGAATGCGCATGTCGTGACGACCGATCTCTCAGATATCGAGCTCGCGACCTTCTGCTGTGCCTACCTCACCGGCGAACGCATGCTGGAAAATGCCCGGCTTGCGGCTGGCGAGCGCGTGCTGGTCACCGGCGCATCGGGCGGAGTAGGCTCGGCGATCATCCAGCTCGCCCGCGCACGCGGCGCCATACCCTATGCGGTCGCCGGCGCAGGCAAGGAACAGGCGGTACTCGAGATCGGCGCCGAGGCGGTTGTCACGCGCGGTGACGGCGATCTACCCCTCGCTGTGGAACGCGCGACGGGTGGCGCGCCTATCGATGTCGTGGCCGATCTGGTCGCGGGGCCCATGTTCAACGACCTTCTGAAGATCCTGCGTCCGGAGGGACGTTACACCACCGCCGGCGCGATCGGCGGACCGGTGGTCCAGCTCGCCCTCCGCACCCTCTATCTCAAGCAGCTCGAGCTGCATGGATCGAGCCAGGGCACCCGCGGCGATTTCCGCCGGCTCGTTCGCTACATCGAGGACGGGAAGATCCGCCCGCTTGTCGGCGGTGTTTATCCGCTCTCGGAATTTCATCGGGCGCAGACGGATTTCATGGCGAAGAATTTTGTCGGCAAGCTGGTGGTGGTGCCCGATGGCTCGTTTGAGGATTGAGCCCCCCCGACATTCAACTGACGCGAAATCGCACAAGCATCGTTCGAAACTGCAGATGGGAATTCTCTGCACGATTGTTGAGACGCTGTTTGATCAGCGTCCTTTATCCGCCTTCAGCGCTGATGCGATCGCCCATCACATGGGCGCAGTCAGATTGCGAGCTCCGCTGACGGCACCAAAAACGCACCCCGTGACGTTGCCCTAGGCTCAGGCCCTATTGATTAACGCGCTTTTCATTTTCGCGTGTTTTTGG
>NZ_JBYCZP010000028.1:0-48785 GCF_057586295.1 Rhizobium sp. SRI_017 | reverse complement strand
TTGGAGGCAGCTGGCAGTCTCATGGTCGCTTCGTTCCAGGTCGCCATCAGCATCGGTGCATTGTTCGGCGGCTACGTGGTCGATTACTACGGTGCGGCAGCGCCATTGACACTTACGGCCGTGTTGGCGGTATCCACCATCATTCTGGCGTTGCTGCAGCCCCGGGGCTAAATCTTCGAGCTCCGGTCACGGTGCGCCAGGTCCAAGGTGCCCGGAGTGCCGAGTGACACTAAGCCGAGACGCCACGGTGCTTTCTCGTTCCGGCGAGGACGCACCGTCCGATCGCTGATGACCCCGACGAGAACAATCGTCAAATAGACGTTCGTGAAAGATCGGCGCTCGCGAGTAACGCGGCCGGTGTGCGCCCTCAAGACGGTTGTTGGGCCACCCAGTTTGTCCCTCTAAAAGCTGCCGGTCGGGTACGAAAGTGACAACGCCCAGTGAGCCGTTCCAAGCGGTTTGGGTCTTATCCCGCGATAGTCGGCCGCTCCCGTCCGATTACGATCGCTGCAAGGCTTCAGGTGAGGTTAGCGAGGATATCGTGGACGACGCGTGCGACAGTATTCGCCGTGTCGATGCTGATGCCGGCGGGAAGACATTTCCGAGTATGATGATAGTGGAGGATCAGTGCCCGCTCGGCCGGTTCGAACCCAGGCTCATTCGGCCGTCCATCCAATCTTTGGTTCAACGTCTCAACGCCGATGTCGAGCACGAATACCTTGTCGAATAGGTGCAGGAATTTATGGAAATTGCGCGAGCCGCCACAGAAGAATGTGGCAGGATGGGTGGTGTCAGCAGCAACGGCCCGGACCTTGTCAACGGTCCAGATCCAGTGCCCGTATCCTCAAGCAATCCGGTCTGCGCCTTTGGGTGGTTCTGAGAGTGCCTGGCCTGTCTCGGGGTCGCCGACATAAGCCAAGACCCGATCACCATGGCTGACATGGTATGCCCGCCGCTCCAATTCTGTAGCGACAGACGTCTTACCAGTGCCGGAACCGCCTTCGATCAGATAGTTCTTGCTGCACATAGGCATTGTTTATCATGGCTTCCAATCGGGTGAGAACCCCCTACCTGGGAGTGCTCATGCAACCAGCTTGACCGATCCAGGTGAATTGTCCTTCCGCTACGCTGGGGCAGCCACGTCCGGAATGCGCCCTGCAAGCGGTCGTAGAGCGGTATATCGTCTGATCCCGAAAGCGGCCATCCATTCTCTTTGCATTTGGGCTCTGCAAACGACTGAAGCAGGGAGGGTTGCACGTATCTGTGGAAGACGCCTTCGTTCCGCCGGCTTCGTGACGATATGCCGAAGAGTCTGTCTATCGTATCGGTTCGAAATTGAATGGATTGATCCTGCAATCATCTGCGACATCGCCAGTTGCAGGCCTCCAGAGGCTCATCGAGCGACTTGAAGGTTTCCTCGACTTTGTAGTCGAGCAGCCCACTTACGCGGCCTCTGATGTCCTCGCCAACATCGCTGACACGCCGACGAGCCAACTGGAACAATTGCTTCCATCGAACTGGGCGCCGAAGGCGCTGGATGCCCAAGCGGCCTGACCTGCGTCCGTCACCGAATGTGCCTTAATTTTTGTCCCCCTAAGAACGGACCGACTTCGATTGAGGCACGTCAGGTGACCAGTCGTGTCTTGCGGAGTCCGTCGACGCGGCTCTCAAAGTCCTCCGGGTTTTTAAACGGGAGAACGCGGCGGCGGCGCTCGAGAGAAAAGTCCGGATTGATTTGCAGCGCGCGCTCCCACGCTCGCCGGCTTTCCTCAAACCGGCCGAGATGGCCATAGCATGACGCAAGCAGCGCGTTAGCTGTTTCAGACTGAGGATTGCGCACCAGCCGCCTTTCGAGCGCCGAGATTGCCTCGGCATATTGCCCGAGGGAAAAGTGCGCATCGGCCACAAACTGAAGCAGGACTTCCGGATAGTGTGGGTCAAGCCTCATGGCAACGTCAAGCGCCTGAAGCGAGGCGGTCGGGTTCCCTGAATATAGTTCCAAGTGAGATTTCAACAGCCACATTTCTACCGAATTGGGCGAAAGCTCGATGGCACGCTGCATGTCCGCTCGCGCGCGTTCCAATTGCTGATTCCACATACAGGCCATACCGAACGCGAAGTGAGCGATTGGCTGATCCGGCTCCATAGCGACAGCTTTCTCCGCAAGTTCCAGCCCTATCCGGAGCGCCTGCTCCGGATCGTCGCCCCAGCCGTTGACGTAATCAATCACATGGGTGAAGGCGATGAGCGCATACGCGGCCGCATATTCCGGCTCTCTGGCGATAGCTGATTTTGCGAGGCTGCGTGCCTCAATGTTGCTGGCTGGCGTGGAAGCTAGAGCTTGGTCACGTGAGCGCAGGAAAAATTCGTACGCCTGAAGGTTGACGGCATGCATCTTAGCCAGTCTGTTATGTTCCCCCAGCGTGAGGTTCAGCTTGAGCGCCGCAACGATTTCCTGGGCGATTTCGTCCTGGACGGCAAAGATGTCAGTGAGATCACGATCGAAGCGGCTGGCCCATACATGCCCACCGCTCATGGCATCAATCAATTGAGCGGTTACCCGAACTCGGTTGCCAACTTTTCGGACGCTGCCCTCGAGAACGTGGCGGACGCCGAGCGCCGTGGCTACATCGGCAATGGACACGGCCGAGTGCTTGTAGACGAACGATGAGTTGCGGGCGATCACATGCAGCCCGGAGATCTTTGAGAGATCGGTGATGATGTCTTCGCTGATCCCGTCGGAGAAATATTCCTGTTCTGCGTCACCACTCATGTTGTTGAAGGCAAGTACAGCAATCGAAGGCTTGTCGGCAGCGGACGAGGGGACGGAACGCAGTTCGACTGAACTGGCAACCGCTGCCTCTGTCGGCTTGACCTGTCCGGCAACCCCAACGTGTAGCTCATAGACCCGGATTGGCTCGGAGATGTTCTTGAGCTGGACCGGGCCGAGATCCGTTACAAGTAGATGCAGTCGTGCCTTTACCTGGCGATAAGCATCCTCCGAGAGGCAGATCGCACCAGGTTGTGTAACCCCCTCCAACCGTGCTGCAATGTTCACGGCGTCGCCCATTAGATCACCGTCGCTTTCCTCGACCACGTCGCCGAGATGGATGCCGATGCGGAACACAATTTGACGATCGGGCGCAACGCCGGCATTGCGTTCGATCATTGCCTTCTGTACCTCGATCGCACAACGAACGGCGTCGACGACACTGCGAAACTCGACGAGGCTTCCGTCTCCCGTGCGCTTGACGACGCGGCCATTGTGCGCGGCGATAGTCGGGTCGATGAGGGAGCTGCGGAGGGTTCGAAGCCGTGCGAGGATGTCATCCTCGTCCGCACCAGCGAGACGACTATAACCCACGACATCCGAAACCAGGATAGCGGCGATCTTCCTTGTCTCGCCCATAACGCCATCTCCCTAGCTACGGCCAACAAACCCGCGTTTGTTTATCACCATTGGCTGTTTGACCCAAGCATGCTGAGGCTTTCGGGGAATCAGACGTAAGAATCCTCTCGGCTTTGCCGCGGTAGCAATTAGCGATTTTGTTCGCCGGCGGCCGATCCAATGCAAGGTGACCACACCGCCGGCATGGCGCCGCACGATGCCGATCTCCCGCCGCGTGAGCTGGCGTTAAAGTCCAGAAAACTATTCTGTGTCACACGATGCGGTCTACCGCCTGCTCTAGGCGAATGACCTGATCACGTTGCCCGCCTCTCGAAGGTGCCGTCGCGCCGCTCGGACGGACGCGCGGCTCTATCCCCCGCTCCTGAACCAGCCAGCCCAGGATGTCGGTCGAACCATAGGCGCTATCGGCATGTACCGCAGGGTCAGTCGATCTTGTCTCCAAGTAGCAATGACGGACGACCAACCATACGCGCGCCAGGAGAAATTGCTCGGCATGAAAAGATACATGAATTGCGGAGCGGTAACCCAAACTTCGTCACAGGGCACTCTTTGCGCTCAACGCCGATATCCTGATCCGCACCTTCGTGCTGATCGGCGCCTTCGTCATCCTGACCCGCATTGGCGCCGGCTTCGGGCCGGTGACGCTCGGGGCGAACGCGGTGCTGATGAACTTCTTTATGGTCGCAGGCTTCTGGCTCGACGGCTTGACTAGCGCCGCCGAGACGATCATCGGCCGCTCGATTGGCGCGCGATGCCGTCCGGCCCTCGAGCACGGCGTCTGGCTGACCGGAATCTGGTCGGCGGTGCTGGCGGCGTTCACGACACTCGTCTTACTCGCCATCGGCAATCCGCTGATCGATTTCCTGAACACAGTGCCCGGAGTTCGCGCCGAGGCTTACGCCCGCCTGCCCTGGGCGGCATTGACGGCCCTCTCGGGCTTCCTCGCCTTCCACATGGATGGCGTCTATATCGGCGCGACCTGGTCGCATGCGATGCGCACCGCATGCTGATGGCGTTCGCCGGCTACTGTCTCGCGCTCGCCCTTCTGGTGCCGGCTTTCGGCAATCACGGCCTCTGGGCGTCGCTCAACACAATTCTCATCCTCCGCGGCGTCTTCCCGCTTATGCGCCTGCCGGCCCTGAAGACCGGCCTGTTTACACCCTCGCCCGCGACTTGAGCCAGCGGTCGAAGGCGACGGCGAGAATCAGGATCAGGCCGATCACCACTGACTGCGTGTAGGACGAGACATTGTTGAACTGTAGCCCGTTCTGCAGCACCCCGATCAGCGCCGCCCCGACCACTGTTCCACCCACACTGCCGATACCGCCGAAAAGCGACGTGCCGCCGATCACCACGGCCGAGATCACGGTCAGCTCATAGCCCAAGCCGGCGACGGCTTCTGCGGAATTGAGCCGGGCCGACAGCACGAAGGCAGCGAGACCCGAGAAGAAGCCGACGATGACATAGACCGAGACGAGGATTCGGTCGACACGGACGCCCGAAAGGCGCGCGGCCTCGGCATTGCCGCCAACCGCATAGACAGCCCGGCCGTAGCGCGTGTACCGCAGTACGATGTGGCAGAAGATGGCGGCAATCGCGAAGATGATGACGGGGACCGGGACCGGGCCGACGAGGCCGGTGCCGAACCAGCGCATGTCGGCGGTGAAGCCAGAGATCGGGCCGCCGTTCGAAAGCATCAGCGTGAGCCCGCGGAAGATCGTCAGGCCACCGAGCGTCACGACAAAGGGCGGCACCTTGAGCCGGGTGATCGCCTGGCCCTGGACGAAGCCCGCGGCAGAGCCGACGATGACGGCGGCGAGAAGCGCCGCAAACCAGCCATAGCCGGTGCCCTCGGATGCCGAGAGCGAGAGCGTATTGGCCGCTCCGCCCTTGGCAACGATTGCCGCGGCCATGCCGCAAAGCGCGAGCAGGGCCCCGACGCTCAGGTCGATGCCAGCGGTCAGGATCACGAAGGTCATGCCGAGCGCGATCAAGCCAGTGATCGAGATCTGGCGCATGATGTTGAAGACATTGATCGGATCGATGAAGCTCGGCTTGAGCGCCGTGAACACCGCCATCAGGACGATCAGGAAGAGAAGCGGGCCGAACTGCTTGAGGATGCGGAAAATATTGGGCCCTTTGCGCTCGGCCTCATCGGTCGTCACTGTCATCAGGCCTCTCCCTGGCGTTGGTTCAGCGCCATCAGCGTCATGAGTTTCTCTTCCGTCGCCACCACCGCCGGCATTTCGCCGGTGATCCTGCCCTTCCGCATGGTGACGATGCGGTCGCTGACCGCCAGCACTTCCGGAAGCTCCGACGATATCACCATCACGGCGATCCCGCGCGCCGCAAGCTGGACGAGGATCTGGTGGACTTCGGCCTTGGCGCCGACATCGACGCCGCGGGTCGGCTCGTCGACGATCAGCACCTTGGGATCGCGGGCGAGCCAGCGGGCGATGATCACCTTCTGCTGATTGCCGCCGGACAGGCCCTCGATCGCCTGGTCGGGCGATGCCATGCGGATGGAAAGCGCCTTCCTGTATTCGCCGAGCGCCTGGCGCTCGCGTCCCTCCGACATGAAACCGAAGCCATTCGAGTAGCTGCGAAGCGCTGCGATGGAAAAATTCTGCTGGATACCGAGCATGGCGAAGATCGCCTGGTGCTTGCGGTCCTCCGGCACATGGCCGATGCCGAGCTCCATGGCGTCAGCTGGCGACTTCGGCGTGATCTTGGCACCGTCGAGCGTGATTGTACCCTCGGCGATTTGGTCGGCCCCGAAGATGGCACGGGCAAGCTCGGTGCGGCCGGAGCCCACAAGGCCTGCGACGCCGAGGATTTCACCGGCCTTGAGATCGAGATCGACGCCATCGAGCACGATCGCATGCGGTGCCTCGGGATCGCGCCGGGTGCGGAGGCCACGAACACTGAGCCGGACAGCGCCTGCCGTCTCGCGTTGCGTCGGGCGGGCATAGAGGTCGGACGCGGCGCGGCCCACCATCTTCTCGATGATGGCCGGGATCGGCACCGGCTGGCCATTCTCCCGCAGCAGATGACCGGCAAGCCGGCCGTCGCGCAATACGGTCATGCGGTCGCAGATCGTGCTTGCTTCCTCGAGCCGATGCGTCACGAACATGATCGCGACGCCGTCGCGACGCAGGCGATCCATGATGCCGAGCAGCTTCTGCACCTCGGACTCGGTGAGCGCCGAGGTCGGCTCGTCCATGATGATCAGCCGGCTTTTGATGGAGAGTGCCCGGGCAATCTCGACGAGCTGCTGCTCCGCGACGGACAGGGCCGAGACCGGTGTATCAGGATCGATCGTCACGCCGACTCGGGCGATATGGGCGCGGGTCTCCTGCCGCATCCGTCGCCAGTCGATCAACCCGAGACGGCCGACGGGCGCGCGGCCGATGAAGATGTTTTCGGCCACCGACAGCGTCGGGATCAGACTGAGTTCCTGGTAGATGGTGACGATGCCCGCGCGCTTGGCGGCATCCGGGCTCGACGGCCGGTAGTCGGCGCCATCGAAGGTGATCGTTCCGCTCGACGGCGGCTGGGCGCCAGAGAGGATCTTGAGAAGCGTCGACTTGCCTGCTCCATTCTCGCCGAGCAGGCCAAGGATCTCACCGGGGCGAACGTCGAGCGAGACGTCCCTGAGCGCGGCGACGCCGGCGAATTGCTTGGAAATGCCGTGGACTTCGAGAAGCGGCGCATCCGTCGGCGAAGCGGCGGCCAAAGCGGCCATTGATTTCTCCCGTTCAGGCGTGATGACGGCGACGCCGGCCGCACTGCCCCGAAAAAGGGGCGCTTGCGGCCGACGAACTGCTGCTCTTACTTTGCTTCGCCGATACGCTCGGCCTTGTCGAGATTGTCCTTGCCGATGACGATCGGGGTCAGCAGCACGAGCTTTTCCTTGGGCTCGGTCTTGTCCTTGGCATAGGCGACCGCGATGCGGACCGCCGTGCGGGACTGCTCACCCGGGAACTGCTCCACCGTGCCGGCGAGCTTGCCGTCACGGACCGCGACAATCGCTTCCGGCAGGGCATCGAAGCCATAGATCTTCACGTCGTTGAAGCCGCGGGCCGCACAAGCTTCGACGGCACCGAGCGCCATGTCGTCATTGGCGCAGATGATCGCATCGGGCTTGCCGTTGGCCGAAAGTCCCGCCTCCGTGACCGACAGGCCCTGGTCGCGGGCGAAGTTGGCCGTCTGCTCGAAGATGATCTGGTACTTGTCCTTCATGCCATCGAGGACGTTGTGGACCCCCTTGTTGCGGTCGATCGCCGGGCCTGCGCCGGGCTGGCCCTGCAGGTGGAAGATCTTGGCGCCATTGGGGAAGGCATCGACCATGGCCTGGGCCTCGGCTTCGCCGCCCTTGACGTTGTCGGCACCGACATGGGCGAGGATGCCTTCGACGCCATCGACGCGGCGGTCGATGGTGACGACGGGCACGCCAGCCTGGATCGCCTGCTCGATGGCAGGCGCCAGCGCGTTGACGTCAAGCGGCGAGATAACGATGGCATTGACCTTCTGCACCAGCGCCGACTCGATGTCGGCGGTCTGCTTCGGCGCCGAATTCTGGCCGTCGCTTTCGATGATGTTGACGCCCTGTGCTTCGGCTTCCGCCTTGATCTGGTTCAGCATATGGACGAAGAACGGAAAGCCGAGGTTCGGGACCGATCCCAGGATCGTCAGCTTTTCCTGTGCGAGTGCGCCGGGAACCGCCGCGGCAAGGGTAGCGAGAGCTACGGACGACATAAGAAATTCGCGTCTATTCATAAAGCTCATCCTCCTCAAAAATCGCGCGGAATGGCTGCAACTCCTCACTGCAGCCGGGCGCGGGAGAACCTTATGAATGGCGGTTGTAAAGCGCAATACAGATAGTGTTGCGCAGCGCCGAACATCTATGACGCAGTGCAAATGTAGCTAGCCCGGTTAATTCACGGCACTGTCAGACGGCGGTGCTTTGGCTGATGGCCGGCTCAACGTATGGATATTGCCGACGTGGCCCATCGCTCGTCCGCAGGGAGCGGATGGGCGCAGCAGGTCGGGGTGGGAGGCTGGGTTTCGGGGTTCTGTCTCAAGGGCGTTTGCGCCCTGTCGCCTATGTCATTAGGCGGGGAATTCGGGCAAACACAATGCGCAGGATATCCTGATAGGGATACGAAGTTGGCATGTGCAGGCGAATTTTTGTCTTCATCTCGACGACGCGCGCGGCGATCTTAATTAGATGGAGGCGCAGCGTATCGATTTGAGCGCGCCGCCATGTCGAGCGCTTCGGCATCGAGGCGCGCCGGCACAACATCAGCCAATAGGCGCCGGCATGGAGAAACAGCCGGAACTGATTGGCGGTGGCCCTGGTGTAGGATGTGCGGTCGGCACGAAGATGGTTCTTGAGGGATTTTATGTGGTTCTCTGCTGCGCCGCGACGGCAGTAGTCATCCTGCTAAAGTGCCCTGGCCTTGCCGCCGTTCAGATTAGTGACGATGAAGCGGGTGTCAGCACCCTGATCGCCAACTCGCCAACCTATCCGAAGTCGCGGGCGATCGCTGAGAAGTGTCCCGGGACCCAATCGCTCCCCAGTTTTCGAAAGAGTACTGGGCTCATGTCTGTGCGGTTCCTAAGACGTCACTTCCATTTTTCGTTATGTTTAGGACGATGCCGGCCGCTCAGGCGCGTCCATCAAGGAAGTCGCAGGGATATAGTGTGCGTGGTCAATACGTTGAATGGGTGCCGACCGGGGTTGTGGGGAGGTGGGGAGTGGGAGGAACTTACCGGAAGGAATGACAACGATGGGCTCGAATCTCATTCTCCAAATGCCCGCGCACGCAACGTCGCAGAACACCAGGAGCATGCTTGGCTACAGGCGGCCTCGCCATCGGGACGAGGCCGCCCGCGGTCGCCCGGACTAGGAGGAGGGTCCGGCCACCCTTCGACCGTCCTGGTCGAAGTAATGCACGTGGCCGTCCCTCGGTGACATCTTCAACTGATCGCCGGGCTTCAGCGCGGGTGTCCCGACCAATCGAAGGGTCAGATCACCGACTTCCGAATCCAGGTATGCAATCGCTTCGTTGCCAAGTTTCTCCACAACTCTCACGGCCGCGCTCCATTTCCCGGTATCGCCGACATCCAGATGTTCCGGCCGAACTCCGATAGTCGCAACGCCCATCGCCTGCGCGGCCGCGCCCTTGATCAGGTTCATTTTCGGCGAGCCGATGAAGGTCGCGACGAATTCGGTTTCCGGCTTCTCATAAAGAGTCAGCGGATCGCCGATCTGTTCGATGCGGCCCGTATTCATGACGACGATCTGGTCCGCCAGTGTCATCGCCTCGACCTGGTCGTGCGTGACATAAATCATCGTCGCTTTCAGTCTTTGATGAAGTTCGGCCAGTTCGACCCGCATTTGCCCGCGCAATGCAGCGTCGAGATTCGACAACGGCTCGTCGAACAGAAACACCTCGGGATCGCGGACGATCGACCTGCCGATTGCCACGCGCTGGCGCTGGCCGCCTGACAGCGCCGAGGGCTTGCGATCGAGCAGCTTCTCGAGCTTCAAGACCCCAGCGGCATAGGCCACCCGCTTCTCCCGCTCCTCCTTCGGCACCTTTGCAATACGCATGCCGAAATCGATATTCTGGCCGACCGTCATATGCGGGAACAGTGCATAGGACTGAAACACCATCGAAATCCCGCGCTTCGAGGGCTCCTCATGCGTCACGTCGGTGCCACCGATCGCGATGGAGCCGCGTGTCGGCTGCTCAAGTCCGGCGATCATTCTCAGCAGGGTTGATTTTCCACATCCCGAAGGCCCAACGAGAACCGTGAACGAACCATGCGGCACATTCAGGTTGAGGTCCGGAATTATCTCAAGCGCACCGAACGTCTTGTTCAGCGAACGAATTGTCACGTCAGTCATGCCGATATCCTCCGATTGGCAAAGTTCGCGTTTCGACCATCAACCCTTGACTCTGCAGTCAGGCTGCGCCCTTTCACAGCGGTTGTCCGGACACGCCTTGATCGGAATCGAACGACAGGCGCGCAATTCGAACGGGATCGCCACAGCGGCTTGATGCGACCCAACCCTGAATGTCAGACAACGAAGTCTTCAGCGCCGATCAGTCCGATGCTTTACGTCGCCTGATGCAGACTAAGCCAGTTCTATGATACTGCAGCCATAGGCCGGGAGCCGCATGCGGCTTGCCACGACCTGTGCATCACCGAGTAGATCGGTACCCTTCGGAATATTTGGCAGGTCTGCCGGCTCGCCCAGCGTGTTGAGGATGAACAGCAGGCGGCGGTCCTTGCTCTCGCGGATGGTCGCTTCGACGCCGGCCGGCATATCGGCGATAAGCGGCACGATTCCGGCTGGCGCCAGAATCTGGTCGGCCAGGACCTCGACAAGAGCATCACTGAGGTACGTGCCGAGGTAGATCACATTGCCCTTGCCGACTTTGCGCGAAGTCATCGCGGCTTGGCCGTCGGCGAAGCGGCTGGCCCAGCTGCCGATCACCTCCGTGCCGGGTGCCACGTTAAGCAGCTCATAAAGATGCGCCGCCGTCACCTGCGCATTCCCGATCCTGAGCACGTATTGGCGGCTTGCCGATGTCGCCGGCAGCTTCTTGCGCACCGTGTTGGCGCCGAAACGGCCACCATGCTCAAAAAGGCCGTCGCCGCCAATCGGTGTCAGCAACCCGAACTCCTCGACCGTGATCCCGGCCAGTGCCGAGAGCATCTTACCCGGCGAGGTGTCGCGGATGACGTGGTTGTTGACGTCGCGCGATCCGGTGCGGCCGCCCAGGATTACCGTTCCACCCGCTTGGGCGAATGCCTCGATCCGCGCCGTCCATGCATCGGTCCATTTCAGCCAATGCGGCACGTAGAGCGCCATGAGCTTGCTGAGGTCATCCTCGGGATGGATGAAGCCGCAGGCAATGTTGTGGCGGTAGCAGTAGCGGTGGAGTAGCGTCGCATCGTCGTGCGGGCTCGGCAGGCCGATGGGGTAAGAGCGGTGCATCTCCTGATTGTCGAAATCCGATCCAGCGATACCCAAATCCATGCGAACATGCGTGCCGAGGATCTTGTCCTTGAGCGCCGTAATCTCGTGCGCAAACTGCTTGGCTTCGTCGTAGCGCCGCCGCGGGATGTCATCGTGATCGATGATGCCCATCCAATAGATTTCGGCGCCGAAATGCGCCGGCCGCCAGCGAAAGAACATCACGCCATCGGCGCCTCGCGCCACGGACGTATAGGCCATGCGGCGCATCTCGCCGGGTTCGGGAGTCAGCGTTGAGAAGTTCGGCTGCGCACCGAAGCCCGATTGCTGTTCGGGCACGATGAAATTGCCGGTGAAGCCGCGGCAGATGTCGAGCTGCAGCGCCTGCGCCTCGCCGACGCCGCCGACCCGCTGCATCTCGTCATGGAGATGCGGGTAGACGTCGAAGCCAAGAAAATCGAGATCGGTGGAGAACTCGCCGCGGAAGTCGATGTCGTCGGTCCGCCCCAGATTGTGGAAGACGAACCAGTCGGGATTGGTGTCGCGCAGGATCAGCACCTGATCGTGCTGGAACCGTGCCGTGACGAAAGCGAGGAAACGGTGATAGTCGACCAGATGGGTCGGCCCGATCGGGGCAGGGGCGTAGTCGAGGGGTAGCACCACTTGATCGAAATCGTCATAGGCGGTCGCCCAGAAATTCCCGCCCCACGCATCGTTGAGCGCGGCGATGGTCTTGTACTTGTCCTTGAGGAAGGCCTGAAACTCGGCCAGAGTCACCGGACCGTATGACAGCGATCCAGAGGTATTGAGCTCATTGTCCGTCTGCCAGCCGATGATGTGCGAATTGCCGCGATAATGCTGGGCCAACGCTTCAGTGATGCGCTTCGAACGTTCACGGAACACGCCGCTCGCAAGATTGGCGTGCTGGCGCGAGCCATGGCACATGGCGCGGCCATTGGCATCGACGCGCAAGACTTCAGGATAACGCGCCGTCAGCCAGCGTGGCGGTGTCGCCGTTGGCGTACACATGATGGTCTTGATGCCTGCCTTGCCCAGCACATCTATGGCGCGGTCGAACAAATTAAAGTCGAACGTTCCTTCTCGGGGCTCGATAATATGCCAGGCGAATTCCGCAAGTCGCACCGCGTTGAAACCCGCGGCTGCCATGCGATCGGCGTCGCGCTGCCAATAGCTCTCATCGACATGCTCCGGGTAATGCGGGGTACCGACGAGGAAAGTGTCGGTTGCGATCGGCCGCCAGACAGAGAGCGGCGCGGATTTCGAGGCAGTCGTCATAGTCGGAAAACTCCAGGCGATAGTCTATTTGATGGCCCCGGCGGTGAGGCCGCCCTGCCAGAAGCGCTGCAGCAGCAGGAACACTACGATGACCGGGATGATGCTGACCAGCGCGCCGGTGATGATGATCGAGAACAGCACCTGTCCTCCGCCACCGCCCTGCTGCGCGAGCTGATACCAGGTCGCAAGGCCAACCGTGATCGGCTGATACTCCGGAGAGCGCAGCACGATGAGCGGCAGAAAGTAATTGTTCCAGGTCCCGACGAACGAGAGCAGCGCCACGGTCACCATGCCCGGTGCCACCAACGGCAGCACGATGGCACGGAAGATCACGAACTCGCCGGCGCCTTCGATACGCGCTGCGTCGAGCAGTTCGTCGTCGAGGCCCTGCTCGATATAGACGCGCATCAGATAGACGCCGATCGGCGAAATCATCGAAGGCAGGATCACGCCCAGCGGATTGTCGCTGAGTCCCGAAAGCGCCAGCAGCAGGAATGTCGGCACGACGAGAGCCGTTTGCGGGATCATCACAGCGCCCAAGATCAGCGCAAACAGCAGATTGCGGCCGACGAATGTGAATTTGGCTAACGCATAGCCTGCCGCGGTAGCCAAGATCGCGGCACCGACCCCGGCGACGGTCGAATAGAGCAAGCTGTTGAACATCCAGCGCATGAAGACGCCGTTGTCGCGCGCCAGCAGATCGCTCAGATTCTGCCAGAGGCTGAACTCGGTGCCGAAGCCGAAGCCGAACGTGGTGAACAGGTCGCCATTGGTCTTCGTTGCCGATAGGACCAGATAGACCAGCGGCATGAAGCTGTAGAGGAGGAACAGTGACAGCAGCAGCGTGAGCATGATCCGCGAGCGGCGCCGTTCGCCGCGCCGACGCTTGGCAGCTTCGAAAGTAGCGATGTCGGTGGTCGCAGTCATCATTGCTCCGGCCGACGGCGGTTGGTGA
The DNA here is from genome assembly GCF_057586295.1 of Rhizobium sp. SRI_017. Classification (NCBI taxonomy): domain Bacteria; kingdom Pseudomonadati; phylum Pseudomonadota; class Alphaproteobacteria; order Hyphomicrobiales; family Rhizobiaceae; genus Rhizobium; species Rhizobium sp. SRI_017. Next base: position 35,132 of record NZ_JBYCZP010000028.1, on the reverse strand, counting down.
TCAGGGTGAAGATATAGGAGGCAGTTGCGATCACGATACCAAGCACGAATGAGACGGCCGCCGCATAGCCATACTGCTGGTTCGAAGTCGCCAGCGAATAGGCATAGAGGTTCGGCGTATAGCTCGAATTGACGGTGTTTCTGGCAAGAAAGCGCATCAAATACGGCTCATTGAACAGCTGCAGTGTGCCGTTGATCGAAAAGATGATGGTGAGAAGGATCGCCGGCCACAGCAGTGGCAGTTGAACCAGCCGCGCAAATTGCCAGGGTGAGGCGCCTTCGACCCGGGCTGCCTCGGCGAGGTCCGACGGGATCGCCTTCAGCGCGGCGTAATAGATCACCATATTGTAGCCGACATATTCCCACGTCACGATGTTGGCCAATGAGAAGATCATCGCGCCCGGCGACAGAAAGTCCGGCGGCGGCAGGTCAAACGCTTTGGCCAACTGCGTGAACGGGCCGAAAGTGGGGCCGTAGAGATAGCCCCAGATGATCGTCGCGATCACGCTCGGCACGGCATAGGGGAGAAAGAAGCCGAGCCGGAAGACGCCCTTGGCATAGACCTGGCCACGATCGAGCACGATGGCAAACAACAGCGCCAGGCCCAGCATGATCGGTATCTGTACGATGCCGAACAGAACGAGGTTCCACACGCCGCCCCAGAATTTGGCGTCTCCCATGACCTTGATGTAGCTGGCTGCACCCGAAAATTGCCGTCCGCCCACCAGCGTGTCACGGTAGAGGCTTATATAGAACGCATAAACCAGCGGCGCGACGATGAAGGCGATAAACAACAACACGAAGGGCGCCAGGAACAGATATGGCGCGAGCTTTCGTGACGTAAAACCGCCAGATCGCGCTGGGCGCGGCACTGCGGCTGGCGAATTCGACAATGCCATGGTCCCCCGTCCGGCAAGATGAAGAGATCGGGCGCGCCGATCAAGCGCGCCCGGCCGTTGCCCGGGAGAGTCAGGCCACGGTGAAGCCTTGTTCCTTCGCGTAGGTGACCACAGCGTCCTGGATGCGGTCGAACGCATCCGACAGGGTGCCCTTGCCGCCGATCGAGGCGCCGAATTCATCGGACATCGACTGGTACAAGAAGCTCTGGAACGGGCTCCACTCAAACGGCACCACGGCATTCGATGACTTGGCGAACACTTCGTTCACTGCCTGACCGCCGTAGAAATCCATCTTGTTGCCCGCCCATTCCGGGCTCGACAGCAGCGCGTTGGTGGTGGGGAAGAAGAATTGCTTGGTGGTGTAGAGCTTCGTGGCTTCAGGATCCCTGCACAGCCAGATCGCGACTTCGGCGGCCTCTGGAAGATGCTGGGTCGCTTTCATCACTGCCAGCGCTGAGCCACCCCAATTGCCGGTCGCGAACTTGCTCGCGTCCCACTGCGGCAGATCGGCGGCACGCCACTGGCCCGCGCTGGTCTTGGCGAACGAGGTCAGGAACACCGGACCCCAGCCCGCAGTGAGCCAGGTGGCATAGCGGCCCGTGTCGAGGCCGGTATACCACTCATTGTTGAACCCCGGCTTGGTCTCGATCACACCCGCGGTAATCAGGTCCTGCCAATAGGCGGCGAAGTCCTTGGCAATCTTGTCGTTGATGTTGATCACGAGCTTGTCGCCATCGCGGCTGACCGGTTTCCAGCCCATCGGCCACAGCAGAGCATTGACCCAGTCGCCTGAGCTGAACAACGCGTCGGTGATGAACACATTCGGATCTGCCGCATGGATCTTCTCAGCCGCATCGGCAAACTCGGCCCAGGTGGTGGGCGGCGTGATCCCCTGCTTGTCGAAGATGTCCTTGCGATAGAGCATCGCCATCGGACCGGTATCCTGCGGCATGGCGTTGACCACCCCGGCCTGGCCGAGCTGGCTCCACGTGCCTTCTGGGAACTCCGCCTTGTGAGGGTTTGCCCACTGGCCAATATCTGCGAAGGCGTCGAGCTGGCGGAAGCTCTCGAGGTGCTGGAATTCGATTTGGACGACGTCGGGCAGGCCGCTGCCCGCCTGCAGGCCCGCACGGACCGCCTGATACTCCGGGTCGCCCTGGCCGGCATTCACGAGTTCGATCTTGATTCCGGGATGCGCGTCGTTGAACATGTCCACCTGAAGCTGGAGATCCGGCACCCACGACCACAAAAGCACCTTGACGGGCTCGGCACCGCGAACTGCCCCTGGCAGGGCCGCTACCGCTGCGCTCGCACCCGCAACTTTCAAGAAGTCACGGCGTTGCATAGTCCGCCCAAGCGGATTGAAAATCTTCGTCATTGAACTCCTCCCACGAAAGAAACGCTCCCACGGCATATTTTCTTTCAGTTAGAAAGTTAATTCAAGATCCAGTGTCTGTCAATTGCGATCGATTAACCTTAGTCGGCCATCACGAGGCTGTCGGCAGGGTTGAGCGTTGTCGCATCGAGCACCAAGCGCACCGCTCCAAGCACGATGTCGCGGTGCCCCAGCGCGCCAATCACGAGGCGCGGCGGGTCGTACACATTGCCTTCGAGGCGATGCCGCAGAACATCGAGCACCAGATCACCGCCGCCGACGATCCGGCCCGCCAATACGATGATTTCGGGGTTCATGAAGGCAGAAACACTGCCCACCGCCATCGTCGCATAGTCGAGCAGTTCGGTCACGACTGGCGCGATTTTGCCCGCCTGCCGGTCGGTGACGGCAGCCAGGTTGAGCTTCCCCGCCGCGTACTGCGTGTTGGCCTCTTCGAGCATCTTGGTCGCCCGTTCGGGGATGCCGAAAAAGCGCAGCGATTGCTTGTCGCCCAGATGTTCGAATGGCCGCCCGGTGAGGAGCGGGTCATCGAGATACCAGCCGAGCTCGCCCGCCGCATGCGAGTGCCCGCCATAGAGCCTGCCGTCGATCACGACGCCCGCTCCGGCACCGGGCCCGATCGAGAGGCTTACGACGCTGTCGGCGCCACGCCCAGCCCCAAATCCCCATTCGCCTACGGCGGCGAGGTTGCGCCCGTTCTCGACCACGATGGGCATGTGAAAATGTTCGCTGAGCCGCGCCCGCAACGGCATGTCGCGCCAGCCGAGCCCGAGCGTCAACACCACTTCGCCCTCAGGCTGCCTGACGATCGAGGGCAGGCCAATGCCGATGCCGCGAATGGTCTGGCCGGGCGGGCGGGGGGCCGCCATCAGCCGGCGGATCAGGCCGACAAGCTTTTCGAAATTGCGCTCGCCATGATCGTCAGCCGTCTCATGCATTTCTGTCTGCACGACGCCTTCGAGATTGGCCACGGCGCCGTAGAACTCGCCCTTGCCGGCTTCGATGCCGATGATCGCATGCGCCGCACCGCGGAACTTGATGCGCGCCCGCGGCCGGCCCCGCGGCGTCTCGTCGAAGCCGTCGTAGGCGACCAGATCCTCGGCGACCAGATCCTCAATCACGCGCATCACCGTGGGCAGGCTGATGTTCAGCCGCTCGGCGAGGCTCGATGGTGAGATCACCCCTTCTGTGCGGATCAGATCCACTGCGGCCGACCGGTTCAGGCGGCGCAAAAGGCTCGATGTCGTTGACTGTCGCTTCATCGGACGGGCCGGTTTCTACTAGGCCGGCTCACCGGCAACGGGCGTCGGCATAAACCAAAACCGCCCGCGAGTCCGTCTTTTTTTGCCGCTGGGTCGTTCAGCCTCACCCCGCCGCGCCGGGTGGCACGAGCGATTGCGGCTGCGGTTCGATGATCGTTCGCCGCTCCGGAGTCAGCCGCGCCAGCATCGCTTCGCTGATCTTGAACGGATAGTGCAAACGCCCCAGCTCGAGCTGTAGCGATCTACCGCCATGCGGCGACGGCCGCGTCCAGATCCGCTGCAAGCACAACTACCTCAGCAACATCTTCTCGCTTCGCAGGATGCCGAAATTGCGCGCGTCGAAATGTGCGAGAGATCGACGTGGGTCAGAAGCCCGCCCACAACACATGGACAAGATCGAGACGGTTGCCGAACTGATCGAGCTGCATCTCGACGCTGACTGTCGATCCCTGTGCCCGAGCGGTTGATCCCATTGGCCCGAGGTGGAATGATGACGGCAGCATCGGCGCTGTGCCGGCTGACCGCGTCATAAGTCGGGTCGCCGTCATAGGCGCCGTCGGCTGTAAACTTGCCAATCGGACCGTCGATTTGGTCAAGTAGTGCTCCCACTTGTGAACTGTCGCCCATGTGTTGGCCGGTCATGACGTGAGCGATGATGTCGCCGCTGTCAGCATCCAATGCCAGATGCAATTTGCGCCAGCCCGGGCGGGATTTGGCACCATGCTTCTCCTCCAGCCACTGGCCAGCGCCGTAGACTTCGAGCCCAGTACTGTCGACGAGGACGTGAATGGCCTCTTCCGTCGGAATTTTGCGACACTCCTGCCTGCCGGCAGATCGCCATGTCCGTGCTCGTCGGCTCAATGTCGTATGATCGGGGACGGCGAGCTCCAGTCCCATCAGTTGCAGCACTGATGTCAGAAAGCCTTCAGTTTGCCGCAGCCGCAGGCCGAACGCCAGGCCCAGCGTCAGAGCAGTCTGGATCGCCAGATCGTAATAGCGTGGCTGGCCACCACGCGTCTTCCGCTTCGGCGCCTGCCAGGATGATAGCGCTTCTGGCGTTATCTACAGTGTCAGGCTCCCGCGCCGGCGAAGGCCAGCCTCATATTCCGACCAGTTCGCCAGCTTGCACTTCATCTTGCCGATATGATGACGGCGGGCAGCGTTGTGTTTGACAGGCATAGGTGCAAGAGACCGGTTATTGCGTTAGCCGATCACCTAAGCCAACGCCATTAACGATCCGCGCACCAACGTCCCTCGTCGTCGAAGTAGTCATCGATCACATGGTCGCGATCCAAACCCTTTTCCCGCAGGCATTTCTGGAAAAATTCCACCAGCAACTGAGCCTTCCAAACTCGCGCCATAGCAAACGCGTTTTCATCTGATGTCGAGCCGTCGCGCCCCGCGTATACCCCGATCAGGCGAGGGGTGTTGTCGGATTCAAGGTTGTGAAAATCGCCGTCTATCGTCCACATGGGCTCGTCTTCTTTACCGATGAAAACTACGGGCCCGCCGGACATTCCTCCTTTTGTGAGACCGTCTGCATAGAAGATCTCGCGGTTGGAGACGCCGTTCCAGATGATCGCAGCATGCGGCTCGGCGGCAATGGACGCGCGTTTCCAGATTGGCATCCCTTCCGACAGTTGGATCGACTTGGGAAATCCCAGTATGAATACATCGCTTCGGATCCTGGAAGCAGGTAGAGCAGCTTTTCCTGGTCGAATGGGAATGGAGTTCGCCCCTGTTGTACGTGTCATGCTCAAATTTCTGGGCGGTATTGAAATGATCGAGGCCCCCATAGGCCTTCACCTCGGGAATCCAGTCGTCCAACAGGATTAGCCCGACGTCGACTTGGTAGTCTCGTTCTGTCAGTTCGAACCAGATCGGCTTGTCCATCTCGTCATAGAGATCTAGTTCCACAGTCTTGCGATACCGTTCATGCTTGTCGTAGCCGACTGGCTTGTTCTGATCTTCTAGTGAAACACTGAAGCGAATGGTCTGCCTCCATATTTTGGAACGGTGCCGCCATGCGCATCCGGGCCAAAATCCCGGCTTTGCCTTTGGCTATCCGAAGGAAGGATTCCCGCTGTGGCAGGACAACATCGCCATCCTCGCTGATGCCAAGAATGTCGAGAACGCCAAGCTCTTCTTGAACTTCATCATGGATCCGGAAAATGCAGCTCTGATTTCGAACTACACCCGTTATGGGAATGCCATAATTGGCTCCGAGAAGTTCCTTGACCCTGAATTGCCGAAAGCGCCCGAAATGAACATCCCGGCTGGGCTCAAGACGGTCGCCCATTTCCAGGTCACTTGTCCTGCCGACGTGCAGCAGATCTACACCCGGATCTGGACCGATTTGACGAAATAGCCCCGTGGCACCCGGCCAGGACCTGCCTCGCCGGGTGCTTCCTGTCGATCCGCGGCAAGTCCTTTCCGACTCCAGCCGGCGAGATCCGCATGCCGCCGCCAGAGCCGTGCGCCGACTTTAGCGGTATATGGCGCTGCGTTGGGAAAGCACCGCCAGTACGGTCAGCTGAATCAAGTGGTAGAGCATCAACGGCAGGATGATGAGCGCGACTTCGGCACGGTCGAACAGGATGCCGGCCATCGGCAATCCTGTCGCCAGGCTCTTTGTCGAACCGCAGAACAGCAGCGCCAGGCGATCTTCCCGCGCCATGCCGGATGCACGCCCGCTGCTTTCCACGATCGCCATCGCCACGCCGAGAAGGATGACGCAGATCGCGATCAGCAAGCCAAACTGCGCCCACGACAGCAGATGCCAGATCCCGGCAACGACGCCTGCCGAAAAGGCCGAATAGACGATCAGCAGGATCGAGCCTCGATCGACCAGCATTGTCGCCTGTTTGTGGCGGTTGAGAAATCCGGAGAGCCAGGGCCGAACAATCTGCCCGAGCGCGAACGGCAGGAGGATCTGCTGGGCGATCTTCCAGATTGCCGCCAGAGGATCGCCCGCGCCGTTGCTGGCATGCAGGATCACCGCAAGCAGAAGCGGGCAGAGCACCACGCCGATAATGTTCGACAACGACGCCGCGCAGATCGCGCCGGCGACATTGCCGCCCGCCACCGATGTGAAGGCGATCGAGCTTTGCACGGTCGAGGGAAGGCAGCCGAGATAGAGAAAGCCGATGCCGATCGCTGCCGGAAACCAGGCCTGCGACAGGCCAAACAATCCGAGCGCCAGCACTGGAAACAGGGCGTAGGTGCACAGCAGGCAGCCCAATTGGAGTTTCCAGTTGGTGAGGCCGGCAACGGTTGTGGCCAGCGACAGCTTGGCGCCGTAGAGAAAGAACAGCAGCGACACCGCCCAGAAGGTCACCGAAGATAGGACCGTGGCAAATTGCCCGCGTGCCGGAAGGAAGGCGGCGAGCACCACGGTCAGGAACAGGATCATCAGGTAACGATCCAGGCCGACGCGTTTCAACCCGGCCTCAATTTTCCTCAGCATCATGGTTGCCGAACCTCAGGCGTTTCGAATGGAAATGATTGTCGCCGTCGCTGGCGGTGCGTCAGATGGTGAGTTGCGCAAGATCCTCGGCGGTCAGTCGCAGATCGGCGGCCCGGGCAAAGCCGCTGACGTGCTCAACCTTCGTTGCCGAGGCAATCGGTGCAACCACCGCCGGTTGGGCCATCAGCCAGGCCAGCGCGATTTCGCTGAGGCTTGCGCCGTGCCTATCCGCAGCCGCCTGAAGCGCGTCCAGAAGTGCGAAGCCGCGGGGCGTGAGATATTTCTCGACATCCTCTCCGCGGACCGACTGCAACAGATCCGCCTTGCCGCGATATTTTCCGCTGAGAAAGCCTGCGGCCAGGCTGAAATAGGTGACTGCGCCGAGGCCTTCTTTGATGCAGAGATCCTGCAGGGGGCCTTCGAAGCCAGAACGGTCGTGAAGATTGTATTCTGGCTGCACGACCGTGTAGCGGGGCAAGCCGCTCCCGGACAAGGCCAAAGCCTCCCGCAACTGGTCCGCATCGAAATTCGAGGCGCCGATCGATCGGATCTTGCCCGCCTTAAGAAGCGTGCCGAAGGTCGAGAGTGTCTCCTCTTGCGGCGTCTCAGGATCCGGCACATGCGCGAAATAGAGATCGATGACGTCGGTTCCGAGCCGGCGGAGGGAATTCTCGGCTGCTTCATGAACCCACCGCTGCGATAGTCCCTTCTGGCCGGGTCCGCCCATGTCTGAACCGACCTTCGTGAAGATCACCACCCGCTCGCGCATGCCGGGCCGAACCCTGAGCCAGCGGCCGATCATGGCTTCAGATTCACCGCCTGAATTGCCGGGCGCCCAGTTGGAATAGACGTCGGCCGTGTCGATGGCATTGAAGCCATGGTCGACAAAGGCGTCGAGGAGACGAAATCCTGTCACCTCATCGACGTTCCAACCGAAGACATTGCCGCCCAATATCAGGGGAGCGATGGAAAGGCCGGATTGGCCGAGTTTGCGTTTGATCATGATCTCTCTGACATGGATAGAGTTGCGGATTTTGGCGGCAGCCGACTGACCTCATTTCCCGCTTATGGTTAGATTTCTCGATTGGCGAGCCATTCGGCCGTGGTCATGACCCTTGGTTCGAAACCCTCATATTCCGAGCGTGACGCCGTCTTTCCTTGATTCCGACGCGCCGATCAGGGTTCCGTTCTCCCAGTCGATGCGGATCGCCTGCGCTCCGCCGATCGGATCCTGCGCCGGCGAAAAGGTGAATCCTCGCTGTTCGAGTCCGGCTTTGGTTGCGCCGTCAACCGTATGTTCGGCCTCCACCCGTGTACCATCGGACGTCGGCATCACGCGCGGCAGGTCGATCGCCTCCTGCATGTCCATGCCGTAATCGAGAACCTTGGAGATCAGGTGCGCATGGCCAAGCGCCTGATAATAGCCGCCCATCACACCGAAGGGCATCTCCACCCGGCCGTTGCGGGTCACCATGCCCGGGATGATCGTATGCAACGGACGCTTCGACGGACCGACACGGTTCGGATGGCCGGGCTCGAGCGAGAAGCTCTGGCCGCGATTGTGCAGGATCACGCCCGCGCGCGGCGACACGAGGCCCGTGCCGAAACTGTCGAAGATCGAATTGATAAAGCTCACGGCATTGCGGTCGCGGTCGACGACCGAGATGTAGACAGTGTCGCGATGAAGCGGCATTTCGAATGGCGGCAGGTCGGTCAGCGCCCGCGTCAAGTCGATCATCGCCGCGAGCTTGTCAGCGAGCCCATCCGACAGAAGCTCATCGACGGGTACTTCCGCCTTGTCCGGATCGGCGACCCAGGCGTCACGGGCGGCATAGGCAAGCCGCGTCGCCTCGATCTCGATATGCAGCCGGTCCGGCGATTGTGGATCGCCCTTGGCATCGAAGCGGCTCAGGATATTGAGGATGAGGAGCGCGATGATGCCCTGGCCGTTCGGCGGGCATTCGTGGATGGTATAGCCGCGGAACTCCGTGGTGACCGGGGTTACATATTCGCCGCGCGCCTCGGCGAAGTCTTCCATCGTATGGAGCCCGCCCAAAGAGCGCAGATAGGCGACGATGTCCTCGGCAACAGGACCGATATAGAAGCCGTCACGTCCCTTGGCGGCGATGCGTTTCAGGGTTTCCGCCAGCTCCGGCTGTCTATGCACCTCGCCGATCTTTGGCGCCCGCCCGCCGGGAAGAAAGATCCTTGCTGCCGTCGCGTCGGCGGCGAGCAGTTCTTGCTCCATGGACCAGTCGCGATGGACGCGCGGCGTAATCGCGTAGCTCTCGTCGGCAAAGCGGATTGCCGGGGCCAGCACGTCAGCAAAAGGGAGCCGGCCGTGATCCGCGTGTAGTCGTGTCCAGGCGTCGATCGCCCCGGGGATGGTGACCGCCGAGGCTGATTGGCGTGGGACCTCCGTCAGGCCTCGCTCTTCGAACCATTCGGCCGTCAGGGCGGCTGGCGTGCGGCCTGAGCCGTTAAAGGCGATGACCTTGTCTGATCCGTTGGGTGCATACAGCGCAAAACAGTCGCCGCCGATGCCCGTCGAGCCCGGTTCGACAACGCATTGCACGGCGCAGGCGGCAATGGCGGCGTCCATGGCGTTGCCGCCGGCCTCTATGATTTTCAGCGCGGTGAGCGTCGCGGAAGGGTGTGATGTCGCCGCCATTGCATGGCGCGACACCGCGACGGACCGCGTCGGCTTCTCGAAGTTGCGCATTTTGTTCATTCTCCTCGTCATTGGCGGCAAGGCCTGCCTCAGGCGCGCGCCCGGTAGGGCGTGAGCCAGGTCTCAAGCGCATTCAGCGCCGAGATGATAGTGAAGTTGAGGGTCAGGTAGATGGCGCCGGCGGCTATGAAGACCTCGACTGCGCGATAGGTTTGCGAAATCAGGCCCTGTGCAATGCCGGTGACCTCCATCAGGGTGATGATCGACGCAAGGGATGTGCCCTTGATCATCAGGATGATCTCGTTGCTGTAGCTCGGGATCGCCTGGCGCAACGCCAGGGGCAGGACGACGAGGCGCAGCGTTAGGACGCGCGACATGCCGAAGGCCGACGCCGCCTCGGCCAGACCGCGCGGCACGCCCTGTATGGCGCCGCGCAGGATCTCGCTTCCATAGGCGGCGGTGTTGAGGCTGAGTGCAAGGATGGCGCACCAGTAGGGTTCGCGGAACAGCCACCAGAGCCCCAGCGCCTGGAGCGTTGGCCGGAACTGACCTAGGCCATAATAGATGAGGAAGATCTGCACGAGCAGTGGCGTGCCGCGGAAGACCGCGACAAAGGTCCGGATCGGCCAAATCAGGACCCGGTGATTTCCCTGCTGGGCGAGTGCCAGCAGCAGCGCCATGATGAAACCGATGCTGATCGAGAAGCCCGCAAGCTGCAGGGTCATCGGCAGGCCGGCGAGCAGGGCGGGGATAATCTCGATAAAGAAGGCGAGGTCGATCATGCGTGGACCATGCCTCTCCAGGCTCGGGCCTCGCCATAACGGAAAACCGAAGCAGTGACGGCGGCGATGACGAAGTAGAGTACGGCGGCCGCGATATAGAAGATGAAGGGCTCCCGCGTGGAGCCGGCGCCGATCTGCGCCTGGCGCATCAATTCGACGAGACCGATCACGGAGATCAGTGCCGAGTCCTTGAGCACCAGCTGCCAGACATTGCCAAGCCCCGGCAGGGCATGGCGCATCAGTTGCGGCACGATGACGAGGCGCAGCGATTGGTATCGGGACAGGCCGAGCGCCTTACAAGCGTCGAATTGGCCGAAATCCACGGCTTGGTAAGCGCCGCGATAGACTTCTGCCTGGTATGCGCCGGATATGATGCCGATCGCCAGAACGCCCGTGGTGAATGTCGGCAAGCCGATGAAGCCGGTGCTGCCGAGGGATTTGCCCAAATGGGTCAAGGCAATGCTGCCGCCGTAATAGAGCAGATAGATCGTCAGCAGATCAGGAATGCCGCGGAACACCGTGCCATAGGCCTTGGCGAGCCCGGCAGGAACAAGTCGCTGACATAGCCTGCCGCCCGCGGCAAGCGCACCGAAGATGGCACCGAGGAGAAAGCCAAGGATCGACAGTGAAAGCGTCACGCCAGACGCAAGAAGCAGAGCGGCCGCCCAGCCGCCTTGGCCGAAGCCCAAGAGATGTGAGATCTGTGTCATGTCATTTCAAAGCCTTTCGACGCGCTGCCCGACGGAAAGGCCGAAGCCAGTCCGCCGGGCAGGTCCGCCCGCGCCTACTTGACCGGTGTCACATCCGTCTTCACCCATTTCTCCGAGATGCGCTTGATGGTGCCGTCGGCGATCGCCTCGTCGATTGCCGCGTTCAGCATCTCCTTGAGCTTGGTGTCTTCCTTGCGTAGCCCCGCGCCGGTTCCAAAACCGAAGAGCCCGCCCACGAAACCCGGGCCGGCAAGCGTGTATTCGGCGAATTCAGGCTTTGAGAGCGTCGCGGTAAGTGCTGTCTGCTGTGCGAACAGCGCATCGATGCGGCCGGCCGCAAGGTCGAGGTCATGTTGCTCTGTTGTCTTGTATTCACGGATTTCCACGGTGTCGCCGAAATACTTCTTCACGAATTCGAGCATTGTGGTTGCCGCCTGGACGCCAACCACCTTGCCCTTGAGCAGCGGCTTCAGCTTCTCGATTGCGGCCATGGATGCAGCCTCGTCGTCCATGTTGAACTTTTCGCCGGTAAGCCCGAGCTTGCCGAGCTCGCTGTCCTTCGCAACGGCGAACCCGCCCGGATCGACCGCATAGGGCTGCGTGAAGTCAATGGTTTCGAGGCGTTTCGGCGTGATGAACATGCCGGCCATGATCACGTCGAACTTGCCGACCTTCAGCGACGGAATAAGGCCGTCCCAGTCCTGTGCGATGATGGTGCATTGGATTTTCATCCGAGCGCAGAGGTCGTTGGCGAGGTCGATCTCAAGACCATCGAGCTTGCCGTCGGCATTGGTGAAGTTCCAGGGCGCGTAGGCACCTTCGGTCGCGATGGTTATCGCCTTTGGTGCGTCCTGAGCGAGCGTGGTCTGGCCAAAGCCGAGCACACCAAGTACGGCCGCGACCGCGGCCAATCGATGAATTTTCATGTGGGTTCCCCATTCGTTGATGATCTAGCTGTTCCCGTCGCCTGCACCTGGTCTCATTGCCGGTTCGAGGCCATTTCTCTCCGGTCGGCGTTTTTCACCGACTCGGAGTCACGAACTCGGCCAGCATCGGTGCCGTGCCGAGAATATGCTCCTGCATCACTTGCTCCGCATGGCCCGCGTCACCGGAACGCAAGGCCGCAATCACGGCCGCATGCTCTTCGCGGGCGGAGAGCGGCTTGTCGACGTCGTCGAACCAGATGCGCATATAGGGCTCGATCACCCCGTGCAGTGCGGAGATTTGGTGGATGAGCTTGGGTCTTTGACTCAGCGCACAAATGCGGCCGTGAAACTCCTGGTGGCGAACGACCCAGTCGCTGCTGCCGCTCTTGCCGGCGCGTTCCATCCGGTCAAGCAGCCGTTCCAGGTCATCGAGTTCGTCTTCGTCGATGCGCGGCATCGCCAGTCTGACGGCAAGACCTTCGAGCACGGACCGCATTTCGAAGATCTCATAAAGTTCATCGACCGTGAGGCCGGCGACAATGCAGCCGCGATTGGGACGCAGAACGACAAGCCCGTCGGCAGCGAGGCGTCGAAACGCCTCCCGCACCGGCATGCGGCTCATGCCGATCTCGGCTGCGATGTCCTCGGGAATCAATCGTTCGCCCGGTTTGTAGCGGCCAAGCCGAAGTGCTCGCTGGATATGCAGATAGGCCTCTTCCTCGGCGGTAGAGGCAAGCTTTCCAAATGAGGCAGTGGAGGAAGACATCAAAGGTCCAATCTGGATTTTTGTATCCACTTATCCAATCACGGGCCGTCCCATTCGTCAAGGTCGCCAAATCCGGGTTCAGGGCTGGGCCTTCTGTTCTGCGATTTACGCTGCATAGGTGATTTGTCCTCCGCAGATGGTGTAGCGCGGTGTCACATCGACCATCTCGTCAGGCTCGATGGCCTGAAGATCGTGATCCCAGATGACGAGGTCGGCGACGTAGCCCGGTTTCAGCTGGCCTTTCCAGCTTTCAGCGAATTCGGCATAGGCGCCCCGAACCGTATAGGCGTCCAGCGCCTCCATGAGCGTCTGACGGTTGTCCGGCTGGTCGTCGGCCCAGGGTTTGCGGGTCATGGCCGAATGCATCGACAGCATCGGCGACACCGGAGAAACCGGCCAATCCGTCGAGAAGATCAGGTCGATGCCGGTGTCGCGAATGGCGCGCCAGGCGTAGGACCGTGCCCAGTTCTCGCGGCCGATGCGCGACAGCGTCGGTTCGAGCGGCAGGCCCATCTGGCCGGGTGGGACAGTGGGCTGCATCGAGGCGACGATCTTCATGTCCGCCATGCGGGTCAGATCGCCGGCGCGCACCACTTCGATGTGCTCGATCCGGTGGCGGCTGTCGCGCTTTCCGTTTCTCGCCTGCGCCGCAGCATATCCGTCGATCGTATTGGTGACGGCGCCGTCACCGATAGCATGGACGGCGATCTGCAGGCCGCGCTTGTCGGCCTCAATACAAACACGGTCGAACGTCGCCTGGTCGAAACGCGGCTCGCCCTTCCAGCCGGGCCGGTCGGCATAATCGTCGTACATGACCGCCGTGTGCGAATCGAGAACGCCGTCCATGAACATCTTGACGGTGCCGGAATTCAGCCATTCGCCATTGAAGTCGGCCTGCATCTGAGCGGCCTTATCCATCTGGGTGATGATGTCGCCGCCGGTATAATGGAAGGGAATCCGTCCCCGGCAGATCAGGCCGTCCACGGCCTGGATTTCCGACAGCAGTTCCAACTGGTAGCGGTTGCCATCCATGTTCTGGAAGCTGGTGATGCCGTGGGCAGCGAGGTGCTGGAGGCCACGCTTCAGAAGGGAGCGGTCATAGGCCCGGTCAGCGGCACTCGGCGCCGGATCCGGTTCGCCGCCGGTGCTGAGGCCCAGCAGATCTCGGCCACCATTGGCGCCGAGGGCGATGACGTCGTCGAACGCATAATGTTCGCGTAGCTCGCCTGTTGCCAGGCCGTCGGGACCCATCACGATCTCATTGCCTGGTGGAAGGGTGCGGCCCTCCAGAATTCCCGCCTTTGTCAGCGCGATCGTGTTCGCCCAGATGGTATGATGGTCCGGCGACATGACGGCCAGCGGCCGGTCCGCGAGGATCGAGTCGAGAACGTGGCGGTCGACACCGCGGCTCTCGGAGAGAATGGTGTAGTCGCACCCGTTGGCGAGCAGCAGAGGCTCCGTCGGCTTCGATGCCGCATAAGCCAAAATTGCTGCCTTCATGGCGTCATTTCCCTTGACGTTGAACAGCGAGAGTTGGTCGAGTTCGCTCGATCCGCCGAACAAGTGGATATGGCTTTCGTTCATGCCGGGCGTGACCGTCGCACCGCCTGCATCGATCACATGCGTTGCAGAGGTGCGATAGGTGGAAATCTCAATTTCGCTGCCCACGGCCAGAATGCGGCCGCCGGCAATCGCAACCGCCTCTGCCTCGGGTTGGTCCGGGTTCATGGAAAGAACGCAGCCATTGGTGATAATCATCTCTGCTGAAGGGGACATGCTGTTTCCTCTTGAAGGCATGCGAAGAATCGGCGCCGTCCTGATCGCCAACGGGCGCTCAAGCCGCCCGGGTGATGTGTTTGACGCCGCGATAGGCCGCTAGCCCCCATGGGCCGAGCTCACGGCCGATGCCGCTCGCCTTGAAGCCACCCCAGGCGGTGTTGGGGAAGATCATCTGGGACGTGTTTATCCAGACATGGCCGGCGTCGAGGCGGCTTGCCACTGCCGCCGCAGCATCGCCGTCGGTTCCGACGACGGTCGCGGCCAGTCCGAAGTCGTTGTCGTTGGCCAGCGTGACGGCCTCCTCGGCGCTGGTGAAACTGCGAATGGCGAGGACGGGCCCGAAAATCTCTTCTCGCCACATAGGATGATCGGTGGGTACGTTGCGGTAGATGGAGGGTTTGATGAAGAAGCCGTCCCGGCCAGGGATGGCTTGGCCGCCCGCGATGCAGTCCAGCGCGTCGGATCGCGCCTTCTCCAGAATGGCCTTGACCTTGGTAAATTGTTCACGGGTTGTCAGCGGTCCAATTTGTGCACCCGGATCTTCGTAACCCGCCACCAGGAGATGGTTGGTTTTGTCGACAAGCTCTGCGGTGAAGTCCTCAGCGATCCCTTGGGCTACCAGAAGCCTTGAGGTTGCCGAGCACATCTGTCCGCAATTGAAGAAGATGCCGGCAGCCGCGATCTCCACCGCCTGGGCAATGTCTGCATCTTCGAGAATGATGATCGGGGACTTTCCGCCGAGCTCCAGCGACACCGGAACGATGCGGCTGGCAGCCGCGGCCATGACCCGACTGCCCGTCGCATTCGATCCTGTGAACGAAATCTTGCGGATGCGCCGGTCGGCGCAAAGCGCCGCGCCGATCTCTCCGCCGCCGGGGACGATGTTCAGCACCCCTGCGGGGAGGCCGATCTGTCCGGCGAGATCGCCGTAGACCAGCTCGGCAAGCGTCGTGAATTCGGAGGGCTTGAGCACCGCAGTGCACCCTGCCGCGAGCGCCGGCGCCAGCTTCCAGGCAGTCGTCACCAGTGGGAAATTCCAGGCGACGATCAGACCGACCGGTCCGAGCGGCTCGAAATGGGTAGCGCCCGCCAGCGTGTCATCGCCAAGTTCCACCGACCGGCCCTGCTCAGCGTCCAGTTCTTTGGCAACACCTGCATAATAGTCGAATGTCGCCGCAGCATCGTGGACATCGATTTCGGCCTCGTATCGTGGTTTCCCGTTGTTGAGCATCTGCAGGGCGACCAGGTCCGCCTTCCGATCCCTGAGCTCCGTCGCGATGGCCGACAGAAAGCGGGCCCGCTCACCGCCGCTCGTCCGTCGCCAGTCGGCAAAGGCCCTTTCCGCCGCTTCCGTCGCCTCGGCCACCTGGTCGGGAGAGGCCGGAAGGAAACTTGAAAAGGCTTTGCCGGTGGAGGGGTCAATGGCTGTCATCGGCGCAGCAGCGCGGCCGATCTGCCAGCGGCCATCGATGAACACGGCCTTGGGCCGATCCAGCAGCTCGGCCGGCACGTACAGGTGCTGCGGGCGGGAAAATGTTGGGGTCACGGCTCCAGTCTCCATTTCAAAGTCTAATGTGATGTGCGTCGCGCAATGGTCTGCCGCTGTGCCGCCGTCACCTCCGATGGGCGCCTAGCAATTTCGGGAGGTCTCCAAAGCGGGCGACAAGCGAGAAGATGACGACGGTCAGGACGACGAAAAAGATCGAGGCAGAAGCCATAATGGGCGTGTAGCCGTAGCGGAGTGAGTTGAAGATCCGCATCGGCAGCGTCTCCAGAACGGCACCGACCGTCATGTAGGCGATCAGATATTCGTTCAGGGAGACGACAAAGGCGAAGGCAAACCCGGAGATCAGGTAGGGTCGGACCAAGGGGAGGACGATGGTGCGCAGAATTGCGCGGTTGTCGGCACCCATGGTCGCGGCTGCTTCCGGCAGGCTTGGTTCGAGGGTGCTGAAACCGAGCGTCAGGGAAACCAGCGGCAGGGACACGAGAAAGATGCCGTGACTGACGATGACGGTAAAATACTGCCCGTAGAAGCCAGTTTGCGTCCAGAAGGACAGGAAGCCAAGCGCGGTGATCACCGGCGGCAGGAGAAAAGGAGCGAAGCCGATCGTGATGACGACTTTTACCCAGCTTTGCCGGTAGCGCCAGTTGAACCAGGCGATCGGAAAGGCGATCGCGACCGCGAAGGCCGCGGAAAACAGCGCGATGATCGCGCTGTTGAGTACGGCGCCCGACCAGTCGGCCGAACGGAAGAGATCTCCATACCAGCCGAGATTAAAGCCCTGCGGCGGAAAAGTCAGCGACTTTTTCTCATTGACGGAGACGCCGAGAACGATGAGCAGCGGCGCCGCCATGACAGCGCCGACCAGGCTGAAGGCAATGCGGCGAAGAGGGGCCTGGCTTATCATGCGCGCTCCTTGCGACCGAATTGCACGACGGTGATCACGATCAGGAACGTCACGATCACCAGGAACACCGCAAGCGCGGCGGCGAAGGGGATATTCGACTGCACAAGCGCCTGGTCGCTGATGGCGACCGACAAGGTCCAATGCTGGGGACGGCCCAGGATCTGGGGCATCAGATAAGTGCCCAGCGTGAAGACGAGCAGCATGAGAAAGGTCGTGACGATCGTGTTGCGCTGCATGGGCAGCGCGACGCCGAAGAAGCTTCGAAGTGGCGACATACCGAGCGTTCTTGCGGCTTCCTCGATATGTGGATCGACCCGCGACAGGATGGGATAGAGCACAAGAACGGCATAGGGGAAAGCGGTGTAGACGACGCCTGCCACGAGGGCGGCGAGGCCCGGCGTATAGGCTGCCGGCTTATCGATAAGCCCGACGAAGACGAGAAGATTGCTGATCCCGGCCGTGCGCGACAGAAGTGTCGACCAGGCAAAACCGATAATCGATTCCGACAGCGACAGGATGGAAAGCAGGAAGATCAGCCAGCAGATCTGCGTCGGTCGCGGCGCATTGACCAGCAGGTAGGAGAAGGGAAAGGCAATCACGATCGCGATGGCAGCGACACCGAAGGCCAAGCCGAAGGTTGCGACCAGCAACCCCACGAAGAACGGGCTGAGGAGACGTCGGTAGTTCGCAAGCGTGAACGCGGTCTCAGAGGCCCCAAAACCTGAATTCTCATTGAACGAGGTCAGGATCATCGTGCCGAAGGGCACGACGAAGAACGCGACCAGAAGCACCGCGGGGACGATGATCGGAAGAAATCCTGCAATTGCCCTGGGACTAGACGCGTTCATCCGATCACCTCAGGACGACGCAGGTCGCGCCGTTGACGCGAACGTGGACGGGTCGGCCCAGCGTCAGGCCGCTCTCCTGCCGAGAGGGGAGGGCCACGACAACGTCTCTTTCCATGCCCTCGACGGCAATGTTGATCTCGATGCCGGACCCCAGGTGGCGGGCAAAGGCAATCTGGCCGAAGAAGCTGCTGTCGCTGGCCTCATCGTGCAGTTCCAGATCCTCGGGCCGGACGGAGAAGGTGAAGGCACCCGAAGCCGGCGCATCATCGATGGTGACCGTGCCGCCGGGAACGCTGACGCGCCCGGGCGAGACGACATGGCCCTGGATCAAGTTTGCCGCACCGATGAAGTCCGCAACGAAGGCGTTGGCCGGGTTGCGGTAGATCTCAAGCGGCGGGGCGACTTGCTGGATTACGCCGCCGGACATCAGCACCACCAAGTCGGCGGTGGTCATCGCCTCCTTCTGGTCATGCGTGACCAGAAAGGTGGTGATGCCGAGTTCCTGCTGCAGGCGCTTCAGCTCGACCTGCATCGCCTCGCGCAGCTTGGCATCGAGCGCCGACATGGGCTCGTCGAGGAGGAACAGTTTCGGTTTGAGTGCCAGGGCGCGGGCGATCGCCACACGCTGGCGCTGGCCGCCCGAAAGCTGGGTGATCGACCGGTCGGCGACACCAGGCAGGTGGACGAGCGAGAGAAGCCTTTCCACCTCCGCTTTCTGCACGTCCTTCGACGCCCCGCGGATGCGCACGGCAAAGGCAATGTTCTCGCCGACGGAGAGATGCGGGAAGAGCGCAAGCGACTGGAACACCATGCCGAAGTCGCGCTTATGGGCGGGCTCGTTGGTAATGTCGCGCCCGTCGAGGAGGATCTGTCCCCGCGACGCATCCTCAAGTCCCGCGATGATCCGAAGCAGCGTGGATTTTCCGCAACCGGACGGCCCCAGAAGGCACAGGAATTTCCCGTTCTCCACATCGAGGGAAATATTGCTCAGGGCGGTGATGGGGCCATAGGCCTTGTTGATTTCGCGGATAGCCAGTCCGGACATGTCGTTCCTCCGGCAAGGCGCGCCAAACCGTCGCCTGCTTTATGGTTGCTTGCGGAAAGGCAGCGGACTTCAGCCCTGCTGCATCTCTGTCCAGACCTGATTGATGAATTCCGTCTTCAGTGCCTGCATTTCGTAATGCGGCCGGATTGGATCGATGTCGGAGGCGACGGAGTCGAATTCCTCGTCCGTCAGATCCATCGCCGACCGCTCGACCACCGGCGCGCTGCCGAGTTTGCGGGCGAGCTTTGCCTGGGTCGAAGGTTGCGACATGTAGTCCATGTAGACATAGGCGAGATCGAGCGAGGAGGCCGCAGCCTTCGTCACCGTCCAGGTGCCGTAGTCGTAGATGCCGCCTTCCTTCGGCATGGTGGAGCGGACGGGGAAGCCGTCCCGCACCGCCAATCTCGTGACGTCATGGAAATACTGGCCCATAGGGATTTCGCCTGATTTAAGCGCCTGCTCGAACTGCGCCTCGTCCCGATACCAGAGGCGCACATTCGGTTTGAGCTCGCTTACCTTGGCCGCCGCCTCGCGAATGCCATCGTCGGTGTCGAGGTGCTTGATGCCGCCGAAATAGCACGTCGCTGCCACCTCAAGCAGGTAGGAATTGCCGACATTGGCAAGCAGCCCCAGGCTATCCTTGTACTTGGGATACCAGATGTCCTTCCAGGACGTCGGGGCTTCCGGATAGACCTCGGTGTTCGAAACCAGCGTGACGTACCAGCCCGTGGCACCGACCGCGACGATCTCGCCCTTGCCATTCTCGCGCACCAGTTCCGGCTTGATGTATTTGATGTTGGGCATCTTCTTCGGGTCAAGCGGCGCCCAGAGCCCGGAATTTGCACCGCGGATGACGGGAACGCCCGCCATCATCGAGATGTCGACCGGCGACTTGCCGGCCTTGGCCGCCTGCTCGAGCTGGATCAGCCAGACCTCACCTGTCGGCTCGCCGACGCTCTCGATTTCGATGCCGGTGGCTGCGGTGAAGTCGGGAAAAATCTCGGCGTCGAACGTGTCCTTGAAGTAGCCGCCGTAAAGGCCCACACGCAGCTTCTTCTCCTGCGACCGGGCGATATTCGGAAACCCGGCGATGACGGGGGCCAGCCCGAGCCCTGAGAGACCCTTCAGGATGGTACGACGTCGGACAGTGGCGTTGGCAATGCTTTCAATGGACATGACGTTCCCCTGCTTTTCATATTGATTAGCGGAGATGGTTACCGATCACGCGGCGTAAATACATTAGAATATAGGCGCGATCACTTCGGGAAAACCCGAAGTACTTCGATGCCTCCTCCTATTAAGGTCGGTCGCGTTCATGGGAGATCTTCGAAATGGTAGACCAAGCGCATCTCGACGCACTTCGCGGCAAGTACGGCAACGCCTCCGGCGGTGACATTTTCGAACCACATTTTCGCGAGGTAGCCGAGTCGCAGTTCAGCGGCGGCGACAAGCGCAAATGGCCGTTTGCCGGCATTCCGACACTCCTTGACGCCCGCAATTTTCCGGAGGCTCAGGACAGTCCCGATTTCGGCGGACTGGATATAGCTCTGGTCGGCGTGCCCATGGATTTAGGCGTGACCAATCGCAACGGAACACGCTTTGGTCCGCGGGCCCTGCGCACCATCGAGCGGATAGGTCCCTATGACCATGTCCTGCGTACCTCTCCGATGAGCAGGGCCAAAGTCGCCGATATCGGCGATGTGCCATTGCTCAGCCGCTTCGATCTCGCCCAGTGCCATAAGGATATCGAGGCCTTCTACCGTCGCCTCGTTGCTGCGGGCGTGCGGCCTCTCAGTGTGGGTGGCGATCATTCCATCACGTCGTCGATCCTCAAGGCGCTCGGCGAAAGTGAGCCGGTGGGACTGATTCACATCGATGCCCATTGCGATACAGCAGGGCCTTACGAGGGAACCAAGTTCCAGCATGGAGGGCCTTTCAGGCTAGCAGTTCTGGATGGTGTCCTCGATCCGCGCCGGACGATCCAGATCGGTATCCGTGGTCCCGCCGAATATCTCTGGGAGTTCTCCTATGAGAGCGGCATGACGGTGGTCCACGCCGAAGAGGTGAGTCAAGCGAGCCTGCCCCGACTGATCGAAAGGGCACGCGAGATAGTCGGCAGCGGCCCCACCTATGTCTCATTCGATATCGACAGCGTGGATCCGGGCTTTGCGCCGGGCACCGGAACGCCTGAGGTGGGTGGCCTGCAGCCGCGTGAAGTGCTCCAGATCCTGCGCGGCCTGAACGGTCTCAACATCATCGGTGGGGACGTGGTCGAGGTCGCGCCGCTGTACGACTCGACGACCAACACAGCCCAGATAGCCGCCCAGGTCTTGCACACGATCCTCTGCCTCATGGTCAATAGCGGCCAGGGAGTATAGCGCGCGGACGCATTCGCAAGGTCAAATCATGTGAAGCCCGCATTCATTCCCCTGAGTGCCGGGCGCATCAGCAGCAGGCGGGAGTTTGCGATCCCATGCATTTGGTGCAATCTGTTGCCATGAAGATATCGGGCTCGGACCTTCACCTGCTACGGGTATTCGAAAGCGTTGTACGCAACGGCGGCATATCTGCCGCACAGATGGAGCTTTCGCTCAGCCAGCCCACGATCTCCAATCATCTCACCGCGCTTGAGCAACGCATTGGAGTCAAGCTGTGCGAACGCGGACGTCGCGGGTTTTCCCTGACGCAAGAGGGACGCCGCGTCTACGATATCAGTCTTGAGGTAACCGGAATGCTGGATGCGAGCTCGGCGCGTCTGTCCGGCCTTCGAAGCGCCCTGTCCGGAAGAGTCAGTGTCGGTGTCGTCGACTGTATGGCGACCGATCCGCGTCTGAAGCTCTCCGAGGCGATTGCGGAGATTTCTCGGGCTTCGCCCGAAATCGAGTTGCATCTGAAGATCATGCGGCCAAACGATATAACGAAGGCAGTCGCTGAAAGTGAAGTCGACATCGGGATCGGCGGTTCCGACATTAAGGTTGCAGGCATTGCGTGCCGCACCCTATACCGCGAAGAACATGCCGTTTTTTGCGGGGTCGCTCACCCCCTCTTCCGTGTCGCTCATGACGTCCTCACCAGTGGAGATTGCTATGCTTATCCCTGGGTTCACCGCGGTTATTGGAATGGCATCAGAGGTCAGCGTTTCGGCAATTCCGTTCTCCATCGCGTTGCCTTCGACATAGAGGCCGAAATACTCATGGTGCTGTCGGGCGCCTATCTCGGTGTCCTCCCGATCCATTATGCGAGCGTGTTCGAGCAGCAGGGCCGATTGCGCAGACTTCCCGTAACCGAAGAGGACTACTTCGCCGATATCCAACTCGCCACGCGAGCGGGAGAGCAGGCTGCCAATGTTGGTCATGTGGCCGAGGCGATCGCGAAAGCGCACGAATTGCATTTGTAAATCTCAATGTATCAGTTCTTCGATCGGTATTTTTCGTTGCTGCCGTAGAGCTACTCTGTGCCCGAGCGGATCGAGCACGAGCGAGACAGTCTTCTCGACACTTGGCTCCTTGGACCTTGGGACACGATCGCCGCCGCGACCAGTCTACAGCCCGACGGCGGTTGGGCAGCGGCGATAAATGGAGGCGGCAGATGCTGAGATGCGAAGGCAACACGCGTAATCTGATTTCGGTCGACAATGCCGACATCCGCCTTATTCGCATCTTCATCGGGGTCGTGGAGGCCGGGGGTCTGTCTGCGGCCCAGGCCGAACTGAACCTCTCCCTTTCCACAATATCGGGCAAGATATCTGCGCTCGAGGGGAGGTTGGGCGTGACGCTCTGCAAGCGGGGGCGGCGCGGCTTCGAACTCACCGACAGCGGACGTCTGATTTTCGAGGAATGCCAGAGGCTTTTCGGCTCCCTTGACCAGTTCAGCCGCAAGGTTTCAGGGCTGCGATCCAACCTCAGCGGCAATCTTGCCGTCGGACTTGTCGACAATACCATCACGGACGTGCAGTCGCCTCTGGTGGGGACGTTCGAGAAATTCGCAGAACTCGCGCCGGCGCTCCACTTGACCATCGAGACCAAGTCGCCGGGCGATCTGCTGCGCGATGCCGTGTCCCGAAAGCTCGATCTCGTCGTTGGAAGTTTCCCGCGCATGGCGCTGGGGCTCGCCTATATCGATCTTTACGAAGAGGCGCAGAACTTCTACTGCGGCGCGGGTCACCCTCTGTTCTCAGTGCCGGACGAAAACATCGGCATCGAGGAGGCGCGGACGCACCGGATCATCGGGCGCAACTATTGGGGCGCGCGCGACATCAAGATTTTTGCGATCAGCAATCCGCATGCGACCGTGTCGAGCATGGAGGCAGAGGCTTTCCTGATCCTGTCCGGCTCCTATCTCGGCTATCTGCCCGAGCACTATGCCGCGCAGTTCGTTCGCGCCGGGCGGATGCGCGTGATCCGGCCGAACCTGTTTTCCTACAAGGCCAAGTTTCAGGTCGCCACGCTTGAGGACTGGAAAAGCCGGCCGATTGTGAGGACCTTTGTCGATGTCCTAAAGAGCGCGACGAACAAGGCGATGATACGGGCCGCGTAGGTCGATCCGATGGAATAGGCGAGGTCGTCCTTTCTTGTTTAATCGCGGACAAAGTTGAAGAAGCCCGGTCCCTCACTTCGCGAAATCACAAACAAAGATCCGCGATCAATACTCTAAAAGAACAGTCATCGATCGTCAGTCCATCCTGGACCGTCTGAATATATTTCGTGGGGGAAAGTGCTGTGAAAAGATCGCTGGGTAACATTTTCAGCAATTTCGTGGCGGCAGGTTCGCTGCTGTTTTTGTCGGCCGCCAGTGCCCATGCGCAGCAGCTATTCATTTACAATTTCTCCGACTACTTCGCACCGAATACGATCAGAAACTTCGCGGAAAAAACCCGCATCGATGCCCGGGTCGACTTCTTCGATTCCCTCGAAATACTTGAGACGCGCCTCCTGGCTGGCGGCAGCGGGTTCGATGTGGTGTTTCCAAGCGCGACCGTTGGAGAGCGCCTCATTGCCTCCGGTGCCTTGCAACCGATCGACAAGAGCAAACTCAAGAACTACGGCAACCTCAATACTGAGCTTCTCAAGCTGCTCGGTGAGCATGACGCCGGCAATGCCCATCTCGTCCCCTATATGTGGCTGACGACGGGGATCGCCTATAATCGCGCTATGATCGAGCAGAGGCTCGCCGACGCGCCCGTCGATAGCCTCGCCATGGTGTTCGATCCGAAGGTTGCCGCCAAGTTCGCGGACTGCGGGATCGGCATCGTGGATGCGCCGAATGAAATTATCCCGATCGCGCTGAAATATCTCGGCCTCGACCCCTATTCGGCCAAGGAAGAAGATTTGCAGAAGGCCCAGGATCTGCTGATGGCGTTGCGGCCGAACATAAGGCATATGCAGAGCGGCAAGCTGATTGCCGACATGGCTTCCGGCCAACTCTGCCTGGCAATCATGTGGAGCGGCGACACGGGAATCGCGGCCGCGCGCGCCAAGGAAGCGAATACCGGTCAGGATGTCCGCTATTCCCTCCCCAAGGAAGGAACGCTCGTCTCGTTCGACACGCTGGCCATTCCCGCCGACGCGGCCAATGTGGAGCAGGCACACCAGTTTATCGATTACATCCTTGATCCCAAGGTGATCGCCGATATCAGCAACGCCGTCTTTCTCGCCAATGCGAATGCCAAGGCGACGCCGCTCGTGGACGTCTCGATCACGACCGACCCTAACATCTACCCTTCCGACGAAGTCGGGGCGAAGCTCTTCAGCGACCGCTCCCTGCCGCCCCGTCAAACCAGGGAGCGAACGCGCATCTGGACCACTTTCCGCGCCGGCAACTGAGTATGAGATCGTTGAGGGTGGCGGACATGCAGCGGTCTTATTTGGCGGTAGACAGACTGAGCAAGTCGTATGGGGGCTTCATTGCCGTCAACGACGTGTCGCTTGATATCGGCAAGGGCGAATTCTTCTCGCTTCTGGGGCCCTCAGGCTGCGGTAAATCCACGCTGCTGCGCATGATCGCCGGTTTCGAGAACCCGACGTCGGGGCGCGTGCTGCTCGACCAATCCGATGTCACTATGCTGCCAGCGGAAAAACGCCCGACAAACATGATGTTTCAGTCCTATGCCCTCTTTCCGCATCTCAGCGTGGCGAAGAACATTGCATTCGGTTTGGTTCAGGAGCGCCTGCCCAGATCCGAGATCGACAGTCGGCTGGCCGAAGTCGCCGCGAAACTGCAGTTGAAGCCCCTCTTGGACAGGAAGCCATCGCAGCTTTCGGGCGGTCAGAGGCAACGCGTGGCCTTGGCGCGGGCTCTGGTCAAGCGCCCGAAAGTGCTTCTGCTGGACGAGCCCATGGGGGCGCTCGACAAGAATCTCAGAAGCGAAACCCAGGATGAACTCGTGCGGTTGCAGAAGGAACTGGGCCTCACCTTCGTCATCGTGACGCATGACCAGCATGAGGCAATGACCGTGTCCTCGCGCATCGCTATCATGCAATCGGGCCGCGTGCTTCAGGTCGGCTCGCCAGAGACGATGTATGAAACCCCTGTCTCTCGTTATGTGGCGAAGTTTCTGGGCGAGGCCAATATCTTCGACGTGGCGAGCGCCCGGGCAGAGGCCGGCCAGGCGAAGCTCATATTGGCGGGCTTTAATGGTCAGTTCGGGGCCCGGCTGCCGACGGGCGTTTCACCGGACGGTCCGCTCTGGCTCTCGGTGCGGCCGGAACGGGTCGAACTCTTCCGCGGCGGCGAGGGTATTCCCGGTGTGATCGAGGACATCACTTATATCGGCGTGCAGCGGCGCTACCGTGTGCGGCTTGCGACGAACGCGACGCTCGACGCGCTTAAAGTCAATGTCGGCAGCGGCGATGATTTCGCCGTCGGGGACGCCGTTGCCGCACGATGGGCGGATGAAGCCGCTCACCTTCTCGGGGAGTGAACCGAATGATCGCGTCCTACAGTTTTCGCCTGGGGCAAAGGATGCTTGTCCTCCCGCCCTTTCTCTGGCTCGGGATAATGTTCCTCCTGCCGACCCTTCTGGTGCTCGCGATCGCGCTATCGTCCACACGAGTCGGCATGCCTCCCTATGAGCCGCTGTTTACCTGGGAAGGTGCCCAGCTTTCCATCAGGCTCAATTTCGAAAACCTGGAATTCGTGCTCCGCGACGGGCTTTATGCACGCGCCTACCTGAACAGCTTGAAGGTCGCGCTGATATCCACGATCGCCACGCTTCTCATCGCCTACCCGCTGGCCTACGGCATCTCCCGCTGTCACTCCCCCTGGCGTTCGATCCTGGTCTTCCTGGTGATCGTGCCCTTCTGGAGTTCCCTGCTGATCCGCGTCTACGCTTGGATGGCCATTCTCAGCAACGACGGCCTGCTCAATGTCGTACTGCAGGGCGTTGGCGTGATCGATCATCCGCTGCAGATCATGAACACGCAGGCGGCGATCTATATCGGCATCGTTTATACCTATCTGCCCTTCATGGTTCTGCCGATCTATTCCAACCTCGCAGGTGCCGATCGCATCCTCCTCGAGGCTGCGCGCGACCTTGGATGCAGCCGCTTTGGCGCATTCTGGCGTGTCACCTTTCCGTTGAGCCTGTCGGGTGTGACGGCGGGATGTGCACTGGTCTTCATCCCCGTTGTGGGTGAGTTCGTGGTCCCGGACCTTCTCGGTGGCGCCGATACGCAAATGATCGGAAGGACGATCTGGATCGAATTCTTCAACAACCGGGACTGGCCAGTTGCCGCAGCGGTTACGGTGCTGTTGGTGCTGCTTCTCGTCATCCCGATCACGCTGCTGCAATCGCGGCTTTCCAAGGTGAGTGTCTGAGGATGACAGTCTCAACCGGACCGAGCTGGTTTAATCGCCTGTCGATCGTCATCGTCATGGCTTTCCTGTATCTGCCGATCGTGATCCTCATGATCTTCAGCTTCAACAAATCGAAGCTGGTGACCGTGTGGGGCGGATTTTCGACCCAGTGGTACGCATCCGCGCTTTCAAACGCGGCACTGCTCGATGGGGCGCGGGTGAGTTTCACCGTGGCGGCGGTCTCGGCGACGGTCGCTACACTGCTGGGTCTGTTGGCGGCCCTCGTCATGGTGCGGATACGCCGGTTTCGTGGAAGACAGCTCTTCACGGGTCTGCTCGCCGCACCCATGGTCATGCCGGAGGTGGTGCTCGGGGTGTCGATGCTGCTGATGTTCGTGGCGCTCGGCATCGATCGCGGTCCTCTGACAATCACGCTTGCCCATGCGACATTCACCATGTGTTTTGCAGCGGTCGTTCTCCAGTCGCGGTTGACGGAGCTCGATCCATCGTTGGAGGAAGCGGCGAGGGATCTAGGCTGTCCGCCGGCGACGGCTTTTCTGAAGGTCGCCCTCCCGAACATCCTGCCGGCACTGACATCGGCATGGCTGCTTTCCTTCACTTTGTCGCTGGACGATCTCGTCATTTCGAGCTTCACGACGGGGCCGGGTGCGTCGACATTGCCGATGAAGATCTATTCTCAGATCAAGTTCGGGGTCACGCCTGAAATCAATGCAGTATCGACCATGATCCTCGGCATCGTCGCCTTCGGTCTTCTGGTCGTGGCCCTTACCACCAGACGCTCGGGAGGGGCCATGCCCTGATGCCAATGCTGCTCGTCGGGCCGAAAGGGGTGCTTCGCGAACTTTGCACGCTCCCCCCGGGGCGAATTGTTCCGTACAGATCACGAGGTAATTCGGTGACAATGCAATCACAGTCGAAACAGGACGCGACGGATGCCTTGCTTGCGAGCATCGCGGCGCCGGACCTCCCCCTCGCTCTCGTTGAGGCCGGGGTTGCGACCACATACGGCCTTACGGGCAGATGGCGCCGATTGGGCGGAGAGCGGGAACAGAACTTTCGCCTCGTCACCGGCGACGGACGGCAGTTCGTCGTCAAGGTGGCCTCGCTCGATGAGCCGACAGAGAGTCTTGAGTTCCAGATCGAGGCTCTCGACCATATCGCAGCGATCGATGCGAGCTTCCCGGTGCCGCGGGTCGTGCGGACCATGAAAGGCGAGCCCATGGGACGCATCGCCGATGTGAGCGGCCAGCTCCACATCCTAAGGGTCTTGACCTTCCTGCCTGGACAAACCCTTCTCGACCGGATCAAGATGTCCGGGCGCCCTCTGCAGGCCGCCGAACAGATGACGTTGGGCTCGATGAGCGGCCGCCTGGCGCGCGCGCTGCAGGGCTTTCAAGGCCGCGGGGCGCCGAAGAGCATGCCATGGGACCTGAAAAGCGCTCCCCCGGTGCTCGATCGGCTTCTGGTCAATATGCCCGAACGGATCAGGCCGATTGCACTGGCTCTGTTGCCCGATCTGGCTCAGGTAGTATCGGAGCACCTGCCGAAGCTGCGCGCGCAGGTCATCTACAACGACTTCCATGAGTCCAACATTCTCGCGGAAGTCGATCCCGTTTTCAGCGTCAAGGGTGTCATCGACTTCGGCGACATGGTTCACGGACCAATCGCGCAGGACCTGGCGGTCACGATCGCCTCGCTGATCCACTGGACTCCGGACCCGGTCTTCGCAGCAACCTGTCTTGCGCTGGGTTACCAGCGCTTCATGCCACTGGAGGACGCTGATCTTGCCGTTCTGCGCAGGCTCGTGCTCACCCGCCTGCTGCTTCAGGTGGGCATCGTGTCCCATCAGTCTTCAGTCAACGGCCTCGATACGCCGCTCGACGATCTGCAAGGCTGTTACATGGACGCGATCGAGTGCATCGCCCAGGTAACGGATGCAGCTTTTGTCGCCGGAATTTTGCCGTCAGTTGTTCCCGCGAGTGCGGCCGTTGCAGTTATTCCGCCTGTCCCCACGCCCTCTCTGCTGGAGTATCGCGAAGCCGTGCTGGGCAAAACTTATACATTCTACAACGAACCGCTCGAACTCGTACGCGGCCGCGGCTCCAAGGTCTACGACGCCTCGGGCAACGAATATCTCGACTGCTACAACAATGTTTCAAATCTCGGACACTGCCATCCCTATGTCGTCGCTGCCCTGACGCGGCAGGCGAGCACACTCAACACGAATTCGCGCTACCTGCACCGTGAAATAGTGAGGCTGGGCGAGCGGCTTTCCACAACGTTGCCGCCGCATCTCGACACCTGGATTTTCGTCTGCACGGGTTCCGAGGCAAACGACCTGGCCGTGCGGATGGCGCGAGGGGTAACAGGCAAGGAAGGCATCGTCGTTACCGAAAACAGCTATCATGGCAACACCTCGATAGGTGCGCCGCTGTCTTTGATCGACTACAACGCCAGCGATCGCCCCGCCTGGGTCGAAACGGTACCGCCGCCAAACCTTTACCGCGGTCTCTACAGGCAGGGGGACAATGACGCCGGTTCAAAATATGCCGGCCATGTCGATCAGGCAGCGCGCATGCTCGCCGACAACGGCAAGGGAATGGCGGGCCTGCTGATTGATTCCATTTTCGATGCGAACGGCGCTCTCGTCCCCCCGCCGGATTATCTGCCGCAGGCATACGCCAAGGTCAGGCGTCACGGCGCGTTGACGATCGCCGACGAGGTCCAGATGGGCTTCGCGCGCTCGGGAACCCACATGTGGGGCTTCCAGGCCTTCGACGTGGAGCCGGACATCGTCACCATGGGCAAGCCCATGGGCAACGGCCATCCGATTGCAGCACTCGTGACCCGTCGCGAAATTGCCGCGGCCCTGCAAACGAGGGGCGGCTACTTCAACACCTTCGGTGGCAACACGGTGTCGGCGGTCGTGGGCAATGCGTGCCTCGATGTGCTCTGGGGAGAAGACCTGCAGGGTAACGCGCACCGAAGCGGGGCGGCCCTGAAGGCGGGTCTCGATGATCTCATGAAGCGGCACGAGCTCGTCGGCCACATCCAGGGCCGTGGCCTTTTCCTCGGCGTCGAACTCGTGACAGATCGCATCTCGAGAGCGCCTGCAAAACTGGCCGCCCGCTGGGTTCGCGAGCGAATGAAGGCGCTCGGCGTTCTCGTCTCATCCACCGGACCGCTCGGCAATATCATCAAGATCAGGCC
Organism: Rhizobium sp. SRI_017; assembly: GCF_057586295.1. Classification (NCBI taxonomy): domain Bacteria; kingdom Pseudomonadati; phylum Pseudomonadota; class Alphaproteobacteria; order Hyphomicrobiales; family Rhizobiaceae; genus Rhizobium; species Rhizobium sp. SRI_017. The sequence continues at coordinate 5,147 of NZ_JBYCZP010000028.1, read as the reverse complement.
ACCCCTTGTCTTCAGTGAAGCCGATGTCGCAAGGTGTCTTGAAGCTCTGGACAACGCTCTCTCGGAGGTGCCTGCCGACCTTCGCTTGACGAAGCTCTGACAAAGCGAACGGTCATCCCTGTCACCATTCACCTCAAATTCGCTGACGGAGGCGAACATGCCGATTGCCGATCTCGCACACCCCGAACTGGGCGCATATGAAAGCAAGGTCCTGATGCCTGACGACTTCATCACGTTTTGGGCGTCCACGATAGCTGAGGCGCGAAGTGCCGGCGGGGTTGTCGACCTGAGAAGAGCCGAGACATCGCTGAAGGTCGTCGAAACCTATGATGTGACCTTTCCCGGTTTCGGCGGCCATCCGATCAAGGGTTGGCTGATCATGCCGGCGCAGCGAGAAGGGAGCCTTCCACTCGTGATCCAGTATATCGGCTATGGCGGCGGCCGCGGCCTCCCACATGAGCAATTGCACTGGGCGGCCTCCGGCTATGCTTATTTCCGCATGGACACACGCGGCCAGGGCAGCGCATGGAGCGTCGGCGATACCGCAGATCCGGTCGGCTCCACCGCAGCCTTCCCCGGCTTTATGACGCGCGGGGTTCTCAACAGGAACGACTTTTATTACCGGCGGCTTCTGACCGACTGCGTACGCGCCGTTGATGCCATGATCGATCTGCCGTTCATCGACGCCGAACGTATTGCCGTCTGCGGCGACAGCCAGGGTGGCGGAATGTCGATCGCCGCCGCTGGCCTTGATCCGCGCATCAAGGCCGCCATGCCGGATGTGCCTTTTCTGTGCGACTTTCCGCGTGCGGTACAGGTGGCCTTCCGGGAACCCTACACCGAGATCGCTCAGTTCCTGGCTCAGCAACGTGACAAGAAGGCAAAGGTCTTCGAGACACTGACCTATTTCGACTGCGTCAATTTTGCCCGCCTGTCGAAAGCGCCGGCACTCTTCTCCGTCGCCATGATGGACGAAGTCTGTCCGCCCTCGACAGTATACGCTGCCTACAATGCCTATGCGGGTGACAAACGAATCGTGGAATACGACTTCAATAATCACGAAGGCGGTCAGGCTTACCAGGAGCGCCAGCAGATGGCCTGGCTCAGTGAGCTCTTTAACGTAAGGTGACGGTGTTCCGGGGTGATCGCCAGTTGAACGATGCGCCGTTGCAAACAGGACGCTCGCGATGCTTGAAAGATTGCTATGGTTTGACGCCCCGATGGGAGGCTTCCAGTGCGGCACTTATTCCAAGTCTGTGTCGTTGGGCAAGCGTCTCTCCCGTCGGTCCGTGGAATTGCGTGGCCGGCGGTTCTGAGCCCTTCAAGGCGAAGCAAGCGGTATGTAATGAACTCTAAGAGGCATCGCGCCGCTCACCACTAGCCGTTTTCAGAGATCGGTTGTGTTCGTCGATTCGCCTCTCAACGGGCACCCTTCCGACGCAGCAATTTCCTTTCTGCCTGATTCATCAGTGCATTCGTCAGATACCCAACGCTGCCCAAGATCAGGACGCCGGCAAACATATTGGCCGAAGCGTAGCTGCGTGACGAAACGATAAGCCACTGGCCGAGGCCGGTATTTCCGCTCAGCATCTCGCAGACAGTTGTAAGGATCAGCGCGACCGCGAGCGACATACGCATCGCCGCGAGGATATCGGGGACGGCGCTCGGCAGGCCGATCTTGAAAATAGTTGCCGTGCGGGACATGCCAAGGGCCCTGCGGGCGATGTCAACGTCTTGTGAGGAGCGGCTGCTATAGACGCACGTTCATGAACACTTCGCCAATCAGCTACAAGCGCCATCGCTTCCCACCCCAGATCATCGCCCACGCGGTCTGGCTCTACTTTCGGTTTCCGCTGAGCCTGCGCCTTGTCGAGGAACTGCTCCTAGAGCGCGGCATTGCCGTCTCCTATGAAACGATCCGCCGCTGGGGAAAGAAGTTCGGCCCGGATTATGCGCGTCGCCTTCGCCGCAAGAAGCCCAGCGGGGACGACGTGTGGCATCTGGACGAAGTCGTCATCACCATTGCCGGCAGGAAACGCTGGCTATGTGCATCGCTCATGTTCCTCGATCAATCCCGGTTTGCCGTCACCGGCGGCGGCATGTGTCCAGTATGGTGGATCGGATTGTCGTGGTCAGGATCGCCCTCGGTCGGCTTCTCGACCGCTGCGCCCTGGCCCAATCGAACCGGCGGAATCGTGTTCTTATCGGAACCCTCCTCGGAGGCTTGTCGGGCATTGGCTCCCGCTCCACATCAACGGCTGAAGGGCCCGTCTGATTGCCGCTGCCGAAGCCGGTATTTGTCGCGCGGACGTTTTTCTTGATCTCAGTCATCGTGATCTCCATTCTGATCACGTTCAACCTGTTGCGGGCAAAGAGGTCCCTTGAACCGAACGCTAGCCACAGGCCCGGAACATACCGCAAAATGGCTGGCGAACCGATCAATCGGCAGGGTCATGCTCGCCGCGAAGCCGATCACCTATTCATTGCGGGGTTGGTCGGCACGATGGATTGGAGGAGCGATCTTGGAACTTCTGAGGCCACGCGCCAACGATGGAGGGCTCCGAAATGTGCCCCCTCTACCGCCGGTCCTTACGCCAGTGCAGGAACGGCGCCAGCGCGCGTGCCACCAAGCCCGCTAAACCGGCCAAAAGCAGGAGACACCAGCTTGCGAAAATCTGTCGGCTGGAAAGTGGTCTGGAACATGGCTATCGAGACCAGCAGATGGAAAAGAACTGTGAGGGACATGCTAAGGCGATGCCAGTATCGGAACCCTACGCGAATTCGACTTCGACAGTATGAAGATTGACCGTTCGCTCGTCGTCGGGCTCGATCAGAACGATAACGGAGGCGCTGTTCTTCAGGCGACAGCTTGCTCGCGAACGCCCTCCCGTTGCCGGTTACGGCCGAGGGCATCGAAACCGAAGAGCATGCGACGGCGGTAAGGCTTTTCGGTTGTGACAAGCTGCAAGGATATCTCTTTAGCAAACCCGTAACGGCAGACAAGTTCGCCGCGAAATATTCGAACAACCGCTCGCCCACACTGGTTGAACGTCAGCCCACCCTTACCTGGGGTCGTCGTACAAGTGGTTCGTGGCGCGGCACCCATCAACGATCGGGTGATTACCAGAGCCTGTATGACAGCGTAGAGAGTGTAAATATTCAAAACGGAATGTCGACCTTCGTCCACTTGCTAGGCGTCGGCTTTAGCGTTGGTTGTGACAGGACCGAACGGCCTGCGTCGGCCCCAAACTGGCCATTGCGTTCGCTGCAGGCAAAAATCCAGCTGGTAGGTTTTTGTCGAAGAGCATGTCACCCCGGCTCAAGCAGCCGAGTCATCTCTTATATGTTTCCCTCGAAAGCGCTTTACACGTGCATGCGTGCCGCAGGTGGCCTCGGAACACCAAAGACGCCGTCCGCTCTTTGAAATGTCAAGAAACAACCAACCGCAATTGTCGCCTTTGCATTCTCGGACTGGGCGACGGTCATCACGACCGGTGATCAACTCGGCTGCAGCGACAGCGAACATGCCGGTGAGATCGGTCAGGTCTGTCAGCGGTAACAGCCACCGGAAGCCATCCCCAGTTTCGGTTAGCACCTGCCGGCCGCGAGCCCGTCTAGCTTTGTTACGAATTGTTTCGAATGCCGCAGCCGGATACGGCTGCTGAGCATCTTCGGCCAGGAAGATCGCGTAAATGGCCTCGCGTAGGCGCACCGCTTCCTTCGCCGCGGCCACGGCTCTCGCGGGTTGGGCTTTGGCAATTGCACTGAGTTCGCCCGCTTGTGCCTCATCAACGAGTGCGAGCCGCTGTGCCAAGGCGATAACATCATCATATGAGTGCAGGAGATCAGGACCCCACCGCCCCCGTCGGCTATCGACCGTGTTGGCCAAATCCAAGGCCGGATTTCCGCCGCTCAGCGGCATGTCGGATGTCGACGTTGCCATGTTACCTTCGGAACAAGTTGGATGTCGCTTGATTGTAACGGTAATAATTCGAATAGACCGTTACAAGACAGGATAGGACTCATGTCATCGGCGCGCAATCTAACAAAATTTCTCGTTCTATGTCTCGTCTGGGGACTGACCTGGATCGCCGTAAAGGTCGGTGTTAGCACGGTACCTCCGATGGTATATGCAGCGACGCGGTTTATGGCCGCCGGTGTCATTTTGCTTGGATTGAGTGCAGCCAGGGGCGGTATCGTCGTTCCGCAGGCTAGGGATATGGCTCCCCTGATCGTTGCCAGCCTGTTGATGATCACTCTTTGCTATGGGCCGCTGTTCTGGGGTATGAAGTTTGTCACGTCCGGCACGGCCGCCGTTCTAGAGATGTCCCTAACCCCGCTCGCGCTGCTGGCATTCGGAATTGCATTAGGGGAGGAGCGGTGGAGCACGGCTCGTGTCACTGCTATGGCGCTTGGTGTCGTTGGGCTGGTTGTCCTCTTCGCACCGGAGATCATGGCATCTAACATGAGTTCCGCGACAATGTTCGGTCTTGCCGCAGTAGCCTGGGCCGCGATTTCTTCGGCGTGGGGATCAGTTCTCGCGCGAACGCTGGTATCTAGTTACGGCAGCCAGTTTCTCTCCGGTTCCACGACATTGATCGGCGGCAGCGTCCTCTTGGCAGCATCGCTTATGATTGAGCCAAACGCCGCAGGGGCCTTGACGACGATGTGGAGTTGGCAGGCAATCGCCGGATGGCTCTTTCTCGTGATCTTCGGCTCCCTGGTCGGATACAGCATCTACATGCAGCTGCTTCGTGACATCGGCCCCGCTAGAGCTGGGAGTTTCGCCTTCGTGTCGCCGGCGATAGCCGTCGGCGTTGGTGCGTGGCTGGCGGATGAGACAGTCACCCTTCAGAGCGTATCTGGAATGGTGTTGATGCTTGCCGCCGCGTGCGGGTGTCTGTTCGCCGACCAGCTCACAAGCCTCTTCTCGCCCCCAAAGAAGGTTTGTGCCTCAATCGCACCTGGCTGAAGGTCGGGGCTATGAATCTCACTGTGTTCGCACTGCCCTGTTTATATAGGAACAAACGACTCCTACGTTCACTAGGGCCGCAACTGCAGCTCCCTCATAGGTTTGTGATCAATATGTATCCAGGCCCTGTCTCAGTGTCAGTCGTTGAGAAACTTCTAGATGACGTTGCTGAAGA
>NZ_JBYCZP010000027.1:0-56193 GCF_057586295.1 Rhizobium sp. SRI_017 | reverse complement strand
GATCAACCAGTACTTGAACGACCTTGACCGCAAACGAAAATACTCGGGTTCTCTCACTGAGGGCGTAGAATCTCAGGCCCTCAACGCCATGCGCGAGCGCATCGCGCATTATCTCGAAGCGCGGTGCAGAGATCCTGGCCGGCGATCTCACATGACCTGCAGACTCTAATCATCGGTATGAAGTTCCAGACCCGTCTCAATGTCAACCTGCCCGGCACAGGGCAGCCGCTCCCCCAATCGCTGCTTGAAGAAGCGCACCGGACCTACCTCTATTCGAGGGCAACGCGTGGCAACATCTATGTGGAACACACTGTCGCGGAATGGCGGTGCGTATGGCCAACGAAACAAGGGAGCCGATCATGAAACGCGTTGTCATCTTCAGCCTGTTCCTGTGCCTCCTCGCCGTTCCCTGCCTCCGAAGAATACGGTCCCGACGATTACACTAGGAGGTGAGGCGAATGGTCAACCTCGTTCGGAGCCATCAGCCTATGCGGGCAAGCTCTTGGCACCCTACGGCCACAGGGTTCTGACCGGAGGTATCGGGCTGAACCTACCGCAGTAAGCACCCATGGAATTCGTTGAAGCGATCATCACGGTGGCAGGCTGAGCTCGAGAGACTTTCAAGCTAACTGGTCGGATCGCAGCCGGATTGCGGATACTTCGAGCGGTGCAGCCCGCCCTCTCATTGCGTGAAATCCCAAGTTCTCCGCCGTGAGATGTCCTGGCAATGCCCGCACGGCGATGAGGAGATCGGCCGAGACCAAGACACGCTCATTGAGGTTTTTCGAGAGCGACTCAAGCCGTCCCGTCGTGTTCACAACGTCCCCGAAGTAAGCGATCTTGTGCCGCTCAAGGCCAATTTCTGCAGTGACGACCCGGCCGCAATGCAGCACGGCGCGAAATTCGGGCACTTGCCCGAAGCGAGCCTGCCACGCAGGCGCCTGCCGCTTCAGCAGAGCTGCGAAGTCGAAGACGCAACGCAGGCACGCCGCGTCCCGTACCCCACGATGTAGCGGCCATGTGACAAGCGCCATATCGCCTATATAGTCGTCTATCGAGCCTTTGGAGCGCCGCACTGGTAGCGAAAGGGCGCTGAATATCTGTCCAAGATAAGCTTGCGTCTCCAGGTCGCCGTACCGGTCTGCAAATTGCGTGGAGCCGGCGACATCCAGAAATAGGAATATGCGCTCTTCCTCGGTGGGGCGGTGGTATCGACCGAGAAGCAAGCTGGTGAAAAGACTGGGGCCGATTAGATCGCGCACCCGGAACATGAATGTGACGAGAGCCGATGCGCCTAGCGCATAGACGAATCCGGATTCAGACAAAGCCATCGCCTCGCGTGCGGTCCGCATATGTCCGAAGAGGTGGTGAAGCACTGTCCCGGCCACAGCGTTGCCGATAAGGATCATAAGAATGTAGGTTGCGATTGTGGCAAGGACGAATACCGGCGTCGCAGCTTTTCGGACAATGTCGCGCAATCGGATGAGTATGTTCCCGCGCTCGTAGAGAAGTATCGGTGCCGCAATGAACGCTCCTCTTATGGCGGCAGATAGAGCTTCGACCTTGAAAATCTGTGAGTAGAGGAGGCCTACCATCGCACCCACAGCAGGTGCGACGAGCCAAAACCATTCTCGGGAATTGAGAAGCTTGCGCAAACGATCCATCGCGTTTCCTGACGATGTACTGCGACAAAGGTTGTGGGAAGGGCCGGGAACCTCCGTCGCCTCATTCGATCCATTGCAAATCGCACGACCACTCAAGGTGCGCGGAGAGTCTCGGTATACCAATTGAGTCTGCGTTCGACGTCGTCCTTGGTCTGAAGTCCAAGCGTCATGAGCTGCTGGATTCTGAACTGCGCCCCAGGACGCTGAACTGACGCTATGAACGCATCCCATCCTGCGGCAATCTCCGCATTGTGAGGCAGGCTTGCTAGGTCGACGAGCCGTTTCGTTTCCGCGATGGCATTTCCGTCGAATTGCGTGATGCGCATAGCGAGTGCTTCGACGAAGTTGTCGAGCTGTGCATCGGGAAGCGAGCGATTGACGTAACCGTATCGTTCTGCAAGCTCGCCATCGATACCATCTGCACCCAGCAGGATTTCCAGCGCGCGGCCCCGGCCCATGAGCCTGGGGAGCCTTGCCATCGGCCCACCGCCCGGCACAAGCGCTGCGCCGACCTCCCACTGAGACAGGAGCGCCTTTTCACGACTTGCAAACCGCATGTCACTCGCAAGTGCAAGTTCGCTACCGACACCAGTTGCACGGCCTCGGATCAAGCAGATTGACACGACGTGAGAGCGGCTCAACCGAACCAGCATGTCGGGAAGCGGATGGAGCCCTGTCGGGCCTGCCTTCAGACCCGTGGAATCTGAGAGGGGAGGAATGAAATCGTAATGTGTGAGAAAGAAATCGGGCACGGCACTGTCGAAGACAACCACTTTGAGAAGCGGGTCCTTTTCGATCGCCGTGATAACCGCCTCGAGCTGCGGTATAGTTTCGGGTCCGAAGATGTTGAAGGGCGGGTTATCAAAGGTGACCCGCCAGTAAGCGGGTGTGCGGCGCTCGACGCGAATTTGCCGTGCCGATGACGTTGCGCCACCCGTGCCAACGTCCTTGTTGACAGCCACTGCATTCGCTTGCGTAGATTCTGCAAGTGCCGGCGTGGCGCTTGCCGCTGCAACGATAAACGCTGCCGCGTATGTGAGGTTCGACGCGAATGGGGGCATAATTTCCTCCTGCTGGACTGCCGCCTTTCAGATGCGTACTTGCTAGGCCCGGAGTTGACCCGAAGCCATTGCACGATGGTATCGGCAGTACTTTCGGATTGCCTGTTCTAAACTGTGCAGCGCGACCAACACCAAGGCACAATAGACGAGCGCGTCAAGCAGATGCACCATTCGTGAAATCGCGATGATTTCGGTCCGATATCACAAGCATTTCGCGCCCTTGCCGACGATCTCCTGAGCAACAGCTTGGCTTCCGCATCCTCGTCACGCCAACAGACAAGGCAGCAGAACGCCCACCCTGAAGCCCGGCGCGCATTTTCGGGACATTTCCAACAAGTGGAGAGTAAATGATGAAAATCCTGATGGTATTGACGTCACATAGCGAGCTTGGAAGCACTGGGAAGCCGACCGGCTTCTGGCTCGAGGAGTTCGCAGCGCCCTATTACGTCTTTACGGACGCAGGCGCGGATGTCACTCTGGCGTCGCCCAAAGGTGGTCAACCGCCAATCGATCCTAAGAGCGACGATCCCGATGGCCAGACCGACGCGATGACGCGGTTTAAAGGCGATCCGGTGGCGCAAAAGGTGCTGGCCAATACCGTCAGGCTCAGCGGCATCAAGGCGGACGGTTTCGACACGGTGTTCTATCCCGGGGGGCATGGCCCGATGTGGGATCTCGTCGAAGACCGGAACTCGGTTGCCCTGATTGAGGACTTCTACAATGCGGACAAGCCGATCGCGGCGGTCTGCCACGCGCCGGCGGTCCTGAAAAATGTGACCTACCATGGCCAACCGATCGTCAAGGGAAAGCGTGTCACCGGCTTCACCAACAGCGAGGAGGAAGCGGTACAACTGACCAAGGTCGTGCCGTTTCTGGTCGAGGATGAATTGAAGCGCCTGGGCGGGCTCTATGAGAAGGCTGCGGACTGGGCGGACTTCACGATTGTTGATGGGCGCCTTATAACCGGCCAGAATCCATCTTCGTCCGGCTCGGCCGCCCGCGAGCTTCTGAAGCTCCTACAGGTTTAGATGCGAGCGTGAAGCCCGCCGCCCTGCGATATGGCCGACGGCGGACCTTGCTCATTACTTCAGGACTTCGCAGTGGCCGCAGCACGTATCTGACGATACTGCTGTGTTGGCAGTCCGCCCCAGCCCCAGTTGTCGAGGTCGACTTCCTCGATTAGAACGTAGGTCGATTCAAGCGGCTTGTTGAGCACGTCGAGAAGCAACTGACTGACGCCCTTGATGATGGCGGCCTTCTCCTCCAATGAAACCGAGTTGCGGTCTGGTGCGGTTCCCTCGCGGGTAACCTGGACGGTGACGATGGGCATTGCAGTTCTCCTTTAGAAAGACCAGGTTTGAATGGTTGCGCGGTGGCGAAGTTCTCGGCGGGCGAATGGTCACCAGCGGCCAGCGTTCTGGCCGCCGTCGACATGCAGGATCTCGCCGGTGACGAAATTCGCGCCTTCGAGATAGAGCACGGCATCGACGACATCGTTGATCTCGCCCATGCGGCCGATCGGATGCAGCGTCGCAAGCGCAGCATGCGTTTCAGGTGGGTTCATCGGGGTCTTCACGATGCCGGGCGATACGGCGTTGACGCGAACCCCGCTCTTGGCGAATTCAATAGCGAGCGCCTTGGTCGCTGCGTTCAGCCCACCCTTGGTAAGCGAGGCAAGTACGGCAGGCACACCAGCGATCGGCTGGTTGACCAGGCTGGTCGTGATGGTGACGATATGGCCCGAGTTCTGCTTGAGCATCTCAGCGGACGCCCGCTGCGTGATGTGGAAGAAGCCGGCGACGTTGACATTCATATTGTTGTCGAAATCCGCCTGGGTGAATTCTGTGAACGGTTTGGCCAGGAAGACGCCAGCATTGTTGACGAGCGTATCGATACGGCCAAAGCGCTCAAGGCCTTCGCGAACGATCCGTTCTGCCGTCTCGGGATTGCTGATGTCGCCGGCGACTGCCAGGATATCCGGATCGGCGCTGGGCTTGATCGACCGGGATGTGGCGATGACGCGGAAGTTCTGGTTGCGATAGGCCCGGACCAGGGCTGCGCCAATTCCTTGCGACGCGCCGGTGACGATTACGACTTTCTGTTCATTGCTCATGATGAGATCCTCATTCGGTTGCAGTGCCGTTTTCGGCGTCCGCCCCGAGGCCCTCGGCTTCGGTGCAACTGATTTAGATCTGTTCGAAGATCGGGAGAATGGATGCGAATTGGGAGGCAGTCCACCGAAATTCGGCATAATTAGAAGAGTGTGCCGGCCTCCGCGGCGAGACGTGCGAACTCCCTGCGTAGCCGAGGTGCCGCGAAATCGACGAAGGCGCGGACCTTCGGTACCGACATGCGGCCGTGCGGCGCGAGTAGATGCACAGGCAAAGACGGGTGTTCTGCATCTGCCAGCACAATCTTCAGGCGCCCGTCGCGCACAAACTCGGCAACATGGTAGGAATACAGCCGGGTCAGACCAATGCCCGCTGCGGCAGAGGCGGCGGCGGCACGCACATTGTTCACGATGCACCGCGGCGTGAACTGAACGGTGCGGGGGATCGACGACCCCGATTGCGGTGTGAAGACCCAGGAATCGAGTCCAAAATTGCTGAAGGCCACGATCTTGTGTTTCGTGAGATCCTCAGGCTCGTTGATCTGCGGATGGCTGGCAAGATAATTGGGGGACCCGACGACGACACGCCTAACATCGCCGCCGAGCCGTGTGGAAACGTGTGAGGAATCCTGGAGATGACCGATCCGCAAGGCCAGATCGACGCCTTCATCGACAAGATTGACAAAGCGATCCAGCATAAGGAACCGCGCCGAAACGGCCGGATAGAGGTCAAGAAAAGCGTCGAGGATCGGTCGCAGAACCTCTTCGCCGAACACAGGCGGCGCCGAGATCGTCAGCAGGCCTCGAGGTGCCGCGCGTTCGCCGCCGACGAGCATGTCGGCTTCCTCCAGATCGATCAGGACGCGGCGACATGCTGCGGCGTAACGCTGGCCGGCTTCGCTCAGCTTGAGCGTGCGCGTCGTCCGGTGCAGCAGCTCCATGCCGACGTGTGCCTCCAGGAAGCTCAGCGCCCGGCTGACCGCCGTCGGCGATCGCTTCAGCCGTCGCGCTGCGCCGGCGAGGCTGCCCTCGTCGACTGCGGCTATGAACACCTTCATCGCATCAATTCTGTCCATGATCCCGCCGCTCTTCGGTAGAGTGATCTCCACTTTGGAGATATTGCTCCGAATTGTGAACGAGATAAACAGTTGAACAGCAACTCAACGGGACCATGGGCGAGGCGAAATATTCGGAAAACGTCGGAACTGCGGGCAAAGCTCGGAAAATTCCGGATCGCTATTCAGGTTGGCCCACGGCGTCGCTGGAAAAGTGACGCAGCCAAACTCTTGCTCGAGATTTGTTGCGTGTCTCGTAGGCTTGGATTGCTTGTCGAAGGTCGCCGAAGACCGGCGTTTCCCTGTCAGCCCCGATCTCGGTCAGCCGCATCGTATACCACGCCGTTATCCCTCCCTCCGGAGCATCCGAGAACCTGGGAAAGAGCGGCTCGGGTTGCTGGTCTGTTTTCCAGAGCTCGGGAAGGTAAGGCTCAAGGACGAGCGCGCGTGCAAGACCGACTATGTCAACTGCACCGCTTGCGATAGCCTCTTCGGCCTGTGAGCGCGTCTTGAAGCCGCCTGTCAGCATAAGGGGCTTGGTCGTTACCGCGCGGGAGCGTTTTGCAAACTCTAGGAAATAGGGTCCACGGCCCGCTCCGTCGGAGGCGGACTTCGCTCCAGGGAAATAGGTGCCGCCGCTGATGTCGATCAAATCGACTGACGACCCGTCCAGCGCCGCCATCACCTTGAGCGCGTCTTCCTGATCGAACCCACCCTCGAGCTGGTCTGACGAGTTGAGTTTCACAGCGATGGGGAAATCCGATCCGACAGCGGAGCGGGTTGCTTCGATAGCTTGCAACAGCGGTCGCATTCGGTTGGCAATTGCTCCTCCGTATTCGTCGCTTCGCCTATTGAAAAGTGGCGAAAGAAACTGACTCAGCAAAAATCCGTGTGCCGCGTGAATTTGCACACCACCAAAACCAGCCTGCTGTGCCAGCCTGGCCGTTGTTGCATACTCCGAGGGTAATTGACGCATCTCGGCCGATGTTATTTCCGCACAGCGCAAACCTGGCAAATCAAGAGCACTCGGGCCTCTGGGGTTGCTGGTCGGCGCGTAGGCAAGCGCGCCAGCGTGACCGAGTTGCAGCCAAAGCTTGGTGCCATTTTCGCCACCGCTTCGGGCAAGTTCCCGGAACCGTTCAAGATCGGAGGATGCGTTAAGCACCAGATTGCCGGGGTTTTCGGCGTAACCGGCGGTGAGCTGCACTTCGCCGATTATGGATGCCGCCACTCCCCCTCTCGCCCAGCGCTGATAAAGCCTGACCTGTTCGGCTGTCGGATGGCCGGTTCCGTCGCCCAATGAATCCGACATAGCTGATTTCGCAATCCGATTATTCAGCGTTAGACCACAAGGCAGTTGCAGCGGCTCGAACAGCATCCCACGGTGTTGCATTTGAATTTCCGCGACCAAGAATTCGGCGTTTATCTTTATCCACGAAAACTCGTGGCACGTTGGTAAAAGGTCAGGACTCCCGCTGGCCGACCCGCTTCAGAGATCGGACACGGCTATCTGGAGGCGAAACCGATCTTAGGCTTAGGCTGAGCGAGCGATGCCAAGTTTGGCTGCCATGTTCACCAAGTCGGGAAGCGAACGCGCCTCCATTTTGCGCATGACCTGACCTCGGTGGGCTTTGACCGTTATCTCACTGATACCCAGTTCGAAGGCGACCTGCTTGTTCAGCAGTCCCGTGACCACAAGCGCGAGCACTTCCTGTTCGCGCCGGCTCAGCGATGCGTAGCGGTCCCTGAGGTTTTGGACATCGGATGCAAATGCCAACGAAGCCCTGCTGCGATCGAGTGCCGCGGTGATCGCAGTTAGCAATTGCTCGTCATCGAAGGGTTTGGTCAGGAACTCCGCCGCACCGGCCTTCATGGCCTTCACCGTCATTGGTACATCGCCATATCCGGTGACGAAGATGATTGGCATGTCGGAATGCTCCTGTGCCAGCCGTTCCTGCAGATCAAGGCCGTTAAGATCCGGAAGGTTGACGTCCAGTATGAGGCAGTTCGGGGTGGGCGATTTCGAAAACTCAAGGAACTCTTCGGCAGACTTGAAGATTTCTGGGCGCCAACCTGCAGCCTTTATCAGCAGTTCGAGCGAGTCTCGAACAGAGATGTCGTCATCAACGATGAATACAACCGGAATATCCTGCGACATCGACTGACCTCGGTAGGGCGCTGAGTGCATTAGGTTCGCATGCATCGGTTATAATCCTCCGTTTCGTCGTAGCAAGACGCCGCTTAAGGCTCGCCAAGCGCCATACTGAGCGCTGCTTGAAGTGCATCGTCGCCAAAAGGTTTGAACAAGCAGTCCACTGCCCCTTGCTTGATCAGGCGCGGTCGAACGGTATCGTCCTTCAGCGCTGTGATGAAAACCGTCGGGATATTGTGGCCGGTGCGTATCAATTCACGTTGGAGTTCGGGACCTGTCATTCCGGGCATCGCAATGTCGAGAACAAGGCACATGGTCTTGTCGATAGCATCCGAGGACAAGAACTCTTCCGCCGACGAAAACGCACCGACACTGAAGCCAAACGCCTCTATGAGGTCGGGAAGCGATTCACGAACTGATTCATCGTCATCGACCACCGACACGTGTTGGTGTCTTGTACTCATTGAATCCTCACTGACTGATAAGCGTCGCTCTCGCTTCGTGTCGGGGCAGGGCGTTGCTTCTTCGCTGCCTCATCGCCTGTGGAGTGTTGGGGAACGGAAAAACAAAAGGTAACCCCCCGGCAGTCATTCGTGCGCGCCCAAAGGCGCCCATTGTGGCTTTCGATGATAGAGCGGCTGACGGAGAGCCCGATCCCCATGCCGCCCGTCTTGGTCGTATAGAAAGCTTCGAAAACCCTATCCGCATCGACTGCCGAAAATCCGATGCCGTCGTCCTCGACCGACAGGCGCACCTCGCCGTCGACGCTAGCCTCCGTCCGGATCAAGATTCGCCTTGTGTCATGCTTCACGTCATTGACCGCGTCTGCAGCATTTCGCAGAAGATTCATGATCACCTGCTGAAGCTGGATACGGTCCCCTGCCACGAGCGGCAGTCCTTCGGCAAGTTCGGTACGCACGGTGGCGCGGCTTCGGATGATATCCCCCCGCGACATGGAAATGGTTTCACGAACAGCGTCGTTGAGATCAACCGGACCGATCGTGATTTGCCGCTTGCTGAAGAGGGCGCGTAGCCGACTGATCACATCTGCCGCACGATTGCCGTCACGAATGCTGCGCCGTGCCGTCTCCTTTGCAAGCTCTATGTTCGGAGGGTCGGCAGCAAGCATTCGGAGGCAAGTGCTGGCATTGGTGACAATACCCGCCAGCGGCTGATTGACCTCGTGGGCGAAGGAGGCGGTCAGCACGCCGAGGCTCATGATCCGGGTGACTTGTGCGAGTTCGGAGCGCAGTTTCTCAAGCGCCTCCTCGCCGGATCTGCGCCGCGTGATGTCAAGGACGGTCCCGATGTACTCGACCCGGCCAAATTCGTTCGGTGTCCGGTGAGCAACCACGTGGAGATGCTTGATCGACTGATCCGGCATCACGATCCGATGCTGGTAGTCCAGAGTGGGTTCCTTTCGCTCCAGCACGTCTTCGATCATGGGCAAATCCTCCGGATGCACCTGACCAAAAACTCGCTCGGCTGTCAGGGTCGTTCCGGGCTCGATTTCGAAGATCTTGTAGAGCGCGTCCGACCACACGATCGCGCCGGTTTCCACATCCCAGGAAAGGCTGCCCATACGGGCCAGGCGCTGGCCCTCCGCCAGAAAAGCCTCGCTTCGCCGGAGATCGTCTTCCGCTCGTTTGCGATCATCGATATCGATGTTCGTGCCATACCACCGGACGATGCGCCCTTGATCATCGCGCAGCGGATTGACCCGATGGAGAAACCATCGGTATGCGCCGTCAAACCGGCGCATCCGGGCTTCGCATTCGCCGAGAGTTCCCTTCGCCAAAGTGGTCTTCCAGACATCTGCCAGCTTGCCGATGTCGTCGGCATGCACGGCCTCCGTCCAGCCCCATCCGCGCGTTTCCTCCAGGGAACGGCCGAGATAATCGAGGTAGAACTGATTGAAGAAATCCGCCACACCTTCCGTGTTTGCTGACCAGGCCATGGCCGGGATCGTGTCGATGATAAGCTGGAGGTTGTGTTCGCTGGCCGTCAAAGCCTCTTCGGCGCGCTTTCGCTCGTCTATGTCGATTAGTAGGTTATACCATCGAACGATCGTCCCATTTGCATCCCGGAGCGGCAGGCCCCGGGTCTGAAACCAGTGATAGACGCCATCGGAACGTCGAGTCCGTACTTCAAAGTCGAAGGGGTCGCCTGATGTGAGTGCGTGGGTGAAAAGCTCGATCGCGCGAGGCAAGTCATCCGGGTGGGTTGAATCCGTGGTCGTCCAGCTCTTTAGCTCTTCGAATGTCTTGCCATAGAATTCAAGAATTTGATCGCTCGCAAGTTCGAGTTCTCCGTCTGGGGCGAAGACCGCGATCATTCCCGGAATGCTGTCAACGATCAGACGCGCATATTCCTCGCTCTCGCCTACCGCTTCTTCCTTGCGCTTTCTCTCATCGATGTCGATGTGCAGAGCGTACCAGCGGATGATGCGCCCGGACTCATCCCGCAAGGGAATGCCTCGCACTTGGAACCAACGATAGCTTCCGTCTGCGCCGAGGAACCGTTGTTCGGCATGGTAGGGGTCACCGGTCGACAGCGCATGCGCCGCTTTCCCCAACACCGTGTTGAGATCGCCAGGATGGATGAATTCGGCAAGCCCCCGGCACCTCAATTCCTGCTCGGACTTGCCGAAGTATCGGATGGCCTGTCTGTTCAGAGTGATGATCTTACCAGAAGGATCAAGTACTTCCACGCCAGCGGGGATACTATCCAGGATCAGGCGCGCGTCATGCTCGCTCTCACAAGGCGCGTCGGTTGCCGGCGGGTGCTCGTTGATATCAACGGCGGCGCAGACCCATTTTACGACCATTGATGTTGCATCGACAACTGGACTCAATCGCGTGTCGAACCATTGATAGCGGCCATTGGCGTCGCGAAGGTGAGTTTTGACAGCCTCGACGTTGCCGGAACCCGCCCGAGGCGTTCCGTGTGGAAGTAGATTCAATCGTCCGTCGGGCTTAATGGTAGCGGCCCAGTCGAGCTCTTGCGCAGCATCGAGTGTGAGCCCGGTGTATTCGGACCAGATCCGGTTGACAAAGTCGATCCGCCCGTCAGGCAGCATGGTCCAAACCATGACCGGCAAGGCGTCCAACAGCTGGCTTTCATCGATCGCCATGGCCATCCATTTCTCACTCCGCGCGTCAGATCATTAGGCGGCCCTCCTACCAAGGTCTATTGTGCTTTGGTGTCGATCCTAAACGTGCTGCAGTTGCTGGGTGCCATGCAAACTGTATCGCCACGGCGCTTCGCAATCGCTCTCCGCTCGAAGCCAATCGATCCAAAGGTATCGTCCACACCTACGTACAATAGCCTCCGCGGGTCGCTCATTCATCATCCTCGAGAATTTTAGAATTCAAACCGTGGCGCGGATGCTGGTGCGGTCCGGCCTGCCAACAGAGCGAATGCTGCCCGTCGAGCGTGTCATCCCGCCTCGAATTCCGATGCGAACACGATGGGCAACGTTTGGCCACGGCGGTAGCGCCAACGGCCATCAAGGAGCGAGAAATGAAAAGCAAATTATTCCTATTGGCGGCGCTCGTCGCCTTGGCCCTCGCAACGGTGCAGGTAATTGCGGACGATATGATAAGCGAAGGCCGCCCACCGTTCACCGTTATCTATGTCAGCCAGATCGACGCCGAGGGGCAGAAGTCCGCCATACGGGCGAAGGCAACCAGAACCAGGGTTGCCGAAATCCAGCGAGAGATTGCGTCCGACCCCGTATTGGTCCGCAAGCTCCGTGCTCGCGGCATCCAATTTCGCAACATTATTGGTCGTGAACGCTCATTCAACGGCCGCTTGATTTTCTACGTGCGCTGAAACGCGGACATGAACTCCCACGGAGATTTGTCATGAGCGGAAACATCCTTGCCATTTCAACCGGCGTTGCCAGCTTCGATTCACCAGATCGCGGCATTAGCTTTCCGGATTGGTTCTTTAGTCTGGCCGACAGACAATTTCAGGCATTAACGCCTGGATATGTCGGCGGCGGCACAAGTCGCGCGGCAGACGGTAGTCGGCTATGTATCGCTGTTGAACTCCTCAACGACAACGTGGCGGTCCACAGATATGTCGAAAGGCAGAGCGATCCTGATCGCTGTTATCTGAGATCGCGATCCGACTATTTCCATAGCCTCGGTCAGACAACGCTCGATATCGCATGGGACATGACGGTCGCGCAAATCTCGTTTCGCCGAGCACAAATCATGAGCACGGTGGTGGTCCGCAGCACACCCGAGTTCGAAGCACTCATGGCGAGAAGTGGCCACTCCTTGGACAAAGAGATCCGCCAGCTGCAACGCTACGTGGACGACCGATGCAGCAGAGAGACATCCTCCCTTGCCAACCAGGTCCAGGCTCACGCAAGTGGACTGACACCTGAAGTGGCACTTGGGGCCACCCAGAGGGGGAATGGCCAGCTTATTGCGGATGCGAGCTGCAGCACATTCATCGACGTGCCCTATGGGCAGATCGACCTCTCAGATTGGCTATTTCGCCTGTCTGATGGCGCATTTCGGGCATGCTCGGCGGCGCATCTAGCAGCTGGTGCCTCTCATGTTCCCTCATCTGGGTTCGAGTTGCTGACGGTCGAACAGCCCGGAACGCTGGTCGTTCATCACTACCGCGCACTGATCGCGACGCCGGGCCACTGCCGACTTGTTTCTCCGAATTCGGATGTGTTCGTGGGCGGCACGCGAAGTACGGTATCCACCTTCTGGAACCTGTCGCTCGCGGCCTATGACCAGAGCAAGTCCCTCCTTACAAATCATCTTGTGATCAAATCGACGCCGGCGTTGGAAACATGCCTAGCCCGCCAGGGATTCAAAGCGGGTGATGTCCGGAGCGGGCAGACGGCCGTTGTTGCAGACCACGCCTACGAGGAAACGCCAAGGATCGCGCGCGAGATAGAATGCCTTGTGAAGGCCGCGAGCAGCGGTGCGGCTTCGACCGTCGACGACGAACATCAACAGTTGGCTGTTTGAACGAATGCCCGCGCCGCCGGCCGAAAACATGCGCTGACACCTTCGTCCAATTGATTCCGCCAGCAGCGTGACCGACGTCATGGCAAATCAAAGATTGTGTGGGTCGGTCTGCAATTCGAAGTCCATGAAAGGATATAGTTATGTTCAAATTGCCCGGCTTGATTGCCTTTTTCTTGGCTCTCTGCACATCGATCGCTTCGGCCTGTGGCGGGGAACAAGCCACGCGAGCCAGGAATCTGGAGCTCGGTTATCTTCAGATCAGTTCGGACATTACGTTGCGAAGGATGGTAGCTCATAGCCCAACCGCAGCCGGTACCGTGCTGCTCTTGCACGGATTTCCAGAGACCTTGTGCGTCTGGAAGGACATCGCACTTCAACTTGCGCCGAATTACGAAATCCATGCGATTGACTGGCCCGGTTACGGCTTCTCGTCGCGGCCACCGGCCCGGATTTTCTCTTACGCGCCGAAAGAATATGCCCGGGTTCTGCAGCAGTATGTTGAGAAGGCAGGTATCGATAAGGCGAGTCTGACTATTTACGCGACAGACATCGGCGCATTGCCGGCGCTTCTTGCGGCGATAGAGGATCCGCACCTTGCCAAGACGATCATCGTCGGGGACTTTGCACCGTTCGATAGGCCGCAATACATGTATGAAAGTCTGCAAAGCCTGAAATCCGAGCACTCAGCTGCCAAGACCCATGACTACATGAACAGGACAAGCAATGAAATCCTCGAGAACGCCTTCAGGAGAGGATTGTCAGTCGACGCTCAATTCGCGGTGTCCTCGGAGCTCAAACACGACCTGTTCATCGGATGGAACCACGGCGAACTGACGTCGGCCGATGCGTTCTTTCACTACTACTCGAAGTTCACCCAGGACCAGCAATATTTCGAGGCAAACATTGGCAAGCTGCGAACTCCTGTCAGGATCGTCTGGGGTGAGGAGGATATCTACATCAAGAAGGACATGGGTGTTGAGCTGGCTAAGAAAATCGGTGCCGAGCTGACCATCCTGCCTGAAATCGGGCATTACCCTCATTTGCAGGATCCAGAGAAGGCAATAGAAGAAATCCGGGCTACGTTTCGATAAAATTGCGCCGCTGCTGCGACTGCAATCGAATAGGCGGTGGCGATCGACCTAAGCCGAATTCTGTAAGGGAGATCGAGCACATGAAAGCGCAGGTCAACTGGATCCAGGACCGGACGTTCATCGCCACATCCGAAAGTAGGCACAAAGTCCAGATGGGAACGGCCGTGTCTTCCCACGACCAATCTCCGGGACCGAGTCCGATGGAGCTGATATTGATGGGCACAGGTGGATGCCTGGCCTTCGATGTCGTCCAAATCCTCGAGAAGGGGCGCGCGGCGGTCGAGAACTGCACTTTAGAGCTTGATGCTGAGCGTGCCGAACGGGACCCGAGGGTGTTCACCGAGATTCATATACGCTTTACGGTAGTCGGCCGGGCCCTCGCGCGGGACAAGGTTGAACGGGCAATCGATCTATCTCTTGGGAAATATTGTTCTGCCAGCGCAATGCTCGCAAAAACTGCGAAAATCTCCCACACCTTGGAAGTGATTGATTCTCTTCAAGTTTAGACGAATGGTGCTGCCCCCGCGAGGGTGCTCAGATCAGAACAGTTCCACTCAGGTGTCGTCGGACCATGATCTTGCCTTCGAACCAAATCTAGCGATGAGTGCGGCGAGCTGGTATCGGCGATACTTACGTCTTCCACCGCGTTGCCCACTGTCTGTCATTCCCCGGAAACCGATACCAAGGGACAATGGACTTCCGATCCAATCCCTCGCATGTTCGTGTGTCCGCACACACGTAAAGGGTGGCAATGAAGACGTCTCTCGGTCCGGTCTTGGATGCGCTCCCGGCTATGGTTTGGACCGCGACGTTGAGCGGAAGTGTCAATTTCGTCAATCGACGTTGGATCGAATACACTGGCAGTCAACAGGAAGACGCTCCAAATCATGCGTGGCAGTCCACAATCGACCCGGACGATCTGCCTGCATCGCTGGAGCGCTGGCGCTCGATTTTCGTATCCGAAAAAACGGGTCGATTGGAAACCCGAATGCGCCGGTCCGACGGCGAGTACTGTCGAGTGGTGTTCGAGTGCAGTCCTGTTTTCGGCGATCACGGGCGCATCACTGGATGGTGCGGGATGGAGGCCGACGTCCGTGATTTCCGCCAACCAGACGAACGGAAGCAGTTTGAAGAGGCGCGGGGTCAAAGCCAGAAAAGCCTCGGCCTAATCATCAACACCCTGCCGGTCATGGCGTGGTCTATGTTGCCCGACGGCACCCCGGAGTTCTTCAACCAGCAGTACATGAACTATATCGGCCTTACTGTGGGAGAAAGCAGGGATTGGGAATGGACTACCGGGCTATCTGAATATTGGGATCTAACAGCCGCGGTCCATCCAGACGACCTGGAGGGTCTGGCCGCAACGTGGCAGACAATCTTGGCATCCGGCGAACCAGGAGAAGCGGAAGCGCGGTTGCGTCGGTACGATGGGAAGTACCGGTGGTTTCTTTTTCGGGTCAATCCTTTGCATGATGATGCTGGCAATGTCATCAGATGGTACGGCACGAGCACAGACTTTGACGCGCAAAAGCGAGCTGAACAACTAATTCGCGAAAGTGAGCGTAACTTCAAAACAGCGATCGACACGATCCCGGCGATGGCATGGTCTGCTCGCCCAGATGGTGCTGCGGAGTTTCTCAATCAAAACTATCTCGACTATGTCGGACTCGAGGCCCAAGACGCGCAGGGTTGGGGTTGGACATTGGCCGTTCATCCTGATGACAAAGCTGGACTGGCCGCAACATGGCAGGCGATCATCTCATCCGAGAGCGATGGGGAGGCGGAAGCCCGGTTACGCCGCGCCGATGGCGAGTATCGATGGTTTCTGTTCCGCGCTAGTCCTCTACGCAATGCAGCAGGGACTATCGTTGGATGGTACGGGGTCAACACCGACATCGACGACCGCAAGCGTGCCGAGACCAACCTCGCTCGGGAAAAACATTTGCTCGAAATGATCGTTTCCGGCAGTCCGCTTCGCGACGTTCTCGAAGCATTGTGTCGTATGATCGAGGAGGATGCGCCGGGGTGCTATTGCGACGTTCACCCAATCGATTGGAACGGCCCTTCCATCGAGTACAGCGTGGCGCCCTCGCTTTCAGCAACATATAGCGAGCCGATTGCCGGGCTCTCGCTCAACGGCGACTTACTGCCGTGCGCAATAGCAGTTCGTCAAAGGCAACAAGTGGTTTCGGAGGACATGGAGTCGGACCCACGATGGCTGACGTCTCCGGTGCGAGCCCATGTCCTGGAGCACGGTTTGAGGTCGGTCTGGAGCACGCCGATCTGCGCGAAGGATGGAAGGGTCCTCGGCACATTCTGCGTCTATCAGAGCAAGCCCGCTACTCCGTCTGCTGACGATCAGGATCTCATTGCTCACGCGACTCACATTGCAAGCATCGCCATCGAGCGTTCGAGAATCGAAGCAGCGCTCAGGCGTAGCGAAACATTGCTCGCAGAAGGTCAGAGGCTGAGTTCAACGGGCACGTTTTCATGGCGTGTTGATACGGATGAGGTCACCTTTTCGGAGGAACTACAGCGCATCTTCGAGTTCGATCAGAATGCGGTGGTGACGCTTGAGAAATTTCGAGCTCGCATTCATCCTGAAGACTTGCCGCTGGTTCTTGCTCAAATGGATCGGATTCGCGCAGGTCTTGATTATTCCGGTTACGATATCAGGTTGAAGATGCCTGACGACAAGGTGAAGTACCTTCGCACTTTCGGTCGAGTTGTCAGGCATCAGGATGGAAGTTTGGAGTGTCTGGCCGCGGTTCAGGATCTGACTGAGCGCAGGCTTGCAGAAGACGCATTAAGCAAAGCAAGGTCTGAGCTTGCCCATGTCGCGAGAGTAACAAGCCTAGGCGCGCTAACGGCATCGATCGCCCATGAAGTCAATCAACCGTTGTCCGGTATCATAACCAATGCTGGCACGTGTCTTCGCATGTTGGCGGCCGACCCACCGAACATGGAGGGTGCCAAGGAGACTGCCCGACGTACTATTCGGGATGGCAACCGGGCGGCCGACGTGATCACGCGACTGCGCGCGCTTTTCAGCAAACGCGCTGCGGCGATTGAAGCAGTCGATCTCAATGAAGCCGCGCGGGAGGTCATCGCTCTGCTATGGAGCGACCTTCAGAGAGGACGCGTGGTTTTGCGTACTGCGTTCGCCGAGGACCTTCCCCTTGCAAGCGGCGACCGCGTGCAACTCCAGCAGGTCATCATGAATTTGTTGCGAAATGCCGCCGATGCCATGAGCGGCATCGACGATCACCAGAGGCGGTTGTTGATTAGCACCGAACTGGACGGCAACGATCTTGTACGCCTCAGCGTGCAGGACAGCGGCGTAGGCCTGGGAACGCAAGATGTCGAGCGGCTGTTCCAGTCATTCTACACAACCAAAGGTGATGGCATGGGCATCGGCTTGTCGGTCAGTCGTTCCATTATCGATGGCCATAATGGCCGCTTGTGGGCGACATCAAATGTTGGCCCTGGAGCAACCTTCTCGTTTTCCATCCCTCAATACTCAGGGGATCAGGCGCTCACTTCCCAAAGCAGTGCTGCGCAAACATCGTCATCAGCAGTGCCTAAAGTGTAGCGGGGATATTATGAAAAGTGCGCATCCACTCGTATCGGTCGTCGACGACGATGAGTCGGTACGAGAATCGTTGCCGGATCTCGTCAAGGAGTTCGGTTTCGATGTGAGGGCCTTCTCCTCGGCGGAAGAATTTCTCGCGTCCGACAGCATCGGGGGGACGAGCTGCCTTATCTTGGACATCGCCATGCCTGGCATGACTGGCCCCGAGCTGCAGGCCGAACTCGAGCGTCGTGGTCACGATATTCCCATTGTCTTTATCACGGCGCTCAAGGATGAAAGTGTACGTCAACGCCTTATCAGGAAGGGCGCCGTAGATTGCTTGTACAAACCGTTCAGCGATGCCGCCCTCCAGGACGCCCTCGAGACGGTGCTCGGTGAGCCCTGACATTCTGGCACGATCCATCACCTCATCCCGGCGATCACGGTGGGTATCAGCTCAGAAACCGTGGGATGGATCGGGACCGCCCACTGAAGATCGCGATATGGCATTCGACCGTTGATCGCGTCGAGCACGCCGTGTACGGCTTCGTCACCACCAGGGCCGAGGATCGCTGCACCCAGAATTTTGCCTGTCTCGGAGTTGGCAACTATCTTCATCAATCCCAGAGTCTCCCCTTTCTCGACTGCGCGTCCCACTCGCGTCATGGGGCGGGTGCCGACCAGAACGGGCAGACCTGCCTCGCGCGCTTCCTTTTCGCTCATTCCTGCGCGCCCCAGTGGCGGGTCGATAAACAGCGCATAGCCCGGAACGCGGTCAGACAGCTTGCGATCTTCGCCATCGAGCAGATTGGCTGCAACGATTTCGAAATCGTTGTATGCAGTGTGGGTGAAGGCGCCGCGTCCGTTGCATTCGCCAAGCGCGAACACCCCCCTGATATTTGTTTCGAGCTGTTCGTCAACGACAACATAGCCGCGGGCATCACGCGCGATTCCGACCTGATCAAGGCTCAAGTCATCGGTGTTGGGTTGGCGTCCGAGAGCGAGGAGCACATGGCTGCCGATCACATCGCGAGGCTCGCGCTCACAGTACAGACCAACGCGAATCTCATGACCGTGTGGTTCAAGTCGGATACACTCTGCATTAAGTCTAATGGCAATGCCTTCACGCTCGAGAATGTCCCTAATCGAGGACGAAATATCCTCGTCCTCGCGGGCCACCAATTGCGAGCTCTTTTCCACGATTGTCACTTCCGCGCCGAAACGACGGAACATCTGAGCAAATTCGAGGCCCACGTAGCTGCCGCCGACGACGATGAGATGGCGTGGTATCTGATCAAGGGCCACCATATCGGTATTGTCGAGCGTTTTGACTTTATCGATGCCGGGAATGGGCCGCCGCGCCGCCCTACCGCCGACATTGATGAAGATCTTCGGCGCCGAAAGCATCTCGCCGTCGACCTCGATCGTGTGGGAACCTCTAAACCGGGCATGTCCATGGAGCAGGGTGCAGTTTTCCATGCCGCC
The DNA here is from genome assembly GCF_057586295.1 of Rhizobium sp. SRI_017. Lineage (NCBI taxonomy): Bacteria > Pseudomonadati > Pseudomonadota > Alphaproteobacteria > Hyphomicrobiales > Rhizobiaceae > Rhizobium > Rhizobium sp. SRI_017. The sequence goes on along the minus strand of NZ_JBYCZP010000027.1, from coordinate 37,007 downwards.
CAGCCAGTTCTCCAGGCCCGAACGGGCATCTAGTACTATTTTGGCGGAGCGGGCGTGAACTTTCGCCATATCGACCTCGATCTCGCCAGCGATCGCTATTCCGAAGTCGCGCGCGCGTCGAGCGAGATGTGCCGCGTAGGCGCTTGCAACCATTGCCTTGGTGGGCATGCAGCCAGTGTTGACACAGGTCCCGCCGAGGAACTTGCGTTCGACGAGGGCCACTTTCATGCCAGCCGCCGTCAACCGCCCCGCAAGGGAGGGGCCCGCCTGTCCGGCACCGATGATAATCGCGTCAAAGCTGCGGTTCATAGCATGCTCCTGGTGGTCGAATGCGCGATCGCGCCGTTACGAGCTGTCTGGTGCAGCCAAACTGGCAGACGCCGATGTCAAATCCATTGCACGATGGTATCGACGATACCTTTGGATAGCCGAGGTCGACCAAGGGCATTGATGCCAAGGTATTGGCAACACCATCGTGCAATGGATTTTCCTCCGAGCGTGCACGAACTTTTGCCTTGGCACCACGATGACACAATCGTGCCAGGGAGAAGGAAATCTCGCTATGAAGCTGTTGTCACTCATCTCGCGGTTTTATCGGCGCTTGTCGAATTCATCGCGCTCGTCACCGGGCAGAGCAATGACAATAGACAAGATGCCTCAAGAGACCGAGGCAGATTACCGCCCCCACTTTCTCCCCGACCACCCGTTGTCGGTTCGGCTGCCTCCACGACGACACCGATAGATCCGCCTAGAGCGAGCACCCGCCAGTTGACCCCAAGACGAGGGCAAGACAATGCGCTTATTTGAAATATCAGTAGGTATGATCTCTGTTGGTTGCCTCGCTGCCGCAGTCGTCAATGTGGCAGGAGATTCCATCACGCCGGAGCGTCGCGTCGCGACGGCTGTCGCTCGGAAGACGGCAGAACCGCAGTTTGATGAAACGGTGAGGCTTGTCTTCGAGCGGGCTATCCCGAACGTTCCGGGCAAGAGCCTGATCGCGCTTGAGGTCACCTATCCGCCCGACGGCAAGTCGCCCCCACATTTCCACGCGGGCTCGGCTTTCATCTACGCACATGTGCTGTCGGGCGCGATCCGAAGCCAGGTCGATGGCGAACCCGCCAGGGTCTACCGGGTTGGCGAAGGTTTTTACGAAGATCCCGGCTCACATCACAAGATAAGCGAGAACGTCAGCGCCAGCGAGCCGGCGAGCCTGCTCGCCGTCTTCATCGCCGATCCCAAGGACACCCTGACAGTCCCTGAACTGAAGTAAGGACGACGACGATGTTCCAGCGCATGAACTATGCAGCTGCTGCGCCCGGCGGCGTGAAGGCGTTAGGTACTGTCTACGGCTATGTAGCGCAAAGCGGTTTACCGCCAGCCCTGGTCGAACTCGTCTATCTTCGCATCTCGCAGATCAACGGCTGCGCATATTGCATCGACATGCATAGCCGCGAATTGCTTAAGTCGCAGGTTTCGGTCGAGAAGCTGGCACTCGTACCAGTCTGGGAAGAGGCCGCCGGCTTGTTCAACAGTCACGAACAGGCGGCCCTGAAGTGGGCGGAAATCGTTACTCGGGTCAGCGAGACCCACGTGCCGGACGAAGCCTACCGCCAGGCCAGAAGCGCGTTCGGTGAGAAAGAACTCGTCGACCTCACGATTGCGATCGGATTGATGAATGCTTTCAATCGCCTCGCGATCAGCTTCCGGGCCACGCCGGCTGCAGCCGTGTCGCCTGCCTAACTCATGTTGGCAACAAACGGAGGTACTTCCATGACAACGAACAGTGTTTCCCCAGAAGAGACGAAAGCCCAGGCTGTCGCTCCCCTGTCGATGAAGGCGTGGCGTGTGCATGAATTCGGCCCGCCGAGTTCCATGCTGCTGGAAGATGTTGCCGTCCCGCATCCCGAACCGGGTGAAGTTCTCGTCAAGGTCCGGGCCGCGGGGGTTGGCCCCTGGGACGGGTGGATCAGAGGTGGAAGGAGCGCGCTGCCTCAGCCGCTTCCGCTCACGCTCGGTTCTGACCTCTCAGGAGAGATTGTCTCGGTCGGATCTGGCATCACAGACCTTCGCGCCGGCGATCAGGTCTATGGCGTCACTAATCCGCGTTTCATCGGCGCCTATGCCGAATACGCGCTGGCCTCTGCCGCGATGATAGCGCCGAAGCCGGTCTCGCTCAGTCATGTCGAAGCGGCTTCCGTTCCCGTGATAGCGGTCACGGCATGGCAGGGTCTGTTCGATCAGGCGAAGCTGACGGCCGGCCAGACCGTGCTCATCCACGGTGGCGCGGGCAATGTCGGGGCCTTTGCAGTACAGTTCGCCCGCCGCGCCGGCGTTCGTACGATCGCCACGGCTGCGACCGATGAAATCGCTTTTGTCCGAGACCTCGGAGCGGAAACTGTGATCGATTTTCAGACAGAGCGCTTCGAGGACAAGGTCAGCGATGTGGACGCAGTGCTGGATCTTGTCGGTGGCGAAACGCAGAATCGCTCGTTTCAAGTCTTGCGCCGCGGCGGGAGGCTGGTCTCGGCTGTCTCGCAGCCTGACCAGGCATTGGCGAAGAGCCATGGGGTCGAGGCGACCTTCTTTCTCGTCAAGGTTGGAACGGGCCATCTGGCGGAAATCTCCGACCTCATTGACCAGGGCGACCTCAAAATACGTCTCAGCACTGTTTTGCCATTCGCGCAGGCACGCGACGCTCACCTCATTCTGGAAGGGCAGCGTCGCGCGCCGAAGGGAAAGATTGTTCTTGCCCTGGGCGCGACGGAATAGCGGGCGATAATCGTCCCCAATCATGCGCCATAGCGTTCCGTCTTGATCAAGGTCGGCTCAATGCCGGCCGCAATTGCTCCCTCGGCCGCTGTCTCCACGAACGGATCCGAGCCACAAATCAGCACCTGTTGAACCGGTACTGTCATGGCGTTGACGACGTCCGCGATGAGGGCTGCATCGATGCGTCCCGTCCGGAACGAATGCGATCCCGTGTCCCGCGTCAGCGTGGTTATCAGGGTGAAACTGCTGTCCAAGGCGGCCAAGTTCGAAAGCTCATCAAAGAACAGCAAGTCCTCACGCGATCGCGCAGAGAACACCAGAGTCGCAGGAATGCGCGATCCGGCGGCTGCCCTGTGGCGCAACATGGACATGAACGGCACGACGCCGGAGCCGCCGCCGATGAACAGCACGGGGCCGCCATCGTCGGGGCGCCATGTGAAGTGCCCGCCGATCGGGCCACCCAGCTCGATCTCGTCGCCAGGCTGCGCGACCTCATGCAGGAATGGGGACACCTCGCCGTCATCGAACTTTTCGATCGTGAGCTCGAGCTCGCCGATCCGATCAAGCCCGGGATCGGAGGCGATCGAATAGTTCCGTTGGGCGCGATAGCCGTCCGGTGCCGTCAGCCGCAATACGACATGCTGGCCGGGGCGGAACGCAATGGGCTCCGGGAGTTGGAAGAAGAAGCTCTTGACGCGGGGCGAAAGCGTCTCGATCCGTTTGATGATTGCGGTTTGCCACTGCATCGTAGTGTCAATCGTTGGTGTAGCGCTGTTCGCGCCAGGGGTCGCCGTAGCGATGGTAACCGCGCAGCTCCCAGAATCCGAGCTCATCGCGATCCGTGAACTGGAGCGCATTCACCCATTTTGCCGACTTCCAGAAATAAAGATGCGGCACCAGCAGCCGCGCTGGCCCGCCATGTTCGATCGCAAGAGGCTGGCCTGCGAATTTGGTCGCAACCATGGCCTTGCCGAGGAGCAGGTCCGCCGATGGCACGTTGGTGGAATAGCCCCCATAGGAATGCGCAAGCGTAAACGGTGTGGGCGCTTCGAGATTGGCATCGGCTAGAAGATCGTCGATCAGTACCCCTTGCCAGAAGGTGTTGAACTTCGACCATGTCGTGACGCAGTGGATGTCGCGCGTCATCTTTGTCTGGGGGAGGGCGCTGAACTGCGCCCAGTTCCATTTCGCAACGACGCGTGGGCCGACCTTCAACGCGAAGGCCCAGTCCTCGGTGCTGATTCTCGGCGTCGATCCGGCCGACAGGACGGGAAAGTCCGGAACAGCGTGTTGACCGGGCGGAAGGCGATTGGCTGTCTCTGAATTCTCAGTTCTGCCTGTAAAGCCGCGCGTGACCATCGGGATGCCCCTTGAGGGTTAGAACCAATCAGCGCATTTGTCGTGCGCTGCCTGATCAAGATGAGGAGAAGACGTCGATTTCGCTGAGATCTATGGAAACCAGAAGCAGATCGGTGATAGGCCTGCAGTCGGGCCCGCGCGCGTAGGCGCGGCGTCTGGTCGGCAGACAAAACCCATCCGCTTCGACATAGCTCGATGTCAGTTGGGCGGCCGCCAGGCCATCGGCAATGTTCACCGTGTAGTCGTGGCGACGCAGCATCAGGTCGTCGTCGAAGAAGAAATCCTGGATCATGGAATGCGTTTCGATTGAACCCGGAAAATGGACGCGCAAGACACGCCACGCCTCGTCGGCTTCCTGCCACGTCTCGGTTTCTTCGACCCGGACGCCATCCATCGCCAGAAGGAAGGGCGTCGTCAGATAGGTCCACAGCGCCTCGCCGTTGAAATAGGCTCGCTGCAGCGGATCCCATGGCGTGCTGATCCGGTGACCGGCAAACGAATCCCTCGGCGCCCGGCGCTCGGCGACCAGCGTACCATCCAGCTTCTCAATGGCTATCCGATCCGGCGTGAACATTGTGCGCTGGTCGGCCGCCCCAAAGGGTGTAATCGACGAACGTTCCTCACGCAGCCATGCGGTCATGCGGCGTGGGGACGAGTCCTGCGGCATGCCCTTGAGCGCGAAGAGTCCGCCGCCGCTGACGATCGTCGCCTCGATCCGTTCGTGCCGCAGCCAACGGTCAATGCCACCATGCGCTTCCAGTATCTGTGACAGCAATTGGTTCATATCGGGCCCTCACTCATGCCGGCTGTTTTAAGACTGCAGAGTCGATCGGCAATTGTCGCAGTCGCCTGCCGGTGGCCGCGAAGATCGCGTTGGTGACGGCCGGTATGATGCATGAGGTTCCGGTTTCACCTATGCCGCCCGGCGGTTCCGAACTGCTCACGATGTGGACCTCGACGGATGGCGCCTCGTTCATGCGCAGAAGCCGGTAGGTGTCGAAATTTCCCTGTTCGACCCGGCCGTCCTTGAGAGTGATCTCGCCATAGAGCGCAGCGGTAATGCCGAACATGATTCCGCTCTCGATCTGCGCGCGAACGGTGTCGGGATTGACGACGATGCCACAGTCCACCGCGCAGACGACGCGTCGGACACGCACGGTTCCGTCGTCGGCCACTTCGACTTCGGCAATCTGCGCCATATAGGTCGCGAAGGCGTTCTGGACGGAGACACCTCTTCCAACTCTCGCGGGCGCCTTCTCGCCCCAGCCCGCCTTCTCGGCGGCAAGTGCGAGAACGGCCTTTGCCCTCGGCGTCTTGTCGAGAAGACCGAGCCGATAGGGGACAGGATCCTGTCCTGCCGCGTCGGCCAATTCGTCCAGGAAGCTTTCGGTGACGAAGACGTTGTGCGAGGGGCCGACGCTCCGCCAGAACGCTGTCGCAATGCCCGGAGGCTCCACGCGGACATATTCGACGTGAAGGTTCGCGAGATCATAGACGAGATCTATGGCGCCCTCCGTCGTGATGGGGTCAAGGCCATTGTTGAACGCTTGCGGAAGCCATCGTGCGACCACCGATGAACCGGCGTAACGATTGGTCCACGCCACGGGCCTTCCATCAGCGTCTAGACCGGCGGACAACCGATTGAAAATCATCGGCCGGTACATGTCATGCTGGATGTCTTCTTCCCGCGTCCAAACGACTTTGACCGGACTCTTCACTTGCTTGGCAATTTCGACCGTGCGGCTGACACCATCCACATCAAGCCGCCTGCCAAACCCGCCACCGAGCAGATGATTGTGGACGGTGACCTTGTCGAGCGCGACGCCGGCTGCTTCGGCAGCGGCCGCTTGGGCGCGCGCGATCGCTTGAGTGCCGACCCAGAGCTCCACGCCATTGCTACGGACGTGAGCCGTGCAATTCATCGGTTCCATCGTCGCATGCGCGAGGAAAGGGACGTGATAGGTCGCATCCAGCCTGGTGACCGCGCCAGCCATCGCGCGCTCGGCATCACCGATGCTCTGCGCAACCGGTCCGGCATGGAGTGTCGCCTCTTCGAGTGCGCGGAGGATCGCCTTGGTGTCAAGTTTGGCGTGAGGGCCTTCATCCCATTCGATGATCAAGGCTTCCAGCCCCTTTTTCGCAGCGCCCATATGGTCAGCAACGACCGCGACGGCATCGGCGAGCCGCACGATCTGGCGGACGCCTTTGACGGCCAGCGCGGCTTTTTCGTCGACATTCTTCAGGCGGCCGCCAAACACCGGACACTGCGCTAGGGTCGCGATCTTGACGCCGCGCGGGCGCGCGTCGATTCCGTAGACCGCTGTCCCGTTGACCTTCGCCGGCGTATCGAGGCGCTTGGCCGGCGTACCGATAAGCTTGAAATCCTGCGGTTGTTTGAGTTCGATGTTCGCTTGAACCGACATCCGCGCAGCGTCGGTGGCAATCGCTCGATACTTCAGTCGGCGGCCGGTCGGCAAATGCACCACCTCGGCTCGCTCGGCGCGACAGGCCGAAGGGTCGGTTTTCCAGCGTTTGGCGGCCGCCGCTACGAGCATGGTTCGCGCCGTTGCGCCGGCGCGACGGATCGGCTCCCAGGCGCCGCGGATCGCATTGGAATTGCCTGTCGCCTGAACACCGAGCAATGGATTTGCGTAAAGCTTCTCGTTGGGGCTGGCGTGCTCGAGTTCCACTTGGTCGAGATCGACCTCCAATTCCTCGGCAAGCAGCATCGGAATGGACGTGTATGTGCCTTGGCCCATTTCGACATAAGGCATGGTCAGGACAATCTTGCCGTCGCTACCGATGCGGACGAACGCATTCGGCATAAAAGTATTGCCGGCTGCCTCGGACTCACCAGTTGTGAAGGGCAGGCTGATAGCTAGGATCAAGCCGCCGCTAGCGGCTGCCGAACCCCTGAGAAAGCTTCGACGGGACACTATGTCCATCACCGATAGCTCCGATGCAGTGGCGTCCTGTTGTGCCTGTTGAACGATTTTCATCGCGACCTCCAACCTAGTTCGCCGCAGCCTGTTTGATAGCCGCGCGAATGCGGACATAGGTTCCGCAACGGCAGATATTGCCGGACATCGCATCGTCGATGTCGGCATCGCTTGGGCTCGGATTGGAGGCGAGCAATTCGACGGCCGACATGATCTGGCCGGATTGGCAGTAGCCGCACTGTACAACCTCGAGATCAAGCCACGCCTTCTGGGTCTTCTCGCCCAATTCGGTCTTACCGATCGCCTCGATCGTCGTGACCTCAGATTCTCCTATGCTGTCGACCGGCGTTACACAGGAGCGTGTGCCTATGCCATCGACATGTATGGTGCAGGCTCCACATAGTGCGGCGCCGCATCCGAATTTCGTGCCGGTCATGCCGAGCACATCACGTAGCACCCAGAGCAGGGGCGTATCCGGATCGACGTCGGCGTTGTGCGTCTGACCATTGATTTTGATCCTGAAGGCCATGGTCTCGTCTCCCTGTGACCGGATCGTCGGTCGAAAAAGTCGTTCCGCTGTGTCCGCCCATCCGAATTCGCGGATGTGGCAGGATCAGCCGGTGAGGATGGGAACGCTATTGTCCGATGGTGTTGGTGATACCTTTGGATCGTTTACGGCCGACATCCTGTCGGCAAGGTTGGCCCTCGGGTCGCGGCTGCTGACCGTCGGATCCCGGTGATAGCCGTCAATCCCCGCATTGAAGTTCAAGCTGGCCATCCGCATCTGAGTTGGCACGGGCAAGGTCACGGTCACGACCGTCCCGACACCTGGTTCGCTTTCGATCCGAAGACTGCCACCAACTTCCTCAACAAAGCCTACGACTATCGGCAGACCAAGGCCGCCCATGCCGCCTGCTTTTGTGGTGAAAAACGGATCGGTGGCATGGTGCAGCGTATCGCGGGTCATGCCGAGGCCGCTGTCGGTGACACAAATTTGGATCTCCGTGGCCGCGGATTCGCGTGGATGGGCCGAAGCGACGAGAGAAATCAGGCCACCGCTCGGCATTGCCTCACGAGCATTGGACAGAATGTTCATGAGAGCGTGTTGCAGGCTTTCACGGCACCATGCGACGGCGGGCATCGCCAGCGGCGCGTGCAGTTCGAAACGGATGCCGGGCTCCCAGGTCCTCTGGACCAGCGCCTTGAGCTCCATAAGGCATGGCGTTACATCGTAGGTTTCAGCGGGAATGCCGTTTCCGGGTTTCGTTTTCATGGCACTGACCTCTCCTGCCACAATCGGTATCTGGCGTATCGAAGGCCGCTCATCCCATCCGACTGGCATCGAGGACGGCATTGGCGAAATCCTGCGGCGCTTCCTGCGGGAGGTTATGTCCGACATTGCCCGCGAGCAGTCGGTGTCGGTACTCACCCGAGAACTTGCTTCGATAGATGGCCGGATCGGGATGCGGAGCGCCGTTCGCTGCACCTTCGAGTGTGATGGAGGGCACGCGAATAAGGGGGCCCTCGGCAAGCCGCTTCTCCAGTGCGTCATACCGCCTTTCGCCATCTGCCAGCCCAAGTCGCCAGCGGTAATTGTGGACGACGATCGCGACATGATCCGGATTGTCGAAGGCGGTCGCGCTCTGATTGAACGTGGGGTCGTCGAAATTCCATTTCGGTGACGCGAGTTTCCAGATCAAACGCGCGAAGTCGCGCGTGTATTTCTCGTAGCCGTCACGGCCGCGATCGGTGGCGAAGTAATATTGATACCACCACTGCAGTTCGGCCGCCGGCGGCAATGGCATCATGCCGAGCTTCTGGTTGCCTATGAGATAGCCGCTGACCGAGACCATTGCCTTGCAACGCTCCGGCCACAGGGCGGCCACGATATTCGCCGTCCGCGCGCCCCAGTCGCAACCGGCGATCGTGGCTTTCTCGATGCCCAGCGCATCCATCAGCGCGACCGTGTCGCCGGCAAAACCCGATTGCTGGCCGTTGCGCATTGCATCGTTCGCTCGGAAACGTGTCGTGCCGTATCCTCGCAGATAGGGCACGATCACGCGGCAACCCTTCGCTGCCAGCAAGGGTGCGACATCGACATAGGTATGGATGTCATAGGGCCAGCCATGGAGCAGGATAATCGGTTCGCCGCTGCTCGGCCCCATTTCGACATAGCCGACATTCAACACACCAGCATCGATCTGTTTGAGCGATGTCGACCATTCTGCGCGCGCATCGGCCTTGTCGCCGGCTGACAGGCTGCTCGCGCCCTGGGCCTGCCGCGCCGTGGCAAACTCCGCGGCGGCGACGGCCATGGCCGCTGCGCCAATCAAGGCGCGGCGCCGATGATCGACTTTCTCTTCAGTCCCGAACTTGTCCATGGCAGCTCTTCCGTTGCGTGAAACCGCAAGCCAGCATCGTTCAGAATGTCGTCGGGGCGCTTGCGTTTACCCCGATGATTCTCACGCCGCCGCTGGGCTGCGGTAGCGGTGCGCCGATACGCTGAGCGAGAGGTTTGGCATGAGTTTCTGCCGGGCGGCTTCGTAGGCATTCCAGTCAGCCACATCAGGGAGCGACGGGATCGTGATGAATTCGCCGTGGTCGAGGCCCGCGAGCGCCGCATCGACGAGATCGTCGGCGCGCATGACCAACTCGCCGGGGAGTGTCTCAATCGAGCTCCCGGCTGCATTCCAGAATTCTGTCGCTGTCGCGCCGGGAAGCACTGCCTGGATACGCAGCCCCTTGTTAGCCAGTTCCTTATGAAGTGACTGGCTGAAAGCCAGCACGAACGCCTTGGTCGCGCCATAGACGCCGTTGAGAATTTCAGGCCCGATGGCGACAGCCGAGGAAATGTTGATGATCGTGCCGTCGCCGCGTCCGACCATCGCTGGAACGACAGAATAAGTGAGTCGGGTGAGCGATGTGACGTTGAGCTCGATCATTGCCTGGATTGCATCGACGTCGGATTCGAGCAGAGGAGCAACGGCACCGACACCCGCATTGTTGACGAGCATCGTAATGCCGGGGTCCGTGCGCAGCAGTGTTTCGATCCGGCCAAGGCCGGCCTTGTCGTTGAGGTCCGCTGCAATGGTCTTGACGTTTCTGCCCGTTGCGGCGACGAGCCGTCGCGCTACCGCGTCCAGCCGCGCCTGGTTGCGCGCCACGAGAATGAGATCGTAACCACGACGGACCAGCCGGTCGGCATAAAGGGCGCCGATGCCCCCTGAGGCGCCGGTTACGACCGCGATACCTCTTTTGGAATTCGACATGGCAGTTCTCCAGTTCAATTGATCAGTCGGCAGCACTCGGGGTCAGCGGCCGGGCACATTGGCCCGGCCGCCCCGGGAGGGGATGGGGCAGGCGGTCCGCCCCATCCATTTCAGATCGATTGGCGCAACGATCGGAAGCCGGCGCGCAGTTCGGCCGAGAACGTTTGCGGTTGTTCCCAGGCCGCGAAATGCCCGCCCTTGTCGAGCCGGTTGTAATGGATGAGCTTCGGATAGGTCTGCTCGACCCAACTGCGCGGCGCCTGATAGAGCTCGTCGGGAAATGCGCTGACCGCGATCGGCATTTTCACCCCCATCGGCACGAAGAAAGCAAGCTTGTTCTCCCAATAGAGACGCGCTTCGGAAATCGCCGTGTTGGTGAGCCAGGTGACGGTGATGTTGTCGAGAATGTCATCCCGCGTCAGCCCCTCGGATTGACCGTCGAAGACGCGTGCGATGAGCTCATAGCTCCGGATGTCATGGTCGAGAAACCAAGCGGCGAGGCCGACGGGGGAATCGGCAATCCCGTAGAGGGTCTGGGGCCGGCTTCCCATCTGCTGGGCGTAGGCCACGCCCTTCGAGAAGAAGAGGTCGAGTTGCTTGAAGGCACGGTCTTCATCGGCCGACAGGCCGGGCGGTGGGGTGTGGGCGCCGAGCGCCTTGAAGATTTCGGCAGGCACAGCAGAAGGCATGTTGGTATGAATGCCGAGGAGTTCCGGCGACGCCTGGACGCCCATCTGCTCCGTGATAGCGGCACCCCAATCGCCACCCTGCGCGACGTATTTTGTGTAGCCGAGGCGCTTCATCAGGACAGTCCAGGCGCGCGCGATGCGGACTGGGTCCCAACCCGTAGTTGTCGGCTTGCCGGAGAAAGCGTAGCCCGGCATCGACGGGATCACGACGTCGAAGGCGTCGGAAGCGTCACCGCTATGTGCGGTGGGGTTGGTGAGGGGCTCGATGATCTTCAACTGCTCGATGATCGAGCCGGGCCAGCCATGCGTGACGATGACCGGCAGGGCGTTCTTGTGCTTCGAACGGACATGAATGAAATGAATGTCGACTCCGTCGATCTCCGTGATGAACTGGGGCAGGGCATTCAGGATCGCTTCGCATCTGCGCCAGTCATAGTCAGTCGACCAGTAGCGCGCGAGCTTCTGGATCACATCGAGTTGCACACCCTGTGTGGCGTCCGGGACCGTTTCCCGATCGGGCCAGCGTGTGGCGGCAATTCTACGGCGGAGATCGACGATGTCGTCTTCCGGAATACTGACGGTGAAAGGCCGGATCGAGTCGTTCTCTGTTGCCGCGCGCAAAGTTTCGGGCAACAGGCTGATGACGCTGGCAGCAGCGGTGGCGGTAAGCAGCTCGCGCCGCGTCGGTGCAATTGATAGAGATGACATGATGTCCTCCTCGGTTTCGAATGCAGATCACAGTTCGATCTTCAGGCGCAGTAGATCCATTGCACGATGGTATCCCCGATACCTTCGAATTGGCCGGACGCGTGATTGGTCGGCCGGCTCGGCCACCGGGCAGAACAGGGCAGCCGAAAGCGCGGCTGCCTGCGGGTATGCTGCGGCAGCATGGAAGAGCGGGAAGCTCCAATGAGATGAGTTCTGCCCAGTACATCAACCGCCGAGGCGAGGTTGCCTCCGCCGGGATGGCATCATCACCTGTCAACAGCAATCAATGCCCACCGAGCGGCTAGAGTGGCAGGGGTTTGCCCGCTTGCTCAGCCACCATGTATGCGGCGTACCATTCCGGCCAGTTTTCGTCGCGCTGGCCGCCCGCTCTCGCCTCGTGCTCGCCGTGAGCTTCAGAGGCGCGACGGAATGCGCTCGCGAGATCAGACACGGAGCCGAAGCTCGTCGTGTTGGCGTCGAGCCGCCCGGGGAACCGGGTGGTGACCTCCTGCAACAGCCATTCATTGCCGTCAGGATCGTTGAAGGTCGCGAAGGTGGAATAGCTGTTGCCATCCGGATGCGGACCGCTGACGGTCGGCTTTCCCGGGCCGGCGCGGTGGAATAGTTCACTGACCGCGACGCCCCGACCGACCAGTTCGGCGCGAGCCGCTGCAATGTCCGATACGACGAGATACATTCCGCGGGCGGAGCCCGGCGTCGCCGTCGTCACGCCCTTGCCGAAATGAAACGAGGCGGCCGACCCGGGTGGCGTGAATTGTACACCGCGGAAAACGTCGCTGACAGCGAAGTCGCCATCGAGTCGCCAGCCCAGGCTGCTGTAGAAGCGCTTTGCGCGTTCGACATCCGAAACCGGGATCACGATGACCTCCAGTTTCATGTCGATCGTCCTGGCGGACGCCACTGCGTTCTTTTCAATGACAATCTGATTCATGATGGTCTCCTTTTGCGTTGGGTGGCTGCAATCAGTCGCTCGGTTCGTTCAGTCGATCGGCGCTTTCTCATCCAGCATGAGCAGCGGCTTTCCCTTCTCGACGACGTAGGTAGCGAGTTCCGCCGCGTTACCGTCGCCGGCATTTCGTGCCGTATGAACTGCGCCGGCGGGGATGAACAGGGATTCACCGGCCTTGAGAATGACGGGGGGCTCGCCGGCAATTCGATATTCGAGCACACCCTCGATCACATAAGCGATCTCTTCGCCGGGATGGCTGTGCGGGGGAAACGCGACGCCCTCGGGGAAATCGACCCGCACCTGTATGACTTCGCGTCCCGGGGCTACGAGATCGTGCCTGATGAGATCGGTGCGCTTCACGCTTGGCTGTTGAGCAGCGTGCAGCGCCAGGCTGCTGCCGACGATAAGCAATGTTGCGGATAGGATGGGAAGGATTTTCATATTGTGTCTCCTGTTGGTGTCGCGGTCGATCAAATTGGTGTCCGGAGCGATCTGAAGGCCGAGCGCAATTCGGCTGAGAAAAGCTCGGGCTCCTCCCAGGCGGCGAAATGTCCGCCGCGAACTGCCTCGTTGAAATAGATGAGGTTACTGTAGGCGCGTCGTGCCCACGTTTCTGGTGCGCGATAGACCTCCTCCGGAAACACCGATATGGCCACCGGCAACGAGATCTCCGCTGTCTTTTGCGCTGCCGCGAGCAGGACGCTCTGCCCCATGGTCTCCCAATAGAGCCGCGCCGAAGATGCCGCGCTTCCCGCCAGCCAGTGAAGCGTGACGTTGTCCAGCATCTCGTCTTTCGTGAGCAGGCGTTCGGGCTCGCAGTTGTTGTAGTCGAACATCCAGGCGGCAATCCCGACCGGCGAGTCGGTCAGCGAATAGCCGATCGTCTGGGGCCGGGTTCCCATGACCGCTGCATAGGCCCGGTATTTCTTGTAGAAAGTGTCGAGCGAAATAAACGCGGCACGTTCTTTTTCGGTGAGATCGGCGGGTGCGGGACCACCGCCCATGAGGGCCGCAGCAACATCGGAAGGTATCGTCGCCGGCAGGTTGATGTGAATACCGAGCAAGCCCTTCGCCGAATGCCGCGCCATCGCGCTGGAGATGGGCGAACCCCAATCGCCACCCTGGGCGACATAGCGCGAATAGCCCAGACGCAGCATGAGTTCAGCCCAGGCGTAGGCGATGCGATCGGGGTTCCAGCCGTTGCCTTTCGGCTTTCCGGAGAATCCGTAGCCCGGCATAGAGGGGAGAACCAAATCGAAAGCATCCTCTGCGCTTCCGCCGAATGCCGTCGGGTCCGTGAGAGGACCCACGGTCTTGAGCAGTTCGAATACGGACCCCGGCCAGCCATGCGTCATGATCAGCGGCAGCGCGTTGGGATGCCTCGACCGAACGTGGATGAAATGGATATCGAGCCCTTCAATCTCGGTGATGAACTGCGGGAGAGCATTCAGCTTCGCTTCTGCACTCCGCCAGTCATATTCGGTGCCCCAGTAGTGAGCGATCTCCTGTAGACTGGCGTGCTGAATGCCCTGCGACCGGTCCTCGACCGTCTCACGATCGGGCCAACGAGTCGCTGTGATACGCTGGCGGAGCTCGGCAATGTCTGCTTCCGGGATATGGACTGCGAACGGACGGACTGAGTGACTGGCAACCGTCGCTGCGCGCAATGAGCCGGGCAGCACACCTCCTACTCCCGCTGCGGCAACGGCGAAGAGAGGTTCATGCATGATTGGCGAGACGGATGTTGATGATGCCATGACAATCTCCTCTGTCGCCACCATCGTTGGGGCACGAGAGGACAAATCGGCTGTCGGGCAAAACAATTCTATTGCACGATGGTGTCGGCGATACCTTGGTATCGATGTCAAACTGCCGGAGCTGTTAGATTGAATTCATGCGGGCAAGGGTCGCCCGGCCGTTTCAGGCGAGATGAGGATGAACGGAATCCCAACGATATAAATTCCTGCCAAGATGGAGATGGCTATCGGCAACCCCCCGGTCGCAAGTGCGAGCATTCCGATTGTCAGCGGTCCGGCCGCTCCGAACAGGCGACCAAAGCTAAATGCAAAAGCAGAGCCCGAACCGCGCATTTCTGAAGGGAACATTTCGGGCAGCCAGATAGAAAACAGGCTGAATATGCCGTTCGTGAAGAAGCCGAGCAAGGGCAGCAGGCAATAGAACAAAGTTATGTCGTCGAAGTATGCGATTGCCAGAGAATAACACGCTACGACTGATATAGCTGATCCCAAGAAGAATATGATACCGGTTCGGCGTCGGCTCCCGAGCATTGTTGTGATCCACGGCATAAGCAGACAAGCGGCGAAGGTCCCGATGTTTGTGACAATGCCCGCCAGCGCCCCAATTTGAAAGCTATGGGCTGGCGTGACACCAATCGCCGCCATCTTGATCATCACAATGGTCGGTGCCCAGAAATTTGATGACCATAGACCAAATATGGCGCAACTGAGCATTAGTGCGGCCGGCCAGGTCGTCCCAGCCCGACCTCGCGCAAACAATTCCCAGAAGGGGTTCTTGGCATTGGGGCGGCGTTCGGGGCGCCTCGAATTCGGGAACGCGTGGCGAATGTAGAGAATGAGCAATGCCGGCAAGATTCCAACCAGGAATACACCGCGCCAGCCAAGCATGTGGCCTGCGATCAGAACAACAATAGCCGCGAAAATGAACCCGGTGGGAATGGCAGTGTGGAGCCAACCTGCCAGACGTACGCGCTTATGTTCTGGAACGGACTCTTGTAGCAGTGGCGTACCTGCCGCCCACTCTCCACCTATGCCGAAACCGGTCAAAAAACGGAAGACTGCAAACATCACGACGCCAGTCGCTAGCCCGCTCGCTGCCGTGAAAACTGAGTAAATGAGCACGGTCCAGCACATTACGGGAACTCGGCCATATCGATCCGCGGCCCAGCCCCAAAACATGGAAGCCGCCCATCCGATCATGAAGATCGAAAAGAGGATGCCCCCGAAGAGGCCGATATTGCCTTGACTCGCCGGAATGTCGCTGGCGGGAAGCAATTCAGTCAGCGCAAACACCAGTACGTAGGCATAAAGGGAGGCGTCGAAGCCGTCCAACATCCATCCTGCCCATGTCGCCCAGAACACCTTGTTTGAGCTTGGCGCCAGATCTTGCGAATGTTCGTGGCGGTTCATTTCGGCCACTGTCCTAGGGATCGACCAGCGCGCCAGCTTCGACGGCTCATGTCGAACTCGACCATATCATGCTACAGATGTTTCAACTACGTCGGAGGGGGCGATGGCTCGGCTTTTCGTGGGACGCAACGATGAAATCGAAATGATCGATCGTCTGCTCGGAACCATCCAGGACGGTGGTGCGGTCGTGCGGATTCAAGGTGAACCTGGACTGGGAAAATCGGCACTCCTATCCGAGCTGGCGGAGCGCGCCTTGCTGCGGGGGTTCAACGTGCTAAGGGCATCCGGAGCGTCCGCAGAAGAGCGGATGCCTTTTGCTGGTCTCCACCAGTTATTGCGGCCTAGCCTGCACCATGCAGGACTTCTGCCGCCGCCTCAGCGCTCGGCGCTGCTCACAGCGTTTGGCGTCGTAACCGAGGTTGCGAACCCGGACTTGTTCCTTATCGCTTTGGCGACACTCACGCTTCTTGCCGAAGGTGCCTCAAACACACCCACGGTATTGTTGATTGATGACGCCCATTGGCTAGACCAGCCGACATTTGATGTGCTCGCATTCGTGGCTCGCCGAATACAGGCTGATCCCATAGTCCTGATCACCGCGTTTCGCGACGACTCGACAAAGTCGTTTGGGAATGGAAACGTTTTGCGTGTGGCTTTGCGGGGTGTCGATGATGAAGCCGCTCGGGCTATACTCGCTGCCTTCTCTCCAAATGCCTCCATTTCCCTTCGCAAGCGTGTGATACAAGAGGCGGCAGGTAATCCGCTTGCATTGATCGAACTACCACGCGGTGGTGAGTTAGGGCCGAGAAGTGAGGACAAATCGCTACACCTTTCAGGTCGGCTCGAACGTGCGTTCTTGGACAGGGTGTCGGAACTTCCCGTTGCCGCTCGAATGGCGCTCGTCGCCGCCGCCGAAAATGATAGCACGTCGCTACAGGAGGTGCTGAGCGCCGCCGGCGAACTTCTCAACCAGGAGTTCGGGGTGTCGGATTTGGCTCCTGCTGTGGCCAACAATCTGATCGGGATCGAAGGCGACAACATTCAATTCAGGCATCCTCTGGTCCGCTCGGCGATCCGTCAGTCGCTCGACCCTGCAACTTTCCAAGTGGTGCATCGTGCATTGGCGACGGCTACTCGAAACAATGAAGACCGTGCGGTATGGCATCATGCAGCGTCGATTGTCGGACCCGACGAAACGCTTGCGGCCGAGTTGGATAAGGCGGCTATACGCGCGAAACGACGTGGCGGTGTCGCGATGGCCCTGGCCGCACTTGAGGGCGCGGCAAGACTAAGCCGATCAACCGACACTCGAGCTCCTCGGCTAATGCGCGCAGCCGAACTTGCTGTAGAACTCGGACAAGCAGATGTGATGGAGCGGCTGCTCGTTGATGCTGATCGCGATCCGAAAAATCGGGTAGCTCGGGCACGTATTACTTGGATTCGCGAAATGAGCCAGCCGGGGATGGTGAGTGACCCTGGGCGGGTCGCGGCCCTGGTTGCCTCGGCCGCACAGGCGCAGGAGGCTGGTGAAACCGAACTGGCCGTGAACTTGCTTTGGCGCGCGTCCCAAAGGTGCTGGTGGGGCAATGCCAGCAAAGGGGCGCGGCAGGAAATTAAGATTGCCGCCGACGGAATAGCACCGCTCGAAAACAGCCCGCAAATCACTGCGATCTATGCTTACACGGCGCCATTGGCGCATGGTCAAACCGTACTAAGGCAATTGAGCGACTTTGCGGCTCAAAGCGAATTGGATCCCGCAATCACCCGGATCCTGGGCAGCGCAGCCAACGTCATAGGCGCGTTTGACATCGGAGTTGCTTTCCTTGTTCGAGCCAGCGCTGTCCTTCGTGAACAGGGGCGCCTAGGCGATCTCGCCCGCGTCCTATTTGCTCAGTCCTGGGCGCAGGTCGAGGTCGGTGACTGGAATGGAGCATTGCAAGCTGCTGAGGAATGTGCTCGTCTTTCGCAGGAAACCGGGGGACAGCACTGGGTCGCCGCCGGGACGATCGTCAAGGCGAGAGTGGCAGGGATGCGCGGGGATGTTGCTGCCTTCGAAAGCCACGCTGCACTGGCGGAGCGAATTAGTCTTCCACTTGCGGCCAGTTTTCTACTTGCTATGCTCCAGCTTGCACGCGGCTCAGCGGCGGTTAGTCTCGGCCGACACGCCGAAGCACTGGATCACCTGCAACGGATATTCGATACCGCGGATCCCGCCTACAACACGAGTGTTCAGTACTACGCGACCATGGATCTTGTCGATGCCGCGATCGGCACTGGTCGCCGCGAGATGGCGCGAAGGCTACTTGAGCAGATTGAAGAGCAGACATTGGGGCAGCCTGTGCCCTGGGTTCTTGCATGCACAAAATACGGAAGAGCAGCACTTTCCGACTCTGCCAGCGCGGACTCGTCCTTCGAAGATGCGCTGCGCCTTGACATGAAACCTTGGCCCTTCCTTCGCGGGCGCCTGCTCCTGGCACATGGCGCACGACAGCGCCGTCATCGCCGGCCCGCCGATGCCCGTTCACCACTACGCATTGCCCGAGACATCTTTGACGCCCTCGGCGCGGGGTCTTGGGGCGATCGGGCGCGCCAAGAACTCAGGGCGGCTGGCGAGACGAGCAGCCATCGTCCGGATAACATTTCCACCCTTCTCACCCCTCAAGAGTTACAGATCGCACAATTGGCGGCAACCGGATTGACAAACAAGGAGATCGCCGGCCGGCTCTACCTTTCTCATCGAACCATTGGATTTCACCTTCATCGCATTTTTCCAAAGCTCGGCATTACCGCGAGAGCTGAGCTGCGTGACGCGATTTCGTCAAACACGCAGGCAATTTAGTTCTTGCGTAGTCATAAATAGGTCATTGCACCGGTCATCTGACAGAAGCTGCGCCAACTCGGCAGGTGTATTCTCCTGCTCGAGCTTGCTTGAAGCAAGAATCGCAAGATTGCCAGGAGGGCGAAACCGATGTTTAGGATTCTGAATTCATTCGACGCATCTCCGATCACTGCGATCACCGAAGACCTTCCGGTCGTATTTGTGGTCGATGACGACATGTCAATACTTGAATCGCTCGGGCTGCTGTTCGGTTCAGTTGGCTGGTTGGCGGAAACGCACTCATGTGGCCAAGCCTTCATGTCCTGCCCAAAACGGCCAGTGCCGAGCTGCTTGGTTCTCGATCAAAGCCTGCCCGACTGCACCGGACTTGATCTACAACGATACCTGTCCGCTGACGGAGATAAGATGCCGGTAGTCTTCATATCTAGCCAGGACGACGTTCGGACTGCAGTCGAGGCAATGAAGGCAGGCGCTGTCGAGTTTCTCACCAAGCCCTACAGCGACAAGGTTTTGCTTGCGGCAGTTGAACAAGCGATTGAACGAAGCAAGACAGCCCTGGAGCAAGAGCGAGAGTGTCGGCGCCTTCAATTGCGCTACGTTTCCCTCAGTCGCCGCGAACAGCAGGTGATGGGGTTGGTGATTACCGGCCTCCTGAACAAGCAGGTAGCATTTGAACTCGGCATCAGCGAGATAACGGTGAAGGCTCATCGCGGCCAGGTAATGCGGAAGATGGATGCTCGCTCACTGCTCGATTTGGTTGGGATGGCGGTGAAGCTTTGCTTGCCATCAGCTGGACGATCGGCCGCCTTCGCCTAGACCACCGAGGGTTGGAGTTTGCAAGCGTTGCCCTAATCGCGGGTCGTAGGTTCCCAGCGGGCATCGCTGACTTTAGCAATGGCGCTCATTGCTGAAACCGAAGATAACCGAATGACCGCTTCGCGCCTTCAAGTCAGCCGATCATCCCGCCGGACAGCCTTCCCAAAAGCAGACATAATCATCAAAGCTCGACGATCCCGATACGGGTTTGCGTCAGCACCTCACGTCGCTGATGCGCAAAAAGCGGCCAGATGCACCCGACCGCATTATGGGCTTTTCATCTGACCGCGCTTAGCCTGCAATCCTGCGTGTCGGGTACAGCTGCCATCCTGTGCGCGATTGAATGATCCCCCAAATTCCCTGCGGAGCCAGAAGCATCACAACAATCGCGATGATACCTTGAAGGATGAGGAACCAGTCGCCGGAATCTTGGAACATTTCGCGCAGGCCGAAGTAGAGCAGTGTCCCAATAATCGGACCCTCCAATGTGCCGACGCCGCCGACGATGACGATGAACAGGACCTTGATCTGCCAGTCGAGATCGAACGCACCGACCGGATCGACGTAAAGCACCGAGAGATAGTAGATCGCTCCCGCGATCCCGCAGATGACAGCGGAAATTACGAATCCGCCGAGTTTCGTCGCTTTGGCAGCAATACCCACGCTTGCGGCAGCTGACTCGTTATCACGGATTGCCATCAATCCGAGACCTGCTCTTGTTTTCAGCAGCGCGAATATTCCCAATTGCGCCAGGACCGCCAGTGCGAGCGCCATCCAGAACACGAGGTCCGCGAAACTTTCGACATCGATGTTGGTTGTATCGAGCACGATGCCGCGGGCGGAGCCGACCCATTCCCATTGGCCGAAAACTAGCCGCAGGCAATCCGCCAAAACCCAGATGCCGATCGAGAAATACGCATCGCGCGAGCCCTGCAGCAACAGCGCTATGACAATCGCGACACCAGCCGAAACGCCTGCGCTGAAAAGAAGCGCAAGATACGGCGACACGCCGAGCATGTTGACCGCCATGAAGAGACTGTAGGCACCAATACCAACGAAGGCCTGATGGCCGAATGACAGCAGACCCGTGTAACCACAGAGCAGATTCCAGCCCTGCGCCATCGCGAAGACCAGGAATATCTCCATTGCGAGGCGACGATCCATAGGAAAGACGAGGGTGGCAGCGGCCATTGCCAATGTCAGGACAATTGCCGGAACGGCTGCAAAAAGCCCATCCGGCAGCTTGGAGCTCGGCAAACCGCTCATGAATGTCTCCTTGACAAAAGCAACGGCAATTCCGCCTGTTTGGCCAGCAATATTACGAAAAAGGCGAGATGGCTGAAGAGCGGGCCGGAATTCGGATTGATCTGCAATCCGACCAGCTGAACGACCCCGAGAAACAGACCGGCCAAGAAACTTCCACGCAGCGAACCCAGTCCGCCGATGATCACGATCTCAAACGAAATCAACAGACGTTCAACACCACTATAAGGCGAGAACGAGCTGCGCATTGCCAGCATCAACCCGGCGATTGCGGAAAGCGTGACGGCCAGCCCCATGGCGACGCTGTATATCCGCTGACGATTGTATCCGAGTGTCTCAAGAATTTCGTAGTCGTCCGCAGCCGCCCTGAACGCGCGGCCCATGGTCGTACGCGTCATCATGATGTGCATCAGCGCAAAAAGGATGATGGAGATGCAAAAGATGATGATCGGCAGAATGCCGATGGACACGCCCAGAATGCTCACGCCCTGGTTCTGCAAAGCGCCAACGTCGATCGAGCGGATATCGGCACCATACACCTCGACCAGCATATTGCGGATGATGATTGAAAGCCCCATGGTCGTGACCATGGCCGGCACTGGATTTGGGCCGACCAAGCGGTTGAGTAGTGCCGTCTGCATCAGCCAACCCGCGGCAAAGCTGATGAGACCAACGAGAATGACGACGACAAACAGGGGAAGCGGCGTCAGCGCCAACAGCGATGCGCCGAGATAAGCGCCAAGCACGATGGATTCGCCGTGGGCGATGTTGACGATCCGCATGATGCCGAATGCAAAGGCCAGCCCGAGGCCAAAGAGGCCGTAGAGACCGCCGACCATCAGGCCGTTAATAATTGCAGTGGTGAAATTCATGCGTGGCTTCCTCCGAAATAGGCATCGCGGATTTCGTCATGCCCGACGCTGCTGGATTTGCCTTCCAGAGTGACTTTTCCTTTGAGCAGACAGTAGAGCCTATCGGAGGCCGAGCGCGCCCTGACTGTATCCTGTTCAACGAGGACAATTGACACGCCGCTGGCTCTGATTTTGGCGAAGCAGGCATAGATGTCGGATATGACCTTGGGTGCGAGCCCAAGGGACAGCTCATCGCAAAGCAACAGGCGCGGATTGGTCAGAAGCGCCCTGGAAACCGCGACCATCTGCTGTTGGCCTCCGGAGATGTCGGATGCCTTGTGGCGGCGAAACTCGCCCATGGCCGGGAAAAGATCGTAAACGGACTGAAGGGTCCAAGGACCTTTGCGCGCCCTCGACATAGCCAGCAGCAGGTTCTCCTCGACCGTCAGCGAGGAAAACAGTCGGCGACCTTCGGGCACTATGGCTATCCCTCGTCTCGAAATGACGCTGCAGTGGAGCCGGGTGATGTTTTCGCCGGCAAAGGTGATCTGACCGTTGCGGCTTGGCGTTAACCCGATGATCGCCCGCAGCAATGTTGACTTGCCAGCCCCGTTGGCACCGATGATCGCGATTGCCTCGCCCTCGGCGACCGTGAGTGATACGCCAAAAACCGCCTGAAGATCGCGGTGGAAGACGTCCACGTTTTCCAGGTCAAGCAGCGTCATCGACCGATATTCCCAAATATATTTCTTGTACGATTGCGGAGGCCATCACGGTCGCGGGCGCGCCCTCGGCGAGCTTCTCCCCGAAGTTCAAGACCATGATCCGGTCGGAAACCGCCATCAGGGCATGGGCGATATGTTCGATCCAGACAATCGCATGATCGACTTTCAGCCGACGGACAACGTCGATCAACTGGAAGACTTCCTGCTCGGTCAGCCCTCCGGCGATTTCGTCAAGCAACAATATCTTGCTGCCAATGCTCATTGCCTTGGCGAGCTCCAGGCGTTTGCGATCAAGCAGTGGTAGCGTGCCTGCAGTCAGGTTGGTCTTCGCTGCCAGACCAACCGTTTCCAGAATTTCCGTTGCCGTCTTCGTGGCGTTGGTTCCTTTGAGCCTCGGGCCATGGAAAAGTCCGGTTAGGACGTTTTCAAATACCGAGAGTCCCACGAAGGTTCTGGGCACCTGATAGGCCCGGCCCATGCCAAGGCGCGCCCGCTTGTGCTGAGCCAGCCTGGAAATATCCGTCCCGTCGAGATGTATCGTTCCGGAATCCATCGAGGCGGAGCCGTCCAGAATATTGAACAGCGTCGTCTTGCCCGCTCCGTTGGGGCCAATCACGCCAAGGCATTCTCCGCGTTCGATCGAGAAACTGACCTTGTCTACGACGGTCTTCGAGCCATAGCGCTTGGAAGCGCCATCTACATCCAGCATGGAGGTTTTCCTCTCCCGCAAAGCAGACGATACAAAGGGCAGGACGCGGCCTTGCGCCGCGCCCTGCACTGGACAAACGCCCCTTAGGCCAGTTCGGAAAGCAGTTTGAAGTCGTCTTCGACTTCGAACGGCGAGTCTGAGCCTTTATAGGTCACGACGAGGTCGTACTTGTATTTGCCGGCCTTGGCTTTTCGCCATTGACCCGCAACCAGTGGAGTCTTGGCAATCCCCGGAACCTGGCTTGACGTGAAATCGACCTTGCCGACAACCGTCTCGAGATTGAGAGTTCCTACAGCTGCGCGAAGCGCTTCCTTGTCCTTTGGATCGCCGGACGCTTTGAGCGCCGCAACGGCAAGCTCCCAAATAGCATGGGTATAGCCCAGTGTCGGCGTCCACTGCTCGCCCTTTTCAGATTCCCACTCATCGGCAAGAGCCTTGGCCGTCTGCCCGGTCAATGTGGATTTGTAGGGAAGTTTTGGCGACCACCAAATTTCCGTAGAAACGCCATCTCCCCGGTCGCCCAGCGCATCGACGCCACCGGGAAACAGGAACGCAGCCGCAATCGTGGCGATCTCGGGCTCATAATCGCTTTGTGCGGCGCTGCGCCAGAAAGCGGCAAAATGGTTGGGAAACATGAAGCCGGTGAGAATTTGTGCCTTGGCATTCTTGAACGTGGAAACCTGATTTGAAAAATCATCGGTTTCGATCTTGAACATGCCGCCTTCGACATTCGTGTAGCCCGCCTGTTTCAGAAAGGCAGGCAAGCCATGGTCCGGATTTGCAAAACCCTGCGCTGCCGGCTGATCGACATAGAACGTGCCAACGACATCGTCCAGCTTGCTGCGCACGGGCTTCCACATGCCCGTATAGGCGTTCGCGATATCTGCGGTGTCGAACAGGAAATGATAGGTCCAGGGCTTGCCATTATTGCTGTAGACATCCGGCCCGCCACGCAAACCGACCATCGCATCGGAAGGAAAGAGCGTCGAAATCATCGGTGTGCGGTTGATGGCGGCCATTTTGCCGCCCGCTACCGCCGCTAGAGCCTCGGTCGCGACGATCAGATCGACCTTCTCGCGCGTCATCAACTCGATGGCCGCCTGAGCGGCGACATTGACCGAACTTTGGCTGTCGCGGACGATGATTTCGACGGAGTACTGCTTGCCGCCGATATCGAGGCCGCCCCCAAACACTTTCTCGAGCTGAGACTTCACAAAGTCTGTCGCCGCTCCGAAAAGCGCGCCAGGGCCAGAAATGGCGGCCACAAAGCCGATTTTTATGGTCGAGGAGCCCGAAGCATGAGCGGCGGGAAAGTGAAGGCTGAAGGCCGCGGCGCCCGCAGCCGCTGCTGAGGTCTTGAGTAGACCACGACGCGATATGCCAAAGGCGGTAGCCGGATTCATGCCGTTGATTGGCTTCATGTTTTCCTCCCAAGAACCAAGCGAAATTGATGATCAATGATCTAATCAATTGACCAAATCATATGATTGGAATAGAGATGAGTCAAGCGGTGATCTCAACAGCTGAATTCAGCAGCCAGCCGAGAAATTCGGAATCAGCGACAATCGCAGCTTCGCAAGACCGGTGCGCATGGAGGAGTAAACAATGCGGGAGACGGAGATCTGGACATGGGATGCAGCAACCGTCGCGACTGCAATCCGTTCCGGCAAGATATCGAGCCGGGAGGCAGTCACTGCCTCGCTTGAGCGTCTGACTGCCGTCAATCCCGCGATCAATGCAATTGTCGACGAGATGGAGGAAGAAGCCTTGGCGGCAGCGGAGGCAGCAGATGCGGCGCTGGCGCGGGGCGAGGCTGCCGGGCTGCTTCATGGCGTACCTGTGACCACCAAGATGAACGTCGACACGGCAGGTCGCGCCACCACGAATGGCCTTGTCGCCCTCAAAGATGCCGTGGCTGTCGAAGACAGTTCGTCGGTGGCCAATTTGCGCCGGGCCGGCGCGATCTTTGTCGGACGTACCAATGTTCCGGCATTCTCCTACCGCTGGTTCACGTCGAATGATCTGCATGGAACGACATATAACCCTTGGGATTCCAAACTATCGCCGGGCGGCTCGACGGGCGGCGGGGCCGCCGCAGCAGCCGTAGGCATTGGCACATTGACACATGGCAACGATGTTGCAGGTTCACTTCGCCTGCCCGCCAGCGCCTGCGGCATTTACGGGCTAAAACCGACAGTCGGTCGGCTACCAAGCTATAATCCGTCTCAGGTTGGTGAAAAATCCCTTTGCCTGCAAGCGGGAGCAACCGAGGGTGTCATGGGCCGCTCGGTGTTCGACTTGCGGATTGGTCTCAAGGTCCTGGAGGTTCCCGACTATCGCGATCCGACAATGGCACCCCTGCCACCGGGCCGCCCCGACGACAATCTGCCCTGCCGCGTCGCACTTTATACGGGCCTTCCTCATGACGATGTTCATTCTGAGATCGTCGACTTGACTCGCAAGGCGGCCTCTTGGCTTGAAGATGCGGGATATGCTGTCGAGGAGGTGGTGTTGCCAGACCTCGCCGAAATCGCCGAATTGTGGATGTCGATGCTGTACGCGGAAGCCACGGGTCCCGTTCGGGAGACATTGTTTGCGCTTGGCGGCGAAACATTCAAGACCTCATTTCTCAACACAGCTGCCAATTTTCGTGAGTTGACGCCGATGGAATTCCACCAGGCATGGCAGCGTCGACTGACAATCCAGCGCAAATGGGCGGAGCTGTTCAGCATCTATCCGATTGCCCTTATGGCGACGTCATTTCAGCCGGTGTTTCCGCTGGACTACGACCTAGAGGGGCCGCAGACACTCGGACGCATTGCAAAAGCCTACCGGCCGCTTGCCGCCATTGCCGGTCTTTCCGTTCCTGCCATTTCCGTGCCCGCGGGCTTCGTGAACGGAGCGCCTTCGGGTGTGCAGATCGTATCAAGCTGGTTCCGCGAGGAGCGGTGCCTGTCCGCCGCGGCAGTCATGGAACAAAGAATCGGAAAGATGATTCCGATCGACCCTCGGGGGCTTGATCCTTCAAAGCTGTCGGGCATGATAGAATCATGAAGAGTGTATTGAAACAAAAGAGCATTTTGCGGCCCAATAGCGATGGCAAGCGCGAACTCATAATTGAGGCCGCGTTGAAAGTGATGATCTCCGAAGGCCTGTATCGGGCGACAACCCGGAAAATTGCCGAGGCGGCGGGACTGAACCTCGCGACTTTGCATTACCACTTCAATGACAAGGAAGGGATATTCTTCCTTGCCATGGAAAAGTTGATCGCAAATTATCGGATCGCGCTGGCCGATCATTTTGCCGGCGAACAGAAGCTTCGTGACCGGATACATGATCTCGCCCATTTCATTTGGGGCGAGATCGAAAAGAATCCCGATGAGCAACTCGCTCTGCAGGAGATGACCCTTTATCTTTTGCGGCATCCGGACGCTGCTCCTTTGGCAAAGGATAAGGACCGGGAATTCCTCGCACTTTACATCGATATTCTGAGCACCGCGAGCGATGCGGGTTCATTGAGCAAGAAGGACATTACGACGCTGGCTAACCTGATTTACACCGGCCTCGTAGGACTGTTCAATCAATGGCTCGCGACGCGCGATAAAGCGCAGCTTCTGACAACGTTGGATAATCTTGTTGAATCGGCGCAAAATGTCGCGAGCAGGAAGCCTCGAAGCCAGTGAAGCTGACCGGATTCATTCCGGCCGCTACACGGGTCGCACAGCCGATTAAATCGTGGACCACTGCACACTGGACTTCACCTCACGCATTCAGCGACAACGTTAGAATAACATCGAGCGAAACCCTGGCGCTTGATGACCGCTTAGGGCCAACTGCGGAAGTCACGTCAGCTTCGCGCTCTCATCGCGGTCATAGAGTCCGATCAAGCGGCGGCTCAAAAGCGGACAATGCGGTGGGGCTGTTTGCGCCGCCAGCGGTCAAGGCTCATTCGGGATCCGGTGGATATCGATGACTGAAGGGGCGATCCGTCTACCCATCGCGCGGATTTGCGCCTGCGGCAGCAAACTAAATGTCGGTGTGTTGTTCCACCGACGAATGATCGCGGAAATCCGGCTGCCAGAATAAGAGATTTATCGGAATTTTATCGGTAGCGGATCGGGATTTCCGATGTCGCCTTGGGCGATAAGATCGCATCGACAACAGGCATGCAGGGCGTTGCAACGCGAGGCTGAGAGGCTTTCGGCGCAGGGGCTCCGTTTGCCGATCATGCGGGAGTTCGTGCAATGCCACTCAGCATCAAGAAGAGGCGACTGGTTGGCGTCATCTCGCTCACCCTGGCGGGCCTAGCCGTTTCGGCCTGGCACCACGCCAATGGCGAGAGCGTCGCGCCGAAAGAGGTGGTCGCAAAGGCGGAAGCCAGCCTCGTTCGGGCCTTGAAGGTCGAGCCGACTGAGATCGACGACGTGAGGGCTGCGATCGGCGAAGTGCGGCCGCAGCGCGAGAGCGATCTCGGCTTCCGGCTCTCGGGTAAGATCGTCAAGCGGCTGGTCAACACCGGCGCGATGGTCAAGAAGGGCGACTTGCTGGCTGTCATCGAGGACGAGGACTACCGCAACAAGGTTCGCAACGCCAAGACGGAAGTCGCAACCGCCGAAGCGGTTCTCGTCGAGGCCGCCGCAAACGAGAAGCGGCAGGGCGGCCTGTTCAAGAAGCGCTATACGTCGGCGGTCAATTACGAAGCGTCGGTCAAGGCCCTGCGCTCCGCCGAAGCGAAGCTCGAATCGGCCAAGATTGCTCTCCAGATGGCGAAGGACCAGCTCGGTTATACCGAGCTCCGGGCGGATTTCGACGGCATCGTCACCGCAACCGGTGCCGAGAACGGTCAGCTCGTCAATATCGGGCAGATGGTGGTCCGTGTCGCCGATCCCAAGGCGCTCGATGCCGTCTTCTCGATCGCCGAATCCGTCTTCGCCAACAGCCCGGAAGGTCAAATCCCGCCGGTATCGGTGGCGCTGCTCAGCAACCCCGCCATCAAGGTCTCGGGCCGGGTGCGCGAGATTTCGCCGGTGGCGGACGCCGTCACCCGCACCTTCCAGATCAAGGTCGGTCTCGACAACCCGCCCGCCGAAATGCGTTTCGGCGCGAGCGTGGCCGGGCGCCTTGATCGCAAGGCGGAACCGGTCGTGGTCCTGCCGGGCGGCGCGCTGTTCGACAAGGGCGGCGAGCCGGCGGTCTGGGTCGTGGGCAAGAATGCCGAAGTGTCGCTGAAGCCAGTGACGGTCGTCCGCTACGAGATCGACCGCGTGGTGATCGGCAGAGGTCTCAACAAGGGTGACATCGTCGTCACCGCCGGCGTCAACCGCCTGCATGACAGGCAGAAGGTCCGCCTCCAGGAAGGAGTTTCCGAATGAACGCGTACGATACAGACGTCCTCATCGTCGGCGCCGGCCCGACCGGCCTGACGCTCGCCCTCTGGCTGAACCGGCTCGGCGTTTCGTTCCGCCTCATCGACCGGCGCCTGAAGCCCGGCGAGACATCGCGGGCGCTCGCGGTGCAGGCACGGACGCTCGAGTTCCATCGCCAGATCGGCATCGTCGACGAGATCATCGACGCCGGCGTCAAGGTGGAGCGGCTGACGATCCGTACCCCGGGCAAGATCCGCGCGACTCTTAAGCTCGCCGATTTCGGCAGGGGGCTCAGCCCCTATTCCTTCGCCTTCGCGCTTCCGCAGGACGTGCACGAGAAGGTGATGATCGATGCGCTCGAGACATCGGGCGCAACAGTCGAGCGCGGCATCGAGCTCGCGTCTTTCTCCCAGGACGCGACCCGCGTCACGGCGACACTATCAGGCAATGGCCGCGAGGAGACGATCCGCGCCGCCTATGTCGTCGGCTGCGACGGCGCGCATAGCGCTGTCCGTCACGGCATCGGCGTCGACTTTCGGGGCGGCGCCTATGAGCAGGTCTTCTATGTCGCCGATGTCGAGGGCCATGGCGCCTATACGAAAAACGGCATGGATACGACGGTCGGCCGCTACGGCTTCGCCATCGTCATGCCCGTGCGCCAGTCCGGTACGCTGCGCCTGATCGGCGTGGTGCCGCAGGAGCACGAACGCGACGAGACGATCACGTTCGAGGCGATCCGCAGCGAGATTGAGCGCGACACCGGCATCCATGTCGAGACGGTCAAGTGGTTCTCCACCTACCGCATCCACCATCGCGTCGCCGCTCGCTTCCGCGTCGGCCGTGCCTTCCTTGCCGGGGACGCGGGGCACATCCACAGCCCGGCCGGCGGCCAGGGCATGAACACCGGCATGGGGGACGCGGTCAACCTCGCCTGGAAGCTCGCGGCCGTGCTGCAGGGCCGTGGGAACAGCCGTCTGCTCGATTCCTACGAACCTGAGCGGATCGCGTTTGCCCAGACACTGATAAGGAGCACCGACCAGGTGTTCCGGGTGGTCGCAAGCCGTTCGAAACTCGTCGGGCTGTGGCGCCGCTATGTGATGCCACACATGATGGCGACGTTCATCGGCTCGTCGTTAGGATCGACGTTCTTCTTCCGTATGATCTCCCAGATCGGCATCCAGTATCGCGAAGGCCCGATCAGCGGGGGCCGGGCCGGCAAGCTCAAGGGCGGGGACCGCTTGCCCTATGTGGCGATGAAGTCCGGCGACAATTTCCTGCCGCTCACGTCGCTCGACTGGCAAGTCCATGTCTATGGCGATGCCGATCCGGCCTTCCGGCTAGGCCTCGCGCCATCGGGCGTGCCGATCCATGTCTTCGCCTGGAGCCCGGAAGCCGGCAATGCCGGCCTGGTGCGTGACGCGGCCTATCTCGTTCGTCCGGACGGGCATGTCGCACTCGCTTTGCCGCATCAGGACGCCGGCGCCTTCGAGACCTATCTCGACGCGCTCGCCATCAAGCCGCGCGAAGCCAAGACCAAGGCCTCGCTCAACGAAACCAGCGCCCTTCTCGCCGACCGGCTGAGCCGCCTCGGCTACCAGCACGCAATCAAGGAAAAGTCCGGAGCATTGCCATGACAAGCTTCAACCTCTCCGACTGGGCACTCCGCCACCGGAGCCTGGTCATCTACATGATGATCGCAGCCGCTCTGGCCGGCATCTTTGCCTATCGCAACCTCGGCCGGGAGGAAGACCCGGCCTTCACGATCAAGACCATGGTGATCAAGACCATGTGGCCCGGCGCGACCACGGCCGATACGGTCAAGCAGGTCACCGACCGTATCGAGAAGAAGCTCGAGGAGCTGCCGAACCTCTCCTTCGTCAAGAGCTACACCAAGCCCGGCGAATCTGTCGTCTTCGTCAATCTCGAGGACACGGTGGCAGGCGATGCGGTGCAGCCGCTCTGGTACCAGGTGCGCAAGAAGATCAACGACATCAAGACGCAATTGCCCTCGGGTATCCAGGGTCCGTTCTACAATGACGAGTTCGGCGATACCTATTCGTTCATCTATGCGCTGACCTCTGACGGCTACAGCCATCGCGAGCTCAAGGACCTGGCAAGCAGCCTGCGTGCCGAATTCCTCGAAGTGTCCGATGTCGCCAAGGTCGACCTGATCGGCCAGCAGGACGAGAAGATCTATCTCGAATTCTCGACCCACAAGCTGGCGGCACTGGGCCTGGACTCTGCCTCCCTGACGCAGGTCCTGCAGACGCAGAACGCGCTGACGCCAAGCGGCACCGTCGATAGCGGCCCGGAGCGCATCGCGATCCGCGTTACCGGCGAATTCACCTCGGAGGACAGCCTCAAGGCGATCAACCTCTATGCCAACGGCCATTACTTCAGCCTGGGCGACGTTGCCGAGGTGAAGCGCACCTATTCCGACCCGCCGCAGCCGATGTTCCGCGTCAACGGCGTACCCGCGATCGGCATCGCGATCTCGATGACATCCGGCGGCGATGCGCTGGCGCTCGGCGAGCATGTTAAGGAAAAGGTCGGCGAACTGACACGCGAACTACCGCTGGGCGTCGACCTCAAGATCGTCGCGGACCAGTCGCATGTCGTCGAGGAATCCGTCGGCGAGTTCACCAAGAGCCTCGGCGAAGCCATCGCCATCGTGCTGGGCGTGAGTTTTCTCGCGCTGGGCTGGCGGCCGGGCATCGTGGTGGCGATCGCCATTCCGCTGGTTCTGGCCATCACCTTCACGGCCATGGATTATTTCGGCATCTCGCTGCAGCGCATCTCGCTCGGCGCGCTGATCATTGCGCTCGGTCTCTTGGTCGATGACGCCATGATCGCGGTCGAAATGATGATCTCGAAGATGGAGGAAGGCTGCGACAAGATCACCGCCGCGACCTACGCCTATACGTCTACCGCCTTCCCGATGCTGACCGGCACGCTGGTCACCATCGCGGGCTTCGTGCCGGTCGGCTTTGCTAAGAGTGGCGCGGGTGAATATTGTTTCTCACTGTTCGCGGTGGTCGGCATCGCCCTCGTCGTCTCCTGGATCGTGGCCGTGCTTTTCACCCCGCTGACCGGCGTGATGATCCTGCCCGACAGCCTGAAGAAGCATGGCGGCCACGGCGGTCATGGCGGCAACTGGTTCTCGCGTGTCTTCCGTGCCTCGCTCGATCTCGCGATGCGGGCTCGGTGGGTGGTGTTGGGCGCGACGGCTGGTCTCTTTGCTCTCGCCATTGTCGGCATGGGCATGGTGCAGCAGCAGTTCTTCCCCAAGTCCGACCGCCCCGAGGTGATGCTCGACCTGACGCTGCCCCGCTCCGCCTCCATCAAGGCGACCGAGCAGGCCGTGGCCCGCGTTGAGGAGATCCTGAAGACGGACCCTGACATCGATCACTGGAGCTTCTACGTCGGCCAGGGCGCGGTGCGCTTCTACCTGCCGCTCGACACCCAGCTTTCGAACGACTATTTCGCCCAAGCCGTGGTCGTAACCAAGGGTGCGCATGTCCGCGAAGGCGTGATCAAGCGGCTGGAAACGGCGATGGCCACGGGTTTCGACGATGTCATGACCCGCGTCACGCCGCTCGAAATGGGTCCGCCGGTCGGCTGGCCGCTAAAATTCCGCATCAGCGGTCCCGACGCAGACCAGACCCGTGACATCGCCCAGAAATTCGCGCAACTGCTCGGCAGCGATAGCAGGATCCGCAACATCAACTACGACTGGAACGAGCCGTCCAAGGTGATCAAGGTCGAGGTCGACCAGGATCGCGCCCGGGCGCTCGGCATCAGCTCGCAGGGCCTGTCGGACACGATCAACGCGATCCTGTCGGGCTCCAAGATCACCCAGATGCGCGACGACACCTATCTGATCGATGTCGTGGCGCGGGCGGTCCCCGAGGAACGGGCCAAGATGGAAACGCTGCGCATGCTGACCGTCTCCACGTCGAGCGGACAGCGCGTGCCGCTCGACCAGGTCGCGACGCTGTCCTACTCGACCGAGGCACCGCTGATCTGGAGACGCGACCGCCTGCCGACCATCACGGTCCAGGCTGACGTGGCGCCGGGTGTCGAGGCAACCGCCGTGGTCAAGGCGATGGGCAAGCAGCTCGCGGACTTCCGCGCCAGCCTGCCCGCCCGCTACAGCGTCGAACTAGGCGGCGTGATGGAAGACAGCGCCAAGGCACAGGCCTCGATCTTCGTGGTTCTGCCGCTGATGCTGTTCCTCATGGTGTCGATCCTGATGGTCCAGCTCAGGAGTTTCCAGCGCGTGTTCCTGGTGCTGATGACGGCCCCGTTGGCCCTGATCGGTGTCGCGGGCGCGCTGCTCCTTTCGGGCTCGCCGATGGGCTTCGTCGCGATCCTGGGCGTCATGTCGCTGGCCGGCATGGTGATCCGCAACTCGGTGATCCTGATCGCGCAGATCGATCAGTATATCGACGCCGGCGAGGCACCCTGGGAGGCTGTGATCAGCGCCACCGAACACCGCCTGCGGCCGATCCTGCTGACCGCAGCCGCCGCCATCCTCGGCATGATCCCGATCGCGCCGACAGTGTTCTGGGGTCCGATGGCCTATGCGGTCATGGGCGGCCTCATCGTGGCGACAGCGCTGACGCTGTTCTTCCTGCCCACGCTCTACGTTACCTGGTTTCGCATCAAGGCGCCTCAAGCCGCGGCGCCTCATTCCCCCGCCGACACGTCGACCGGACTGCCTGATCAACCCGAATTCGCCTTCGCCTGAAATCCCGGCTCAATACAAAGGAAATGACAATGACATCCCAAATCGGAAAACTGCTCGTCTATGCCAACGCCGTCTTTCTCGTCGTCGCCTCGCTCGGCGGCTTCGTCACCGACGTCAGGGGCTCGTTCTTCGGAACGGGGCCGGGGGCGGCGCTGCTCAACCAGGCGCCCGGCGCGGGCATCGGCATGATGGAGGCCCATGGTCTCGCCTTCATCATCGCCGCGACGATCCTGGCGGCCGGCTACGGTCGCCGCTGGCACCTGATGCTGCTGGCCATTCACCTGCTGCTCGGCACCTGCAACCTGATGTTCTGGCAGTTCTTCATCGTAAGCGACATGCTGACGGTCGGCTATGTCACGACGATAGCTCATTGGCTGTTCGCGGCAGCACATCTCGCCGTGCTGGCCACGCCGGCCGCGACGGCAGAGGCCAGCCGGGCATTTAGATAGGATCGACGCTCAGTGCTCGCCAAAGGCCGCCGCAACGCCTTCGGCGAGATGCTCGCCGTCAGCTGCGTGCTCAAAGGGCACGCCGCTTCTCGCATAATCGAGGGGAGAGAACCCGGGATAGTCCCTCTTTATCAGATCGATATTCCGCCGCGCCGCAACCATGTCGCCCGCCTGCGCATAGCAGGCCGCAAGCCGGGTGCGGATCCATGGAGTCGGACGCGTGGCAAGCTCCAGCGCCTCTGCGGCCTGACGATATTCGCCGAGCATATAGAGCGCCATCGAGCGG
The DNA here is from genome assembly GCF_057586295.1 of Rhizobium sp. SRI_017. Classification (NCBI taxonomy): domain Bacteria; kingdom Pseudomonadati; phylum Pseudomonadota; class Alphaproteobacteria; order Hyphomicrobiales; family Rhizobiaceae; genus Rhizobium; species Rhizobium sp. SRI_017. The sequence goes on along the minus strand of NZ_JBYCZP010000027.1, from coordinate 3,083 downwards.
TCGAACTGGTACCAGTGAGGATAGATCGGATCGATGCGGATCGCCCGCGCCAGCCATTCCATCGCATCGATCGGGCGGCCGCGCATGACGAGAATATTGCCCATCTGGCCGATACATTCCGGATCGTAACGGTTGAATTCGAGCGCTGTGCGGGCGCTGTGTTCCGCGGCCTCGTGCTCGCGCATATAGAGTCGGAGCAGCGAACGGACCCGATGGCCGGTCGCAAGATGCGGCGCAAGCGCTATGCCCTTGTTGACGATATCGCGTGCCTCGGCGAGCACGGTGGCACTCGCCCCGCCGAATTCGTCGACCAGCGCATGCGTCAACCCGAGATAGATATGGGCCAGCCCACTGTCGGGATCCTTGGCGACGGCTTCCTCGAACAGCACACGGGCCGTCTCGATATCGGTCTGCGCCGGGTCGCGCAGCAGCGCGGTACCACGAAGGATCAGCTCGTGCGCCGCTAGGTTCGGCACCGGCTTGCGCATCGCCTGTTCGAGGCCCGCGGTCGAAACGCGCACCACCAGTCGGCCGACAATGTCCTCGACAATATCCTGGCCGATGACGAACATGCCTGAGCCGCTCGCCTGATAGCGATGACCCCAGAGCTGGACGGAATTAGCGGCATCGACGAGATTGATCGTGGCGGTAATGTCCTCGCCCTGCCGGCGGACGGCGCCCTCTACGATATAGTCGGCGCCGGTCTTCGCGCGGATCTGCGGCCATTCCGACCGCTCGAAAGACATGAAAGAGAAGCTGGAATTGCGCGCGAGCACGGTGACGTGACCGAAGGCCGCGATGCCGTTGATGATGTCTTCGGCAAAGCCATCGACCAGCATCATGCCGGCCGTTTCGCCCTCGTTGCGGAATCGCAAGACCGCGACGATCGGCTGGCTGCCGACCTCGGGCACCACCTCGTTGCCGACCGCCAGCATGTAGCCACGCTTCGGCACCGTGCGAACCAGATCCTCGCCGATAAGTCTGCGGATCTCGCGTACCGACTGGGTGAGCGAATCCTCAGTGACGAAGACGCCGGGCCAGACAGTGTCGAAGAGTTCGCCTTTGGGCACGACGCGGCCCATATTGCGGGCGAGATGGGTGAGGATGCCGTAAGCCTTGGGGCGCAGAAACAGGGCCTCGTCGCCGCGCAGCAGCATCCCTCGGGCGAGGTCGAGCGAGAACCCGCCAAATCGAAAGGTCTGATAAGGGGTTGATTCCGCCATCATCCCTCCACTTCGCACAAGCAATGTTCTCATGAATCCGCCGTCCCGTCCAACAAGCCGATGGATTGCCACGCATGCGTTTCACATCAACGTCGAGATTGCGGACCGATGGAATTTTGATCCAAACAAAGGAAAAATGCGAACGCTTGACCAACCAATTTGAGGCCTAACCAAATGTCCGTTTTCGTGTTGCGTGCCCTAGCAGCGGACAGTCCGTTCACGGCCCCACATCTGCCGTCCGCCCGAGCGGAGAAACCCCTACATGCGGCGAAACTTGGCTCACGACGTTTGGCGAGATCTTATCGGGGGCGGGGAGTAGACTCCGCCAGCAGCAACCATTCAACTGCGGCGCGGGTGGAACGCGAGCAAGAACATACAGGCAATGGTGCCGGCGGAGAATCCAGCCACCACCCAAGGGTGTTCAAGGCCGAATGCCAGAACACCAAGGAGAAAGAACATTAAAATGATAGCTTTCCAAGTCATACGATGATTTTAGCTGAAGGTCCGGATTTCGCAATCGTAGGAGGACTGTGAATTTCAAAAAAACGAACGTCCCTGATGTTTTTGCTACGGTTTTTGCTACGGTTCTGCGTCGGGCCCAAAAAATATTAGTTATTAAAATCAGATGTTTAGTAAGGTTTCGCGTTAGGTGTGGCGGATGTCGGGTGCGCCACCGAACTAGCTGATTTCATTGATTTATCAGTCTTTGCTTGTTTTCTCTAGCGCAGAAAATAAGCTAGCTCAGTCCTAGCCCAGTCGCGCTTGCGCTTGGGAATTTCTCAATGTTTTCAATGTAGGCTGTTGGGGCTGGGATGCGCATCTAGCGCAGTACCAGCGCAGTTGCGGGACCATAGCAACTCGAAGGACGCCCCACGTTATGCTGCATGATCCGAGCCAGAAGAAGACGACACCCTTCCAGCTTTTTCAGCGAGAGGGCACGCGGAATTGGTCGATGCGATATTCGTTCGGCGGTCGGCAATACAAGAAGACGCTCGGCACTGCAGACTATGACCAGGCGATGCAACGCGCCTACGAGATATGGCACGAACAGAGTTTTAGGGTGAAGCAGGGCCTTTCCCTCGACAGTCACGCCTTTTCGGAGGTGGCTGAAGAATTCATCGAAATGGTCGACGCACAGGCTGAGCGTGACGAGCGCAGCAAGTATCATCCCATTTACTGGCCGGCGGTTACGACGGTTTCCCGTCGGGTACTTTGGCAACCGTGGTATTGAGACCATCACGACGACTGATATCGAGCGATATCTCGAATGGCGTAAGACCTACTGGACCACGGGGCCGGGTACAGAGATCGCCGAAATTCGATACGAGCGGGAAGACGGCCGGATTTTCACGCGACCTGCGCCGCGCAAGCCGGCCGCTCTCAGCACGATCAAGGGCGAGATGGTCATCATCCGCGAGATTTTCGACCGTGCCGCGAAATGGGGCTATTGCAAGCCGATCGTTATGCCCGCCGTGAAAGTCCGCAAGAAGCCGGACAATCGTCGTCCTGGTTTCTCGCCCGAAGAATATGAGCGGCTTCTCAACAAAAGCGAGGAGCGAATGTATCAGCCACAGCAATCGGTGCGGCTGATCAAGGCCAAGGACGGTCGTGTTTGGTCGCAAAGCACGCTGACCGACCGGGTTCGTTCCGATCGTGTCCGGCTCCATGCTTATATCGAGCTTATGGCGAATTCCGGCCTGCGCCCGACCGAGGCGAAGAACCTCTCGTGGCGCGACATCCTGCGATTTCGAGAGACACGGTCGCTGCCGCTGTTCAAGCAGGACGCTCGACTTCAGGTTCACGGCAAGGGCAAACACGGCGATGCCGTACCCATGCATGGCGCAGTCCAAGCCCTTCACA
>NZ_JBYCZP010000026.1:0-75657 GCF_057586295.1 Rhizobium sp. SRI_017 | reverse complement strand
CCGCCTGCTTTCTCTATAATGAGCAAAACATCCGATAATGCAATCTTATCGGACATACTTGTTTTCAGACACGACGTGCGGTTTGGCGGCAAATAAAAATCACAAACTGCTCACATGATCTATGCTCCGCCGTACGGATTCGTTTGCCACCTCCTCTGCGACGCCGCCAGTCTGGTCAGCCAAACTGCCCGGCTGGGCCTTGCCGCGCCGGAGCGAGGCCAGCGACGTCAATGCGGCCTTTGCTGCTGGCATCGCTTTGAAATCCTCGGATGATCGCGATCGTTAAGGGTCTCATCGGCGCGAGCGGGGTCGGACTGAAAGAGCACGATCGTTTGCTGCTGGCCCAGCAGGTGATGGAACAAGAGCTGGCAGGCCAACGCGCCTCGTCAAAATTGTCGGAGCTGGTCGAGCTAAACATGGCCCGTCCGCTGGTCTCTTTCGGCATGATTGCCGAAAAACTCGACGTGACGCCGCAGGCGGCGCGGCGGATTGTTGCGGAGCTCGGCCTCAGGGAGATGACGGAACGTGGGCGGTTTCGGCCCTGGGGAATTGTTTGAGGGTCTAGACCGCTTCTGGAATGATCAGATTTTGTATCGTCTCTTAAAAACCAGCCGTCATTGATCAGAACCCTTTTACCCATTGCCGTTGGCCAATTGACATGATCTTCCATGACCGCTCCTGCAGTGTTCGCCAAGCGTAGCAGCAGTGGTCGACGATATCGTCGTAGGATTTGTAGACTCGGTTGGAGAGCCAGTTATCTCTCATGAACTGCCAGATGTTTTCGACGGGGTTGAGTTCGGGCGATTTCGGCGGCAGCGGCAGGATGGTGATGTTTTCGGGGACGGCGAGGTTGTTGGACATGTGCCATCCCGCCTGGTCCATGATGAGAATGGCGTGCCCATTCTCAGTGACGTTTCGGGATATTTCGATCAGATGCTGGTTCATTGCGTGGGTATCGCACCATGGCATGACGAGGGCGGCGGCCTTGCCGTGCCGGGGGCAGATCGCGCCGAAGATATAGGCCGAGCGGGTGCGCTGGTCGTGCGGCGCAGATGGCCTTGATCCACGCCTGGCCCAGCGGCGGGTGATCTTGTTCTTCTGCCCGATACGGGCCTCGTCCTGGAACCAGATTTCGATCACTTTGCTCTTGGCGGGACCGGCGGCGATTTCTGCCACAGCGGTGGGGAAGTTTTCTTAAATGCCTCAGCCGCCTCGGCATCCTGTGCATGATGCCTTGGGCGAGCCGAGAGCTTGCGGTAGCCCATTGATCGCACTTCGCGACCCAAGGTCTCTTCACTCATCCCTTCGATGACCGGCACCTTTGACGCCAACTCTTCAACCGCCTCACGCGTCGCCTCCATGACGGCGTCGAGCAATATCTCCAATTCATCGTCGTTAAGATGCTCGAACTGAGTGCCGAGCCTGCGGAATTCTGGGTCGCTAGCGAGTGAGTGTGTCGGACGGGTTATTGTCATATTCGGCTTCCTTTGGCGTTGCAGCCTTATGGTCTGCGCTGCAGGGTCACTGAGCCAGCACCTTCTTCTGCCGCACCCATCTGTCGGCGTACATAAGAAAGTCTGTGCCATAGGGAGTTGGAGCAAATAGCGGCTCGACAACACCTTTCTCGTCAGGCTGCTCCCGCATGATCGTCGCAAGATTGTTGCCGATCAGGGCCTTCACAAACACAAAGGTTTCGTAATCCTCTATGGCAATGTTGGAGATTTCCGACATCGCCGTTTGGATATCTTCGATCCGTGCACCCATGACCATTTCGGGCAGCACATCGCGGATGACCTCCAGCAGCGAGGTATCGTCGTTCTCGGGCGCGACAAGAGACAGATAGTCCCAGAACCCTTGCTCATTGAGATTTTCGAGGCGCTCTCTCACATCTGGCGGAGGCACCAGTTCGTGCGATGTGAACTTCTCCAATTTTTCAGAAAGTAGTCGTTTCTCTTCTGACAGCTTTGTAAGTTCTGCCAAGACGTTCGGGCCGGGGACGGTGTCCGCGCGAACCCAGCCGCCGCGAGGTTTCTCACGCATTAGCTCGGGGAGGGCGAGGGCGACTTGACCCGCGAGGTCGTAATTGTTCTGCCAATGCTTCACCATCTTCTTCTGGCAAAGCTTCCGAAATCTCTCGACCTTGTCCCGCTTCGCAGGCTCGGTCTTACTGTTCGGCCATTGCGGGCGGGCTGCATCGTGCAGAAGGAAGGCCGCAACCGGCACGCCTTGCTTTACCGCATACTCGTATTCCATCTGGGTGTAGCTCTTGCCCTTCAGCTCTGAGCCGTATCGTTCCGCGACGATCACGACGTAGTAGTCGCTCTGGTCAATCCGGCGCTTGATGTATTCCCATTGGGTATCGTCGCTGGCCTGAAAGGCTTCCATGCCAACCGGAATGTGCCCGAGGTTCAAGATCATTTCGATGACCGAACGCCGCTCCTCGATCAGGTCGGTAAAGGTGGAACTGACAAACACCTGATATTTAACGTCCATACCCAGACCGCCCGCGAAAGTTGTTGCCAAGCATTAGATCATGGGTGGCGATTCTTCCATGGGCGGTCGCAGCGGACCGCTGCCGCCCTGTCGAAGAATGGTCCGGCGACAAACAATCTGAGGTCCGATATGTGGAAACTCCAGCCTATTACGACGTAATACCGGCCAATGTCCGTTACGCTCGGATAACCCCCAACGCAAAACTTCTTTACGGCGAGATTACTGCCCTCGCCAGCAAGACCGGAATGTGCTGGGCTTCCGGCGCTTATTTGGCGGCTCCCTATGAAACCAGTGTTCGCACGGTCCAACGGTGGATTCACGAGTTGGCAGATGCTGGTTTCATCGTGCTTTGCCAAGCCCCGAGTGGGGCGCGTGGTTTCCGCTTGTCGTTGCCTTATATGCCGATTCCGATGAAGCCGCCCCATTGTTCCGAGATGATTGCGCCCCCGTATTCCGGGATGATCTCGCCCCCTGTTTCATTGGGGTCTGCAGGCAGTAATTGTTGTCAGTTCGTTCAAGTGCTGTGTCAAGCTTTGCGAGGCAGATTTCGGCGTAGACTGTCGCCTCTGAGTTCGATGCGATGGGCATTGTGGACGAGACGGTCCAGGATGGCGTCGGCATAGGTGGGGTCACCGATGACACCGTGCCAGGCGGATACGGGGAGTTGGCTGGTGATGATCGTCGATCGACGGCCGTAACGGTCTTCTAGGATTTCTAGCAGATCGTGACGGGCCTGTTCGTTGAGTGGCTCGAGGCCCCAATCGTCCAGGATCAGGAGCTGAACGTGGCCCAGGGTGCGTTGTAGGCGAGCGTATCTACCGTCGCCGCGGGCGAGCGCGAGCTGGGCAAAGAGCCTTGGGACACGCTGATAGAGAACAGAACGGTCGTCACGGCAGGCCTTGTGGCCAAGGGCACATGCCAACCAGCTCTTTCCGACACCCGAGGGACCGCAGATAGCGAGATTGTCGTGAGCGCCGATCCAGTCGCCCCCGAGCAGTTTCATGAAGAGCGCACGGTCGAGACCGCGTTCGGCGCGATAATCGACATCTTCCGGGGTGGCCTGATGACGAAGCTTGGCGAACCTGAGACGCGCCGCAAGCTTGCGGTCGTAACGGGAGCTCCATTCCCGCTCGAGCAGCAGTCCGAGCCATTCGGCATGAGAGAGATGTTCGGCCTCGCCGTTGGCGACGAGTTCGCCGAAGGCTTTGGCCATGCCGGCCAGGCCCATGGCGTTCAGTCTATCAAGTGTTGGATGAGCAAGCATTCTTCGTTCTCCTTAGTGGTAATAGCGAGGTCCGCGGATGTTCTCGTGGTGGATCGGTTCGTGCGAGGCGGCTTCATTCGAACCCGCCGTCCGGTCGAGGTGATTGTCGAGGATGGAGCGTACCGAGCCATAGGTCCGGGCTCCGATCTCCAGCGCGCGGGCGCAGGCTGCATTGACCCTGTCGCGGCCGAAGCTCTTGTTAAGGCGGATAATCCCGAGGCAGGCGCGAAAGCCCTGCTCGGGATGCGGCCGGTCGGCAAGGATGCGCTCGCACAACAGCTCGACATCCGGCCCCATGGCAGAGGCTTCGCGCCGAATGCGTTCGATCGTCCAGTCGGCAAACCGACGATGCGCCGAGGGCATATGATCGGGATGGTCGTGTGCTTGCCGTTGCCGCTCGAGCGGCGGTGCGCGGCAATCCGCTCGCCCTTGTGGAATATCTCGATCGTATTGGCGGTGATGCGCGCCTCGACCTGCTCGCGGGCGAAGCGATAGGGAACGGAGTAATAATGCCGTTCGATCTCGACGTGGTAATCCAGTCCAGCGCGCCGGATACGCCATTCGGCGAAGACATAGCGCTCGACAGGCAATGGCCGCAGAGCCGGACGATCGAGTTCCTCAAACAATTGACGCCGCGTGCAATTGACCCGACGCAAGACCCTGATGTCGTTGAGGTCACGGAGCAATTCCATGATCGCGGCATTGACCTCGGCGAGACTGTAAAAGACGCGATGGCGCAGCCGGCCCAGCAGCCAGCGCTCGACGATACGAACCGCGGCCTCCACTTTCGCCTTGTCGCGCGGCCGCCGCGGCCGTGTCGGAAGGACCGCGCTCCCGTAGTGCGCCGCCATGGCACAATAGGTCCTGTTGACCTGAGGATCGAAGTGGCAGGCCTTGATGATCGCCACCTTGGCATTGTCAGGGACCAGAAGGGCCGGCGAACCGCCGAAGAACTCCAGCGCCTGAACATGGCATTCGATCCAGTCCGGAAGCGTCTCTGTCCAGCGCGCCTGCGCATAAGACAGGCTGGACGCTCCCAAAACCGCCACGAACAGGTGCGCCTGCCGCGTCTTGCCCGACAGCCGATCAACGACGACTGTAACCGTGTCGCCCGCATAATCGACGAACAGCTTGTCGCCGCTTGCATGCTCCTGCCGCATCGTCACTGGCAGCTTCAGTGCCCAGCCGCGGTAAAGGTCACAATACCGGCTGTAGCGATACCCGTCCGGATAGCGGCCGATATATTCGTCCCAGAGGATTTGTAGTGTCACGTGCTTGCGCTTGAGCTCGCGATGGACCTCGGCCCAGTTCGGCTCGGGGGCCCGGCGATGACCCGTCTTCGTCCCGGCCGCCTTGTAGAGCGCCGCTTCCAGGACGGCATCGCTCACGTCGTCGTCCAACGGCCACGAAAGCCCCGCAGCCGTCGCCCGCCGCAGCGTCTCGCGCACCGTCGACGGCGCTGCCCCGACCCGAACCGCGATTGATTTGTGGCCCAGTCCTTGCTCGGCCCGATATCTCAGTATCTCGCGGACATGCCGCATCTCCAGTCTCTCCGCAGGCATCCCGTTCCTTCCCCATCACCATCGACGGAAGGAACTTCACACCGGCAGAACACCCACACCACATCCCTTCCGAAGGGGGCGGCATCATCTCGGAATCAGGGGGCGACTAATTCTCGGAACTGGGGGGCGAGATCATTTCGGAATCAGGGGGCGGATTGCCTCGGAATTTGCAGCCTTATACAAGGGATGACAAAAATGTCATGCCCCCTGACAATTCCGTCGCGGGTACCCATGACAGAAATGTCACCCATAATAATACAAGGGTGAAAAATACCGATAATACCCCCAAAGCCCCCAAGGGAGCGTGGCTGGGATTCGATGAATTCTGGTCAGCTTATCCAAAGAAGGTGAGCAAGCCGGACGCCCTCACGATGTGGAGCCGGAAGAAACCCGACCTGGCGGAGGTGCTGGCCGGTTTGTACCGCTGGAAAGCCTCTGAGCAATGGACGAAGGACGGGGGCCGCTATGTGCCCAACCCGGCGACCTGGTTGAATCGCGAGAACTGGAAGGACGTGGTCGAAAGCATCGAGAAACGCCATCTGACAGCCGAAGAGATTGCTCAGGCCGAAAAGCGGTCGGCCGAGTGAAAGCGTGCCCATGATGAACAGATGCGCCGTCTGGTGGAAAACTGTTCGAAGCAACTTCTGGGACGCATTGATCAACCGACCTTGTTCAAGCGACATCTTAAGGACTTTGGTAATCCTCGGAGAAGAGAATGATTCGGAGGCTTCGTGGATACCAATCTTTGGAAGAGCACCTATCCCCGAATTCCAAGGTTCACATGCCCGCGTTGCCGCGAGGGGCGCCTGACGAAAAAGGGCAATACTGAAAAAGGATACGGCCTTTTCGAGCATGAACCGCAGTGGGTCACGGACGGTCTAGAAGAGCACGACCTGCGAGGCGACCAGTCGTTTGGGCGGTTTTGGGGCGTTCTCCGATGTGACAACGAAATCTGTGATGAGCCCGTGGCGATCTCAGGGGATTATCACCATAATCACGATACCAGTGGCGCCCATCGCGGCAACAACTGGGAGGTAGAGACGACCTCTGAATTCACGATCAGGTCTCTCGTTCCCATGCCGCCAATGATCGAGGTGCCGAGTGCCTTGTCGGACGACTGCAAGCTTCAAATATCCGGCGCGGAGAACCTTTTTTTCGTCGATCTTGCCGCCTGCGCAAACCGGTTGCGGGTGGCCGTGGAATCGCTGTTGGATCACCTTCAGGTGACGCGCCAAGGCACAAAGAGGGACGGCACGCCTCGTACCCTTACCCTTGCTGATAGAATTGACGAACTCAACAAAGTGAAACCCGGACACAAGGAGTCATTGGACGCCTTGCGCAACGTCGGGAATGTGGGGAGCCATGAAGGCGTTGCCGACTTCGATTTTACTCTGCAGTGTTTTGAGCTGCTTGAAGCGGCGCTGGAGGATCTTGTCGCCGATAAACGGGGACGGTTAGAAGCTCTAGCGAAGACAATCAATGCCAATAAGGGTCGCCCACCTCCTTGACGTTCGCGAACAAGATAGGAACATAAGCCGCTTTCAAGCGGAGAAAATTCCTATGATACGGAGAGGTGAGCTGAGCCCAGCTGGTGTAGATCGCGGCTGGCCGTATCAGGTGGCGCTCGACGCGGAACTGTGTGCCTACAAGCATTTCGAGGATCAGAAGGAGTTCAACTTCGGGCGCTCCCTCTGCTCGCGCGGGCATTCGGTGAGCTTTCAGGACAAATGGTACCGGGTGTTCTGATACGCGCTGAAGGAAGACGCTGAAGCCTTTATGGCGCGGTTCGGTGGTGAATGGTTCGACCCTCGGGAGCGGGGGAAGGGCGCCAACTGGATGCGCTGGCGGAAAGGTGAAATGAGCGGAAAGGGAAAGCCCGCTCATCCTTAATGTTTCAGTCGATGTCGTCGAACTCCTTGGATCTTGCCGATCTCCGATGTTCTATGGTGGCGGATACCGCTGAAACCCAGTCCGGGGCCTTCTCAGAACTTGCGGCGTACTTGAAATTTACATTGAGAAGCTCGCCATTCTGCCACTTCTCCATTTCGTAGCCGTCGTTTGTGAGCGCTTCGATGTGCTCGGGCGAAAGGCTCAGAACGTCAGGCCCAAGGTAAGCCAGAATGCTCCTGAGGTTGGCGTTGATCGATTTGAACACAAGTCGATTCTTGCTGAAGCGGAGAACGTTCTTTTTCTGGCGGGGGCCTTGTTCATAACGGCTGATGACATTGTCATAGGTCAAGATCTCGATGCCAGTGTTGTTGCGCATGTCGATGAATGCGCGCTTACGGTCGCCAGAAGCATTCTTATCCTTGGATCGCCCGATTATGAGCTGATATTGGAACGTGACCGGATTGGACACCAACGGCCGGAACAGGGGCTCCAACTGCTCAATGACCTGTTTCCGGTGATCCTCAATGAAGGTTCGCCAGCTGGTGACCTGGGCAATTGCTGCGGTGAACGCCGCACTCTGAATGGCTGTGTCCAGATTGCTGGTAAATAGCGGCTTATCCGGCTGCTCCAACTCAACGAGTGTGACTTGTGACTGACCGGAACTTTTGCTGACATAAATGTAGTCAGTAGTCAGAGCCGTGGAGAGCTTGAACTTTGATAGCACCGCGTTGAACTGAAGGCCGTTGTGCAGAATGTTGTGCGTCGGGATCAGTTCGGTATTCGCTTCCATGAAGTCCTGAACAACTTGTTCCTTTTGCTTGCCCGCCGGAGCGGCGTCGGTGAGCGCTTTCTTGAAGCTTTCGATTAGCGTTTGGTCGAGGTCGAGCAATTGGGTGTCCATGCACTTGAGGTTGAAAATAAGCAGGTCAAGAGGCATCGGGCTTTCGGGCGAAACCCGCCAGCGCCCAGTAGATGGCAGCGCCAACAGCCAACAGAAAAAGGGGAAGGCCAATGCCCCACGCTACGCCGCCTCCAAGGGTCAACCATGGCCGTGGTATCGATCGGTAGACATTGGCGTCGTTTTCCATCAACCGGAGGGTCGTTTCGGGATCGGTCGAAGCAAGGTATGCAAAATGCTTGCGTAGGTGCGCCAGATCGTACCAGCAGACCTTCTGGTAATTGTACTCCCAAGGATTGCTGTGAAACCAGTCCGTGCCCTCAACCCCGCGTGCGATCTCACATTTGACGGGATAGCCGGGGAACGTGCCTTCAATGGTGTGGTAGGGCCGACGTCCTAAGATGCTCTCGGCTTGCGTTGCCTACCCGCCTGTTTCGGCTTCTCGGACGTGACGACTGCGGCGGCCAGTGCCTGATTGGTCGCATCGATCTTAGCCCTGATCTCGGCCTGTGCCTCAAGCCAGTTGAGACGCTGGATGAGGCCCCAGCTGTTGGCCCGCATGGCGTTGATTTCGGACTCGGCAGCAAGAACCCGCAGGGCCTCCGCCGCACGCCGCATCATGTTATCCTCCGCCTTATCCGGATTTTCGATGTCGCGGGCGTAGGACGTGCCCCGCAAGAGCGTCGCCAGTTTCTCCCCCTTGTTGGCGCGGAAGAGGCGCAGGTATTCCTCCATCGGGACGCCAAAGGTTCGCGCGACGAGCTCCTCGTCCCGCCCGTGGGTGCCGAGCGACATCAATATCTCTTCAAGCCCGTAATACGGCTCGCGTGTCGCCATTTCATCATCGCACCGTGACCTCACATCGGGGTCAAGTTCCTCCCCATGGCGATACATGCTGTCGTAGTCAAACGCCCCTGGTATCGCCGTCCGCTTCTCGGCGTAGAAGTCAATCAACTCGGCCGCTTCTTTGGTGAAGCCAAGAGATTTAAACAGCTTCACCAGATGACCGAGCCATTCTAGACCGAGATAGATGATGTGCTTCTCGAACGATGCCTTTAGGGTCGATACTACGTCCTCCGCAGTTGCGTTGAAATCATAGTCGTAGTTCAGCATGGCATCGCGCATGGCCTGATTTGCGATCTCGCGGCGTACGCGCTGATGCAGCTCTTCGGCATGCTGCTTGACCACGTCGGGGTCGAAGTAGCCGTCCGCCACGCCTTTGATGAGCGCAAGGTCGAAGTCGGTGGTCATTTCGTGACCATATTCCCGCAGGATTGCCTTCCAACCCTCAACCTCTATGTCGCGCGGCTTGGTTTCGTGCCTGCTTTCGACAAAATCAGCCCACGGTGACTGCTTCGACTTCAGGAAGGCGATGGGCGGCGCCTGATCGGGCTGCAGCTGGCTCCATCCGAAGAGTGCCACCGAGCGGATGACGGATATGGTCACATCGGGCTCGTAGTCGGTGAACAGATCGGCGATGAGCTGTGACATCCGGTGTACCTTGCGGATAACGCGGATGTTGTCGATACGGAGATTGAGGCAGTTACCCCGAACCGCCTTAGTGACGACAGGATTACCCTCCGCGCCTGTCAGCGCGATATCCACGCTTTCCTCCGGCGTCGGCGCGAAACGCAGGCTGACGTCCACGACCTTTTCCAGATAGCTTTGGAAGTCCTCCTCGTCTTTGTGCTGCAGAGCCACGTCGTTCAGCAAGATAACGACCTTGCAGTTCCGGTCTTCCTTCAGCATAGACACAAGGCCCAATATGTCGCCAATTCGTAGCTGCTCTCCTTTGCGTTCCAAGTCGTCAATGCAAATGAGCTGATCCCTGACCGTCAAGAAGGTGAGAGTGCTACCGGCTTCTGCCGTTCCGCCCGGTATCAGGTTTGCGATAACGCCCGAGGTGATCTTGGTGAGATCACGGGCCTTCTGGTACGATTGTCGGACTTCCTCGGCTTCGAACTCCTTTCCGATGTTCTTTCGCCTGACGATGCTATGGAACAGTTCGCGCTTCACTTCTGTCAGCGAATTCAGGCCAAACAGGGAGACATAGCAGTACGTGTCTCGGCCTAGGCCATCATCGCGTTTGGCTGCCTCTGAAAGAGCCTTCTTCCAGCTGTAGGTTTTCCCCGTTCCCCACTTGCCCCGGATGCAAAGCACCTCAGGCTCGGCAGATGCGAGGAAACGCTCGATTTCGTCTTTGACGAGCTTGGTGGACACGGTGACCTCTGCTTCTCCACGGAGACTTCCAAGTCGCGGTTGCGCTCCGCCTATCGGGGCGGATTCTTGAAGCAGACGAGATGGCCGTCCACCCCAGCATCAATCTTCGCCCCGCGAACATTATTTAGATAGAGTGAGCAGGCTATGCCATTGCCGCCATCGACGGTCCGAAAGGTCTTTTCCGCAATGGGGAACTCGTCCTTTTGGAACGTGATCCGAGCGACATCGCCATCGACGGATAGTAGCGACATCTCGATGCCGCCGGTCATGCTTTTCTTCGGATATACAAGCACGGGGCCGTCATAAACCAATTGTGGCTGTACAAGCGCTGGCGGGAAGAAGAACTGATAGATTGGGATGATAAGCACGCCGAGAATGGTGAAGACGCCCGTGTATACCGTGAGCGCAAACGGATGATTTAGCAGCCAGTGATTCATTATCCATCCCACAACTTTCGATAGGTAAGACGTACTAAGGCGCGGCGGTGACGTATAGGGCGAGACGGCCTTATTCAGAGGTTTTTCTTGTCTGGCTGCGAAATGTCATCCATGATTCCGCTATGGCCAAGAGCAGCGGCAAAGCAGCGGAGCGGCGTCCTGATGGGATGCCGTTCGGTGAGCCGTTTGCCAAAGGGAAGTCAGGGAACCCAAAAGGGCGGCCGAAGGGCTTGCGGAACAGCAAGACAATTCTGACGGAGTTGCTACAGGTAACCGAAATGACGCCAAACCCTGTGACCGGCTTCATGGAGGAGACCGACCAGCTTGAGCAGATGTGGGCCACTCAGGTGGCCAACCCGAATACGAGCAGACACTCTATGCCGCCTTCGAACAGGACGTGAAAAATCCTGTCGTCATGAAGGCGCTGCAGCGTGCCTATGGCGGGGTCGAACAGATGGAAGAGCTGAAACATGCCTTTATCTGGGCTCACCGGAACGACCCCGATGTGCAAGTGAACCTTGCCAACGTGTCGCCGGAAGAAATGCCGTCCACGTGTTCGACACGGGGAAAGAGTTTCTCGAGGAGTTCCGCGAGGCGGCCGGACGCACACCGCTCCAGATGCTGCGGGCCAGCAAGAAGGGCCAATCAACCGAGAAAACGGCGGCCACCACAACGGTGGAGACGCCTTTTCGCCAGCCAAAGAAGGCCGGAAAAACCATGCCGACACTGGCTGAGCGCACGCCGTCAACGCGTGCCGCTAACCCCGTGGACGACTGGAAATCCCGGCTGCGGCAATAATCAATGAAAGTAAGTAGCATTGACAGCTACGATTACTTCTTCGAATGCCGCCGCACAGACCCGTTGGGCAGACAAGGTCTTTACGCAGCACTTTGACAAGAACATGTTCCAGTTCCTCATGGGAGAAGCTGGGTCCGCGATCTCTGCGGCGATTGTGAAGGAAAACTTCGCTCCGCAACCCGGTGAATCCGTCGTCTATCACTTCCGCAACCCGCTCGCGATTGCTGGTGTGAAGACTGGCGAAACCCGTGTGCAGGGCACCGGTGCCGATATCCAGCGTGGTACCGATACCTACAGCCTGAACCGCCGTCGTGTGGTCACTCCGGTGCGCAACAAGACCCAGAGCCAACAGTGCACTAAGCGTGTCCAGCAATACGGTGACAATCGCTGATACCGGCTTGGCAGTTGACGAAATCATCAAGTTCGTCGCCGTCGGGTACACCGCCTAAATCCAGCGTCCGGGGGCGCTTAATCCCCCGAATAGATTGCATGCCGAATGGACGTCGCGACGAACCTCACCAACATCAAGAACGTCTCCCTGATTGGGAACACCAATGCTGTTGGCGATACAGCCAAGTTGGTGGCCTACCTGAACATGGCCTACCGTACCGAATACGACCGCGTCGCCCGTGAATAAGCTTCCCGCCAATTGGGTCAAGCCGAGCGCCGCAAAACTCAGCGGGGAGGCTCCTGATGAGCGAGTTCCTCTTCATCTTCGGCGCGGCCGTATTCTTCCTGACCGCGCTCGACCGGCTGGGCTACTGAGATGGCCGTCCTGACTAAAATCAAACGAAAGCAATATTAGTGAAAACCGGGACTATCCACCACGTGCCTATCGACCAGGTCAATGCCGCCGTGAGCGATATGGCCGAATAGCACGGGACGCAAAACGCCGCCGCCAAGAAAATCGGGATTGATAAGCAGCAGTTCAGCAACTTCTTTCGGGGCTGCGTCAAGCCGCCCAAGGCTCTTCTGGCCTTATTGGGGCTGGAGGCCCGGCAGGTGTACGTGAAAAGGCAAAAGTAGCGGCTCTCTTGTTATAGCAACGTACCTTGCGCGAGGCTCGCCCACTCACAGGCAAGGTTGGTCAGGTACGCTTCTTCGTGCGTTGTCGCGAAAGGAGTAAGAAATGGAAATCGAGCCAAAGGACTCCCTCATTCTTGAACTGTTCGGCATCAAGGCCGGAGCGGGAACGCTTCGCCATCGTCGCCGTGTTGCTGTCACTTCTTGTGGGGGTGTCGGGATTTGCCAGTGGGCGCGCGATGGGGCTGTGGTGAAGCTGCGGGAGCAATGAAACCATCGCCCCCGCCGCAGCAATCATCGTTCCCTTGATGCACAGTCGACCGACACTGCCGGCAAATGTGGAACAAGGATGATCTGCCATCTCGCGACAAGCTTTATCCCTTGAACGTCGGGAGCCTCAACGGAGCGACAATAGCTCCTTGTATCAAATTTTCTTGGTGCCGTCGAATCCGGGTGGCTCAGGCGCTCACCGGCATGTTCTGCATCTCTAGATTCCTTGTGGGGCCCAAGCGCGGGTGGTGGTGATCGCCGAAATTAGGCGGCTAAGTCTGCTTTTTCGGCCAGTGTTCCAATAGCGTCTAGAGCATCGTCAATACCGTACCTAATGTACCGGAGCTGGGCCATGCTGGATATGCCAGTGGCGGCTTCTTTAGCCCATATGAAGGCCTGACGGGTGTCTATTAAGGCGTCGGGCTCCAGTGTCCTGAATACATCCGCGTCGTCGATTTCTTGGGCTTCGAAAAACTTATCTTTGAATCTCAACAGACCGGCACCGAAGCCTTCCAACTGAGAACGCGAAACCGGCGCTCCCCAGTAGAAGGTGAAATCATCTTTCCCCTTAACCTGAAACGCAAATGTAGCTTGGCTCTGCCGGAGAAGGGCCGCGATCGTGTCAAAATGCTCATCGAAGAATGCATCTAACCGGGCTGTCTTGCGGTCTGCTTCTTCCGCTCGCAGGATTTCAGTCTGAGTTCCTATGTACTCCGCTTGCGCCGTCATAACGCGTCGCTGCTCTTGCATCTCTTCGCGCGTCAGCTCCAGTTCCTCGCGCTGGGCCTTTAGTTCCTTGGATTGGAGCCACACGGCAGCGAATAGCCAGAAGAATGCCACCGGCGCGAATACACCTGCGAGGAAGTCGCCCCACTCGTTAGCCTTCAGCGACCCATAGGTGGCACCGGCATCGCCAGGGTGCGCAGTCCATCCGAGAGCGAGTGCGATAATAGGCCAAGCGATGGTCACGCCGCCCGCTACCCAGAATATAACTGATGACGACGGTTGCTTCTCTGCGGCCATGCAATTTCTCCGACGCTGCTATCGGAGGGTATCTAGCGTTGTCCGCGAGTCAAGGTTGCGGCAAAGAAAAGGCCCCGAAGGGCCCAAAGCAGCGTGATGCCTGTTCTGCGGCGCTACTTCTCGCCAGAGATGAAGAAGCTCCGGTCATTCGGGCGCTGCTGGCCGTCCTGAAAGCCCATTTCGAGCCCGACGGCGCCGAAGACGAGGAGCTGGGAATGATGATGAACATGGTGATTTCCTTTCGTTGTGGCTACACGCTGCGCCGGGTCGAAAGGGTCGTCAACAACTTAAATCGACATTGGGAAGGGGCGTTATTGGCGCAGTGCCATAAACCTGCGAAGGTTGTTGTTGCTGTCAATATCACCAATAGGTAACGCCGCAATGGCACGCGTCTTCATCTCTTTCGCAAACGAAGATCGAGACTACGCAGGACGGTTAGCTCGTCTGCTTATCGAGGCTGGCCAACAACCATTAATGGATGAAATGGTTTTGGTGCCGGGCGAGAAATGGCAGCCGAAACTTCATGAGACACTCAAGTCTGCTGACGTGGTTGTCTTTTTGATATCAGCTGCCTCCCTGTCAAAAACAAATACGAATACCGAATTTGCGAGGGCGGTAGGGTACGCAGAAAGTACCGAACGTCTGCTTGTTCTGCCCGTTTTGTTAGAAAAAGTTCAGGTTCCGGCCATTATGAGCCAGTACCAGTACATCAACGGGGTCGATCGCCAAGCCGAAGAGGTTCTTCCAATTATCTTGCAATCCGTTGCTGGATTCGAAGCAAGTAAGGCGGAGAGAGAAATCCGCATTGAGAAGGTTGAGTCCGATCTTTCTTTATATGTCGACGAAGCCATCGCACAACAGCGCGCTTCGGAGATGGCCAATCGGTCTTCTGGGAAAAACTGGAATCTGCTTGGTGTTGTTTTCTTGTTAGCTGGCTTGGGCCAAACCGCTTTTTTGGCTTACCATGTAATTTCCGTCGGACCGTCGCTCACGATTTCGGCGGCCGCTTCGATTGTTGTTCTGAATATCGTATCTATTGGCATTCTGGCTGCCCTAGCGAAATACGCCTACTCTCTCGGGAAATCTTTCATCACGGAGGCTTTGAAGTCCGCGGACCGGATACACGCCATGCAGTTTGGCAAGTTCTATCTGAAAGCATATGGCGGGCGCCTCACTCCCGGCGAAGTAAAAGAGGCATTCCAGCATTGGAATATCGACAGAAACTCGACTTTTGCTTCGTTAGACGCCTCTCAAATAGACCCCCAGGTCATATCGCTTATCAGCCAAGTTGTAAGTGCAACTTTAGGAAAGAAAGATAAGTAGTGCCGATCTCTGGTTGCTTGATATCCAATCCTGCGCCATGATTTGGCATGGCTAAAAACGGGACAGACCTATAAGGTTGGCCCTGGGGTTTCCGCCGCGTGAACACCAGTTCTCCAGTACGAAGCAGCCGAAGAAGAACGGGCGGCCGAAAGGCTCCGTCAGCATCAAGGGTGAGCTT
This sequence comes from Rhizobium sp. SRI_017, assembly GCF_057586295.1. Classification (NCBI taxonomy): domain Bacteria; kingdom Pseudomonadati; phylum Pseudomonadota; class Alphaproteobacteria; order Hyphomicrobiales; family Rhizobiaceae; genus Rhizobium; species Rhizobium sp. SRI_017. Next base: position 60,278 of record NZ_JBYCZP010000026.1, on the reverse strand, counting down.
CAAAAAATCTTGGATATGCCCTAAGAGGGAAATCAAACCCTCTGACCGCCGAAGAGGAGGCGGACATGCCAGTCGGGCGCAAGATTGCGCTGAAGCTCATAGCCAAAGCTGCATCGGCCTTCTGCTGAGCAGTGAGCAATGCAGCGGCCTCCCAAGTTGCCAACGTCTCGGTCCAACTTTTCCGCGTTAACACATGATGTATAGCAGTTCTGCGGAGCGCAATTTCTTGATCACCACCCACCACCCACGACCTGCGCTTCCTAGCCTCTTCATGCATATTGACTGGTGTAGTCGCCAGAACCCGCGTAACCAACGACTGTGTTTCGGCGTGCAATGTTGGCTCTGACGCAGATTTGGTGCAAATCTCTCATGTCGCGCCGATCAGGCGGGCCTGAAGAAGATCAAGCTTTCCGCTGACCTGCCACTGAACTTTCATCCGGCAGCGATTAGAGCCTCGGCGGTTTTTGATACGCCCAATAGCGCGGTGTGAGCAACCGGCGGAAACGCGAAGCTTTCATTTTGCGCAGCGTTGGAGCCGGTTGCGGCGATTGTGCCGGCATAGTCTGCCGGGGTCTTGTATCCCAGCGATGAGTGCGGCCGGAAATGGTTGTAGTCGATTGCCCATTCAGCGATGGCACTGGGCATGATCAAGGCCGAAGAACAGGCTTTCGTTGAGCAGTTCGTCGCGCATTCTTCCGTTGAAGCTTTCGGCATAGCCGTTCTGCATGGGCTTTCCCGGTGCGATGTAGTGCCACTCGACCTTGTGATCCTTGGACCAGGCGAGGATGGCGTTTGAGGTGAACTCCGTGCCGTTGTCGGAGACGATCATGCCGGGCTTGCCACGCCGTTCGACCAGTGTCGTCAGTTTGCGGGCAACACGACGGCCGGAGATCGACGTATCCGGGATGGCGGCCAAACACTCGCGCGTGACATCATCGACAATGTTGAGGATGCGAAACCTGCGGCCACAGGCAAACTGGTCATGGACGAAATCCAATGACCAGCGGGCATTGGCCTTTGCTTCGACCAGGATCGGCGCACGCGTGCCGACGGCGCGACGCCTGGCTTTGCGCTTGCGGACAGAAAGTCCTTCCTCACGATAAAGGCGGTAGATGCGATTGACGCCGGACGGCTCTCCCTCCCGCCGAAGTAGGATGAACAGCCGCCGGTAACCGAATCGCCGTCGCTCATTGGCCAGGTCGCGCAGCTTCGCCCGCAGTCCGGTCTCCGGCGGTCTGCAGGACTGATAGCGGATCATCTTGCGGTCGGCGGAAATGATCTGGCAGGCCCGCCGCTCCGAAAGACCCATGACGGCCTTCAAATGCGTGACGGCGTCACGCTTGGCAGCAGGCCCTACCATTTTTTTGCCAGAAGCGCGCGAAGCGCGGCGACGTCCAGCATCTGCTCGGCCAGCAGCTTCTTCAGCTTGGCGTTCTCTTCCTCCAAGGCCTTCAGCCGCTTCGCCTCGGAGACTTCCATGCCGCCGTATTTGGCTTTCCAGTTGTAAAAAGTCGCCTCAGAAATCCCGTGCTTGCGGCACAGATCGGCCGCCTTCGCGCCAGCCTCCTGCTCCTTCAGCACCGCAATGATCTGCTCTTCCGTAAATCTCTGCTTCTTCATTCGTCCGTCCTTTGAATGGCCGGACTCTAATCAATTCTGGAGGAAATTCGCAGTGGCAGGTCATCGCGACCGTACATCTGGCGCTTCACCAGCTTGAGCTTGGTGATTTGCCCCTCGGTTTGTCCGTTGGACCACGGTGATACGATCGCTGCCTGGACTGCCCGTATGTCCTTCGCAACGCCATTGCCAATGGATGCAACCAGACTGTCGCGAGCGCGGTCGATCCACGATGCGAGCTCGTTCTCCGATTTGCGCCGTATCATGAAATGAAAGTCGGCGATGATATTGCGAGCGGCAACGAGCAGGGGAGCGCCGCTCTCGATCGCCGCGGCGACGACGGTCTCGGATTTCGTCAGGACGTCTCTGCTGGTTGTCAAAAGTCGGGCAATCGTTCGGGCAGAGGGGATGCGGGTCAACGACCCCGCGTCCGCCTTATCGGCGCGCTTCCGCCGTGTGGCCCATTCGCTCACGACGCGACGCGAACCACGAAAGCCCTGTGTTCTCAATCGCCGCCATAGCTCGGTGCCGTTCCGCTTACCGGCAGCCCATTGCCGTCGAGCCATTCGAGATAGGGCTCCAACGAACTCTCTCTCTCGACCGAAAGACGTCGTTACGGTGACCTCTAAGCACCTGGCGGACTAAGCCGCGGCTATGACCGGTGCGGCGGACGATCTCCTTGATCGTGACACCGTCCTTTGCGAGCGCCATGATCGCTGCGTTGGTCTGCTCGCGCCTGAGATAACCTTCGTATTGAAGGCGTTCGGCCGCGGTCAGAAGCTTAGGATCGACGCGCGTTGCACCGAGTGCCTTGCGAATTTGCCTCATCGATTTGCGGACGGAGTCCAGGAATGCACGGCTGGCATTCTCCATCAGATGCCATCGATCAGCGACCTGCACTGCGTCGGGCAACGCCTTCGCCGCCGCCAGTCCGTAAGCGCCGCCGCGGTCGCGGGCAATGATCTGGATTTGGGGATTTCCCCGTAACCAGGCTTCTGCCGTCGCCGGCTCACGGTCGGGCAGCAGACGGATCGGCCGCCGACGCTCCAGGTCACACACAATCGTGCCATAACGGTGATTGCGCCGCCAGGCCCAGTCGTCGATGCCAATAGCCGAGGGCGGGATCGATGGCGGCAATCCTTGCCTGCGGATGACGCGGAGCAAAGTGTCGTTGCTGACGGGAAGCATGAGCCGCCGTGTAAAACGCGCCGCCGGACGTCCTCCAAGTGCGAGGGCCAGATGGTGGACGAGATGCTCAAGACGCCCGGTTCGTCTGGCGAAGGGAGGTAGCACATCGCCGAACCTCTCGGCGAATATCTGCCTGCCGCAGAGCACCGCGTCACAGGTGAACCTTCGAGTACGCACGAGAAGCCTAACGCGCCATCCCGACAGGGGGAGGTCCGCGACCTGGCGGCAATAGTGGCTTCGTACCGTTCGCGACACTCGTCCGCATGCCGGACATGACGCGGTACCACCGGCTCAGGAAAGCAAGATGCGGGTCTCATCGTCAATGTGGGTGATGTGTTCGGCGATGAAGCCAGCCGGTACCAAATCAGAAGGGCTAAACTTGGCGCTCATCAGGCTGATTCCTTTGTGGAAACCAGCAAGACAGCATTGTTACAACTGCATCAAAACTGAGTCAGACCCAACATTGCACGCCGAAACACAGGCCGAATTACTGGAACGTCTTCGGGCGTTCGGCGCCAAGCCGGAACGGCAGGCGGTGGAAATGAGCCCGTGTGTCCGTGATGCCCAGACTGACGCCTCTCGCTGTTATGAGGGCGTGTTGTCCAAGCCGTTGCCGCAAGGGGCTTGGCCGCTACGGTGGGAAGATGCCATCTGCCGCGTCATGGAGACCGACAAGGCGGGATGGCGGGGGAAGTCGTTTGGCTGGATGCTAACCCGCGCCTGGCTGGATGGGGCGATTCCGATTGGATTTGATGATAAGGCCAAAGCCTTCTTCGAGGATGCCGGGCAGCGGAAAGCCCTATATCTCCAGGCAGTCAAATTCAACGGCGCCGCCGCTATCCACGAGGGGAGGATACCCGTCACGTCCCTTTAAGCACTTCCTCCCGGCGTTTCCTCAGCTCAGCGAACTTGTCCAGCACGGGGCTCCCGAAATATTCATGCACCACATAGGAGCTGGTGAGGAGGTTGCCGGTGAGCCCGTCAAGGAAGGAATTGATAGATTCCGGGATGGGGTCGCCGTTAATGACCAGGTGGAAGTCTTTGCCGTCGGGCGACACCTCAATGTGACGTTCTATCAGGGACGCGATGTTATTGTGAGTATCGCAGCAGAGCCGATTGTAGGCGGACTCGTACTCTTCGGACATATTGGCAAGGGCGAACCGCTGGCAGACCTTCAAATGTTTTTTGCCTGCGGACGTGAACGCGCCCAGGCGAACCTTGGTGTCGTCAAGCGCCTTCTGGGCCTTCGGGTTGCCTGCGTAGCCTTGGAGAAAAGGATTTGTTCCCTTTAGCCCGGCCTCCAGCAGCTTCTTCGCTTCCTTGTCATGAGCCGCTTCCATGTATTCGATATAGGTTGCGTCCTTGGCGAGATTCAGGAGGTCTACATGAGCCTCCAGCATCGGGCGTTGCATAAGGAATGCGCCGGTGTAGCGTTTGTCCTGGTAGAGGGCGAATGCCGCCTCCGCCTGTTCGAAGATAGTGGCGTAGAGGGAGGCGAGCGTCCGTTGGACGTTGTTGAATCTGGCGAACTTGAATGACGTCATCTCGTCCCGGGCCGTGTGGAACACGTCGATAAAGAGCTGTTCAAAGGCCTGCATCGGTTCCTCCTGCGCGAAAGTGGCGAGCGTACAAGACACGCTGCAACCATAAGAGCACATTGACTCACCGTGAACAAATCGTGAAACTATTCCTAGGTTCCACGGAGAAAATTCCTATGGTCTACCGCAAAGGCGAGCTGAGCCCCTCGGGTGTTGACCGCGGCTGGCCGTATCAGGTTGCCCTCAAGGCAGACCTGTGCACGGGCAAGAATTACGACATCCACGCCGCCTTCAACAAGGGTCTGTCACTCTGCGCCAGAGGACACTCCGTCAATTATGACGGCGTTTGGTACCGGGTGTTCTGCTACTCGCTCAAAGAGGACGCTGAGGCGTTCCTGGCGCGGTATGGCGGGGAATGGTTTGACCCGCGGGGCCGTGGTAAAGGTGCCAACTGGATGCGATGGATAAAGCGAGCTGAGGGGCGGGCGGTTGGTCGTACAGTATGAGAGCATCGAAGACCTACACGCGGCCATGAAAATCGCGACCAAGGTTTTCGAAGACCACGGAAAACTCACCAAGATTCTGGAGGCGGAGGACGACCGCGGGCTGGTTCTGTCCCTCTCAGCGTTTGCGGAAAGCGCACTGGAGCGAATGCTGCTCACGTTCCTTATGGACGTGCCGGAGTCAAAGGACCTGGTCTGCGATTTTAACGCGCCACTCGGTACGTTCTCAGCCAAAATAAAGGCCGCCTACGCGTTCGGGCTGCTGACCGCCTCGCAAAAGCGGGACCTCGACCTGCTCCGCAAGATCCGAAATTCATTCGCTCACAGCTGGGAGGCCCTCGATTTCGAGAAGGTGGCGGGGGACCGCGTGCGCGAGATGAGCGACAGTCGAATTGACGATGTAGTCGAAGGCGAGCCTTCCCGTGAGAAATTGCGCAAAATTGGCCTCTGTATCCTCTCGGAGATTCTGTTCTTCACGCTGGAGATGCGCGACAGGGATGAAAACGCCCAGCCGTTTGGTCGCCACTTAGCCCGCATTCGGGAAGAAGATGACGAGGTAGAGATCGGGTGGGAAAACGAAGAGGACCGTGCGTAGTAGGCGCTTGGAATATTTGACGACGCTAGTGATGGCGTGCAAGATTCTTTATCGCCACCTTCACTGCCACCCTGCCGTTCCCTCCCTCGGTCAACAACCTGTTCCTCAACGTCGCTCGTGGCGGCCGGTAAAAGCCGCCCGGTATCGTGCCTAGGAAAAGGAAGCTGACGCCCAGAAGCCCGGCGCAATCATACGGCTCAACGGCGATGTGATTGCCGTCTACACCTTCGGGCGGCCGGACCGTCGGCGCCGTGATGTGGCTAACCTGGAGAAAGCGGCGTCCGACACACTGACCCGGTGGGGCGTGCTAGAGGACGATAGCCAGATTGTAGATATCAGGTTGCGTTGGGGCGGGCCCGATGAGGTTCGGCCGGGGGAGTGTTCTGTGCAGCTTTTCGAGCAATCCGACGAGCGCGATCCGTCTTCCAATAGTAATCTCGGGAGCGCACGTTGTAAGAGTAGGTTGACAAGATTCCGGCAGGCTTCAGAAAAATTTCGAACCAATGCGCCGACTCTCTGTATTCTTCCTCTGGCATATGACGCTTTGCAGCCGCAAACGCCTCTTCGGCAGCGGTGAACGGTTTCCATCCTCGTACCAGATGCTCGCCTCGGCGCCATTTTTTGAGTCTTGTCCATTTGGGGAATTCTTTTCGGTGTGAAATTGAGGGCCGCCGAAGCGACCCCGTCGTGTGCTAACTGGCGGCCTTCACCAGCTTCTTCCGGCTGACCTTGAGGCTGTAGCTCGGCTTCACCTCAAAGCCTTGCTCTGCGAGCCAGGTGAGGACCTTTTCAGCGCTAAGCTTCAGCTCGACGGTTTCGACAAAGACCTCTGGCGGCAACTCCTCTGACCCGCATGCGTCGCGTGGGTATCCTGTATCCTGCCGACAACCTGGGTGGCTACCACTGGGCTAAGAACGCCAATGGCAACGGGCGCGATAAGGTCCACTACTGGACGCGCAAGGTGCCGACGAGCTGGTTGGCAAAAGCGGGCTACCAAGCGGGGAGGCTGCAAATAATGGCACACTTCCTCTACGCCCTCACTACCATGCCGGTGCCGTACCAGATGGCAGCCTATGCCGCGTTCGACCTGGCGGCGATGACGGCAATTCTCGCCGTCGGTTTCGGCGTCCACCGCCTGCTTAAACGATAACGAAAGACTGATTGTGAAAACCGTGAATATCGAATGTGTAACGCCGGGGAACTGCGCCGGGCGGTGGCTGCGCTTGTCGCCAAGCTGGGCGGGCAGGGTAAGGCCGCTGCGGAGATTGGTGTGCACGAGAGTGCCATTTCGCAGTTCCTGAACGGCTACGACGTCCTCACGCGCAAGGCGCTCAAGTACTTTGGGCTCGAACAGTGGAAGGTCAATGTGAAGAAGCGGGCGGCCAATGAATAGCCTGGCGTGGATTCTGGTGCTGCCTTCCGGGCTGTTCACGGACGGGTATATTTCGAGCACCACACCGCTGAACACCTACTACACGGAGCCCATGGCATTCCGGGAGTGTGTCGAACTCCAGCATAAGCTTGGTGGACGTTGCGAGACTCTGATGAGACGGTCTCACGGTGAATAGAGCCATTCTCTACGACGAGGGCGGCCGCCGTGGGCTGCAAAAGCGGCCACTGGACATATGAACTGGCCCGCGCTGCGTACCAAACCCCCGAAATATCGCGGGTTACAGGGAATGCTGTGGACAAACCTCTTGTGGCGAATCGCCGATAATGCCTAACTGCGAAGCAGCAAGCAGCCTTTCACGTTTTCTTTTGGTGAAAGGACCGCTCTATGGAAACACCCAACTCCCTCTCCGTCGAAATCCCGGCATGAAGGCGGCTGCTAATTGCAGCTTGGCCATCGTTGCACTCTTGCTGACTGTTTCTGTGGCTGCGGCGGACTTTCTGATAGGCCGGAAGCGGGCATGGTGGTGACTCTCCAGAAGGACCGGAGGTGCTTTTTTATCCTGGGAATTCTGGCGGCTTGGGCCATTTTGGCGTGTCTGACCGAATGCCTAGTCGATCGCAATAGTCAGCAAGCTCTCGGAGCCGCATTGATGCCGCGCGGGCCTGCGTAGCGCGCGATGTTTTGTTTTGTAGTTCTAAACACTCTTCCAAAAGGCGTTGCACGTCCATGAAGCGTGATGGATAGCTGCAAACGATTGGCGTGTTAAGCTGCTCAACTCCCTTCGAGGCATATTGCTGTATAATTTGTCGCGTGACATCACCAAGGAACTCAAAGTCTTCAAAGTCCGACATATTCACGAGAATTACGTGAGTTCCATTGTTCGTGAAGTTAAACGGATTGTCCGGCCTCTTTATTAGGTCCACAAGGCGATCCACCTCCGCAACCAAAATGTTTTCCGCCTCGCGCCATTCACTTCGTTTTTCACCAGCTTCAAGTATTTTGGTTTGCGTGCCGATGAACGTGGCTTGCTTTCGCGCCTCTTCCGCTTGTGCCCTCATCACCTCTCGCTGATTCTTGAACTCTTCCCTGGTAAGGGCAAGCTCGGTGCGTTGCTCTTTCAACTCGGCGGATTGGATCCAGACCGCGGTCACTAGCCAGACGAACGCAACAGGCGCGAACACCCCTGCGAGAAAATCTCCAAGCTCATTAAGGGCTAGCCCGTCGAGGCTCGCTTGAGACCGGCTTATTAGAATGACGATAAAGATGACCCACGCCGCGGTGACGAGCCCGGCAACCGTTTTAGCTGACATATTGATTCCCCCAAGAGCAACGTATCTGGCCTGATTGACGAGTCAAGGTTGCAAAGAAAAGGCCCCGAAGGCCCCTGATGTAGCAGTGACGCCTATTCCGCGGCGCTACTTCTCACCAGAGACGAAGAAGCTCCGGTCATTCGGCCGCTCCTGTCCGTCCTGAAAGCCCATTTCAAGGCTGACGGCGCCGAAGATTAGCAGCATAGGGATAATGATGAACAAGATGATTTCCTTTCGTTGTGGCTACACGCTGCGCCGGGTCGAAAGGGTCGTCAACAACTTTTGGGAGAGTGAGGTGGCTGGTTTTGTGCCGAACCTTGTACGAGGCTGACCAGATTGCGGAATCCGCATTTTCCCGTGAGACTTTTCCTTTCCACGCCCGTTACCAGCCCAGAAGCCAAGCAACAACGGGGTGACGGTCATGTCTCAGCGTTTGAAAGTGCAGGAAATGGTGATGCAGATGCACGAGAAGAACCTCGTGCTCACGAATATGCTCCGTGACATCTTGGAGAACGAGACGTCGGGCATTATATTTGCGAGGTCGGCCACTGACGATGAATTTAGCCGCTCACTTAATGACAGGGCCGCACGTCGGCTCGAACTTGTTGCCGAGATTGAAGACTACCTCTATCGCGAGGACGCCGCACGGCGGGTGAGCGCGTATGGATAACGAAAGTCACGTCTGGCTCCCGAATCGTGCACTTGTTGGCCGCTGTCTTGTTGATTACGTATCCTACACAGTTGAATATCTGTCTACTTTTGTTCTTGTTTCGGCCCGGTCCCGTGAACTCTGGATCGCTCAAACTAGGAACCGATGGAAGAGTTCATCAAGTTCGAGCGCCAGAACATCGCTGCGTGCGGGATGTGCGGCAATCGCGGCGATCGACGACCCAAAGAACTCCGACATATGCCCAGGGAACAGGATTGCGGCGAACTCGACAATACGAGCGTTGTCGGCCGTCCGGATAGCGTCGGAGTAGGTATGCATTTTGTCGATATCAGCCTTAGTCGGTTTTCCACTCCATCTTGTCGAGCGGTCGTCTGCCGCATCGAGGTCACTGGAATAACGCAGGTCGTCATACGCCAGCTTGTATTTGGGATCCAGGATGAGAACCCGGGGTCGACCATTGGCGTCAAGCCGCTCGATCACCAGATCTGGCACTTGGCGAAAGCTGATGCTCCTGAGCTGTTTCCCATGTTGGTGAAAAGACCTCTGGGGTGTAACGACGACTTCGTCTGTGCCACGCCTCAGACGCAAAATCGGCTGTCCGGTCCAATTGATCTCGAACAGCCAGCCGTTGTGGTGTTTCAACCCGTTCTGATCGACAACCCCCCAGCCAAGCTCGTTGCAGACACTCAACAGACGATCGATCGCGAACAGTGTGCCCCAAACTTCGTAGAGATACGGTACGTTATTGATTGGATCTTCAAGCTTGTCCAACAGCACAATGAAATCGCGAGACTGGTTGAACTCGCGCCATCGTCGCCAGACTGCCTGATAATCTGGGCGGCGCTGCAAAACCATCGACGTTCGGCTGGGCGGGTCACCAATTGCGCTGACAAATTCCAGAAACTGGCATGACCTCGCATGCCTTTCGAGGCCGTGAAGCAATTCAGACGCCCTTTCGCGCAGTCTCTCTTTGTCACCTTTGGCCGCATGCAGATGGCTGAGGATCAGCCTCAACCTCTGGCCGACTTGGGTCACAAGATGTTTAACCAGCCTGTTTTCAAACAGGTCATAACTTGTCGCATGGCCGATTTCCCACACTCTTTCCAAACCTTTGATACCTTGTTTGAGTGCGTTGTGGTTGATGCGACTTTGAAATGTTTGGGCCAGCCGCAGAGTCGACACGTTGCGAGCCCTTTCGACAAGTTGCCAGCGCTCTATTCGCTGCAGCACCTGATGAGGACGTTCCCCGATGGATTTAAGAGCATCAAACAGTCCCGAGTAATCGCCAGCCCCCTCAAGCGCTCGACTAATCCTGTTGAGTTCTTCGGCAATCGTCCGGTAGTGCCGTGGTTCGGTTTCCGTCGAACCGCTTGATGCATTGGAACGGTCGAATGATGCGACGATTGAAGCCGGCAAAATTCGTTCTAGATCGTCAATCATGAGTTGCACGGCGTCGAGATCTAATTTGGTCGGCTCAACAAGGACAGTCCGATTTAGGCTGACGCCTTCGCATTCAAGCCTCAGACGCCACTGACCAGCAGCCCTTGGGACCCAGTCAGCAACGACAACAGGGGCTTGTTGCACATGCCGAATTGAAAGGGCGATTTCCTCGTCCTGCACGAAGAACCGCGCTTCGTCCCACTCACTGACCATTACAGGGAGTACCACGAGCGCGCTTTCCCATTCCTTGGCGCAGGGAACGGAATTTCCATCGAGACTTACGAAGGAGAAATCAGAAGTAGCTTGCATAGCCATGTGTGGTGAAGCGCGTCTTCATCAACGACGCTTTCGCGAGCGTCAGCGGCAGGTCGTTGGCTTTCGCAACGTCGATGCAAAGATCAATAAACGCTGCGGTAGCCGGGCTTGTACCTTTGGCCTTCGGCAGAATTTTCTGTCTAATTTGATGATCGATGCAGTCGCGCCAGCCCAATCCAAGGTCCGCCCCGGAGTTGACGTAAGATCGAATGTCTTTCAGTGTTCGAAATGCGAATGGCGCCACGCTCCTTGAGCCGCGCCAGAGTGTTTCAACAACGCCTGCGTAGGGTAACCCGAAGAGCTCATCCAGGATAAGTTCTTCGCTCGGTTCGACTTCAATCAATTGGGCGCGATCATAAACCTTATCCGCGAAGGAATGTGTGGTCTCATCGACGTTTACAGTTCCTACGACTAAGAAATTGAGCCCGAGTCTCAGATGCTTGCCTTGCTCGAGTTCTAGTTGGAAGGCGCCGCTCTCGTCACGTCGTTCCATCGCGGACAACAGGCGAGCAAAATATTGCTCTACACGGGCCAAGTTCATTTCATCCAACACGAGATGATAATCGACAGCGGTTCGGCCTTGGGACGTTGCATTCTCAAATTCACGAGCGGCGCGCTCCATAAAGCGGCTCGCTGCCGTGTGACGATACTGCCCGTCCAATGGGGATTGATAGCCGAGCAGATCTTCGTTCGCGGTCCAATTTGGCGCTACTGGCTCGACATGAACCTCTGAACCAGTAACTAGCGCATAGGTCTCGGCGAGTTTCGTCTTCCCGGTGCCTGAATCTCCCGCAAGTATGACGAAGTTTCGCGTTCGCAAACTAAGGTGGTATCGCGCGATCAAAGTCTCGTCATATCTCAACCCTCGTTCTCCGATCAGCTCAGAGATATTTTTGATGTTGAGTGGAGGCCGAACCAAGGAGCCGGCAGAGTCATCGGTTTCAGGTCCGGCATCGTCCGCGGCAAGTTTGTACTGATCGACGATCCAAAGAAAATTATGGACATCCCAGAGGTCGCTTGGTTGCCAGCCAAGCGCCTCGAGACGAGTGAATAGCGAATGCGCCAACGACAGAGCGCGCCGATATTCGTCCGCAGTAATGGGTTGCGCCAGGAATACATCACCACCAACGAGCCTGCGATATGCCCTGAACCAAACCTCATTCTTGATCAAAATTGCTTCGGACGGATGTTTGGCAGCGAGTAAGAGTGACCCAAGCGTTCGCACCATTCCCTGTGCACCTGTCTCTCCTATTCCTTCCAACAGGCGAACGTATTCAGCGGCGAATGCTTCCAGCAGCACGGCAGGATCTGAACTGCCGGTCCAAAGGTTCACCAAAGCGCGAGCCGCCCGAATTGCCACCTCATCATCCAGTTTTATAAGATGAGCAGATGATCGCCAATTCGCCATGTTTTGGGGCCTGCCGGACGAGGCGAGCTTTCCAGTGAGTGCCTCATGGAGTGCAGCCAGAATGCTTCGCGCATCGGAAGCAACGTCGACCATGGGTGAGACGACCGAAAGTTTGTCGGAAAGCAGCTTGTTGAACTCGTCTTTGTACCTACGCTCTTGTTCGTAATATAGGCCGTTCTCAGCCCTGAAGTCTGTGAAGTCAGGCATGTGCCGACGAAAGGCGGACACCATCTCCGTGAACTCGTTCTCGTTGAGTAACGCTTCTCCATCGTGAGTCACAAATTCAATCAGCCCCTCAAGTCCCTCTGCGGAATTTACGGACATGAGAGCCGCTTCGGTCCCCCGAGCCAATCCAACTGGGAGATTTGAATTTCGACTTTCCTCGTTTGCGTAACGTTTCTTGACGGAAACACCCTTCAAATCAGCGCTTAGTGGCCGCGTCCATACTTGGACGTCCCGGGTCGTGCGATCCAGGGCAACAGGCACACCGCCCACTGTGACGAAAGCGGCGATTTTGGCAGTCAACTTCAACGTCGACAGCGATGCACTCAGCATGTCGTACGCAGTTTCAGGACTGAAGTCGCTGACGTTGCCTGACGGGCGCCATCGAGAAACGATGTCAATTTCGTAGAAATCAATCGGGTGACCAGTCTCTCGCTCGAGCGTTTCCCGCACCCCGTAAATGAGCCGATCCTGCTCTAGTTTTGGCAAACGTCGCAGATCAGATTTCGATATCGATCCGACGTGCTCAAGGATTAGCCTGATCTCTTTCGGGCTCGCAATTCGTTCGTACCAATCCGGGAAGAAGAGATATGGGAGGATATGCCTGAGTTGGCGATACCCGGGATCAGGAACCTGTTCTAACCAAGCACCAAAAGCCCAAGCGTCGGCCAAGATCCGCTCTCGTTCAGCTTCTGGCAATAGCGTCCAAAGCCTCGCGAAATTCAGTAGATATCGCAATTCGCGAGACCGATGGGCCATGTATCCGGGGCCGGCTGAACCCAGCCCCGCAAGAATCTCGTCTGATAGAAGCTGCGAGACAATATCTGAGGAAGTACCCGCCCAACCGAGAACTGTGCAGATCTGTTGGCGCTTGAGCGGGGCTCCCATGTTCGAGGGGAAAATTACCAGCAGCCAATAAACATCCGCAAGGTATCGCAGGACCTGCGGTTGGGACGACGAAAACTGCTTCTCCAGTTTCTCGATGAATTTCTCGTCGCTGTCGATCGGATTTGCAACAAAATGTCGATACGCTTCATCTGCGATGGAAGGGTCCCAAACTCTTCCCTCAGTAAGGAATCCAGTTCCAGACAGCAGGCATTTCGTCCGAAATTGATCGATGGCAGGGAACGTTAGGTTGACTGCTTCTTGATGGGTTGGATTGTAGCGCGACATCGAACCTCCCGAACTGATTGCTACAACCTAGTCCAAGTCCGAAGTTTTTGCTGTGGCGCAGTCCTGTTGTCCCTAACTATTTGCATCCCTTGACCAGCTTTGAAAGCCCTGGCTGCGGCAGTGAGTGCTTCGGCATCCAGCTAGCACGTGTTTTCGGACTATGAGCAACTGAGCATGCTGGGTCCAAGGGGGCCACTAGATCGCCAATCTTTTGGCCAACACCATTATGCGCATTCCGCTGAAGCCGGCCACTGATTCCGAAACGAAGCCGTCCACCTGTTCCGATTTCATTCCGGCCAGCGTTCCGATTTGAAGCCGGCCAGTCGATGCTCCCCTGGGTCGTTGTTTTGAATGGCTCCTGATTGTCGTGCGGTCAAGCGTCGGATGGGACCTGACGCTGCTTTCGTAAGCTCTCGCCGCTGAGTTCGATGCGGTGCGCATGTGCATTTCTGCACCCAGTAACAGAGGATGATTGTCCGGCTGACGAGCCTTGAATGTGGCTTTAGATTTGGGCGTCGAAGTTGCCTCGCGTGCTTTCGGCTCCCGCGGCTTTCGGACCGCTGAGACTTTGGGCGTCGAAGTTGCCTCGCGTGCTTTCGGCTCCCGCGGCTTTCGGACCGCTGAGACTATTTCGACAATGACATCAGTGGCTGCCGGCAACGGCGGCAGTTCCGTCTGAATACCGATACAGAAACTGCACCCGCTCTTTGGTGTCCCTTGGAAACTGCGCTTCTGATCTTCAGGCATCGCAGTTATTGCGGGCTGGCAAAGTGAATTCGGAAAATGATTCAATCGCTGCTGTCTTTACCAACTTAACGAGCTTGACGAACTGACCAAACTTGCCTACGTTGATTTCAAAAGGTGGATTATCATGCCCGTCACGAAAACGTCAGCAAGCGAAACTCCAAACATCGCCCTATCGATGAAGCTGCCCCGCAAGGCCGATTTCGAAAAAGCGCTGCTCAATCATTATACCAAGGCAGTGCAACTGAGCCAAAAGGCTGGCCATCAGGTGAGTTTCCGCGTCGTCGTCGATCCGCGCGCCGGAGCGCAGACAATTTCGATTGTCGAAGAAGACCCGCTGGTTGGCGACAGTGCGTTCCCGGTCGAAGAGGCCGGCGAACCGGATGACGAACTCCAGGCAGCCCTGTCCGCCGCACGAGAGCGCGGCCGTCGACGCGTTGCAGAGATCCTCAGCGAGGACGACATGCTGAGCGCCGACGCCTTTTCCGACCTTCTTGGCGTTTCGCGGGTGACAGTCAATACAAAGCGTCAGAATGGCCAGGTTCTCGGCCTGGATGGCGCCAAGCGAGGGTTCCGGTTTCCGGCCTGGCAACTTGATCAGGACGGCCGACCCTATGCGGCGCTTTCAAAATTGCACGAGATCCTGGCAGGTGCCTGGGCCGTTTACCGCTTCCTTGTTTCGCCCCACGGCGCGCTTGAGGGTCGCACCGGGCTCGACGTCCTGAAGCGGGGCCACGATAGCGACGTGATCGCAGCAGCTGAGAGCATTGCCCGCGGTGACATTCGCTAAATGGTGGGTATGAAGCCGCCTGCCGATTTTGGGCGTCAGCCGCTTGATATCGAAACTGTCCCTTCAGGGCGTCGCTTTGGCCGGATCTACGCAAGCGCCTTTCCTGATCCGCTGGGGTTTGGAAAGACGCCTAGCCGTTTCAGCGATCCGCGCCGACGTGACGCCGCAAAGCGATTCGGCGTCCTCTATCTGGGAGAAACACTGAAGGTCTGTTTCCTCGAGGCGGTCCTGCGTGATCGCCGCGACGGTCTTTTCGGCGATCTTCCGATTGAGGAAAAAGAAATCTATACGCGGCGATACGCTGAGATCGAGACGACTGCAGAACTTAACCTTGTTGACCTGCGTGACGATCATGCCATCAGGATGGGCGTCCCAACTGACGTGGCGAAATCCTCGCGTCAGAGCCTTGCGCGCTTCTGGTCGCTTGCATTCCACGAGCATCAGTCGCTTCCCGACGGCATCATCTATCCATCTCGCCTGAACGGCCACACTAATGTCGCTGTCTTTGGGCGCGCCGTCTCCAAGCTGGCGCCGGCCCGGGTCGTGCCGCTGATCGGCGCAGCAGGGCTCGCCGCGGTCATCAATGACCTCCGTGTGAGTCTGGTCGATTTCCCTTGAGGGATTGCACATCTACGTGCTGGTCAACGCCGGCTCGGCTTTGGGGACCGCGGTGGTCCGGCGCTTCCGCTCTCATTTTTGAGTTTATTTCTCGTCGTTAAAAGACAGATTCAACGTTTCTTGCAGCTTCCCCAGCGTTCCGTCCTTCCGAAACCGAATTCCTGACACCATGAAGCTGACGCTGCTGCCGCCGGAATAGAGGGTTGCGCCCGTAACCGACAGCCGCAACAGTTTCCCGCGGCTTTCGGACGTAACGATGTCTCCAGGCGCGATTCCAAGGATGGACCTGGCAAGCGCTGATCGTTCCGCTTCGAGCTCGGTCTCCCATCGCTCAAGCTCTGTTTCGACATGGCGGAAGGCGTCGCGCGCCGCTTGGAAGGGACGTTCTTCCCTGAACCACAGGCGATCCACTACCGCAAGGATTTCGCCCGGGACCTCCTTCTGCATTGCGTACGCGGCGTTGCTCATCATCTCGTGGATCCGTTCCGCCTCTTGCAGGGCGCGAAGCCGATCCGCATATGGCGTGATTACCGCCCCCGAAATCACCGGCGAGAGCTCCTTGGTCGAAGCGGACAAGAAGTCGACTGGCATCACGTCACGCAGGCCGATCCGGTTCGTCGCGCGCCGCTCGGGCGGCTCTTCCTCTCGCCACGACTTGCGGTTCCATTCCACCCAGATCTCGCGAGCCGAAATACAGAGCCAACTGTCCAGGAACAGGTGCGATTCTGGGGAATAGAGATGGTGCGTCGACCAAGCGTGATCTGCCGCCGTCAGCGGCATGACCACGTGCTGGAGTTCTTGATCCCGGACCATCTCCGAAAGGGCGGCGATCCGCTCCTGCAATTGCACTGTCAGTCGGACAAGGATCGCTGGCCCGTCGGCCCTGAAGGATGTGCGCTTGCTCTCGGTCTCGAACACCAAGAGTTGCTGCCGCGCCATCGGCAGCAGGCGCTCAACGAGTTTGGCAACGCTGTTGCGGACAGACGGTCCCCAGCGCGTGGCAATGCGACCTTCTTCTACCCAGGCCTGCGCCCGGCCTTGAATGAGCAGGAGGACCTGGGCTGCGACATCGCGATCAAGATTGACGAGCGGCCTGGCACCTGTCGGTGGAGCAATACCGGCGCCCCGATTGTTCATTTCCGACAGCGCCATTTCGAGGAACTGGCGTTGCAGTTTCGAAAGCGATTTTGCTGTTTTTGCACGCGACTCGTTGCGCCGCTTGGCGTCGAGTTCCTCGCGAAAGGCAGCCAAGGCCGGACGGCGTGGTCGTTGCCCGGCCTGCATGCGTGCCCAATAACCGCGAGGCGGCTTCGGGACCTGCAGCTTGGTGCAGAGCTTGCCGATCGCCACGTCCGAAAGGCTAAGTTCCTTGGCGATCTCGCTGGTCGGTTTCTCCCATACGAGGGCAAAGAGTTCTTCTCTGGATAGTTCCCGTCGTGGCATCTTCAAGCATCTTTTCCATGCGAGCGCCTTCACCAAGGCGACACCTGTGGTTGGGGCGGGAAATTATGGCGACCCCCGTTCCATTGGCGACCGAGCCTAGCCGTTGGGTTTCGGCCTTACCTTCCCCTTCATGCAGACCGTCACGATCTTCGGACTGTCGCCGCTTCGCTCAACGTCGACAATACCGGAGGCCTCGACGAGGTCGGTGAGGCGGGCAAAACCATAGTTGCGTGCGTCAAAGTCCGGCGACTGTTTCGCCAGGTGGGCACCGACACGCGCCAGGTTGGCACGGCCGTCTTCATCGGCCGACGCCGTCACAGCATTCTCGAGCATCTTTAATGCGGCAGCGTCGAGCTTCGGTCTTGCCGGCGCCTTGGCTGGGGATGCCTTAGCGTCCTTGACCTTCACTAGGGCAGCCGGTTGGGGATCTTGGCGCGCCTCGGACTCGACGGAGTTGGCATTGAGGACGTCGAAATAGACGAACTTGTCGCAAGCGGTAATGAAGGGGCGCGGGGTTTTTCGCTCGCCGAAGCCGTAGACGGTGACGCCCTGTTCTCGGATGCGCGACGCCAGCCTTGCGAAATCGCTATCGCTGGAAACGATGCAAAATGCGGAAAAACGGCCCGTATAGAGTAGGTCCATCGCGTCGATGATCATGGCCCCGTCCGTGGCATTCTTCCCCGTCGTGTAGGCAAATTGCTGGACTGGTTGGATGGAATGTTCGAGCAAACACTCTTTCCAGCCGTTGAGGTTGGGCTTGGTCCAGTCCCCATAGATGCGTTTGACGCTGGCGGTGCCATAGGTGGCGATCTCGGCCAAGAGCCCACTGACGATTTTCGGCGAGGCGTTGTCACCGTCGATGAGGAGCGCCAATGTGTCGGATGTGCCTGTCATCTATTGAGCCTATTGTTGCAAGCACCCCTTTTGCCTTAAACAAGCAGGTTCCGCCACTTGGGTCCTTGAAGCTGCGCTTTGCTCGGGGTCCTGGCAATTTGGTACACGCCATAACTACGGCAATTTTTCATGCCAACGGCTACGCCGGCGGCAGTTGGTCGCCTTCCGCTTCGCGGCACTGGACACTTCTACAAAATCGCGGCGCAAACGTGTACGCCGAGCGCCTTTAAGGTTCTCGATTTCGGATGTTGTCACGGCATGCCTCCTGATGGTCGCTTGAGAAGTGGTCGGAATGGGTCCTCTCTTGTGTCATTTATTGAACAAAAACAACAACAATGCCGTCTCTTGAGATTCTTGTGCGACCATCTGACCGTGTCGCGCTTGTCGCGGGTCGTAGACTTAGGTTTCAGCGCAGCCATAGCGCATTTACAATCATAACAGATACTTGGCCGAGACCTTGTACGGCCACGCTGGTTCGGCTCCTTTCAACGGCCGAATTGCGAAATGGCCGGTCGCAAATTGCGCTCATATCTTCCATCATTCTCTCGGATCGTGGCGGCCATGGCCCGCTCTTGGAGAGAGCCGACGCCTTTGCAACGTCCGTCCGCGGCTCAAGTCGTTTCATCAAGAATGCTATTCGGTCAGCGTGGTCTTTTGCGCAGCTTCGTATCCGAAACTGCCGCCTAGGGTCGTGACCCCTCAAGCCCCTGAACGCCATGCACCCCCCGCTAAGACTATCGGCGCGACGACTCTCGCCGAGGCGCACGAGATTCGATTAGTCGCCATGACAGCCGATTTCTCAAATATTCAGAAGACGAGCACTCGCGTTTATGTTGTAGTCTGTCCGGGTTGTGCGAATACGACAGATCAGCGGTCCGTCGGAGGAGCGGCCAACCGTAACGGGCTACATGGGGGATTGTGATGAAACAGGCTGTCGTCGTGATTCACGGTATGGGTGAACAAGTCCCCATGGAAACGATTATGAGTTTCTCGCGGGCCGTGTGGTCGACCGATACCGATCTGATCAGTGCAGATCGGCCGGACTCGTCCACCGGCGGCAAGCGCTCCGAAAATATCATCTGGTTCAAGCCGGACAAGATCAGCCGTTCGTTTGAACTTCGGCGCCTTGCGACCGAAAGCATGGACGGCAAGGGATCGACGCATTTCTACGAGTTCTACTGGGCGCATCTGATGGAAGGGACGACCTTCGAGCACTTTATCGCGTGGTTCAAAGATATCCTCCTTCGTCCCTGGAGCAGGGTTCCAGCGGGACTTGGGCCGGCCTGGATTGCGCTCTGGTTCATCACGATCGGTGCCGCCGTCGGTTTCATCCTGTCGCTCATCCCTTTCGAGGGGAAGACCTGGTACTGGTCGGTGCTTGCAGGGATTGGTAGTCTCGCACTTGGCGCCTTCGTAAACACCTTTCTCCTGAAGTATTTTGGCGACGTCGCTCGTTACGTCAAGGCGAGCCCGTTGAACGTCGCCCGACGGCAGGAAATCAGAGAAAAGGGCGTTGAGCTCCTGGAATCCCTGATGGATATCAAGTCCGACAGTCCTCCGGCCAAACCTGAATATGATCGCATTATTGTCGTCGCCCACTCTCTCGGTACGATCGTGGCCTATGACATTCTCACGCACTGCTTTGCCCGGATCAACGACAAGGTCGCTGTCGAGCCCGGCCAGTCACATTTGAGCCAGATGGAAGGCCTTATCCGTCGGTTTATAGGAATTGAGACTAGCTTGCTTGATGATCCCAAGAGCGAGGCAGACAAAAAGACGCGATTTCGTGAACTGCAAGGGGAATGCCGCAAGGAGTTGAATGGACGCGGTAGCCCGTGGATCGTCTCGGATTTCGTGACCCTCGGTTCGCCACTCGCCCATGCCGAATTCCTGATGGCCTTTGACAAGCCGGCCCTCAGAAAAGCACAGGAGCAGCGTATCCTACCGACATGCCCGCCCACGCTCGAATATGATGGCACGACGGACAAGATGCACCTGTCGTACCGTACCGAAGATGGCGCCGAAAAGCCGCGCCGGCCTCATCACGCAGCACTCTTTGCGTTCACACGATGGACAAATATCTATTCCCCACACAAGGCCATTCTATGGGGCGACATCATCTCAGGGCCGGTTGGCTCGCAGTTCGGGCTTTCCATCAAAGGCAAGGCGTTTTCCGGAATCGAGGAGTTTTCGGTTCTGCCTGAACCGGTTTCGGCGGGATCGAAGCCAAAGGAAGCGACGCCCTTCTTCTCTCACACTAAATACTGGAGCCTTCCCAAGGAGTGGAAGAATGAAAACGTAATCCCGCACCATATCGGTGTTTTGAGAAAGGCCGTTAATCTGAAAGGGAAGTGATTAGCCAACCTGTGTGGCGGCAATCTTGGCAGCAAGGTGGGCAACATAGGCGCGCGCCATCCCCGCATAGGGCTGGTCGGGCGCGCAGTGCAACCGCAAGTCGTTGAGGCGTTCGAGAGCCGAGTTCTCCAATGCAACGGCAATCGCATCGTTCTGCTCTGTGAGAGCGGCGTTGAGCGCCTGAAGTGCGCGATTGCCAGCAATTTGCAGAAGATAGAGCTTTGACATCCTGTCTTCTGTCAGCCGGCGTCGGTTAAGCGCATAGACGTCGATCGACGTCTGTCCGATCTGGCTCCCGCCTCGCGCCCGAACCGTTGACAGGTTCTCATCCACCACCCAATCCAGGTGTTGATCGGGATCAACCTTCGTAGGGTCGATCAGGAGGGGCTGTTCCGTTGCGACATCCTTTGTGTAGTCCGTAACCCAGATCGAATTCGCGGTCGGAAAAGCATCGAGCTTACCGACCGTGATCGTTCGATTAGCCTCGATAACAGCAATGATTTCTTCTTCCGTCATTCCCGGTTTGTAGATCAGCTGTTTGCGTCGTTGGTTGCAATGGCTGCACGCCAGGACGAGATTTGTCCAGTCCATCGCCAGCCACCAGTAGCCCGGATGGGTGACGCCGCTTTTGAGTGCATCAGTCACCCGTCCTTTGGGACGATAATGCTCGATGTCAGTATCTTGCGAGCCGGCAATCTTGCTTTCGCAATAGGCGCACTTGTTATGAAACAGGTTCTGAAGAGCGTCGCGAACCGTACCATGAGAATATGCTTCAAACTTTGCATCTTCCGCCGGATTTCCCCCAACCAGTCCGGCGATGATCCTCTTGCGCTCGATTGAGGCAACGCTCATCTCATTGGTGAGATCCAATCTGGCCGGAACAGCGCCCTCACGATCGACGCGGATCATCCTTACGCCTCCGCCGGACCGTCATTGGTACTCTTTATTGGGGTCGCCGCACCCGGGCCCGTGCCGGTCAGGATCAATGGAGCAGCGAAATCACCGGTCAGTCGTTGCAGTGCGTTGGACAAGATTGAAGCGCGCTTGGGCAACGCCGTCTTGGTGGGCTCGGTGCGGGTGTCAAGCTCGGCCTGACGAAGAACGTCGACGAGCGCCTGCTCGATAGGTGTGTCGCCAACAACAAGAGTCTGATCGAGTTCACTCTTGAGGCGTGTGAGCTTCTCCGTTTCGCCCGCATCGAGCTTCTCCTGTCTCGATGCGAGTTCGTGGTAGAGTGCAAGCTTCGCATCTGTCTCCGGATCCGTCGAGCCGAGCCCAAAGAACTCGGATGTCAGTAGCTGCTCTGCGCGCATTCCCTTGATAGCTGGCAGGTTCGCGACTTTCTCGATCCTGTGGTCGCCATCTGGCCGGTGGAGCACAAACACTTCACCGTCATGCATGCCGCGCAAGCATAGGGGGTCATGGGTCGTGACAATGAACTGCACCTGCGGAAACGCCCGGCGCAGGCATGACATGATCCGCATCTTCCATCGCGGATGAAGATGCGTCTCGATCTCGTCGACTAGAACCGTCGCGCTGGCAAATTCGAGGTTGTCGTAAAATCGCAGAAGCTCGCGGATGATGTCTGTCGCCATCGCGATGATCGATTTGTACCCGACCGACATTTCGTCGAGACGAGTACGGCCGCCCGAAGACTCGATGATGATATGGCCATCCTCCCGCGCGAAATAATCGTTCGGCTGAAGCATAAGGATCTCGCGGAGCGCTCTTACCGCCGGATCGAAATCACTGTCGTCGCATGTCAGAAGCCAATCGGATGGGTTAGGGATTGTCGCCATGGCGTCGAACAGCGATCGAACTCGATAGGCGGGCGCCCGGAACCGGCGTGTCTTCTCGTTGGGGAAATACCGCCTTGGGCCGTATGCCAAGACAATCTTCGACGGCGTCTCCGTTCCATCGAAGCTGGCGCTCGACGCGCTCGCTGTCAGAGAGGTGGACAACTCCCCTCCGAAAAAGCCGACCTTGATATTGAGGGGATCGCGAGAGACATCATCCCAATGAACGAGATCCGGGCGATGAATGAGCCCCGCCGGATTGACATCCTCTTTGGGGATGAGCCGGTCCAGTGCTACAATTTCTGCAGTTCCCAGTAGAGCCAGCGTGATGGCTTCGAGAACGGAACTCTTACCGGTGGCGTTCTCCCCAAGCAGGATCATGCACGGCACGGCACTCGATCCTGGGGCAGAATCCGGAAGTCTAAAGTCGATGGCCTTCAGGCCTTTGAAATTACGAATACTAATTGTGGTAATGGCCGCCTTTGCAGCTGGCATTTCCGCAAGGCCGGGAAGTTGCCTGGTCGGAGGTAGTGAGAACGACTCCTCCACCATCGTGGCCTGCTCCGACGGATTACCCAGGAATGAAAGCAAGAAGTCGCGACGTGAAGGCAGACTCACCCTGCTGAGTTCACTCAGCATGTGGGGCAGATCGTCGAAGCGTCGGCCCTGATCAGCTGCGGACTGCAACAAGGCAAGCGTGGTTGCGCCAGGATGATCACTATTCGGTAAGACGAAGGACGCCCAGCCTTTCGGAAGGCCGGTCGGAACGGCAAAGAGGCCTGGAGGCGCGTCTGTCAGTAGACGGATTGCATTTTTCAAGGCGCGGTAACGAGCATCGATTAGCTGACGACGATTAAAGGACAGAAGGGCTATCGTCTCCTCGCCCTTCAGACTTGAGGGCTTCACCTTACCATCGGAGCCAAATCGCAGATGCCCCGCTGGATCGTCAAAGCATGGATCGAGAAAGAGCGCATTTTCCGTTGATCGTAGATGAGCGATTGCTGCGTTCAAAGGACCACGTTGTCCTTCGACAAAGAACAGGTTTTGTTTGCGCTTGCGGCAATCCTCGCACGCCGCGATCATATTGTCCCATTCATAGGCGAGCCAGCTATAATGCGACTGGTCAGTCCGGCCGTCCTTGCCTTGGGCGACGCCGAGCGGGCGGTAATGTTCGAGTGGCGGCCTGCCATAGTGATCCAATGATTGCTCGCAGTAACCGCACCGGCGTTCGAAAAGGTCAAATAGCGTCCCAAGTAAGCTTGAATCCTCGAAAATCCTTTGATCGATCGGAGCGCGTTGTTGCCTCGACAATCCATCCTCGTTGGACGCGTATCGAGAAAGCCCCGCCCGCAAAGTCTCCACGACCGGAGTGTTTAACACCTCCGGAATGCGTATCTTATCTCGCGAGACATATCGCATGGCTCAACTCCGCGTTAGGGCACTATAGGATTAATCTTGTCATTTCGGAATACAGATTTTGGTTCTAACAAGTGGGAGTGACGATAGTGAAGTGTTGCGCTCGCAATTTCCAAGCCGTCAGCGCAGCCAGTAACAGTACGCAACGGAATAGCCCTACGTGTGATGATCTGCTCCGCCAAGGCCCTCAACATCAATTGCGGCACCGACGTGAATCCGCCATACAACAGCAACCTCGCGAGATAGGTGGCAGGTTCGATTTCCTACAGCTGCTTGCTGCGAATCAGCAGGTTCTGAGTGTCCGCTCCCGTCTACATCATAAAAAGATGAGCGATCGTTCGTATTCAACGAGATCGGCGCCCGGTGTTTGTATGACTGCGCCGCCCGCTACGACACCAATCACTCAAACTGCTTCCGAATTGCAGGCTATGATCCCGATGAAAATAGATGCGCTTAAGTTTCCGAGACGCTTCAGGGACGTATGATCTGCTCGAATGGATCAGGGTAGACACGCGGCGTATGGGGCGCAATCATAGATACTTTACTTTGTGAGCTACATCAATCAATGTGTAGCGCGGAGATTGGAGTTAGAAAGGTTGGACAGCTTCGCGCATACTTGGAATATTGCCTCCGAGCCCGACCTACAATGCTTTCGTTGATAAGTCTGCTAAAGCGAGAATGTTTCGTTCTAATCGTCAAAATTAGAAATCTAGATCCACGATAGAATACAAAATGGAAATACTTCTGAATTCCAATTCAACGCTGAGTTTATTTGGCTAAGTTCTGTTATGATTCATCATGGTAGTAGAAATGCAGAGAATTGTATACGACAGGTAGCAAGACTCGACATCAAACCACCTTCGGGTCGGTCGAAATTTCTTGTCGGATAGCTTTCATTTGGCGGAGATATTTTCTGAGGTGCAGACGAAACGCAATTGGGAGATGTTCGGATGGTTTCTGGCCAAGGCATTGAGAAGCTGACCGGGGAGATTGCCGGCGCCATAAACGATTTCGAGTTAGAGGTAATCGTCCATGTCGTCACCGGAGACCAACTCTATGACGAGTACGTTGGTAGGGGGATGCCTTTAAAGAGAGCGGTTAGGGAGTTACTCATTCAACTTCACAGAGATGGCTCGCTTCCGCGCTTTCTCGCCGAAGTCCTTCGCCGTAAGCCCTACAGAGCGGATCTGGTCCCAGTTTTCATGGGACTCGTGCCCGAGGTGGCTCACGTGGATTCCCGCGCAGGGGCGGGCTTGAGCCTGCAGCACGCGGGAATCCCCGACAAGAATGCAACGACGCTTGCATCTGCTCCTGGTTTGCAACGAAACGTCCGGCCAAATCTGTGCATGATCGAGATACGCGAATGGCTCCAAGGTTTATCGCAGATCGAGAGACGGGTCTGCCGCATTGACATCGGCCAGAACGGGGCAGGCACCGGCTTCCTGGTCGGTCCCTCTGCGGTGATCACCAACTGGCACGTCGTCCGCAAAGTTCTGCAGCCGGAGAACTGGAAGAAGATCTCCTGCCATTTCGATTATCTCATGCTACCGGACGGGGCGGTGCAGGTGGGCGTGAGAGTTCCTCTCGGCGACAAGGGTGTGATAACGTTTAGCCCGGCGAGCGATGCCGAATTGACCCCATTTCCGGATAAGCCACCGCCAAAGCCCGATCAACTCGATTATGCGCTGCTGCATCTAGGGCAGGCCCAGGGCGGTCACCGCGGTTGCCTGGCTTTACCGGCGGTTGCTATCGAGATGGAGCCTGGAGATCCACTGATCATCGCGCAGCATCCCCTCGCTGCGCCGATGAAGTTGGCGCTGGATACCAATGGTATCATAGGACTCGTGGGGGAGGGCTTGCGCTTGCGCTATCATACCAACACCGAATCCGGTTCGTCCGGCTCGCCTTGCTTCAACATGGATTGGCAGCTGGTAGCACTCCATCACTTGGGCGATCCCGTAGAGGGGCTGCCGGTTTTCAATCAAGGTGTGCCCGCCGAACTCATTCGCGCAGATATCGAGGCAAAAGGTCTCGGCACGTTCCTGGCAACGACGTCGTGAGGGATGTCTAATTTTGGCGACGCTCACACCGGATCAGCTGGAGCTTCTCGCCAAAGCGATCGGGGATCGCTTTGATTTCGAAACTTTGGGCTACATTCTGTTCAAGTGTGTCGGCGACAACAAGATCGCGGAAGTGGCCGCTCGCAGCGATCCCGGCCGCGTCATCGCAATGGCTTGCCTCAAGCAGGCGGATTCCGATGGTGTTGAGGTTTCGTTTCTCGCCTTTGTCATTGATGCGCGCAAGGACGACTTACCTCTTCGCGAATTGATCCAAAAGACGGTGCCCGCTGCTGCCAATACCCGACCAACGACCAGGGAAGCGGTCAACACTATCGTCGCCGCGCTTTTCGAGGTCCACGCGTTGTTGGCGACTGAATCTATACACCAAGCCATACTTGTGTCGCGCGCCTCACTGGCCGCGGTGGAAAAGGACGTTGTTGTACTCCAGATCCACAAGACACTTCACGATGATCTTCATAAGCTCCAATTGCGTCGTTACGAGAGCTTGCAGGAAGCTGCTGGTTTCGTTGCAAGCGGTGACAAGACCAAGCTCGGCATGCTTCGCGACTTCCAAGACCGTCTGCAGATCACCCAGCCAAACATGGAAACCACGATCGGGCCATTGCCTGTTGAAGACACGAATCGGCGTGTGCAGGCGCAGTGGATTGGTAAGCTCGGAAGGGCGGCTGACATGTTGCAGGAAGCGCTCGATGATCCTCCCGATGAAGCAAAGGTCAGGATGTCGCTCGGGATCGTACAGCGCATACTCGAGAGCGAGCCTACGCAGATCAACAATGTGATATTCGCAACCGCCCGAGCTCTCCCTTTACCGTCGTTGCTTGAAACGCTGCGCACGATCAGCGCGGCCGCCGGCCCGGCTTCTCCAAATCTTTCGAAGAGTGCCGAACAGGTCCGCGCGGTCCACATGATGCTCATAGCCAAGGTCGCCGAGCATCAGCTTTGGCAGGAAGCAGACGACAACCTTTGGACGCTGGGTCGGGTATTCACGCTGCCGCCGCCGGATGTGCTCAAAGACTTCGTCAAACTGTGGCCGACCGTGCGGTCGCAATATGAGGTGCAATGGCGCGCCGAAAGCGAGCAATTATGGGCCATTCGAGTGCGCGGCTATGCCGAGCGCATAGGTGATGAGCTGAGCGCCTTAGAAAGAAAACTCACAAAAGAGGGTGCGCTGGTGGACGACGACATTGGTCCGTTGCGGGAGACATTCGATAATTTTCGGGCCCAGGTACGGGTTCGCTTCTTCCATGCCGACAAGGAACTAAGGTCGGAATGCACAACATTGGTCGAAATCGGCACTCCGATCCAAATCATTCTTTCGAGCATAGTGAAACGATGAGCGCGATTCTCAAGTCGTTCGAAGCCGTAAAGGCGGCATATGACACCCTTGCTGTGCAGGGCCGCTCGCGTGGCGCAAAGGATACGGTCGAGAATATTCGGTCGTTCATCGAAGACGCAACGGCCGCCGGGGCATTCATTGGAGATCCCAATCAGCGGCGTGCAGCCCAAGACATGCTGGACTACTGGTTCACGCTTCTTCTTACGGAGAGTGAGGACGAGTTGAGTGTAATCTCGCCGCGCCTAGCTGACTTTCGCGACAGCGCTGATCCTGCGGAAAGTGCCGAATCGCATAAAGATGCCAGACCGGAGCCAGCACTCGAACGGAGCAGACAGGTTATCCGTCTTGGCGCGTTGGCGCGCCAGTGGCGGCTCAACAAGGAGGCCAAAGGCTATCTTCTAAAGGGCGCGGCCCTCGATGGGGCAAAGAAATTCGCCGACGATGATAGTGACATAGCGGATCTCGTTGCGGCAAGCGAGCGTGAGCAGCGCACGACTAAGAATTATTGGATAGTAGCGCTTGCGGCCATTGCCGTTGTTTTTGCCGGGCTTGCCGGGATCGCGTTCTTGCAGCGGCAGACGGCGATGACGCAGAAGAATCGTGCCGAGGATGCCTATCGCGAGATGAGGGTGCAGAAAGAGCGCGCCGCCGTCGCAGCCAAACGGGCGCAGGACGAAAAGAATCGCGCCGATGCGGCCGCCAATCTCGCGCGGGAACAACAGAAGAGGGCGGAAGACGAGAAAGCCGAAGCGGACGCACAGCGACGCGCCGCCGAATTCGCCGCCAAGGCGAGCGAGGAAGCGCGTCAGAATGCGGAAAAGCTGTCGGAGCAGGCCAAGGCCGACACCGAGGCCCTGAGCCGGCGTCTTGCCGAATTGCAGAAGCAGCAAACCGTGCTCGATGCAGCGATAGACATCATACGGCAACAACTGCGATCCGCGGAACTCAGGCGCTCCGAGTTGCCGGACGTGATTGCGGATCTCATCAAGCCAGACGAGGTCATCAATATTTTTTCCGACTCGTCGGTCCGGCTGAATGGCTACGATTCCAAGTTCCTCGGAATCGAGATTGCGCCGCCCGCTCTGTCCATGCGCGACAGGTCTGTGGCCTTTGAGGGCGGCCGCCCCCTCAACTATCTGAATTACAGTATCGTGTTGAACCAAGAGCGCCGTATGGCCTTCTACAGCGCGGTCAACCTGGATCGCGCCTCCCTTCGCGTCCTGCCAAACATCCCCCTTCGCTCTCCATCCTTTCAGGCAAGTCCAGATCCGCGCATTCCTCGCAGTATTCAGGTCTCCTTGGACTGGTTCGCCGGCCCCGGCTTCGATATCGGACATCTTGCGTCGCGCTCGGAGATTTCCTGGGGAACCTCGCTTCCGGCAGTTCCGAGCATGGCCGCCCAGATTCGTAACGATGCTGCCAATGTCTATCCGAACATCACGCCGCAATTCGATACATTCAATCGGGGCATTTGGGCGGCACTCGAACGCTGGATCATGACCAAGCATAATCCCGGCGCCCGGCAAGTTACGATCTTCACAGGCCCGGTCTTCGCCAACAGCGATCCCAACATGGGCGGGGGGCGGGTTCCCCGTGCCCTCTGGAAAGTGGCCGTCTCCGCCGTTCCGGATTATTCAGAGAGCATGGGCGGCCGCCACTATGTCGTGGATGCATTTCTCATTTCCCAGTTCAGGGATGGGACAAACCAGAGGATTCCTCTGCTGCGCGACTTCGAGCCGGACGTCCATCGGATTCCTGTTACGGAAATCGAACGTCTGACCGGTTTGCGTTTCGACGAACTCATTCGTTCAACTGACCTGTCGAGGCATCCGACCGCCGTCGAGACGGTTGGCGATGCACTGGCCAAGATCGTAAGGCTCCTGAATGATTCCGATATCTCCAAGCGCAAAGCGGCCACTCAGGAGCTGAGCACCGCCCTGCGGGATGACGATATAGATCGGCCCGAGCAGCGAAAGGTTATCGCCGCACTCCTCGAAATGGCGCAGGGCACGTCAATGGGTGCGTTGAGCACTTCGGGCCGACTGAACCTGATCTATGTTCTTTTGCAGGTGCCGGCCACCACGTGGAACGACCGCGAAACTATCGAGCTAAAGGCGAAAGCACGTGCCGTTGTCGCCGGGCTCGAATTGCTTGTGGCAGCGGGCGAAACCCAAATAGGTCCGCAGACACGGCAACAGCTTGATCTGTTCGAGGCCAACATTGATTACGGCAAGAAATCGACCCAGACCGTCTATCTGCAGTTCGCCGGACTGACGCGCGACGAGGCGAGCGAAATCAGCAGTCGAATGAGAATGCTGGGTTGGAACATCCCCGGCGAAGAACGGGTCAAAGAATCGGTGAACGAGGTTCGCTTCAATCCTGGCATCGCCGCCGACAAGGCTGCCGCGGAACTGCTGGCGGCCGATCTGCGGGCAATGGGCCGGACGACCGTCGCGGCCGTGGGGAACGAAGTGATCCGCGCAGGCAAGCTGGAGATTTGGCTCGGCGAGTAGCTGCGACGGACGAGAATTCGGCAAGGGAGGAGAAGCAAATGGTGGAAAAGGGATCTGTGCCGGTTGTTGTCACGGTGCGCGAGGTGGAGAAGATATTCGCCAGCACGGAAGCGATGGGTAACCTGACCGAAGCCGCGCGTGGGGCTTCCAACGTAGAGCAGGCGAAAATCATGGCGACCGTCGGCAACATGCTAACGCAACTGCGCCGCGCCGAAGCCAAGGCCGGGGCCGCCGTGCTGACGACGCCGCACCACGGCGCGTCGACGCGATTGCAGAGCCTTATCGCCTCCGGTGAAGCGGCAAATCTCAGCTACAAGCCGCTTGCAAGCGGAGGTCTCGAAGCCATGTTCGATACCGGCGACTGGTTCGGCTGGGCAAAGGTCGTCTGGGAAAAGCTCAAGAACCCGGTCAGGCACAAGCTGATTCGGCCGGCGAAGGCTTTGGCCGAGCCGTTTCCGGACGAGGGCCGCGTCGCCCTACTCGGCGATTGGGGTACTGGGCTCTACGGCGCCCCCGAGATTGCCAGGGCGGTGGCCGCCGATCCGGACGGATTCGCGCTGCTGCTGCATCTCGGCGATGTGTATTACTCGGGAACCAAGCAGGAGGTGAAGGAGCGCTTTCTCGACGGCTGGCCGAAGCTGGCGGGAACTCCAAGTCGTGCTCTCAACTCGAACCACGAAATGTATTCCGGCGGATATGCCTATTTCGATGAAACGCTGCCGGCCTTCGGCCAGGAGGCCAGCTACTTCGCGTTCGAGAACAAGCACTGGACGCTGATTGGCCTCGACGTCGCCTACAAGGACCACGCCATCGACGACGAACAGGTGGACTGGATCGTCCGGATATTGAAGCAGGCCGGCGACCGCCGGGTCATATTCTTCTCGCATCATCAGCTCTACTCGCCCTTCGACGGTTTGGGCGACAAGCTACTCGGACATACGGGCTTCCGCCGGATCCTCGACAGCAAGCGGATCTTCGCCTGGTATTGGGGACACGAACATCGCTGCGTCGTGTTCCATGAGCCCGACCCGAAATTCGGTATCCTGGGCCGCTGCATCGGCCATAGCGGCATGCCGCAGAGCCGGGCGGAGACCAGCGGTGTCGCGCGTGCGCCAGGCGACATGTGGGCGCGCGCCGATTGGCGGCAGACGACTCGGGTGAGCAAAGGCGGCCTGCTCTTGCCCCCGGCTTCGGTGCTGGAAGGCGAAAACCCGTTCATCACCGGCGAAGAAAAGCTGTTCCTGCCGCATGGCTACGCCGTCCTTTCGTTCGACGGGTCCAGCCTCACCGAGGAGGTTCGTGACGCACGCGGTAAGATCATCTACGAGAAGCAACTGGCGGAGTGAGCGGCGATGGACAAGCTGGAACTGCTGCGCCTGCGTGCGCAACGTGCCCTTGGGGAAAACAAGATCGACGAAGCTGTTGCTAAGGTAAGGGCCATTATTGGCCCCGCGGATATACCCAACAGCGAGGAAAAGGCCCAGGCCGCATTCGACAAGTTGCGCAACGGTGAAACGCCAGAAGCGGATGAATTGGCCGCGCTCGAAATCGTGATCCGGCTGCTGCGACCAGTCGTCTACACACGCAATGGCGGCAAGCTGGACGACTTGCCGTCGGACGATGGTCATAATCTCTATCCTGACGAATTAAAGGAGCTTTGGAGCTCTTTTCGTGGCCGCGCCGAAAAGGCGATGGCGTCCGTCGGCCGCGTCGAGAGAAACAAGCGGCATGTCGGAACAGGATTTCTCGTCACCGGAGGATTGCTGGCGACCAACCGGCACGTCCTGGCCCAGATGACCTACGGCTCGGAGGTCATTGCGCCAGGTCAGAGCCGTGTCGTCTTCAAAGCCGAACAGGGCGAGACGAACCCCGCCGACACGATCGTGACGATCGAAAGCGTCGAGGCAATCCACCCGCATCTCGACATCGTCCTACTCAAGCTCGGCAAACATGAGCGCGCACCGCTAAAATTCGAGAATGACCGACTGGCGGAGGGATCGCGCATCGTGGTGATCGGCTACCCCGGGGAGGACAAGGAGAACAATCCGCTGTTCCTGACCTCGGTGTTCGGTGGGGGCTTTGGCGTTCGTCGCGCCGCGCTCGGCGAGATCCTCGACGGCAGCCTGTCACCGGCGCTATTCCACGACTGTTCTACGACGCGTGGCAATTCCGGCTCTCCTATCTTCTCGCTCGAATCGGGAAAGGTCGCCGGCATCCATCGGGCCGGCTTCTTCATGTACCGCAACGAGGCAATCGATGTGACGGCGCTCAGCGTTTTCGCTAAAATAGGGCTGAAACGACAATGACGGTTCGCGCACTCATCATAGCAATTGAGGACTATCCGAACGTCGCTGCGGGGGGGCTGGCGACGAAGCTTGATGGAACTATACAGGCCGGGCTGGCTTTCAGGGACTGGCTGACGGAAAAGTGGAAGCGTGAGAACGTCAACCCTGCTGACCAGCATCTCATACTCTGCACCGAACCGCGTCAGCAGAACGGGCTTGGAGCCACCGCCGCGGACATCAAGCAGGCTCTGCTAGAACTGGAGGAGAAGGGTGCCGCGCAGACCGACGAACTCTACGTCTATCTCAGCGGCCACGGGTTCACGCTCGTCGGTGCCGCCGGCGACAAGACGAGCGTGCTGATCGGGTCAGACTTCAAGAGTCCGAAGCTTTCGGGAGACGCGTGTCTTTCCGTCGGCTACCTGATGCGATGGCTGAGCGCGCATCTTGGTCCGGGGCGCCAGTCCTATTTCGTCAATCTTTGCCGCAACACACTGGACGTTACGACCATCGCGGCGGGCGGGCCGTTTCTGCCCTTTAGTCCCACCATCAACGGTGAAGGCTCGACTTTCGTGATCTACGCTGCAGCGGCGGGCGACGTCACGCAGGTCAACAGCAAATTCAACCAGTATCTCATCGACGGGCTGAAGGGGCGGGGTCGCGCCAAGGTCTGGGACGAAAACGGCATTGACATGATGCGCGTGCGCTATTCTTCCCTGAAGCAGCATTTGGCCCAACGGTTAGGCCGGCCGGTGGAGGGGAGCGCGCAGGGCCTCGACACGGACATGGACTACGACATGTTCGCCCCACCTCCCCGAAATGAATGCACGATCCTCATTGTCGGCGAGGACAATGTGGAAGGCGCCATCGAATTCATGTCGAATAGAGACGACCAGCCGACTATTAAACCAGTTGTCGGAAAAAAAACTGTTCTCCCATTGATGCCGGACCTTTATCGCTTTTCGATCAAAACGAAGTCCGGCTCGGTCGAACCGGCGGTGAGCGCAGTGATTGATCTATACGATGAGGCTACAGTGACTTTCACTGTCAAGCCCAACAAGATCACGTCGATGGGCGGGCTCGAAGGGTTTGCAATAGATGGCGACGAAACAGATGATCAAGAATCTGACGGATTGGAGGCGGATGAACGGACGCCGAGCTCGACATCGCTCCGCGAATACCTCAAGGCACCGCAAAAAGTGGTGTTGCGCCTTGTTATTCCCGCTGGATGTGAATTGGATCTCACAAACGGGTCACCGCCGCGGAAAACAACAACTTACACAGTTTCCGGAGCGGTTGAGATCAAGGCCGACTCCTATTCAGCGGTCCTTCGCCAGGGCGACGTTGAGATCAACCGACAGGATCTCGATTTGAAAGTTGGAGAGAGACGCGAAATTGCCTTAGGCAGGTGGCAAAACAGCAGCACCCATGCGGATATAGCCAAGGCGCTGCAATCCGACTCCGATGAAGTGTGGTTTTCGGAAACGCTTGGCGGACCGGTCGTCGATATAGGTCTCGATCTTTGGTTGGCATTGGCCGGCGCTGGCCGCATCTTACTCGGAGGTGACTATGGAGGATATGAGAAGCTAGCGCGCCTTCCACTAGTTGACTTTCGAAATCTGCGGCCTGATGTGTCGCCGATTTACGTGCTGGCTGGATCTTTGGCTGAGTTGCCTCCCATCGAGCTCGCGGTCTCGAAAGGTGCATTCGTCAAATGGCAAACCGCAAGTCCGCCTCGCGAAATCCGGGGAGTTAGGGAAGCCTATTTCGACGTACCTAGCGGCTCACACCTGCTCTCTTTCCGCGTGGGAGATAGACCCGCTTACACCGTCGCCACTTGCGCCAGCCCTAATCGCGCAACGCTGGTAACAATCGTTTTAGATGCGCAGGGCGAACTGGTGGTTTCGCAATTCATGCTGCCAATCGGCACCCTTGCTTCACGCCTCGCTGAGTACCCGCTTATTATGAATCGTTGGCAGACAAACGCGCCTCTAAGTGATGTGCAGTTTCTTGTCCGTGCGATGCGGAAGTTCCGAGACCGACGTAGAATTTTCAACCACGAAGCGCAGACGACATTTAGGGAATTACTTTACGCTAATTGGATTGATCCCATAACCTCTGCGCTGTTTTCGTACGAAATGCTCCGTCGAGGGGAGAAGGAGGTGCTAGCTGAGGTCATCGCGAACATGAAGCAATATTTCGAAACCTTGCCTGATAGCACTGCTCTAGAATTGTTGTACCTTAAGCGCGCCGGGAAAGCAGTGGCAGGAACCCCTTTGTTCTTAGACGGGCTGAGAGCCTACGATGATTATGCCGAAAGCTTACCATTGCCCGCTACGCATCTTGATTTTTCAAGTCCGTGGACCGCGTGGTGGGGCGCAGTCAAACCATGAGCCGCTGGAACTGTTTGAAGGCGATGCAGGCAAACGCGAGTTTTCACTTGCCTGAGGACGACACCAAAGGGGTTCCTCGATCTAGCAAACAAGGATCAGGTTCAATGATCGGAATCCAGAAGGGCCATGAATTCACGACCCAAAACCCGCGCAGTATGCCACCTATCTGTTTAAGTTGCTGCCCTCCCGATGCTCCTGCACACGCGACTGAGAAATCTTTGATCCGAAATAATGTGTTAACAAGCCGATACCCAATGCCACCACCGATCCCCCAAAGCCAGGAACGAGGCTTCCGGCGATTGAAGCAATGACTTCAAAAACGGACTGAAGTCCCGGGGTGCCGTGTAAATTGGCCGCCAGCATATCGAATACTGTCCTGACAGGTTGCGACGACCCGACTGTTGCTTGACCGGCCAACAAGGGTTGGAGCTTTTCTATGACTGAGGGTAGACTTTCTGAGTTGATCGTCTTAAGGGCTTCTGCAACCAAAGGTGTTTCCCGCTTCAACTCGGCCAATGCGATGGCGGACTCGGGCGAAAGCGGATTTGCAACGTAGCTTTGAACTTGTGCAACGAAGGTCTCAAGCGCGGGAACAGGTGTCGTATTTGTACCATTCGCGGTCACGACCGTACTATTTCCAATACCAAGTGCGCCTAGGATGCCAGTCGCCCATCCAACCAGCTTCGTGCGACGGGCTTCAATAACTGTTGTCGACCCTTCCTTAAGAAGGTCCGCTTCTGTGGCATTCACACGATCTCTATCGAGTGGCCTCGGAGGAGCCTTGTTCAGAAGTTCCATCAACGCGGCGTCTGCCTCACCCGTCATTGGCAAAGAGTTATCAGCCTGAAAAGCCGCAACGGCCGCTCTGGTTAGACTGCCATATGCGCCATCAATTGCACCGACACTGTAGCCGGCCGTTTTGA
Organism: Rhizobium sp. SRI_017; assembly: GCF_057586295.1. NCBI lineage: Bacteria > Pseudomonadati > Pseudomonadota > Alphaproteobacteria > Hyphomicrobiales > Rhizobiaceae > Rhizobium > Rhizobium sp. SRI_017. Next base: position 25,322 of record NZ_JBYCZP010000026.1, on the reverse strand, counting down.
GCATTTGCTGCAAGGCACGGACCGTTTCGCCCTTTTCGCCGAACCGAAGCGTCATCGATTTTACTCCCACTGAAGACGTGGAGTGCCCATCCACCGCCATTGTTGGCATGGGTGTTTCTTTGTCATAAACGCCGAGTTCGTATTGTTTGACTAGGCTAATAAGCTTCCGACCATATTCTGGATCGGTGGCATAAACGCCGGTTAAGGCGTTGGCGAAGGCTGTCGGATCATTCTTAACCGCCATCGCCTTTTTATAGTATGGCGACGTTGCTAGTAGGCGACCGTGGTGAGAAAATGCTTCGTCGAAATTCGCGAACTTTCGAAAACGCGCTCCGGTTACGATTTTCTTGCCTTTTTCGACTTCCCAAGTTTGTGCAGAAACAAAAGGTTCTCCGTCTTTGGCTTTAATGCCAAAGGGGTTGTTAGAACCTGGGGGCATGCGCTTACCGCCAGCACTTTCAAGAATGAATTGGGCCAGCGTCACTGAGGCAGGAACTCCCCAAATCCGGTCGGAGGCTTGCGCGGCAGTTATCACTGCAGACGTTAGGCCAACCTTCGGCTGCTCAATGACCTGATCTTCAGCGGGCGACGACGTGCTCCCAAATGTTTCTTCATCCGGATCATCAGATGTTGTAGCCTGTGCGATTGCGGGGCGTCTCGCAATCTCCGTCGGCGGAGGTGGCGCATCCTCGCTACCCGTCCAGCCTGCGATTACAGCGGCAAGGTTCTCAGCCCAATCTTCATCGCCGAGCGATGGATAATCCCCTCTACGCAACTTCTCGATGGAAGTGCCGCTATACTGGAGGTGTGGAAGTTCCCAACTCAACGGTTCAAGATTGTTGGCGCGTGCTATCGCATGGAGTCGCTCCCACCATTTGCTGTATTTGCCCTTCGAAGCCCAACTCCAGGTTCCGTCGATCCGGAGAACGAAATCTACGGCCAAGCCATACTGATGGTACGATGTCCACGGGCGAGCCTTTGTGACAATGTCTCCAGGCGTTGTTCGACCCTGGGCGTAAAGCATCTTTTGCCGCTCCGGGGTCCTGAAAGCTTCGAAAACTTCAAATTGCAGGTTTTCGTCTTTTAGCTGCTCTATGACGCGCTTAACGGCCTCACGAACGATTGGATGAAGTGTACTCAAATCACTACGGCGTGCAGCATCCGAAGACATGATTACCCCCATTCTAGAAAATTGCAGGTCTGGCATATTCCCCTTAGGGTTGATGATATCGAAATTTTTCCACAAAGCGAGTCGAAATTTGAAATTGACTGTAATTTCTCGAAGCTAACGTTCTAGACGAGCGTGATACGCAGCATTGATAGAGTATCGCATGAGTTCGCGTCTCTCCATCCAAATCGACCTAGCAGAATGTAAAACTAAGGCGACTTGGCGAATTCGGATTCGATGTTTTGCACTGACGTCAAGCGATTCAAGAAACTTTGTGTGCTTCATTCAACAGGGTGTGAATTCAAATTGCATCGATTTGGGCGAAGCGGGCGAAAAACCGATTGGAATAAGTATCGGGATTGTACTCGCTCTGCAGGGCAAATTCCATACCGACGTTGAATGACCGGCCCACCACAGGCAGTCGTTGAGCTTCCGTGGCGGAATGCTCCGGCATAATAGTTCGTAAATCGACGCGAATACTTCTGGCTAAACCATAGTTGTGCAATCGCCAGTGATGGCTCTTACTCAATTTCGACAACCGGCAGGACTAGCTGTGCCATATAATGGGCCCAATGCGATCGACATACACGTCGGCGCGCGAATTCGAATCCAACGACGCGCTATGCTTGGGCCCTCGGAGGAAAAGTTGGCCACCGGCCTAGGGCTAACCTTCCAGCAAGTCCAGAAGTGCGAAAAGGCGGTGAAGCGGGTTGGCGCGAGCCGTTTTCAGCCATCCTGAACGTGCCGATAAGCTATTTTTCTGCTGACGAGAGCAGCCCATTACTGGCTAAACCCAATCTCGAAGGCGAGGTCGACGTCATCACCGCGTTTCTCAGCAGCCAACTGAGTCTAGAACTTAACAAGGCAGTCGGGAGGCTCGATAACGAAAAGGTCCGGCGTAGAGTTGTCCGGTTGGTCAAGTCTATTGCCCGGACCGAGGACATCCCCTCCGGCGGCGATGATGTTCTCAGCCATCTTTGATTGCCGCTGCTCATGCTGTGGCTTCAAACTTTTGGATCGTTCGGGTGCTTGAGGCATCGCGGTCACTGGCCCACGCCTCGTGGTCGGCTGCCGTATCGATCTCGCCGGTGGCATGTAGGTCTGATCTATCCGGCGCATCATGCGGTTAATTCCAGGCTCACAAGGCTGCTAACTTTAGGCAAGAGCCGTCGTGGCAAGGCCGACTGCATCCTGCATCTGTACGATGTCGTGGAATATTCCGACGGCCTTCTCGGCAGCCTCGTTCCCGACCTGCCCGACGACACCTGCGCTCTTCAACTTCGCAAGATGGCCGAGATCTTTGGAGACCGTGCCGATGTCTCACTCTCGCTTCGCCGTCGCCCGCCATGAGGGGTCTTTGGTTCTCGACCCGCACTCTATTTGGCATGGCGTACCGCACGCTCCAACGTCCAGTCGACCTCTTCGCGCATCAACTCGACGACTCGCCCTGCATCTGCTTCGTACACCGCCTTCGCCAGGTAATTGGCCAGTTCGTGTGGTGAGGAAGCTCGCAAGCCGAATCGGCGAGCGATGCTAGCAGCGTTTTGTGGATTTTCGATCAAACTCGGAAAAGCTTCGCCAGCTTCGATAAGCCTTGCAAGTGTGCGAAACAGCGGACGTGGCACCGGATTGAGACCTTTCGTATCGGAAAGTTCGGCCACGACCTCTCTTGATTCAACAGCCCTTCGCGACAACTGGTCTAAGACAGGTTCGATAAGATCAATCGCATCCTTGATCTCATTGGCACGCGAGCGTTCATAGCCTGAAAAATGCCTGGTTTCATCAAGTTTGCGAGCAGTGCGAATAGCGCCCACTCGTGCAGCAATTGCGATATGAATCGAGTCCTCGTCGTCTATGGGCGCGGTTTCCACAGCCGTGCGCCACCTGTCGAAAGCCTCCGCCAAGCGGCCAAGACCCTCGAGCACTCCTGCCGCTATATTTGCTACGGCGGCAACTACAGATAACGGAGCGTTCGGCGCGCGGTTCAATTCCTCGACGTCGTGAAGGAGTTTATCTATTTGGCCGGTTGCCAGCAGAGCTTCGGCGTAGAGATCTGCTAATGGCCCGCTCATTTTGTCCACCCCGTATCGCATGAGCGTCGACATCGGATCTGCTCCATCCGCGACATTCTGTAGCTCGCGGCTGACGATGTCGCGCAACTCGCGGTCGGCGTTGCTGAGGTCGAAATTGGCTGGCGCCAACGCAGTTAACGATGCGGTGCCCAACCGCCGGCGCACATAGGCCTGGGATTGCGGCGGCAGTTCCGCCAATGCATTTCGTAGGGAAGGCCCGGCCGCGTCCGTCCAGCGATTGTCCAGTTCCGCCTGAGACTGCCCTAAACGCAAGCGATGATAGAGTTCCTCGATCCGGGAAATGTTGTCCTTCCGATCCGAATAGTAGTGGATCGCCCGCATGTTAATTTCGTGAGCGATCTGATCGTTCACAGTGAGATCGAGGTCAGGAAGCATTAATGCGCGAACATCTAACCGATGCCACAGTGCGGTAGGATCGGGATCGTTGCGATCGGTTGTAAAGAGCTGTCCTTCGGTTCGCCCCTCGTAGAGCAAATCGAGCGCGCTGTTTGAGGATAGCGAAAGTCCGCATGGGTCCGCGAGTACCCTTTCGATCACGTCTTGCGACAATCGTCTAACCAGCAGGCCCGGCCGCGCAATCTTGACGAGATCTGGATTACGGATGCGCTTCAGAATGCGATCATAAAGATTGGCCTGGATCCGTTCAGGGTCATCGCGCAGGCTGTTCGCCCAGTCCCGAGGATTGAACGCGTCCAAGTCCTTTTCCATGAGCGACACGGCAAGGCGCAGAGCCAGCGGCGAGCGCCCAACCGTGTCGATTGCACGGTTGATAATCTTCTCGCTAATGTTGACCCCACTGCGCGCTGCTTCGTTTGAAAGGTAAGTCTTGGCTTCCTCGTTTGTGAACTGTTCAAGATCGATGTGGGGATCGCGGACCCAGTGCCCAATCCCGCCGCCAGCGAAGCTGCGCGAGATGCAGATCGTGAAGGGTTCGGCACCTCCCGCTCTTAGCGTTTCACTAATGTGACTGACAGCGAGCACAGCTTCGTCGTCGAAGCCGAGGACTTGCTCCATACTGTCGAAAATCAGTACAACTCGGGCAGGTCTGCGTTTGAAAAAACTGAATGGACGCGATCGGTCGAATAATCTCCCGAGTTCAATCATTAAGTTACCCCGCGCCGAGCGCTGGCTGCTCGAGCGAGATTGCGAGATCGATTCTGAGCCAAATAATTGACTGCTGCTAACCGCCTGTCTCTGAAGAAGGCGTTGTACTTGCTGCGGCGGCAGCCATCTCGTAGCTTGGCTTAGTATCTCGCTCATGAGCGTCCCGAGGCTCGATGAGCGCCCGCGCCCGCTCGACAGCAAGTCGCGGCGGTCAAAATCCAGATGAAATACTGCGGCAGGACGTTCGGTACGATCATTTTCGAGCAGATTAGCGATGAAGCGGCTGACGAGTAGCGATTTGCCCATGCCGCCGGGGCCGGAAATGGCTACTCTGGACGAGTGAACATCCCAATAGAAACGCAGCTCCGAAAGATTGTGCTCGCGTCCGACGAAGCGATGGAGATCGGGGCCACCAAGAGCGAGCATGAGGTCCAGCTGCCGGATCCGTCCTTCCAGTAGCCTCGACGGCATTCGCGGAGAGATCCCAGCAGCTTCCGCGCACTCTGTGGCGACCCGTAGGGCATTTAAGAGATCGCGGTCATTCATGTCAGTAGCTGGTGAATCTCCAGCAAGAAGTGCTCCCAGAAACCGCTCTACCTGTGTGAGTTCCTTTGGCGAAACCGCACCGAACCCTGTCTTGCGGCCTTAACGCCGAGGTCCTTCAGCACCTTCATGCGCACATCGGTTGGAAGTCTGAGAGCGTCCCGGCCATCACTTCCTAATGCGGGTTTGGCGACATCTTGGATAGCCATCGATGTGTTCATTGCCTCGGCCTGCAAGGAGGCGTCGGCATCGCCATGACCTTCTAACCACTGGGCAAGTAAATCGCCTGTCCTAAAGCGTTCGCGAACGGCGGCCGCAGCCCAAATCTCTCGCGTGGAGCTTCTTTTGTCGAAGAAGGTTAGGTCGAGGCCGGTCATGCTCGTACCTCAACCCGTAGTTCGACAAGTTTGGCGCATACCGCCTTGCACCGTTCGCTGCCGCTATGCTTCCGGCTAAGCGTGCGTATCATCATTATGCGTCGTTCGAGATCGGAGGGGGTTAGCGGTGCCGCGCCTAACGCGTTCAGGCCCTGGGCAGCCTCTTCTATCTCTTGATCCGTAAACGGCCCGAGCGGTTCACTGAGTCCAATGCGGCCGAAATCCACGGGTTCGGCAACCGCATCAGGACCGAGCAGAAATATCACGCACCGATCAAACTCCTCCTCAAGGCGCGCCTGCGTTAGCAGTGCCACGAAACGCTTTACTTCTGGCTTCAATTCGCGGTCGAGGCTGTCAAAAACCAACCACAAGGGAACATCCCAGGTCCGGGACGCTCGGCTTAGGCAGCCGGCGAATTCCTCGGCATAACGGGCAGCCAAAGTGTCCGAAGTCACACCATCGGAGGTGGGATGCTGGGCGTCTATAATGCCTAATGCTCTGACGAGCGTGTCAAAGAGCACCGACAGGGTTTGATTAGACAGCGTCGCGCTGATCAGATCGACCTTGTGCGCTTTCGCCACTCCGGAATCCGCAACATGCTTGATCAAATACCATGAATAGGTTCTACCGTAACCGCGTTCGCCGTGCACTTTGACCGCTTTCACCTGTGTCCATCGTCTGCTGGCGTCCTCGACGGCATCCTGTAGATGTTGTCGCAATGCGCTGCGATTGATAATGGGCATGCCGCAGGCTAGTCGCGTGTCGGTTGGTCGGCCGGCCGCGATTACTCTCGCCTCGATTTCTAGCAGCCGGCGTGCTGTTGCCTCGATTACAGGCCTTTCATCGCTATTGCCAATTTTTGAGGCCAGTTTCTGAAGCAACTGTGGCAGGCCCTTTCCGTCACGCTTTGTCCAGCCGATAAAGTCTGCCGCGATCGACATGATAGGTAACGTGATCGCCGAAAACTCCTGGAGCGACGGGCCGTCGTTGAGGATCAGAAAATCGCTGAAATCCTTTTGCTGAAAGCGGCATATAACGGTAACCAATGCGTCACGCTCGGTCGGGTACAATGGCATATCAGATCACCACCCCTTTCAGGCGGGCGTCGACCATGATGGCCCCCATAGGAATACCCTGATTATAGGTCAGACCAGGGCCAGGTCCACCATTGTGGCCAGCATGATGGATTCCCACTAGCTTCAAGGCAGCATCGAAAACGGGAGCCCCGGATGATCCTGGCTCGGTGTTGACGCTATGGCGGAATCGGGTCACTCCGACATCCAATATGGATCCTAGGTCGACCTTCATCGGTTTGCCACCTGGATGCTGGAGAATGAGAACACCCGCATTGGGCGTCGCCTGCGGGGTGGCGGAAACATCTACATGACCTCGCCGCTCGCCCCCAGGCGCCACGGGCTCCTCGGCGAATGGGCGATCGAGTTGCAGGATCGCATAGTCAAGGGCGCCTGGATCGCTTGCCATTGCACCAACAACAATATCTTGCAATGCATGCGGGCTGGAAGCGAGCAGCCTTATTGCGGCGACGTTGATCGCCGGCGTGGTATAGCCGGTGCCGTTGGTTTTGAAATCGAAGCGGCAGATTGCCGAAGTGGACAGCTTGCCGCCGGCGTCAATCTGGCTCGCGACCACATGACGGTTTGTGATGACTAGGTCCGGCGCGATCAACGTGCCGGTTCCTATCGCGGCGCCCGTCTCGATCTGACATGTCGCGGCTTCAATAGCAGCCAGACGTGCCCTGAACTGATCGACGTCTTGATACGGAGATACGGCGTTGCGGATGAGAACTTCCAGGTCCGCCGTGGCCACAGTGGTGAAGCCGAGACTGTCTGCGGCCAAAGAGAATTCGGGCACGCTGGGCCGCGCATCGCGAAGCACGGCGACAAGCCTTTCCGTTTCATTTAGGAAGTCGAAGTATTCGTGCACCTCGATTACCTGCGACACCCATCTCAGGTTCACGTTGGTGAACTCAGTATAGGAGATTCCAAGCCTCATCAGAAGCAGTGGTGCCAGGGATTCCTTGTTGAAGCTGTCCTGCATAGCCTGCAGGAAAACGCCCAGAATAGGGTGCTTGAGCCTCATCGTCTGGCCTCTATAGATCGCGAAGTCGCAGTGCTGACAAGTGTCAACAGCCTTGTTGCAGAAATTTGAAGTTTATCCAACAATCACAATTAGCGCCCTTGTCCGGCATGTCCCCGTCTGCTTACAGCCGACTGAACACGGTGGACCACAATTGCATATAGTGCGAATATTGCAAGTATAGGTCGCAGAATATTTCTCATATCGGAAATTGTCCTGAAACCACAAATGGGGTGTGGCGGCTCATCGCAATCCTCGCCTACTTAAGCCCACCTCTACTGAGTTTTGCTTTCCTGCCATTCGTCGCTGAACTATTTTGCCGCGGCAATGTACATATCAATCGCTTCCATTATGAGCGCCTTGCTATGAAGGCCGGTCTCGGCCTAGAGCATATCCAGCTCTCGGTATAGATAGGGCGAAGATTTGCCCCTACGAACGTCGCACTACGGCCCTCTGCCAGTTGTGAATCCTCGGCGAGGGAAGGTGGGTTTACGACACCGCATGGTCGTGGCGACGAGTTTGCGCATGGCTCGGCGGGAGCCCGGATTCGAGGGATCGGGCACCGATGGGAGTGAAGCCGCGGGACATCTACATTCCCGACCTGCATATCGATACGCTGAAGGTGAAGAGCCGGAATTTTCATTAGCCTCCATGAGAATTCCGCTACCGCCGAACCAGGAAGAACACCGAGACCTCCCAGTGAGCTGAGGATATGATGCGTCCGCACCATCGCAGCTGTCCGAGGGCGCAGCCGACGACGGACGCACATTCGTTCAAGATGCGAAGGTTCCATAGGCCCCATAGATGGTAGAAACACAGCCATTTTCGCAACAGAACCAGGAGAGAAGATGCTTTCAGGGGTCCGTTTGCTGGTGAGCCGGGGATGCGAAGCATGGGAAAGCGAGAAGTAGGCGGCGGTAGCGCATGAGGTAATGCGGAATCAGCCGATGTCGAGCCGGTAATGACAATCGAAGCTGTCGCGATGATCGACCTTGGAACAACGTGCTGCCGCCGAACCAGGACGAACACTTGTCATCCCAGTGAGCCGAGGGCGCAAGGCATCCAAACGGTCGCAGTTGCAAGGAGCCGTAGCCTACACAGCAAGTGTAGATCGTGAGGCAATGCGAGTGCGCCCGACGGTGAACCAGCGATGATACCAATTCTCCCTTCTGCATCACTGAGCCAGGATAAAGCCGTTTGGCTCAAACCAAGAAAAAGACTGAGACCCTCTCCTGGTGAGCCGAGGATGCGGAGCAGCCAATGGCGAACCAGAGAAGGGAACATCGATCAGCACATTGGTACGAAAGACCGTTTTCCGGAGACGAGGAATGAACCCCAAGTCGATTGGATGGATTTGATTGCGTGCAGCGTCTGGGTCTACAGAGAGGATCCCGTTGCTCCGCCGAACCAGGGAAAGGAGCCCCTTCGCCTCGAACCAGAAAAAAGAATTCTGTCGGCCGAAGCAGGAAGATGGATGAGCTCCGTTACCAAACCCGCTGTCGCATGCGAGGCGGCGCAGCCGACGCAGTTAATGCGACAGCGGGTTTGGTAATGGCAGGGGACTGCAGTTCCTCACCGACGCCAGACGCGTTACAACGGTGAGCGGAGTTATTAACGCACACACCCGATCTTTCGCCGAGACGATCGTCCAATCGTGACGAGCAGCACTGTGCTGCGCCGAACCAGTGAACTGAACTGCTCGCGCTTGAACCAAGGAGGTAAACTCCACCACCTCCTAGGAAAGCTAGTTCAGCCCCGTTGCTCACGCATCGTAGCATAGCGTAGAGGGCGCAGCTCTCTACGCTATGCGAAAGCGGAGTGAGGATATCGGGGTGAAGTATGCGGCCGCAGACATAATAAAGATGATGATATAGAGGAAATAAACGGGCATTTTCTCCATAATATTATGTCAATAAATCGAAACTCATTATCTGAAGCCATTTTGAAATATATAGTCCAAAGGATTATATAACGGGATTATCGCAACGATGTGATATTGATTATCTTAATAATAAGCCAGGGCAAGGCCCTTGCTACGCTGAACCAGGGGAACGAACGCTTCTCTCTTGGAACATGGGGAAGAATGCCTCCGGCCTTGAACCAGGAGGCTGAACAAGCCCCGTGATCGCGAAGCGGCAGCATGCCGAGACGGCGTAGCCGGCGACAGCAATGCTGAAGCTGAGTGATCTATAGGGGCGAAGTGATAGTCCGGTAAAAGACAATGAAGATAATATTATATAGAAAATGAAATTAGATAATGGGTTTCACATTAACTTCATAATATTATCTCGATAATGAACCAAGTTAAATGGACTAACATTAATTATATAATGTGATCCTAATAATCATTAGATTATTATCTTCATAATGAGGAGATTTCCTCCCTCGATCTCTGGGTGAAATACCTTGGTATTTTACCATACCTCTATCCTCCCTTCTTCTTCTATATATAATATATATAGCGAGCTAGAAAGGTGTAGGCAGGGGTGGCTGCGTGATAGGGATGTGCATCCCTACTTTCAAAAATTGCCTTTGTAAAGGGGGGTCATGGAAAAAGGTTAGGGGGCTAAAAGAATACTGCCACCAAACCGTTACGGGCTTATGATCGAGCCTTGTCCGATGAACGGCGATTCAGATTCTCCCATCACACCCCCCTGGGTCGAAGTCGCTACGCTCACTATCTCACCCAAAGGCGGACCTCGCCGGCAGAAGGTAGGACACGGCTACGGAAAGCCGAAACGAAGGATCACTTAGGAAGCTGATCCTCGCCTCCATTGCCGTCGCAGGCGGCGTACGCCATGTGAGTTCCGTGTTCTGGTTTCTCCATGGTTCGGAAGCGAAGCGCTCGGCCGAACCAGAAGCATCACGACGCCGAGCATTGGGGAGGAGCGAAAGCAGGGGATGCCGTTGGGAAGGACAAGCCAGCACGGCTCTCGACGGAGAATAATGGTAAGAAAATATTATCTCCATTATCTCTGAGATTATCTTCAATAATGCGGGATCGTTGTCCGGCAAGGTAGCGCACATGCAAGGAACGAAGACACCAGCGAGATGCCTGCGTGTTGGTGAGTCAAGATCCGCGATCTACATGCGGGCCGATACCGAGACCTTTCCGAAAGATCGGCCGCACGTTCGGACCACCCTTCTCCAGGCTCGGCTGAACAGGTCATTAGCATCGCCATCTGGTCGTTCGCCTTCAGCAGTCCCTCATGCTGCAGAGCCAATTCGACCAAGAGGCCTTCCTTGGTTCGTCATCAGGCTCCGTCGATTATTGTTATCATTATCCTAATAATATTATCTAGGATTAACTCCTTGATAATAACAATAATATTATCTCAAATATATTATCTTGATAATCCTTCCATATAGGAAGAGTGCCTTCGCTCTCGCATAAACCCTCGTCGCTATAAGCGACTGACGTTGGGGTACGCCCTCCTTGTCGCTACGTTCCTCAGGCATGTTCGGCAGTTGTCCACTTTCCTGGTTTCCAAGCGGGGGTCAGCCTTCGCATTCTGGTTCAGGAAGGGCGGAGCGTTCTTTCCCCTGGTTCAGGCGGAAGCAATTCAGCCCATGGCTCCGTTATAAAGTAAATGGTTTTCGCAGTAATGTGAAAATCTATATATATTTTCTCGAGCTGATTTTCAGAAAAACCTCATTTACATTATGAAAGTTAATCACCGAGATAATATACGCGGGGATTATCTACATAATCGCCTTCCAGATTTTCCTGTATATACGTCTTGGGCCTATGTTCACACCCGGGTCACACCCGGGGATCAAAGCCACCCCCCCGGGGTAAGCTTTTCACACTGGCTCCTACCCCCCACCCATCTCTGTGGATCAGGCCCTCACGGGCCTTGTAGGTGTAGGCGTTAAGTCGAACGGGCACCGATCAGCCAGCGGATTAGTGGGCTATTTCATCAGCTAGCCTAACGCCTGGTCCTGTGTGCGATGAGCACAATGGGTATGCAGCGCCGGATTCAGGACGGCTACAGGAGACCCTGCTCGTCGCTACTGGAGCTCGTCTGCAGAGCGATGCGAAGTTTCCCTGACCTACGATTTCGATCGCTCCAACATCGTCTAAAGCCATCCTAAAGCCTGGGCCACATCCAAGGCTCTCAGCGTCCAGAGAGGATTATCAAATCATCTCGATAATCAGTTTCGAAGAACTCCGCCACAAACTGGTTTGGGAGGTGCTCAGTCCTACCTTTTCGAAGGTCGAGCATCTCCCCTTTTTCCTTTTTGCGATAGTCACCGCGGAGCTGCCCGTGTCAAATCGCCGTGAAAAAAGCGCTACTTAGTTGGAGCAAGTTTTAACTCGGTCTCGACTTTCTAAAGGGTCGATCATCGTCAACACCCAAAAAAGGCAATAGGGAGCCTAAAGGTTATAAGGCTTGAACCATGACATACCGCCACCCTTGTTCAAGCTCGTCTGGTTCACCTGGTCCCACTCATTTCCAGTAGACCCGGCCGTTTCCATTACCTTGCTCGGTGCAATTCCGTTTCTCGGAATATCGTCAGCATCCAGCTTAGGTAAGTCTCCTGAAGTTGCCGAAGCCTTGAGCTTACCCCGCTTGATCTCACCTGGGCGTGCATTTTCGTGGGCCTTGGCGATCGAGTCGACCAACTCGACCAAAGGTGCGAGGTCGTAAGTGTTGGACGAAATAACGCCTTGCGTCCTTCGGTTCGTCTTTACGATCAATCCGTCTTTGGAGAGACGAGCAATTGCCCGCTGCACCTGACGCTCCGAAACGCCTAGATGTTCTGCCAATTTTGCCATACCTAGAAAGGGCATCTTCTCCTTTTGCCACCAGTACCCCACGAGCTGGAGCACCACTAGCAGTTCCACCGGGGTCAGCCGGTGCTCCTTGTTTAAGAAGTTGTTCAGCCGCAGGAGATCGTTTGGGATCTGTGTAAAACCCCTTTGGGCTACGGCTTGACCCCATTTATTGACCATGTTTTCCATTATCTCTGATGTCCCATGCTCTGCGAACCACACGACAATACGTCGCCCATTCCATACGACGTTATGTCGTTCTATTAATATGAATCAACTAAGATTTAACTGGAGTTTACCTACCAGGGAAGCTGGAGGTAATCTCCAGATAATCTCCTATACAACCCCCAAAAAAACACTCCGGTTAGCCAAAGGATTAGGACGTGAATTGGTTGCCTGCTGCAAAAATTGCGACAGCCGCAAATTGACAAACCTGTGCGGCCAAACCATACACCTGCGCGTTCTTCAAGCGGTCATAAGCGCAAGCACCGATACATTCGATTTGCGGCAGGGCATGGGGGTGCCCGTTGAATGGCAACTCGATTGTCAGTCGGCAGGCGATTTTTCGCATCGTCTTTACGGATAGGACCATAACAGATCCAAGGTGTCGTAGACGACCGCCCTCCCCTGCCCTAGCTTGCAAATACAACCCATTGCTGTGGGAGAATGAACCAAAGAGATCAACTTCAAGCCACATCGAGAAGTACCTGGCCGTGTTTATCGTGGGGTCTGTGCGAGCGAAGCTCCTCCTTTATAGATGAAATAAAGATCTAGCGCTTCCTGCAGGATGTCCTTCTTGCTCTTGCCGGTTTCGGCGTGAAGCATGGCAATGTTCCTTGCGTAGCGAGTTGGTAGGTTGGCACCAACCATCGTCGTCTCAGGATTGTCAGCCATGGCGTATTGCCTCTTCGCCTTCGACTTGTCCTTGGTTGGTTCCTCCGGCACTACGCCGTCCAACGCTGCGAGACTTAGCTGCTTTTTTGACATGGCTCTTCTTCCCAAATAGAGCTGACGCGACATTGTCGTAGAGCTTAGCGACTTCTTCAGCCGCTTTGCCTGACGCCTCATATTTCTGCACTGCGAGACCGTCCTGGAAAGCTCTCGGATAGGCCTTGCGCAGGCGGATCTCCGCAGGGGCTACGTCAGCCTTGAGCTTTTCCGTGATCAACTCCCGGGCCTGGCCGATCTCGGCGCCAACAGGAGGACAAAGCGTGAGGACGACAACTGTCTTCTTTCCCATCATCTGGCTCAGATTGGTTGTCTGAGCCATGGCTCTAAGGTCGATGGCATCGGCCTTTGTAGGGATGAGGACTAGATCGGCGGGGATGAGAGCGGCTTCGGGGGCCGAGCCGAAATGTCGAGAGTTGGTGCAGCCGCATTAAGCACTCTTGCCATGTTTGGTCTCCCCGTAGAGCTGTAAGCGTGTAAAGGCGTAGAGTTCTTTGATCTCAGCGGCTGCTTTGCCATCTGGCTCAAATTCCATTGGCGTCAATCCCGCAACTTGCGCTCGACCGTATGGTAGCCCTCCCTGCATTAGTAAGGCTCCACCATTTCAGCCTTTCGGGCGCACGCTGGATCCCCGTCGAACGAAATGCCAATGGAGTCTTCACCCGTGGCCGATTGTTGTGGCAAAGAACCTAAAGTATATATGCGATTTCTTGAAAGTCAAATTACGCTAGTGAGAAGAAGGCCGTTTATGAATATAATGCGGAGTTGATTTTCTCTATGCGATATTCTCAAAAATACCTAACAATTTTGAGCAAAAATCGTTGAATATTACTTCGTTAATAAATTCTGATATTGGACGTCGCGCTCGATTTGAAATCCATCTCAAAAATAAGCGTTTATGCGCCGGAAAATATCTGACTCTCGCATGATGTTAGTGGGTGCCGTGGCGATCACGGTATGATGCGAAGTCAGCTTCGTCCGGATACTGAGGCAAAGAAGCCATTCGCTGCCCAATTAACGCTCCGCACAATTTGCGCAAATTGCGTAGCCGTGCCTACGTTTCATTTGATGAACGCGACAAGCCCATCGAACGCGTGCTCCTCGGTGGGGAAGGCGACCGCCCTCCCCTGCCCTACAGCCTCATTGCCTTCTCAATATTGTCGAACCAGAGAGGTCGACCTCCAGTGACAAGGAATAGAACCGCGCCATGTCTTGCCCGGGTCGTGGCATTCCAGATAGGGGGGTTCAGGGAGTACCGTCAGTTGACGTGACGCTTCCACGCCTATCCTCATGGATGAAACGATAATCCTGAATCCGTCACCGGCAATCGATTCAGCAAGTTTGATTATTCAATTATGAGGTAGACTTTTTTCTAGGAAGGTCTCCCCTTCCCGGCGCCGTCGCTAACTTCGGAAGCGGTGTAAAGCGGATTTAGCAGGTTCGTCCTTGATTACAGGGAGGCAGCCGCTGCAGCCGCTGCAGGCGCCGCTTCGCGAGATGCGCGGTTCGGCGAAAGTTATTCTGCGTTAACCAAAAATCGTTTGCCGGAAACGCGGAATCGGGTGATAGTGACGTTTCAAGGGCGATTTGGCCCCTAAATCGTTACTGGGTCTGAGCCGCTTCATGAACGTTACCGCCCACCCACATCTAGATTTCGCTGGGAAGATTCTCGAGCACAGCGATGATATTTCGGATAAGCTCGATCTTCTCCGGATGCAGCGTTTTCCTCCGAATGCCCAAAAGACGCTTCGCGAGTTCACTCTCGGCGAAGTTGCAGATTTTCTAGACGTGTCAGCCAGCTACCTGAAGAAACTCCATCTTGGTGAGAAAGCCATTGCGCCATCTACCGTAACCGCGGCGGGCCGGCGTTTTTACACCCTTGAGAAGATGAATGGCATCCGTGAGGTTATCAACCGTGTTCCTCACAGGAAGCTGCATGAACCTCTCCAGGTTATGGCGGTAGTTAACTTCAAGGGGGGGTCGGGCAAGACGACAACAGCAGCCCATTTGGCCCAGTACCTAGCCCTTAAGGGACTTCGGGTTTTGGCGATAGATCTAGATCCCCAAGCCTCTCTCACATCGATGTATGGAATTCAACCAGAGCTCGACAACAAGCCCTCCCTCTATGAGGCGCTTCGCTATGATGAACAGAGAAAGTCAATTAAGACCGTTATTGCGCGGACGAATTTTGAGAACTTACATCTGGTGCCAGCAAACCTTGAGCTCCAAGAATACGAATATGATACCCCGCTCGCCATGCAGCGGCAGGACTCCAAGGAAGGCAAATTCTTCTACACAAGAATCAGGACCGCGCTCGATGAGGTCGATAGCTCCTACGACGTGGTCGTGATCGACTGCCCGCCGCAGCTCGGCTACCTGACGCTAACTGCTCTCGCCGCGGCTACCGCTACGCTCATCACCGTCCATCCGCAGATGATGGACGTGATGTCGATGTCCCAGTTTCTCGCCATGCTTGGTGGCATCCTGCGATCGATCGAAAAAGTCGGTGTTCAGCTGCGGATGGAATGGTTCAGATACCTCGTCACCCGCTATGAACCGATGGATGTCCCACAGCAGCAGATGGTCGGGTTTATGCAGACGATGTTCGCCGAGCAGATGCTAAAGCACCAGATGGTTAAGTCGACTGCTATCTCAGACGCAGGCCTGACGAAGCAGACCCTTTATGAGGTCGAGCGATCCCAGTTCACTGCTTCGACATATGACCGGGCTCGCGAGTCAATGGATGCAGTGAATGGTGAGGTACTCGATCTGATCAACAAGGCGTGGGGGCGCTGATGGCACGCAAGGATGTATTTGCCGGCATCTCTGACCAGCCCAAGCGTGATCGGGATCGAAGCTATGTCGCCCACGGAGCCGCAAAGGCGATGATGGGCTCGCTGGAGGAATTGGCTGAGCTCGCTAAATCTGGTGGAGGCATCCTGGAGCTTGACCCACAACTGGTCGACCCATCGCCATTCCCCGACAGGCTGCCGGACGATGATCCCCTCCCCTTCGAGAATTTCAAGAAGTCGATGTCCGAGGAGGGGCAAAAGGTTCCTATTCAGGTTCGCCCTCACCCAACAGCACCGGGCCGCTATCAGGTGATCTACGGCCACCGCCGATTGCGAGCGGCAAAGGAGCTTGGCACGCCAGTTAAGGCGATCCCGATGACAATTTCAGATGCGGATCTAGCCGTCGCCCAAGGGATCGAGAACGCCGCCAGGCAAGATTTGAGCTGGATTGAACGAGCATTGTTCGCGAAGCGCATGGAAGATGCAGGGGTCAAGTCGAGGGACATACAGGCAGCACTGTCGGTGGATCGTGCCGAACTGGCGAAGCTCCGAGGTGTTGGTCTAGTCATTCCGGTAGACCTCATTGAGGCAATCGGCAGAGCTCCGAAAATTGGCAGGCCCCGCTGGCAGGAGCTAGCGAAGTGGGTGGATCTTCATCCAAACCAACTCGAAGAAGCGCGAAAAATGTTGTCAGCTGACAGCAATTCGTCCTCGGACCGGCGCTTCCACGTGGTGCTCGAAGCCGTAAGACCACACTCCTCGTCCAGGCCTCAGCAACCCAGCATCAAGATCGTAGCGACCACTGCCCGTGATCGTGCGTTCGCAAAGTTCGTCGAGAGCCGCTTGCCGGCGCTGATTGAAGAGTTCGAAAAAGGAGAGACCTGAGCAAAAGAAAAAGGCCCCCAAACGTTGCCGTCGTGGAAGCCTCCTTCGAAGTAAGCATCCGAAAGATCGCACCTCCACGAATCATTGTCAAGTATGGGCACCGTTTCGGTGAGCGGACAGCTTTTGCCTTGTGAAAGGTGAAGACGATGCAGATTGGAAGTGTGACGACGCCCTTTGGGCGGCGGCCGATGACGCTTGCCTTGGTGAAACGCCAGGTGGCGACATCAGAGGCAGACAAGGACCGCTCGGTCGACAAGTGGAAAGTGTTTCGCGATGCCTGCGAGGCGCGGTCGCTTCTTGGCGTCCAGGATCGGGCCCTCGCCGTGCTCGATGCGCTGTTGAGCTTTCACCCCGTTGCCGAGCTGAGTTCCGAACGGGCCATGGTGGTGTTCCCCTCCAATGCGCAGCTCTCGATCCGCGCGCATGGCATTGCTGGGACGACGCTGCGGCGTCATTTGGCAGCGCTTGTCGATGCCGGCCTGATCATCCGCCGCGACAGCCCGAACGGCAAGCGCTATGCGCGGAAGGATCGTGGCGGCGAGATCGAGATGGCCTTCGGCTTCGATCTCTCGCCGCTTCATGCCCGTGCGGCGGAACTCGCCATGCTGGCCCAGCAGGTGGCGGACGAGCGGGCGCGGTTCCGGCGCGTCAAGGAAGAGCTGTCGATCTGCCGGCGCGATGTCCGCAAGCTGATCTCGGCGGCGATGGAGGAAGGTGCCGACGGCGACTGGATGGCGGTTGAGGATATCTATATCGGCCTCTGTGCCCGCGTCCCACGCAGCCCGACGGTCGACCAGGCCCTCGAAATCCTCGATGAAATGGAGCTGCTGCGCGGAGAAATCCTCAACCTGCTGGAAGCGCAGGAAAATCTCAAAAAAACAGACACCAATGACGACCAAATCGGACGTCACATACAGAATTCAAAATCCGACTCTATCAATGAATTTGAACCTCGCTCTGAAAAAGAGCAGGGCGCAAAGCCGGTGGACAAGGATCGACCGAAGCGGGAGCCTATCCCGATCAAGAATTTCCCGCTTGCCATGGTGCTGCGGGCCTGCCCTGAAATCGGGATGTACGGCCCGGGCGGGACGGTCGGCAGCTGGCGCGACATGATGGCGGCCGCGGTGACCGTCCGGTCGATGCTCGGGGTCAGCCCTTCGGCCTACCAGGAGGCCTGCGAGGCGATGGGGCCGGAAAATGCCGCCACCGCGATTGCCTGCATCCTCGAGCGGGGCGGGCACATCAATTCGCCGGGCGGTTATCTCAGGGACCTGACGCGCAAGGCGGCGAAGGGCGAGTTTTCGCTCGGGCCGATGCTGATGGCGCTGCTCCGGGCGGATCAATATGAAAGCGTGAAAGCCGGATTATGAGTCGGGCCTGGTGGACCCGCCCCATAGGTAGAGCGCGACCGGGTCTGTGCCGCAGTCTGTTACATTCGGAACAAGCGGTTTTAGAACCGATTGATACATTGAGCGTGACATAGAACCCCATAGATGGTATATTACTGTCGAATTGGCTCAAGGAGAACATCAACTATGTTGCATTCTTTTGTAAAAATAGCGACTCTTTCCGCATTGGTCGCCTTGTTGCACTCTGCTGCCGTAAGTTCCGCGATCGCCGACTGCAGCGCAGGTTCAATCTGCTGACCAGAGTTGGCCTTTTTTCCTGGCGGAGGTACGGAAAGCCCCGCCATAACTGCCGCGAACAACTCTTGATCTCTCAACTGTTTCGTGAGGTGGTAAATCGGATCAAAAGATGTAAAGCGTGGATTTGAAACAGCTTTTTTGACGCGGCTCAATTGGTTCTTTATCATCGTAGCGTCGGCAACTTTGGGCCCCTGCCCTACTACCTTCAAATATTTATATTTTGCGACGGCGCGCAATAGTCCGGTTTCATCAAGTGTCGGTTTTTGTTCGGTAGCGGACTTCAACAGCCGAATGGATTCGGACAAAAGAGCCTCGTGCTGGACATCATCCTCCGTAAGATCCGATTCCTGAAGCAGAACATAAGCAAGTGTATTGTCATAGTTGGGTGACATGGCCTTTTGCGCCTTTCGCGCCGCTTCGACCGCTGTCAAATTAAGCGGTGCGGGACACTTGGCCCGTTCCGCCTCCGAAAGCTGAGGGGCGCCGACTTCAATACCCCATTGAGCGTAGAAGAATGCGAGGGCGTTGTATGAACTAGCGAATTCTACATCAGAGGCATCACTCGTCTGTGCCGCCATAGGCGGCCATGGTCGAGTACAAATTTGTTCAATGAAAGCACGCTTATATGATTCCATCCTTTTGAGGTTTCCACTTGTTAGGGGAGTTTCCGGGGACATGCTAACCAAACGTCCTACCACCCCACCACTCCATCCGGACGCCAACCACCAAGCGTTCAGACTAAGGCTCTCGAGAGTCGCATTGTCAAATGTCGCTCCTGAAAAAGAGGTTTGAAAGAAGTTATTATCCTGGAACTTTACCTCGCTGAAAATAGCCTTGTCGAAAACAGTGCGCGAGAAGTCGCTGGACCGGATTATAGTGTTTCTGAAGATCATCCGCTGGAATTGACTGTAACTGAAGTTCGATTTCTCAATCACTCCGTAACGCATGACAGACTCGGAAAATACCGAGTAGCTAATTATCGTGTTGAAAAACTTAGAACTACAGAAGTTTGACTTGGTAAAGTTCTTGCCGACTAATGAAACGTCCGATACATTCGCTGAATTCAGTTCGACGCGGGTAAAAAGCCGTGTAGTGTCAGGCACAAAAGATATAAGACATCCAAAACGAGCTAACGCACTGGCCTTCTGCGCACCGCTAGCTGTCTCTGAGAGAACAATCCGATGATTCCGATCAATCTCCTGAGGAATGTAGTTCGTGTAAAAATAAACTAGCGAAAAAGCTACCAAAAATAAAAAAATCGCTAAAGTTGACCAAGATGTATTGCGTTTAAACCAGTGCCATTTGCTCGCTTCAACAAAGTCGATGATCTGTTTGTCATCGGGTTTCATCTGTTCTACGTCTTGGATGGCCTTACGGCCGAGTATTAGAAAACCTGGGTCTTCTCCAAACTGCTTCCAAAGTCTAGAGGCCGCGGCAAGTCTGACTAACGTATTTCTGCTGTCCAATCGAAAAGGGGTCTCAGGACTGTCTGGCCTATTTTTGCGTTTGTGCCCCCGATAGGGTCTCAACACCCATGGATCTTTCTCGGGTTCGTGGCCTTCAAATCGCCACAACTCTGCAGACCAATAATCCGCGATACTTTGCATCCGCCGACGATCATCGTCTTCCTTGACCGAGGAGCCTTGCTCAACAATTTCTCGAAGCAATAGGGCGATTTCTCCGTACAAGCTCTCGGTGTCTTTGCGGGGCCTCGGATTTTTACGACGGGCGATCCTGTATTTGAGTAGTATATTTTTGTGCTTTGCGTATAAGTCGGACAGGGTGTGAACAGCACCCTGTCCGCTTTCGTCTGACACAAGATCTCTATCGTCCATCTCAATCTCCGGGTAGTATAATATGAGAAATAAAAGGATGCAAATCGCCTAGCTCATCGCACAATCGGATAATAGTCTCATCATGAGCGTAGAATAACTTCCGCACGAGCTTTTGACACGTTTCAAAGCGCTGCTTGACGGCTCTAGCAATTCTTGCTTCTTCCTCTGGTCTCTGTGAAATCTTTCGCTCGAACTCTTCGTCGGTCGCCGCTTGTGCCCGAAGTTCTTCATTTGAAGGCACCTCTACAGCCAGCGCATCATCAGCGTCTGAAAGGGCGAGCTCCAATCCAGTTCCCCAAGTACCTGTTTTATCAATTCTGCTAATGTCCAAAAGCTGATTTCGAATGCCCGGCCACTCATCGGCAAGCTGTTCGCGCGCGGCAAGATCACCTTTTTGCGGATTTTCTGCGGCTCGGACCAAGAGCTCAATGCTGTCAGCAACGCGGATCATTTCGTTTTCTATACTTTGCCAGACCTCGTGCAGCGCAATAAGGTTCTTGAGGTATTTGAACGCGTCTTGAAGGCCTTTTTCGATATCTTGATACGGTTCCCGGTCGGCGACCGGTTTCGCAAACGCAACCTGTTGAGCAACAAAAGCCAGCTTATCCAGTTCCAAAAGAGACGCAGTGCCAATTAGGCCTGCGTTGAGAGAGATTTGAGTCTCCAGGACCGTCCGTTTTAGCGGTTTCAGAAACCGCATCGCAGCACCATTGTCTCGCTTCTTAATGGCAGCTTCGAAGCTATCCCTAAAGTCTGAGATTCTCTTTAAGTTGGCTTGTATTGCTGGATAAACGCGAACTACTCCTTCGTCTTCGGACGCAACGACCCGCCGGAGCTGATGATAGCAATGCTCGATGTCGGTGAACGTGATAAAAAGATTAGTTGACAGAAATTTCTTGACGTCTCCCTCACTGTTATTGGGGAATTCAAAACCAGGCTGGGAAGTCCTTAACTGCAAGTCGTGCAGTATTCCATGAAATCTCTTATATGCTCTGAACGCGCTAATATCTGCAGAAATCTTCTTCAAAAATGTTGCGTTGCTGAAAAGTATACGTCTAACGTCAACTTCGTCCTTGTGCAGGTAAAGATGCTTAAATCCTTTCGCAATCTTTGGGTCAATCATTCCGCGGGCCCCTTGTTTGAAGCAATGGATCCCTGCTTAAGTCGCGCGAGCCGATCCAAGACATGTGCGATGCAGATGCCCTCATTTTTGACAATTGGAGGTTTGCCCGCGACTTCGACCGGCCTCCCGCCAGCATGATGAAGGGCGATAATTCTGCCCCTTTCATCGAAAACTGGAGCGCCAGAAGATCCCTGTGTGGTGTCAGTGAGGTACCTTACGAATATGCCTTGGATCTCGCTGACCTTGTTGCGAACATATCCCAATCGCTTATGATTGCCCTTAGGGTGCTGCACGATGAAAGCCCTGTCGTTGATTTTTGCCCGTGCAATATCGGCAAGATTTATTGTCGGCCAACTTGAAGAATCTTCATTAAGATCGATCGCCGCCCAATCTGAGTTTTCTTCCCCGATAACGCTGCTCAAATTCCCAGTAAAGGCGCCGATTTTGTCTCCGGGCTCACCTGCCTCGTGATCAAATCCAAACTTGACTACGACCTTCGTAGCACGCTGACCGTCGGGAAAGAGGACATGATGATTTGTCAGCACCGTGTTTGTACCGACTTTAAACCCTGTGCCGTTGAGCTTTTGAAATCCCCGCTCGACAGTTATGTGACAAACACTCTTGGCACGTTGCGCGAGTGAACTCAGCGTGGCAATGAGGCCTTCTATCTCCGGGATCCCTATCGTTAGATCATCGTAAAAAAGATAGGCTTCTTTCTCGCTTACATATTCGTATTCGGATGGGGCGCCAAAAGAGACGGGCTGCGCGTCCAAAACTAATGCGTGTCCGCCGAGTACGTTACGTAGAAATTCGTGCGAGTCCGAGCGGGCGGTAGTTGCTAACGTGATCTCCACCGCGTTCCTCAGTTTGCCCTTCAGCGCCAACCTTCGCACCAGTTGTCGCCATAAAAGTCTGATGTCGGTTCCCGTTCGGAGGTCGCCTGTCCTAATCTTGAACTGTCCCGCGAAAGACAGGGCTTCACTGGCGGATGGAAAAACTGACTCCATGGCTCTTACGAATTCGGCGCCCTCGCGGGTCTCAAAGGGAAAGGCGTCACTTTCTAATAAATTTGGCATCGACATCCCGCTGGCTTCTGGCTGAACACCAGCGAGTGAGCCGGCAGCCGGAACTTGGAGCAACTTAATGGACATCTTATATCTAGTCTAGTTGAGAGTTTAAAGGAGTACATCTCTTGAGTTCTTGCTGGCCCAATTGGGGTCCTTGTTCCCGAAGATCACTTGTGATCCGGCGATTTCGAGCTCTGGTGTCAGTGGTGTGACTTCACCCTCGTTGGGACACTAGATTTGCGAAGCATCGACGGGAGAGCGAGCTAAGGCAATCATTTATAGAAAGGATTTGCTCTTGATAACCCTGGGTATCTAGGTCTATTCTCTTGCAGAGGCTTGGGGATCCCTAGCAATATCATTTCGACTGCGGGCGAGAGGGCTCTCAGACCTTATAGGGCTCGCGGTCCGTTGATGAAATACGATCCGCAATTCTCGAAATCGAAAGTCGGCGAGGCCTCTTGGTCGACCCCCTTACGATCAAATCATTCAAGATTCACCTGCATCACCTTCTTAGGGTCCTCGGTCGTACTGATGAATGGACTCAAGGGAGGAGCCACCATGCGACTAACGGAGCTGAAATTCGCCCCAACGCTACTGGCCGAATTGGAAGCGCGTGGCTTCCGGACCGTTGAAGAGATGGCAGATCTGTCGAACGCTTTCATTCTCCGCAGCCCAAAGATGGGCGGCGCTGCCTACCGCCTCCTGGCCGCCGCTATGGGTCGCGACGTTTACGCCAAGTTTTGTCGACCCGCGGTCGTCCGAAGGAAAATCGGACGTGTGCTCCTATCTAGGCCAGAGGCCAAGCCGAACTGCATAGAGCCCACCTACGTGCGGGTCGTTCGAGGGGCGCGCCGCGCTGAGCACAATTCCAACCGATCGCAGAAAGACGCGGTTCAATCGTCGACACGGAATTCGCCTTCATGCCGCGCTCGGCGGATCCGCAGGCACCGGCCTTGATGCAAAGGGCGACGACCTGCGGATCCGGAGTTCTGGCGCCGGCACCTGGCAGCGAAATGCTTCCAGTCGGACGCGTAGGCGGGGCGGCTATTGCTGGAACTGGCAAACCTCGACGAAAGTGCGGGCGCGATCGGCGAGCTGTTCCAGATGGCGGGGGCAGGCTAGTGTCCGCCTCCGGGAGAGGGCAGGGGGAGATCGCTGTTCCGGGTCGACGCCTGAGGCATGGAAACATCAGGCGGCCCAGCGCTCTCCTCGGCGTGACTTTTGCTGTTCTAGTCGAGGATTTGGGCCATTCTCTCTATAAAGAGCAAAACATCCGATAATGCCGCGCTGTGCCGCGATGCCTGTTCCGCCGACAACATGTGCGTGGCCTACACATTCGTCCGGCCCGGCATTCAGGCGCCGGGGGCGCGCTGCTGGCTCAAGTCGAGCCGTCCGGGTCCTGCCACCGGCGATTGCTGCGTATCGGGTGTGAGGCTGTGATCAGCCGCGGGTGGTAGTCTCACGGGTGCCGGGAGAGATTCATTGTCTTCCGTCTTCTTGCTGGCTTGGGGAACTGACCGACCGCGCCATCCTGTCCAAGAGCGAAGTGACTCAGAGCAGACGGTTCAGGCTGCCGGCTTTCCAACAGGTCTCAACACATCCCCCGGAGCACGATCACATCGTGAACTGCCGGGCGTGGCCTGGCGCCACCACGACGTCTTATGGCGAGGGAAACTGCAAGAAAGGCTCCGGAAGGCGGTTTTGTCCGGCAACGTGGCTGTGAACTTGCCCGATTCCTGGGATTTTTTGCGCCAAAAGCCATCACTATGGATACTTGCGACATCGACTTATGCAGCGCTTGCTGCTTGGCATCCTGCAAAGGCACGCCACGGTCAGATAGCCAGGTCGCAACCGTGCGCCGATGACATCGCCGGCTCGAGACCGCTGCTAGGCGCGCGCCGTGACCACCACGTCTGGTCAGTTGCTGGTGCCGCCGCAGGAAACCACGGCTATTGCCTCAAGATGAGATGTAGGCTATAGATCCCAAAGTATCTATATCATTCAGGATATGAAATGACGCAATGGACGGTCGAGTTTCATGACCGCTTCAGGAGGGAGATCATAGACCTTCCGGCCGATGTTCGGGTCGAATTGCTCGCGCATTTGGTGGTGCTTCGCGAGAAGGGCTTTCGACTGGGACGACCAGAGGTCGACACACTCGAAGGCTCCAGACACGCGAACATGAAAGAGCTGCGCGTCAAGGTGTTGAAGGTGCATTGGCGGTTCGCCTTTGCCTTCGATCCGGAGCGAAAGGCTGTGGTTCTATGTGGTGGTGCGAAGAGCGGTGTGAGTCAGAAGCTCTTCTACAGGCGGCTGATCGATCTGGCAGACAAACGGTACGACGAGCATTTGAGCGAGTTGGAGAAGAGACATGGATGATCTCGATAAGCTGATACAGACGCTGCCTGAGGATGAACAGCGCGCCGTTGAGAAGCGGGCCGACGAGCTAGTCACGGCGCGCAATCTGCGTGAATTGCGGGCCCTCGCTGGACGGACGCAGGAAGATGTTTCTGCCGGGACCGGCTTCAAGCAGACCAACGTCTCGAGACTGGAAAAGCGCGCTGACATGAAACTGTCGACGCTTCGCGACTATGTTGAATCCCTCGGCGGCACGTTGAAAATTGTCGCGGATGTTGCTGGCAAGAAAGTCGATCTTTCCAGCATCGCGGAGCGCTCCAGACACGGTTCCAAGATCTGAGCGAGTCACGGTAGGGGAGGGGCTGCCGTCATAGTCCCGACGCTTTGGTGAGATTGACCCGGAAGCGATCGCGCCGGCGCTGATAGCGACGGGTCATTTCCGCGCTGGAATGGCCGAGTTGCTTCTGGACGTAGCGCTCGTCGACCTCGGCCGACGAGGCCAGGCCGGC